>JAACPI010000016.1 GCA_009995545.1 bacterium
TTCTACCCTAAAGCAGGTAAAAGAAGGCGACACTATAGAAGAGCAAATAAGGCACTGCACTGAGTATGTTGCACAACAAGATTACACTTTATTGAAGGTCTTTCCGATTGTGGAAACGGGAACAAATAAACCTAGGGATGAGTTTGATGATTTAATAACCTACTGCAAAAATCCCGAAAACGATGTTGAGGTTCTAGTATTTCGTAATATCGACAGGCTTACTAGAGGAGGGAGCTACGTCTATAAGTATTTAAAAACCGAGTTAGCAAAGTATGGAGTTACCTTTGAAGATGTGTATAAGTTGATTCAGCCTTCTTTAAATACTTTAGATCATACAGGTTTTGAATACGACTGGAGCAAATACAGCCCTTCTGAGAAAGTAGAAACATATGAGGCAGACAGAGCCCAGGATGAAGTTAGAACCATACTGACAAGAATGATAGGGGCTGAAATTAACTATGCACGACAAGGATACTGGTCTAGAGGGGCTATACTAGGTTTTACCAGTAACAAAGTTGAGGGGGAGTCAGGTAAAAAGAGATCAGTACTAGTTGCCCACTCTCAGGAATCTGCCTGGGTGAGAAGGATCTTTAAGTTAAAGTCCGAGAATATTTTAAACGATAACCAAATAGTAGAACATATTAATGACTTAGGATTTAGAACTAAACAATTTACCAAAAGAGATAAATTGGGGCATAAAATTGGGTATGGAGGTGGGGAACTGCTAACAATAAAAAAAATGAATCTTATTATACAGAGCACTGTGTACGCAGGATTTATATGCGAAAAATGGACTAATTATCAACCGATTAAAGCTAAATTTAAGGGCTTGGTAGATATTAAAACTTTCAATCTGGCTAACAGGGGAAAGGTCGCAATTATAGAAGATAAATATGGATATAAGCTAGAAAAAAACCTAAATAAAATGGTTGGCGTAAACAGAAACAGTAATAATCCCCTTTTCCCTTACAAAAATTATATTGTATGTAAGACTTGTGGAAAGATTCTTAAAGGTAGCAGATCTAGAGGAAAATCAGGGAAAAGATACCCATCTTACTTTTGTGATAGGGATCACAAACGTGAGTCATATTCTAAGTCTGAACTTGAGAGTGTTGTCGGTAATTTTGTAAAAGAAGTCAAATTTTCCTCAAAATTTATAGAGGCGTTTAAAGAGATTGTAAGTGAGAAATGGGAAGAGGAGAAAAAAGAAGTTCAGAAAGAAGTTATTGAGGTGGGAAAATCAGTAACCGAACTAAGAGTTGAGGCTAAAAACATTTATGAAAATATTAAAACTACAACTTCTCAATTTGTTAAAAGAGATCTAGAGCGCGAGTACGATGAAATACAAAGGAAAATAGCGAAACTTACAGAAAAACGAGATACGGTGGAAGATGAAGAGTTAGATATACAAGAAATGCTAAATTGGGTTACCCATTTTATGGAACACCCTTATAAAATCATTGAAGATTCCAAGGATGCCAAGGAAAAAGGCATATTATTCAATATGTTTTTTGAGAGCAAACCAACAGTGACACAGTTAAAGAATGGAACACCTAATTTATCGCCCTTATTCAAGCTTTCTAGGTATCAAAAACTCCCTAAAGAACAATTGGTGACCCTACGGAGAGTCGAACTCCGGTTTCCAGGATGAAAACCTGGTGTCCTAACCACTGGACGATAGGGCCGTAAACTACGCTTTATTATATAGGAATTTATGGCTAATTCAACGAAAAGCCTAAAGAATTAATTGGAAGAGGGCAAAAAAAACTCTGAGGGGTTTTACGCCCTCAGAGTTAGTTAAAAGTTACTGTAGGTACTTATCAAAGGCAGCTTGAAAGCTACTATAAGGTTGTGCACCAATTATCATTTCTCCTTCAATCTCTTTATCACCACTTTTACCTACAAAAAAGCTAGGTGTTGCTGAGGCACCATATTTAGTAGCATCGGCAAGGTCAGCTTTTATTTCTTCGTTATATTTTCCGTCTGTAACACACTTAGTAAAGCTTGCTATGTCGGCACCCGTTTGTTTAGCATATTCATTCATTTTTTCATCACTTACACCTTGTCCGTTAGCTGCGGTATTTGTAAACCAAAGATCATGGAAGGTGTAATAGGCGGAATCCCCTTTTTGTTCTCGAACACAGTTTGCGGCATTTGCAGCTTTAGAGGCCATCGGCTCATGAAAGCTTAAAGGTAAATCTCTAAATACAATCTTTACCTTTCCGCTATCCACATAGTTTTTTATAATTTCTGGCAAAGTTGTATCTGCATGTCTTTTACAAAAAGGACACTCATAATCACTAAATTCAACTAGTGTAACTGGTGCATCTGCATTTCCTAAAACAGGATCGTCGTCTAAGCTAACAGTCACTACTTGAGGAGCACCATTCTCATCGGGCGTAGGAGCCGTAGGTTCTACAGGATTAACATCCGCGGTTGGGCCTGTTTTAAAATTGCTTAAAGATAAACTTTTACCACTTAAAGCATTGGCATGGTAAATAATAGATGTAGCTAAAATAATTGCTGAAAGAATTACTGAAGCAGGTAATGTGGAACTATTCTTCATAATTTATAATAATTTAATATATCCAAAAGGTTCTCTTGCCATTGTATCATAATGTCGGTATTGATATTCAACAATCTTTCAACATTTAATAGTGATCCGTTAAAAAACAAAAAAATAACCCCAACAAAAATGAAAATAGAAGCGGAGACTAAATTTGAGGAATGAATATTAAACCTCTTGTTAAACAAACTAAACTCAATTATTTTCCCTTTAACAAAGATTTTTTGAAGAAATTTAGACCGGTCTATTCCAAAAGATATCGCGATAAAGGGTAATAAAATTCCAAGGGTATAAAAGAACATTAAAATCGAGGAAGAAAGGTAGCTCTTAGTTGAGGCTGCAAGGGTGGCTATGGCACCAAGAATCGGTCCCGAGCAGGCCCCTAAAGAAAATGCTGAAATAGAACCAAATATAAAAGTAGCAAAATACCCCTGATTTTTATCAAATGAGGGTGTACTAACAAACTTAAACAGCTTAATATCCAAAAGTGTAGTAACACCAATCACAAAAAACAACAAACCTACAGTTTGAAAAATTACTTTTCCCCAATTACTTAAAAGAAAAAATAAAAAATGGGCACCTATACCTATGGGTATAGAAACAAACAAAACACCCCAGGAAAAGAATAAAGTATTTAATACCAGCTTTTCTCTAGATTTAAAAGTTAAAGCAAAATAAGTTGGCAGTAAAGCCCCGCTACAAGGGCTTAATACGGATAATAACCCACCAATTAGAGCAACTATAGAAAATAAAAACATAGATTAATTCTATAGTATCAAAGTTGTATAACAACCTATTTAATTAAAATTTTAAACAAGTTCATAGGGACTTAATTTTAGTTTGCTATAATGTATTTAATGCCATCAAATATAAATATCCGTAAGGCGAATGGAGACAGTGAAAAGTTTTCACCCGAAAAGGTAATAAGCTCGCTAAAAAGATCCGGGGCAAATAAACAAGAAATTAAACAAGTCTTACGTGATGTATACCCAAATTTAAGAGAAGGGATGAAAACTGAGGATTTATACCACCTTGTGTTCCGCTCATTAGATCAAGTTGGGGGTAGGGGTCGATACATTGCCGGAAGATATAGTCTAAAAAAGGCCATTTCAGATTTAGGTCCCACGGGTTTTCCCTTTGAACAATTTGTGTCAGGATTACTACAACAGATAGGTTATACAACAGAAACAAATCTTATACTACAAGGGGACTGTGTTACCCACGAGATAGACGTTAGTGCAGTAAAAGGGGATGAAAAAGACATGATAGAGGCTAAGTTTCACAAGAAAATGGGATATAAAACGGACATCAAGACAGCACTTTACGTATATGCAAGGTTTTTAGATTTAAATAGTAAATACACAAATGCCTGGATATTCACCAATACTAAAATAACTTCAGAAGTCGTTAAATACTCTCTATGCAGGGGAATAAAAGTTACTAGCTGGGATTATCCTAATGGTAATAGTTTAAGAGAACTTGTAGATCGAACCCATTTACACCCTATTACCTCGCTAATTGAAATTGATTCGATTACCCGACAAACTTTATTAGATCACAATATTATCTTTATAAAAGATTTACCGAAGGCAGAATTTTTATTTAAAAATCAAAAAAAATACTTTGAATTGTGCAGAATAGCAGAAGACTTTAGCAAGACGCATTTACATACACAAAGCGAAAAGTAACTCTATAGTTTTATTAACCCCATTTTAGTTCGATTAATTCTAAACGTGGTAAGTGGCTTGTTTAATTTTTCGGACACATCTCTTACAAACGATCTAACATAAAACCCGCCAGACACCTTAATTTTAAACTTATACAAGTTAAAGCTGTGGGGAAAATTGGCTAAATTACTTTGATACAAGTCTATTATTTTTTCTTGTCTAAAGTCACCGGGTAGCAATTTAAAACTCTTTGTAACATATGTATACAGGTCTTCTTTTAAAATAGTACTTTGACCTAAATACTTTAGATAGTAAATTTTTACAGGTCTAAAAGGTAAATTATCTAATTTTTCATTATTTAAAAAGGCAGAGATTTTTGACTTTTTTAAGTTTTTTCTACTTATTTTTGGAGGTCTTTGAGTAATGTAGTTCCTAGGTAAACTGTTTATTTTTTTAGAAAAGTCAATTGTTTTATTATTAACGTCGTAATCTGTTATAAGACCTAAAAGATCATTAGAGTCGGTATTAAACCCTTGGATAATTGTAAATTCGTAGACCTTAGTAAGACTTTTTAATTTTTTTTCTAAAAAACGAAACTTAGCAGATACGTAGAGCATTAAACCACTAGCCATAGGATCTAAATTTCCTGTATGAAAATATTTTTGATTGGTAGAATTCTGCAGCAACTGCAAAAGTTGAAATGGAGTTTGGCCTACTTGCTTGTTAACTTTGCGAAAAAAAATAGAAAACAAAGGTATTAAACTCTCTCTTTTATACGAGCGTCTTTTTTACTTAGAGCTTTTCTTAAATAAAATAACTTAGCTCTTCGTGCTTTTCCTTTTCTTAAAACAGTTAGCTCGGTTATCTTCGGAGAGTATGTAGGAAAGATCCTCTCTACCCCTATGTTTCCTATACCCATTCTTCTAACAATAAAAGTTTTAGATATACCTTCGCCTCGTTTCGAAATAACGGTTCCTTCGTAGGGCTGTACTCTTTCTTTTCCCCCCTCAATAATCTTGTAAAAAACTTTGACTGTATCCCCTACTCTAAAGGTATCGTTTCTGTCAGTAACCTTTTCTTCTTTAGCAGGAGTTTTTGTCTCATTTGTCTCAGTAGAATCAATAGAATCAGTAACATCTTCGACAGGTTTTTTAACAACCTGTTCTTCTGAAACTTTCTCTACCGCTTCGGGCTTAGAGGCTTTTTTTACTTCTTTTTTTAATTCTTTTTGAGCCATAACTGGGAGATTTTAGCATAGCTATAGGCAAAGTACAATAGAAATTGTAACTAATTGTTAAACTTTAAACCTTTACCTTAGCTTTGCGCTTTACTTCGAAAGATAGAGCACCTTTAACTACTTTAGCTTTAACCAAATCGTGCTTTGATAGTTCATCGGATATTAACATCTGACTTATTTCATCACTGATATTTTTTTGGATAAAACGTTTTATTGGTCTTGCACCAAAATCAGGATCAAAAGCTTTATCAGCAACGTATTTTATAACAGAATCATCAAATTCAAATAAAACCCTTTGATCTTTAAGCATCTTTTCTACCTTTTTTAGCTGGATTTTGGATATCTGCTGTATTTGCTCCTTTGCTAACTCTTTAAATACCACTATTTCATCTAATCTATTTAAAAACTCAGGCTTAAATTTATCTGAAAGAATTTTATTTAGATTATGTTCTATTTTCTCGTGCGATCTAACACTACTTTCCCCAGACTTACCAAAACCTATCTCCTCACGTTTTAGGGTTTCGGTACCAACATTAGAAGTCATTATTATAATTGCATTCTTAAAATTAACAGTTCTACCTTGACCATCTGTTAGTCTACCGTCGTCCATTATTTGAAGTAACAGGTTATATACATCCGAATGGGCCTTTTCTATTTCATCTAGTAAAACAACAGAAAAAGGACGCCTTCTTACTACCTCGGTTAATTGGCCTGCGTCATCGTAACCAACATAGCCCGGAGGAGACCCTACTAGCCTAGAAGTCGTGTGTTTTTCGCCGTATTCAGTCATATCTATGCGCACTAGCATAGATTCATCACCGTATAATTCTTTTACCAAGGCTTTTGCTAATTCTGTTTTTCCAACACCTGTAGGACCTAAAAATAAAAAAGTACCTATTGGTCGATTGGGATCTTTAAGACCTGATCTTGATCTTCTAATAGCACTAGAAACTACATCTACTGCGGCATCTTGGCCGACAACATGATTTTTTAGGTTTGCCTCTAATTTTAATAATTTTTCGCGCTCTTCTACCGAAAGTTGTTCCAAAGGTATTCCCGTAGACTCAGATATAACCGCAGCAATATCATATTTTGTTACCACAGGTACTTTTTCTAATTTCGTTTTTGTCCAAAGATCTATAAGCTCTAGTTTAACTTTGTGCAGGTCCTCGGTTTCTTTTTCTATCTTTGATAATCTTTGAGCATCGGTCGTTTTCTTTTTTTCGACGTTAAGCTTTTCTAATTGCTCGTTTACCTGTTTTAAGTTATCGGGCTCCACTACGGTAGATAATCTAACTTTAGCCCCAGCTTCATCTATTAGGTCAATAGCTTTGTCAGGTAAATACTTTTCATTAATATATTTACTGCTTAAATCTACGGCAGCATTTATAGCTGATTTTTTATACTTAACTTGATGATGAGTTTCGTATCTTGGAATTAAGCCTTCTAGTATTAACTTAGCTTCTTTTATAGTCGGTTCTTTAACCAAAACAGTTTGAAACCTTCGCTCTAAAGCAGCATCTTTCTCGATTCTTTTTCTGTACTCGTCTAATGTTGTGGCTCCGATTAATTGCATATCTCCCCTAGCCAAAAATGGTTTTAAAATATTGGCAGCATCCACTGCACCTTCGGCAGCTCCAGCACCAACAACAGTGTGCAATTCATCGATAAATAAAATAATTTGCCCTTTAGCATCTTGGATTTCTTTTATTATATCTTTTAATCTTTTTTCAAAAACACCTCGGTGCGCGGCGCCCGCAATTAAAGAGGCCATATCCAAAGAAATTACTTTCTTTCCTCTTAAAGTTTCTGGGATATTATTATCAACTATTCTTTGGGCTAAGCCTTCTACAATAGCAGTTTTTCCAACACCGGGTTCACCAATTAACACAGGGTTGTTTTTAATTCTTCTACTTAAAACATGGATAACTCTTTCTATTTCTGTTTTTCTACCGACGACTGGATCTAACTTGTTTTGTTTAGCAAGCTCGGTAAGATCTATACCAAATTTTAAAAGTTGCTCCGAAGTTCCATCAGGATTTGTCTGTAGCTCATCAAAACACTGTCTACACAACGCAACATAAACATTACGACCATTTACAAACTGAGTCGTTTGCAACTCTGCTGGCCTTTTTTGACATTTTTGACAAATAATCATAACAAAATTTTAGCAGTCTACTTGTAAGACTGCAAGCTTTAAATTGTAAAACACTTAATAAGATAACTAGCTTTGCTAACAAACAAAGCTTAATGTTCCCATTGTTTACTAATTTCTCCGTCTACCTCGACAGGACACTGTTTAAGAAGTGTTTTACCCGCATTAATCATTTCTTCTTTTTGAATTTGCATAGCCCTTTCGGCATGTTCTTCACTAGCTTCTGTAACTAACTCATCGTGTAAGGTATGAATTATACCAGCATCTAAGTTTTCTGCCTCGTACCTTTTTGCAATATTAATCATAGCTATTTTAGTCATGTCTGCACTTGTTCCTTGAATAGGCATGTTTTTAGAGGCCCTTTCAATTCCAGATATCTCGCGATTATAATTAGGATCACTTGGGTCGGGTAGTTCGTAAAATCTTTTTCTACCAAGCAGTGTTTCTACATAACCATGTTCTACACCAAATTTAGCGGCCTCCTTAAGCCATTTCTCAATTTTAGGCATTTTTTCAAAATATTTAACAACCAAGGCTTTTGCCTCTTCTACACTAACTCCAATTTGAGGGGCTAAGGAGGAGGCGCCCCTACCATAAACTAAACCAAAATTAATTGTTTTAGCGGCCTGTCTCAGGTCTTTGTGCTTGTCTTTAAAGTCATCGGTATAAGGTACACCATACATATTAGCGGCAGTTAAAGAGTGTAGGTCTTTTCCGGTTCTATAGGATTCCAAAAGTGTTTCGTCTCCAGAAAGATCTGCTAACACCCTCATTTCTTGCTGAGAATAATCGCAAGTAGCTAGCATTCTCCCCTCGGGTGCTTCAAAAAAAGTTCTAAATACGGCGCCTTCCCCTCTTGCAGGTATTTGTTGTAAATTAGGCTTAGAGCAAGCGAATCTACCAGTGGTGGTTCGAGCTTGTTGGTAATTAGGGTGGAGCCTTCCGGTTACGGGATTTAACTGACTTAACAAGGAATCGCCAAAAGCTGAGATCATTTTTTCGTATTTTCTATACTCTAATAGCAATTTTGCTATCGGATGATCTGTAATCTCTAAAATAGCAACTCCAGTAGAAGGGATATTTAAGTTTAGTTTATCGTTCATTAACCCCATTAACTGAACTTGACTATTTAGATTTATAACGTCACCATAATTACCGAATAAATCTACTTGATGGATTTTAAAGTAGGGCCGGACTGCCTCTTGTAAATCTTTAGCAATTTTTTTATGACTCTCGCGCATCGTTTGAATATGATCTTTCCATTTGGGAACATTTATTTGAAAACCTCTAAGCTCCATATCCCCTACCACAGGCATAACGGTAAACTCTAAGTTGGCAACTTTTACCAAGGATTTTTCTTGTAGTAATTTATATTGGGCATCGAAAATGGGGAACAATACAATAACATCCATAGCAGCATACTTTAGCTGTGCTTCAGTCATTTCCCCACCCTGGATAAACCCCTTATTATCATCGCTTAAAACGTCGGTGAACCTTGTAAAAGTATCCCTAATGGATTTATCTAGTTCTTCGCCAGTGTACCTTCTTGTTAAAAAACCAAGACCTGTACGATTCTCACCCATAGGTAAACCACTACGTATTAAGGCTTCAGCTATCATAGTGTCAAAAACGTTATTTATTTTGATACCAAGACTCTGTTTTAAAACCTTATAATCGTATTTTGAGTTTTGTAAAAGTTTTAAAGTTTTGGGGTTTTCAAAAAGTTCTTTAACTAGTGCCCAATCTTTTATACTTAGGGCATCTATAACATAAGAGCTTGTTCTAGAACCAATTTGCACCAGTAATAACTTGTTGGTATAAGGGTCTAACTCAGTACCCTCGGTATCTATAGCTATAGGTGAAACATCCTTAAGTTCTTCGTACATATCTTTTAACTGATCTTGGTTACGAACATAGATGTACTTGGGGTTTACTATTTGTTTATTTTTTACCTGAACTTTTTGAGATACAGTATCTACCATAATGTTTAAAAAGCTATTTTAAAGGGTTTTTAACACCTGCTTAAATTATAACACGATAATTATAGCTGGTTTTTATGGATTTATGCGACATTCCTCAGACCAAATACCTAGTTTTTTATTATGAGCCTCTAATTGAGACCTCTTAAATTCTTTTTGAAATTTATATTCTGTTGTATAAGAAACTTCAGATGCAAATCCGTTTAAAATTAACAAGTTATTTATATTTTCACCATTTAAGTATACGTACCTTAAAAGCCTATTATATCTATCACGTTCAGAGCCAGAGGAGTCAGTCTCTAAACGCACATCTTTACCACTTAAGGCATTTACTAAAAAATCCTTTGCTTCTTTTGCATAGCAAGTACTAGTTTCTCCCCTAGTCTCGGGGGCGTCCAAACCAATTAATCTAACGGACTCGGGTTTTCCATAGTAATCAATTTTAATAGTATCACCGTCTGTAACAGCAATAACCTTAAAAGCATCATCTTTTTCGTTAATTTTAAATTCAGATACTATGTTTTTAGAATCTCTAGAATCAACCTTATCAACAGTTGAAAGAAAATTAATTGTAGGAAACTTGGGTACTAAAATATAAGACACTAATCCTACAATGGCAATAAAGGCTAAAGATAGTAAAACTAATAAGGAATAGGCCTTGTTTTTAAACATTAACACTATTTTAGGTGTGATTTGGTTCTGAGGCAATAAATCTGAAGATTTAAAAGAGGCTGATGGTTAAATAATTGTATTATGAAGGGTGGGTTTGTGTGCAAACCCACCCTTACATAAAGGGGTAATAATTTGACTATATATCATTATAGCAAACTATAACTTAGTTGTAAAGTCTATAGGTTATAAGTTAAAGATTATTTACCAATATCTCTCTGGCCTTAGCAGGGTTGGCTTTGCCACCAGATTTTTTCATAACCTGGCCTATTAAAAAGTTTAGGGCGTTTATATTTCCTGCTTTATAGTCGTTTACACTTGCAGTGTTTTCTTTAATAACTTTTTTTACTATTTGTAGAATCTCCGAATCATCGTCCATTTGGTGTTTTTTACTATCTTTTATTTTTTGGACAAACAACTCTAAATTCTCGAATACTTCTTTGTACTGACCTTTACTTAGACCTAGGGACTCATTTACGGCATCTTTTGCACTAAGACCCGCTTTAATTAAATTAATAACAAACTCTACCCTACTAAGCTTTGCTAGCATATCTATTTTTTCTGTAGATATTTTATGCTTATCGTGTAACTCCTCTTTTAATTTGCTTGGCAGAACAGGCACTAATTTATTTATTTCTTCGATATACTCCTTACTAAATTCAAAAGGCGGTATATCAGGTTCAGGAAAATATCTGTAATCACTATCGGTTTCTTTTACTCTTTGTATAAAGGTAGTTTTGGTAGATTCCTTGTAACCACGTGTTTGTTGAGGAATTTTGTTTCCCTCGTTTAACTCTTTAGTTTGTCTTTTAATTTCGTATTTTAAGGCAGAACGCATAAACCTAAAGCTGTTTATATTTTTTAGTTCGACTTTGTAATTGGGTAAGTCTTCTTGACCAAGCGGGCGCAAGCTTATACTAGGCTCTATTCTCAAATTTCCCCTTTCCATATTTACGTTACTTACATTTAAAAATTTTGCTAATTCTGCAATTTTAAGTGCAACCTCGTGGGCATGCTCGGGGGATTTTATTTGAGGTTTAGTTACTAATTCCATTAAAGGCATTCCAGATTTATTAAAATCTAACAAAGTTTCATCTGTTTTAGCATCATGAATAGACTTTCCGGTATCTTCTTCTAAATGAATTCTTTCTATTTCTACATTCCCTTCTTTTAGTTCTAAAACTCCCTCGTAGCAAAAAGGCTTTTTATACTGACTAATTTGAAACCCCTTAGGCAAGTCTGGATAAAAATAATGCTTTCGATCAAAATTAGAGTTAGTGTTTAATTTGCAACCTAGGGCTAAACCAAACAGCTGTACTTTTTTTATAGCCTCTAAATTCGGTACTGGAAGAGCACCAGGTAAACCTAAACAAACAGGGCAAACAACACTGTTAGCAGGTTTTTTCCATATATCGGTACTGCAACCACAAAACATTTTTCTTTTTGTATTAAGCTGTATGTGAATTTCTAGACCAATTATGGGTTCGTATTTCATTTTTTACTTATATTTACTAAGAACTTTTACAAAATTTAAAATTGAGGAATCTAACTCTTTTGAAGTAAATACCCCATCAGGCTCATGAACAATTCGATTACGTACTTTGTGCGAGTTCCAAAGGTTTTGGTACTCATTAGCACTAAACCTATTCTTAGCCTTAATTAAGTTATCTTTTATGCTAGCCTTTTTATAAAGGTCATTTAAAATTAAACCTAGCATACTATCTAACTCTATAATGTAAGACCTTTTTAAATTACCTTCATTAGAGCTTGTTACACTACTGGATCTTGCTAAAGTAGCTTTAACAAACCTCTTTGTTTTAGAGCTAACTTGTTTTCCTTTAAATAGACTTAATAAAAATTTAAACATATTTAGTTTATATTAGGCAAAATTTTGTAATACTCTGTTTCTTTTTCTGCTATAGCCCCCACTTTATATAATAAGTGTTCACTAAATTTTGGCCCAATAATTTGAGCGCCTACTGGAATGTTATTTATAAACCCCGCGGGGACACTTAATGCGGGCAAACCTGCTAAATTTACATTTACAGTTAAAACATCCATTAAATAATTTTTGATTGGGTCGTCCACAATTTCACCAATTTTAGGCGGCATAATAGGAACCACAGGACCCATTATTACATCTACTTTCTCATATGCTTTTGTAAAATCTTGCACTATAGCATTACGAACCCTTTGGGCTTTTGCATAGTAAGCATCGTAGTAACCACTGGATAATGAATAAGTACCTATCATTATCCTTCTTACTGCCTCATCTCCAAAGTCTTTTCGTTGTCCACCGTATCTTACACCAGTCAATCTTCCTAAGTTACTACTTACTTCACTTGGAGTAATTATGTAGTAGGTAGCAACTCCGTATTCTGTATTGGGTAATTTAATTGGTACAATTACTGCTCCTTGGTTTTTATAAATCGCTATAAATTCTTCAATTTTTTGTATAATTTTTGAATCTACATCTTTACTAAAGTATTCTTCAGGAATTCCAATTTTTAAACCTTTTACATCAAAGTTTTCTAAATCTTTTGTGTAATCTGGAACTATTAATGAACTACTTGTAGCATCTTTTATATCAATACCTGCGGTTTTATTTAAAACGTAAGCATTATCCCAAACGGTTTTGGTAAGGTGCCCAATAGAATCGGTTGAAGAAGTCATAGAAGTTACTCCATATCTGCTAACCCTTCCGTAAGTAGGTTTTATGCCTACAGTATTGTTATAGCTAGCAGGGTTTCTTATTGATCCCCCTGTATCACTCGCTGTTGCAACCAAAACACTTCCACTAGCAACTGCTACAGCAGACCCGCTACTGGAACCTCCAGAAATTAAACTTGTATCATATGGATTTTTTGTAGCCCCAAAGTCACTGTTTTCACCACTAGCTCCATGGGCAAAGGCATCACAGTTTAATTTTCCTAGACTATAAAAATTATTGTTTTCTAGTCGTTCTACAACTGTTGCCGAAAAAGGTGGAACATAGTTTTGTAAAATCTTTGAGGCTGCAGTTGTTTTAACACCTTTGGTGCTAAAAATATCTTTGTAAGCGATTGGAATAGCCTGTTCTGGAATATTTTTTAAATCTTCGTTTAAAGTAATGTAATGATTAAGTTTTGGCTGAAGTGCTTTGGAACGCCCGGCAAATAAGTTAATTACCTCTTTAGAAGAGTACTTTTTGTTTTTGTACCCTCCCAACAAATCTTTAATTGTAATTATTTTTTCTAAATCCAAGATTTAAGTTTAAATTATCCTTTTATTACGCGAGGTACAACTATGTAACCGTTCTTTTCTTTTACGCTATTTGCCGTTGCCTGCCCCCCCGTTAACGAATATTCTTTTTGAACAGAGTCTTTAACACCAACATTTTTTAACCCGCTAGCAATATAATTATCTTCAAAATTATCAACTCTAGCGTTAGATAAAAGGTTTATATATTTTAAAATTTCAGAAAAGTTTTGTGCTAATTTATTAAAACGTTGTTCTGATAAAACAAGTTTAGCTAGATCTTCTGTCTTTTTAATTGCTTTTATATCCATACGTAAGGATTATAGTAATCTAAAAAGCAAGACACAAGAAACAAGTTACATCAAAATAAGATTACATTTCCATTAACTTCTTGATTCTTTCCTCAACCGGGGGGTGGGTGGCAAAAAGCTTACTGATTTGTTTGCCTTTGAAAGGATTAGCAATGTACATATGAGCAGTTCCTCTATTTGCAGCTTCTAAGGGTTCGGTATCGGCACTAATTTTAACAAGAGCATCAGCTAAGCCCTTTGGATATCTAGTTAAATACGCTCCGCTAGCATCTGCTAAAAATTCTCTGTTTCGGCTAATGGCTAGTTGAATAATTTGGGCTACTAAGGGGGTTAATATTGCAAATATTAAAGCTATAGCAACAATTAAACCGTTAGAACCTTCATTATTGCCTTTTTTACCCCATAATCTACTACGTAATGCCCAGTCAGCAATTAAAACAACGGATCCTACTAAAACTGCCACAATAGACATTAACCTAATATCAAAGTTTTTAATGTGAGAAAGTTCGTGGGCTATCACTCCCTCTAGTTCGGCTCTATTTAGCTTTTGTATAAGACCAGTAGTTACACAAATAACTCCGTGCTCAGGATCTCTTCCGGTTGCAAAAGCATTAGGGGCGGTATCTGTAATGTAGTAACACTTTGGAGTAGGTAAACCTGCCGACATACTTAAGTTAGTTACTATATTTCGATACTGCTGAAATTCTGGGCCACCTGCCTCTTTTGCCCCTGCAGTAGATAAAACTATTTTGTCTGAATAGTAATAAGAGCCTATACTGCTAAACGTTGAAAATAGCAAAGCTACGGGTAAAAACAAAGGGGCTACACTCGGGTCGGCAAATAAATACGAAATAACATAAATAAAAATACTAAAAAATATCACAAAACCTAGCATTATTAACCAAGTCTTATTCTTATTACTATCTATTTGTGAATATAAGTCAGTTTTCATTCTTAAAGCAAAGTCCCTTAACTACTTGGTGGTTAAATCTACTTTAACTTCTTTTCGCTCTTCGTCGCTAGCCTCAAAAAACTCTTCAGCTTTAAATCCTAAAGGGCCTGCTAGTAAAACAGCAGGAAACGTTGCTATAGAGGTATTAAAGCTTAATACGTTTTGGTTATAAAATCTTCTAGCAAACGAAATTTTATCTTCGGTACTAGTTAATTCTTCTTGTAGTTGTTGAACATTTTGATTTGCTTTTAGGTCTGGGTAAGCCTCTACTGCAACCTTTAAACTTCCTAAAGCGCTGCTTAACTGACTATCTAATTTACCTAATTCTTTCCTATCTGTTTCGGATTCTACCTGAGTTCTAAGAGCTGTAATTTTAGTAAGCAAATCTTTTTCGTGGGTCATGTAACCTTTTACAGACTCTACTAAGTTTGGGATTAAACTGTTTCTTCTTTTTAACTGAACGTCTATATCACTCCAAGCCTCTTTTATTCTAAGTCTTAAGGTAACAAGTTTATTATACAAACCAAAAGCAAACACAATAACTAATCCAACTAAAATTAAAGGAAATAATAAATAGCTCATATTTTTATAAAATTGATTATGAATTCATTTTACCACCTTTTTAAATTCAAAGGAGATATTTAAAATAGTTTTAGATACTTAGGACTAAGTATCTAAACCCGGGACTTTAAAACTAGAAGTGAAATTTATGACTTGTTCTCTAATTTTTGCCAACTCAACGTCGTCAGATAAATTTTCGACAGCTTGGTTTATGAACCCTGCAATTTTTACCATATCTTTTTCCACCATTCCCCTACTGGTTACTGCTGGGGTCCCAAGTCTAATTCCGCTTGGTTTAAAAGGAGTGCTAGGATCATAAGGAATCATATTGTAATTAACAATTATCCCAGCTTTGTCTAAAGCCTGTGCAATTGTTTTTCCACCAGTTCCTTTGTTTCGCAAATCTACTAACAATAAATGATTGTCAGTCCCACTACTTACTAAATTAAAACTATGTGTTCTAAGTTCATCACCAAGTACTTTTGCATTTATAATTACTTGTTGGGTATAGGTTTTAAACTCTGGTTGCATAGCTTCGTAAAAACAAACTGCCTTTGCTGCGTGAACATTATTGTGTGGTCCGGCCTGAACTCCCCCAGGAAATACCGCTTTATTTATCTGTGCAGATAAATCTTGGTTATTCCATAAAATTAAACCACCCCTTGGACCTCGCAAGGTTTTATGAGTTGTAGTAGTAACCACATCGGCAAAAGGAAAAGGGCTGGGGTGCAACTCACTAGCAACTAAACCGGCAATGTGTGCAATATCTGCCATTAAATAAGCCCCAACTTCTTTAGCTATTTGGCTAAATTTTTCAAAATCTATAATTCGGGGGTAAGCCGAGGCACCAGCGATAATCAATTGAGGTTTTTCTTTTTTTGCTTGCTCTAAAATTTGGTCGTAATCTAAAACACCGGTTTGCTCACTAACATCGTAAAAAACAATATTAAATAAAGTACTAACTACACTAACCGGGCTACCATGAGATAAATGCCCCCCACTGGCCAAGTTCATACTCATTATTTTATCGCCAGGTTTTAAAAGAGCTAAATAAACAGAAATATTAGCAGGGGTACCACTTAAAGGCTGAACATTTGCAAAGTTACAACTAAAAAGTTTTTTAGCCCTTTCAATTGCCAAGTTTTCAACTTCGTCAATATACGTATTCCCTTGATAATACCTTTTACCTATATAACCTTCGGAGTATTTGTTAGACAAAACAGAAGATAGTGGTGCTAAAACATTTTTACTGGCGTAGTTTTCGCTGGGAATTAACTGTAGTTCTTCTCTCTGCCTTTTTTCTTCTTTTTTAATTAGTTCGTCTATTTGAGTATCCATTTAACATCAATTATATAATGGATTTAGTATAATTGGCATTAAGTCTTTGTTCAAACTGCTATAAAAGCAGGGTTTTTAGCTAAAGTAAATTTACCCCATAGACAATCTAAAAGTATTTAAGTAGTTTTATAAATAATGTCTTCTGAAGAAACAACTAATTTATCCCCAATAGAGGTCTATAACCATTATCTAGGGTTGGGAGAAACCTTTGAGGTGAGTCCAAAAGTTGGGATAGAATTAATATCCCAAGGTACGGGTGAAGAGGATTTAACTCTTAACGATGTTGCCGCCTCAACGGCTATACAATGCTATGCTCCGGGAGACGCCCGAATGACCACTCGAAGTAAAGAATGGGAACGTGCAGTCATAGCAAATACTTTGCGCGCGGGACACCACACAACAAGACTCCATGCATATTTTACTTTTAGAGTTGAAGCTTCCAGAAGTGTAGTTCACGATGTCTTCCACGCTCATCCTTATTATAACTCTGAACAACAAAGCCAACGATATGTTGAAGCAAGAGAAGGTTTCTATATAGTAAGAGATCTTCCTGAGGGACAACGGATACATTTTATTGAAGCTTCTAATTACATGAATCAAGCCTATTTTGAAATGCTAGAACCCCTTAAAGAAGCTGCCCTGCAAAGATTATTGAAAGTATCCCAGGAAAAACCTGCTGGAGTAGATAATCGAAAGAAGCTTAGTGAACGCAATCTAAAAAGGCTTGAAGATAAGGCAAAAAAAATCTCGCAGGAGGTTGCCAGGTACACATTGCCAATAGGTCAAAAGACAAAAATGTTTCACACCTTAAGTCACCTACAGTTACTCAGATTATTCGCTGCTGCAGAAAGCTCAAATTTCAGTGATGAGGCCAAGTATATTATCGCAAAAATGATTGAGGAAGTAGCAGAAATAAACCCGGATTTTTTACAAGAGCTACCCCCTATAGTACCTGTTGGAGATAACCCCTTTGAAGAAAGCGAATTAACTACAACTAACGAAGCTCTTCGGTTTTTTGGAAATGTTGAACAAGGATCACACCTATTACATAGCACGTATGAACCTCATTTATTATTTCAAATGCTTGGTATGCCAGAAGATATAGGGATTAAACAAGCTCTACAGTATGTCTTTGACCCAAGAGTTAACCCTTCTATTATGGATTTATTCGATACCGGGATACACAACCCTACTACCCACTTACTACAGCAAATATACTTTAGCTTTGTAACCAAATTATCTCATACAGCTAATTCACAGAGGCAGAGACATAGAACAACACTAGGTACAATGCCTCAAATTTCAAGAGATTATCGAGGGGCCGACTACATAACACCAATGTTAATAAGGGAAAATAATGAGCTAGCGTCTTTTTATGCAGAAAAAATGAAGGTAATTTACCAGAACTACGAAAAAGCTCTAGCACTTGGAATATCTCCCGAAAATGCACAATACCTTTTACCAAATGCCCACGCTGTGTATGTTTATGAAAGTGGAAATCTTTTCAACTGGGCTCACAGAATAAGACAAAGACTTTGCTTATTGGCCCAGGAAGAAATATTTTTTATAACTGTAGAACAAGCAAAAGCAATAGGTAATGCAATCCCAGAAGCCCAGCAAATACTATTAGCTCCTTGTGGGCTAAGAAAAATTGCTAAAATCAGTCCTTTCTGCCCAGAGGGGGATAGGTACTGTGGACAACCCGTGTATAACTGGGTACCAGGCGAAAAGTTTCCAGACCCTTTGCAACAGTACACAGACCAAAGGATGGTTTAGATAAGATATAACTACACATTACATACGTATATCAAGCTATTTGCCCTCTTTACTCTCAAAATCCTTAAACAATCTACTCGCTGTTGGGTCGGTTTGATTTTGGTATTTACTATTTAATCTACTATCCCCGTACGGAATTTCTGCCGGAGTAGTCATTTTATAAAAAACTAGTTGAGCTACTCTAAACTTTGGGTAAATTTTTATGGGTGTGTTACTTAAATTTGTTATATGAAAGGTAATATGCCCCTTAAAGCCAGGGTCAATATAACCGGACATACTGTGAATTACCAAACCTATTCTGCCTAAGCTACTTCTACCCTGTAACTCCGCCACCAGGTTATTTGGAATCTCTAAATATTCCATGGTAGATCCTAAAATAAATTCTCCAGGGTGAATTATTAAACCATCTTTTTCGTTAGCTGTAATAAGCTCACTGACAGTATCTAAGCTTTTATTTTTAATATCGATATAAGGCTGATGAAGATTTTTAAAAACTCTAAATTTAGTTGCCAAACGTACATCATAACTACTAGGTTGCACGTTTTCCTTTTTAAAAGGCCTAATTAAAAGGTTTTTGCTTTTAACTTCTTGTTTTATAGATTTATCAGATAGTATCACTCTATTAATTTACATCTAAAAATAGAAGATGGGAAATACCAACATAAAAAGATTTTACGTGGAGCGGGATACCAGAATCGAACTGGCGGCTCTACCTTGGGAAGGTAGTATATTACCACTATACGAATCCCGCAGCGTTATATAAACACTTACTACACTAATATATTAAATTAAAAGAAAGGGGTAAAGCGGTATAACGTTCACTTTTAAAGGTCGGACCTTTAATAATATACTACAATGTATGACAAGTATTACTACACAAAGTACAAATCGGTTTTAGAAATATCGAAATGCTTAAGTAAAAATTACAGTCCGCTAGGGATTGTAAGCACTTGTCCGGGCATAATAAGCGGATTACCATTAGATAAATAGCTTACGTTATTTGCTTGGGCAATTTGTGTCCAATTAGCACCGTTTCCCGTGTAGGCCTCAGCTATTTCCCAAAGGGTATCACCACTTTGTACAGTGTGTGTATCCCCTGTTTTGCTACTTGGTTGATAATCTGTAGCAACCCATGTGGAAGAATTAAAGTCACTTCCACCAGTACCTAAGACAACTTCTTGATCAGAATTTTTATCTTTATTTACCATTGAATCAGAGTCTTTTGAAGAAGTATCTTTGTTTAAATCATCTACCCTAGTACTTAAACCATCGCCATTTATGCTACCTTCAGTATTTTCTGTTTTATTAAAATATCTTATAGCAAAAAAACTTAAGAATAAAAGTAACAAAGTGGCCACTGCAACAGATACTGCACTTTTGTCTTGTATAACGTTATTTACTTTTAATGTAGGTTTTTCTTGTGTGGCCATAATAATTGGTTTGGCAGATTTTAAAAAAATTTATTAAGCTGATTAAAATGTTCTATGGGTAGTATATAGTAACTAACTATACCGTACAAGTTTTTTTAAATTTACTTTAAAAATTCTGCTGTTTTTTTCATAGCCAAGCTAAAGCTAGGATCGGTAATGTTATGACCCCCAGAAGGATACTCATAATATTCAAACTCTTTGCCATATTGTTCTAATAACAACTTTAGGCCGCGAGAATACTCTACATTAACCACTTTATCATCTACTGCATGGTGAATTTGAATAGGTACAGTTAGTTCGTTAATAAAAAACTTTGGGCTGGTTTGTAACCAAAAATTGCTATCTTCTAGTTTAAAATCTTGAGATCTTAGTGACTCTCTAATAACGTTATTTGGTCTGTTGATATTAGTGTTTGGGTTACGCTGATAGCTTAAATCGTTTATTCCGTATTTAACCATGTCTTCGTAAGTAAAAACTGCCCCTGCCCATACCACAGCTTTGTAAAAACCACTGTCTACCAAAATACTTCGTAAAACCACGTTACCACTCATACTATGTCCCCACACACTTATTTTATTGTTATTTACCTCTTTAAAGTCTTTTAGAGCGTTTTTAGCATTAATTGCATCTACTATATAGTCGGTTCCAAAATACCCTCCACCGGGTTCACCTTGGGATTCTCCATGACCACGATAGTCTATTTTAAAAACAACAAAGCCATTTGAAGCTAAATAATTAACATAAGCCTCGTATTTTTCGGTTGTTTTGTAAGTACTTGGTGGAATATACCCGTGCAAAAAAACTACTGCTGGATATGTTTCTTCTAGATCACCATTTGGAACAGTTAACAAACCATAAATTTTTAAGCCATTAGATAGGTAACTGGCTATATAACTAGTGTAAATTGCATTTTCCTGGTAAGTACTTTCGATTGTAATGTTTGAATTTTGGTAATTAAACTTATGCATACAGGTAATAGACACTGCGTAGTCACCAGTACAGTCTATTTGTTCTTTCTCACTTACTGGTTTACTTAAAAGTTCACCTGGTGGGATAGGGGTATTTTTAAAAGAAGTTCTATAAACAAAAAACCCAACACAAAAAAGTGCAATCAAAATTAAAATAATTAAACGTAATTTAGACATAGAAATACTTAATATTAAAAATAGAACAGTAGAAATTTTAACATACAAACACAGGAGTAAGAGTTTTGGAAGGAGGTACTTCAGAAAGAGGAGAGAGGGGTTAAAACGCTGCGCGGGCATGGGTGGGCGTAGGATGGAGCCACATGTAAAGACTTCAGCGTCCTTTGTGGCGAAGGTAATTACCTCACCCTCTGGTCCTGCTTTAAGTCCCATCCAGGTGACTTTCCCTTCTGTAGTAGTCACAGCGCATCCAATTTCTTCTCCCGAAGTGTTTAGTGCACGAACGACTAGTTCCCCGATAGGTAACATCCCCTCCAACACATAGCCTGTGACGTATTGTAACGCACCTTGGGCATTTCCGTCTTGGCAGGAGTCATCCTGCAAGGTTTCAAACTCCTCATAAGCCCAACCGTAGGGGCTAGTGATGCGTACCCAGCCGCGAGACTCAGTAACCTCAGATTGGAAGAGTAAGCTCCTACCGAATCCCAAGGTTTCACAGTTCCAGTGGCCGGGCTCGTTGGCTCCGGGATCGGGTAAACACCCAGTCGGAAGCTCAAGAGCTTTCAATCCTTTGAGGTGCATGGAGTAGTAGCCAACATTGGGCGTCCCTACCTGTATTTGAACCCTACCACCAACAATAATTTCTCCAGTAATCTCGAGGGAGTATTTATTGTAAATGAGGTCAAACAGATAAGACTCAGTTCCAGCTTGCATCTCACCAAAGAGGCGCCCATCCTTTACATCAAGCACTCGAGCGTACACCTCAAGGGTCACTACCTGACTAGCCTCGACCTGAACTGCACCACAGGTAACAGTGCTATAGTCTAAAGCAAGACTGCAGCCCCCCATTAGGTGTAATAATGCTGTAGTTTACGATGTCGAGTCCACTATTCGCTTCTCCGACTGTAGTAGTTATGGGTAATCGGTCATAGTATCGACCAGATGTAATAACACTGGTCATAGTGATCAGATCACCTGGCTCAACAACATAACCACCTTGAACACGAAAGTTGGCGGTATCCGCGACCGGATGGTCGGTAATACCTGCGGTGATGCTGGTGTGCCGCTCTTCACTACCGTACCAGGATCTAGCAAAAAATGTGACCGTTGTGGCCACCTCGTTTTGCTTGATCAAGAGATTAATGCGGTAGTCTCCAGGAAGACAGCTCAGACTGTACACGTTGTAAGAGGTACAACCTTGCGGAACGTCCGAAAAGCCCAGTGAACTGCTAAAGTAAAGAGAGTCAGCACCATCACCACTAAAGAAAGAGATCTCCTCCCACTGACCTCTTTCGAGGGGAGGGTTGACGATAGCGATCCCAACCGGAACCGGTGGAATATTGACTTCGGCCAAAACTTCAGTTGAGGAACTTTGGCAGAAAATTTCGTCCGCACAGGCAATCACCTGAGTGATCCCGGTGGTGGTAGGTGTGAATTCGTATGCGACTGTGATCACATCGTAATTACAGATACCACTGAACATGGAGTAGATCAGAATGTTGTCGTCAGAGGACTCCCGGTATGGTTGAGCGCATCCATCGACTGTCACCTCGGCCCCCCGAATGGGATATTCAGACATAGAACTTATTAGGGCACCATTAGTAGGCATTGTTGAGGTGTTCGAGGTTGTGAAGGTCACTAACACTGGCTGACCAAGATTTACCGTATGGGGATGGTTAGACCAACCCTGTAGGGATTAACCCACTCATACCACCCTTCGGAATTCGGTCCTTTCCAGTTGCTTTCGCTTCTGGAATCACCGCCAATGCGGATTTTCACCTCTTGGTCGTTGAACTCTTTCAGGTCCATCCATGCCCAACCCGAGGTGGTCACACTCAAGTGATGGGTTGTTAACTCACCATCCACTAGAGTTTCCACATACAGAGTAGGCCGGGTTTGGATGTTCTTGAACATTACACTCTCGCGGATCGAGGACGCTCCTACGACAGTGCCGTAGTATACATCCTCAGGTGAATTCTCCTGAGCCTGAACACTTTCTGTCCCGAAGGGAAAGAACAATCCAAGAAACAGGAAAAAGCTGAACAACAGCGTTATAAACTGATACTTCTTCATCTCAATCTCCTTGATAGGTTGATTATTTGAAAAAACGATTGCCGCGCGCAGTAAATAAGTTAGGAGTTTTATATTCGTAGCTTACTCAATGCGGGCGACAAGGTTTAAACTGTATCAACAACATCTTGGGGATTTATTTTAGTCCGTATTTTAGTCTCTAACTTCTAAATTAATTAGATTAGTTAAATAGACCCTTTTAAATGTTCTACCAATATACATATTTAATGTGTATTTAGTTGCAAATATTATACATAAAGTAGAGTGAAAGTCAATTACTATGGGGCGAGTATAACGCTTAATTAACAACGAAATATCAGGAATTAAATTAGAAAGGCAACCATTAGTTGATTTCTCATCCTTCGTAGCTTTAGAGTAGAGAAAAAGCTAGAATGGCGGAACCGACGGGACTTGAACCCGCAACCTCCGCCGTGACAGGGCGGCGCTCTAACCAGTTGAGCTACGGCTCCTTTAAAGTAAGTATAAGGCACTTCTTACTGTTAAGCCGAGTTACACTCGACTAAAGGGTTTAACTACACCATATTTTAGCCTATTTAAAGCTATTTACAAATAGTTTACTTATAAAACTAAAACTTAGCTAAAAATTTGCGCCTTGTGTAATAATATAAAAGTAATATTGCCTACTTAGCTCAGTTGGTAGAGCGACGGTATCGTAAACCGTAGGTCGGGGGTTCAACTCCCCCAGTAGGCTCCAGCCTTCGCCGGCTACAGCGCACCGACAAGTCACAATATACTTGCTTAATAATATTGTTGAAGGCACATAAACCTAGGAAAAGGTATGATAAGGTTGAATAAGGCTAAACTAACTATTGTTGTTTTTCATAATAAACAGGTACCTCTACAAGGCTTTCATTACCAGCTTTATCGGTAGATACAACCTTTAAAACATTAACTTCATCTTTTAAGGCAATTGTAACCGTAAAATTTCCACTAGAGTCTACTCTACCCAATTTTTCATCGGCAGTTATTTTGGCACCTACTTCGGTTTTACCTTTGACTAAGTATGTTCTAGAAAAATCTTTAACTCGTTGATCTGGGGTAGGGTCACTAACACTTAAACTCGGTTTTTTATCATCATAAGTAATAAGTAATGAGTTCGACTGAGGGCTTTTGTTTCCTTTACCATCTTCAACCTCAACATAAAATTTAGTAACAACACTATCTTCGGCAGTAATTGGGACATTAACAAATTCGAATTTATTACCAGTATCCGAAATGGTTTCTTCGGCGTAACCCCCTCCTCTATACAAAACTACCTTTTTACCCGACTCGGCAGTACCACTTAAATTAACAGTATTTTCCTTGGTAAATTCAGTTTGAGTCGATAAATAAGGTTTAGAAGGACCAAATTGCTTATCTTCATAAGTTACCTGTGGTCTAAAAAATCCCCACAAGTTATTAATATTGGCAAATATTCCCATAAAAACAAAAAAACTGGCTAGAGCAATTACTACATAGTAAATGAATGATCTAACAATAATTTTGATGTATAGACTGTCTCTATCAGCAGAATTACTACTCGTGTATTTAGACCGGGAGTTTAAGGGTCTTCTTTTGTATTTTTTGCGCAAAGTTAAAGAAGGTAGGCTAAAATTAAATTTTTTATTTTTTGTACGATTAAAGTTATAGGATTGCACCTGTTTATTATAACTTATGTGCTAATTTTTACACGTTTTAATGGTTTGTTTAAAACAAGGGAGTAAGCAACAAGAATGCTAATTATTATAATAAAATAGGGTTGAAACAACACATTCATTACAAATGAGGAAAATAAAATAAAAACAATAATAGTAAAACCTGCTATAGAACCTTTTAAAAGTAGTTTTTTGGCCAATACAAAGGCGGCAAAAATAACAATAAGTAAGTTAAATATACCCCCAGTTAAGAGCAAATTTAAAACTACTGAATCTGTAAAACTAGAAGACATATTTAAATTTGAGGTTAAAAAATACTTATTAATTAGTATATTGTTATAACCTAAGGGTAATAAATTTAAAGAATAAATACTAATTCCATCAATATAAGACCGAATTCTGTAAATAAAAGACTGAGAGTTACCTCCCACAAACAACATTCTTAGTAAATACTTATTGTTAGTAATAGTTAAGATTAAAAACCCAAACAATAAGCCCAAATATTTTGAATTTTTTGAAAGCAGATACTTTGTAAGTAATAGTAATAAAAGCAATAAAAAACCAACTCTAGAAAAAGTTAAAAAAATACTAACAAGAGTTAGCAGTACAGTGAAAAAATCTAAGTTACTAGAGTGCCTTAAATTAAAAAATAAGGTAAGTAAAAGTACCAATAAAATGGCGTAATAGTTGGGGTCTAAAAAGGGGCCATAAAGTCTGGATATGTGAGGATCGTATCCTAAAACGGTAAGATTTTTAAAAATACTAAAAACAATTAAGTGAAAAACTAAAAATAAGGGTACTACTTTTTTTAAGTTGTCCCAACTTTTAATTTTTAAAAAAATATAAACAAAAAACGGATAAGTTTGTAAATACAAAAAAATTCTAAATAAATATAAAAAAGATGAGAAATTAAAAAGATGTTTATTATTTAGCCATAAAACAATTACGTTAAATAGAGCAAAAGATAATATACCTATCTCTATGTTTTTAACCCTATGTTTTATAAAAACAAGGGACCTTATAAAGATTAAAATAACTACAATATCTAAAAGTTTTAAAGGGAAGGTAAAAAATACATCCAACAGATTACCTATAAACAGGGTAAAAATTAAACTAAAAAGTAACAACCTATCCAACAATTTTAAGCCACGCATACTTTTACTTAACTTTTTGAGAAGAATAAATTGGCAAAATAAGCATTAGCTTAATAAAGGGAGCAAAAATATAATATAAAGTTTTCTTATGTTTACTTAAAAATACTATCAAAGAATTATAGTAGTAATATTTTCTATGCATGGATGAGATATTTGTATAAGTCTTAGTATGTATAACAAAAGGTTTTTTAAACGAAGCAGAACCGATTCCTAATGTTTTTAAATTTTCAAAAAG
>JAACPI010000003.1:0-76673 GCA_009995545.1 bacterium
TGAAAGCAAATTGGCTGGGGTATAAGGATTCGAACCCTAACTACTGGGATCAAAACCCAGCGTCCTACCATTAGACGATACCCCAATAAAAGAAATTAAAAATTAAATTACAAAAAAAATAATTTGTAAAATTAAATCCATACCCTTAACGCACAACTATTATACAATAATGAAGTTTATTTTCTATGTTTAGAGGTTTGCTAAATATTATATTTTAACCGCAAAGATATAATTGTAGTATAGAACCCTAATTTTTAGCTCGATATAAAGCACCCAGCCTCCTGTCAATACTTGCAACAACTTCCCCCGGAGACTCAACTTCCGACTCAATTAAAAGTACTTTTACTAGAGCTCTCGCCACCTCAAAGCTAGGTATGGCAAAAAACTCCTTTAAAATTAATGCCAACTTATTATGCGCCTCGGTCCGTGCCTGATCGGCATCTAAAATCTCAAATCCGGAAGTAGCAGAAGAAAGTGAAGCTATTCTAGCTAAATAGTTGTGGTACTCTTCAAGAAATTCTTGAGGTAACCCTAATAAAAATTCAGCAGCGGGAAGATCCTCTGAAAGTTCCTGATAGGTGGGAATAACCAAACTAGCTAAAGATGGGTGATATTCTAAATAGAATTTCCCTACCTCTTCAGGAGTAATAAACTCTTCTTCTAGAATAGCCAATCTATTAGCAGGTACCAGTCTGTAACTCTGTATATAAAGACTATCTAAAACTTTCTGTAGGGGATGATCCTCAAAGATAATTTGTTCTTCTGACATATAAACACATTATATATGATTGTAGTGCTTAATCAATGACCTATACTGAATTTACGCCTAAGGGAATTCTGCCTTAAAACTGAAAGGTCTGAACCAGGATAGTTACAATTATGTATAAGTCCAACCAATAATCTGGCTATTGGGTGTGAAAAACAAACACCTGAGCTTACGAGCATGCTGGCTAAGGACGTGTGCAAAGCACTCCGCTCAATATCCAAGTCTTTTATAGTATCTGCATTATTCCTTTTCCCGTTCTCCATTGCAGAAACTTTATCGTGGTAATTAGATAACTTCGCCGTGAATTCAGGTGGCAGTGAATCTGGGGTAACCCGAATAGAGTTATCCTCAGCATACTTTAGTAAGGCATCCTGAGCATTATCTGAATTTTCAAACCTACCGATAACGCTTTCTCTGGTATAAGGATCAGCGTACTCAGATTTAACTCCCCTTCTTAGCGGATTAGAGACGTACCTGTCCACTGCTTCTAGATAGACTGAACTAGAGCGAAAAGCTGTCAAGTACTCAGTAACTGGGGCAAACTCCCTATTATCATTTAAACCTTCATCCATAAGATTATTATAGCAAAGATCTGTAGTTTATTTTTTCTCTTACTCTTCTTCTACCTCCGATAAGTATTCTCTTAAGGCGTTTATTAGGTTGTACAAGGTTGATGCAGGAGCTAACTTAGTATCTGTCCATGTATAAAAACCATTTTCATCTGTTTTAATAAGAGATGCTACCAGAATCCGTTGGTCCGGGGTAGGGAATATCTGTTGCAATAAAGTTTCTACCTCTACAGACCCGGTCACCTGTTCCCACAGAGTAATAAACTGGCCCTGTAAAGAATACCTACTCTCAGGCCCATTAGCGGTAACCAACATATCTGTAGCAGCTTGCTCCTGTAAAAGCCCAAGTTGAAACTCTAAATCTACTAAGTCAACTCTCCATTCCTCGGACAAGGAAATTATTTCTTGATTAGCTTTCCTCTTAGCCAAAATTTCACGTATAAAAAGCATAACCATGTCCCCTTCACCTACTTCTAGAAAAAGGTCGGAATGTACTGATATTCTCATTCGTCGTAAAATAGAGATATACTCTAAAATCGAATCATTAATCTCCGTGTTTAATAAAGGCACTTCCGCTTTTCGCTGTTCAGTATGTAATACTAGTTTTTTTCTTGCTTCAGCTAAGTAAGCTCCTACATCATCTTGTAGACAAACTGAATATACAGGAAAAGGACAACCCCCCTGACCGTACCTATTAAAAAGCAGATCGTAGGCTCTTTTGTACTCGACTCTCCTTGCAGGTCTAAATAACTCTAGGTTAGTAAACAAAATTTCCTCCGTTAGTCTCTCTAACCCCTCCATTAACTCTACTTTTAAATCTGCATCGTAACGGTCTATTAGAGGCGATCCTAAGCTTTCAGTTTGAGTATATATTAAGATTTCCAAAGTTAACCCAATGTGACCTACTAAACCCTGTACGATACATTCTGATAAATGGTCAGCTCTTGTTACAAGATCGTTACTTATAGTTGCTAGCTGGTGTTCTGGTCCCGGTCCGGAGTAACTATCTACCCGTGTATTTAGTGAAGCCATAGTATGTATCTTATAGTTATTTAACACGGATATAATACTGTTAAATCAATAATAAAGTAAAGTATTTAATAGTAATTCAATTTTTCACTACTACACTATCTGAGTAGTGTAGATTAGAGTTGGCAATCTCTTACAACTTTATGTCTACATCACAAACTAGTATTATTAAAATATTTATTTAGATAAAATAGAAAGGGAGAATCAATTCGGAGTATCTTTAAATCTTAGCGTATTTAAGTAATATTTGGTAAGTACATAAAGAAATATGCATAAGGACAATTTACCCAAGGAAAACTCAAAAAGGTTTATCGCAGCGCCTAATAAAAAAATTGATGCAGGAAAATTTTCTTTATTTAATTAAATTCTTCTGTAGTAAGTAAGTCTAAATATGGAAATAAGTACAATCAAAACAATAATAGGAATAGTTGCAGTTGCCTTAACTTTTGTCGGGTATATCCCCTATTCAAAAGATATATTAAAAGGTAAAACAAAACCTCATTTATACAGCTGGGTTTTGTGGGGACTAGTTACAGGAATTGTTTTTGGTTTACAAATCACCAACAAAGCTGGTCCCGGGTCTTTTATAACTCTTACAGCGGCATTAATGTGTTTTTTAGTTATTATATTAGGAGTAAAATTTGGATCTGTAAGTAAAATTACAAACTCCGATAAAGTATTTTTATTTTTAGCACTTGTGGCCTTAGTGCTGTGGTTAGTAGCAAAACAACCTTTACTTTCAGTACTTACTGCAACAGCTGTAGATTTATTAGGTTTTGCTCCGACAATAAGAAAAAGCTGGAGCGAGCCCTTTTCCGAAACATTATCTTTTTACTATCTAAATACAGCAAGATTTGGTATAGCGTTATTAGCTCTTAGCCAATATACCGTAATCACTGCTCTGTATCCTATAATGTGGTTAATAGCTAACGGATTGTTTGCGATAATGTTAAATATTAGGCGAAAGCAAATCAAATAAACAGATAAATTGATAGATATCGATATTAAATATATGATAAGTGCAATATGAAAAAGTATTTATACATATTTTTAGGCCTTGTTCTTCTTATTTTTGTTACTTACTTTTGGTATATATACAGCCAAAATCAAAAAATGCAGAAAGAAATAAGTAACAGTTACCTAATAAAGGCAGAGGATGCCCAATTAAATAGTGAAATAGAAAGAATAAAATATGGTTTAAACCAAGAACTAGAGAATTGCAAAACAACCTTGTCACAAAAAGAAGGCAACTTTGGAGAGTACGAATACTGCCAAAAATACACAGAATTTATTAATAAATTAAACATACAATAATGAGCTCGTTTTTAAATAACCTAGAGTGGCGATTTGCCACTAAAAGTTTTGATAAAACTAAAAGAGTAAAATCTAATGATTTAAACCAAATTTTAGAAGCAATAAGAATGGCTCCAACCTCTTTTGGAATACAACCTTTTCAAATTTACGTGGTTAAAGATCAAAAATTAAAAGATAAATTAAAGCTAAACTCTTTTTTACAACCTCAGGTTTCTGACTGTAGTCACTTGTTAGTTTTTTGTGAGGATACGGATATAAAAAATAAAATAAAAGCTTACATAAAAGAATCCGGCAAAGGAAAGGGTCTTAAAGACAAAGTTTCACTCAAAGCAAGTCAGGCCAGGGTAACCGCTTGGCTATCTGGGTTAAGCAAAGAACAGGCCAATAATTGGGCAAAAAACCAAACTTACATAACTTTGGGCTTTGCCTTGGCTGCCTGTGCGGAACTAAGAGTTGATAGTTGCCCTATGGAGGGGTTTATATCTAATTCTGTAAATAAAATACTTAAATTACCAAAAAGTCAGAACAGTGTAGCTTTTTTGGCTTTGGGGTACCGTGCAGATGAGCCTAAAAGTAAAAAGGTCCGCTTGTCTAAGTCTGTTCTCTTTACAAATATATAACGTCTAATTTATTATACAAAGACGTGCCAATTTTTAGTTCTTATGAATAAAAAAATAACAACAATATCCTTATTGCTAATAACAGCAACCCTAATTTTGTCTGGCTGTAGTTTGTTACAAAAGAAAACTGCTGAGGAATCAACAGAAAGCTTCGAAGACAATCAAAGCGAGTCTATGATGAAGGATGGAGAAATTGAACAAGAAAGGGTGCCCCGTGTTACAAGCGCCCCAGAGGGAGCTATAACTTATGAAATTACTAACGGATCAAGTGTTAGCTATCAGGTTAATAAAACTTACTTTGGCAAACCTTCTATATTGGTTAAGGGAACAACAAACAATGTATTAGGGTACGGCTGGGCAGATTTTGATAACCAAAAGTTTAATTTGGAGGCCAATATTGATCTGTTTTCTCTATCAACGGACAGTAGTAAAAGAGACTCCGATATAAAAAATTTATTTGGCGCGGGAGATGCTACTGTTAAACTTATAAAAGTTAAAGATACTATTACCAAAGATAAAGAATTTGCAACTACTGCTACTTTAGAAATTACTGTAAACAAGGTTTCCCAACAAACTGACTTCGAAATAAACGGTATCTTTACTGAAAGTGGTCTGGAAATTACAGGAATGGGAAACACTACAATCTCTGGTTTTGGTATAAAAGCCCCGGGTGCAGAAAACATTTTTGAAGTACAAGATGAGTTGGAATTAACATTTGTTATAGAAGCTAAAACCGAGATTAGTCCAAAAAGCATGATGCAGGGTGAGGATAATAAAATAGAATCAATGATGGGGGATGAACAGTAAACTTGAAAAAAGTTGGGTAAAAATATTACAAAAAGAATTAAATAGTAATTATTTTTCAGACATTAAAAGTAAAGTTAAGCAGGAGTACCTTGAGTATACTGTTTACCCGCCCTTAGAATTAGTATTTAATGCTTTAAACCAAACACCTTTTAATAAAACTAATGTGGTAATACTGGGACAAGATCCCTACCACGGAACAGACCAGGCACACGGATTAAGTTTTAGCGTCCAAAAAGGTATCAATCCCCCACCTTCTTTAGTTAATATTTACAAAGAGATAGAAAGTGATTTAGGGCTAAGTATAAACAAAAAGTCCGGGGATTTAACTGCCTGGTCCAAACAGGGAGTATTACTATTAAATTCTGTTCTTACGGTTAGACAAAAATCACCTGGATCGCATAAGTTTATTGGATGGGAGCAGTTTACCGATGAAATAATAAAAACAATAAGTAATAAAAAACTAAACGTTGTTTTTTTACTTTGGGGTAAATATGCACAAAAGAAGTTAGGATTAATTAATCAAACAAAACATTTAGTATTAACTGCACCTCACCCATCACCTTATTCTGCACATTCCGGGTTTTTTGGTTGTAAGCATTTTAGTAAAACTAACACTTACCTAAAATCAAAAAATATAAAAGAGATAAATTGGGTACCCTAAAATTTACTTAGCCAGTTAAAATTCCTTAGTTTTAAAAAAGATAAAAGCCCAAGTATTAAAGAAACTACCCAATAATAATTTCCGCAGGAACTGATATATATTAAAACTGCGGATAAAATAGCTAGAATTGATGCTAAAATTCTCCACTTAGTCTTAGAGAATAATAAAATTATTGTTAATAGCATTACCTGTGGGATAAATAGAAATAACCAGTAATAATTTACACGACAGCTATTTTCACCTAAAACTTCACCTATAGATTTTTCGTTAAGGGTCTTATCCTTCTTAGGTTCAGTTTCAATTTTACTATTTTCTTTTACTGTGTTGGGTTTCGCAGTTATACCCAATATTTCGGATACATAATCCCCTACATCTTGCAGGGTACTTTTAGTGTCTTTATCCTTAGTGCCATTATTATTATTTCCAGTCACTTCCTCTGCTTCAAAATTAAAGTCTAAATCAAAATATAAACGCAATGCTTGGTAGTCATTGTCTACGTCTAACATTGTAAGTGTAAAAACGAATGTTTGTGTATTCTTGTTGGGAATTGCTCCTAACTTAACGTTTCCATTTTGTGCAAATTCCTTTAACGATTTAGGGCCATAAACTAAAGTGGTTCCATTTTTTATAGATATTTCAATTACAGAATCTAGATCTGTATCTTTAAAATTATCGTTTTTTAAAACAACATAAGAATTGATAGGGTTAGGGTACTTATTTTGAATATCTACACTTTTAGATTCAGACCAAGAAGGGAAAACATTATCATATTGGAATAAGGGTAAATCAGAATCAATTTTACAATCGTTTTTTTTACAAACCACTTTTCTATCAGCAGCCTTAACTGTATTAACGGCTACTAAAAGGTAAAATAGGGTGAATATCAGTAAAAAACTAAATTTCTTCATGGGCTATATCTTCTATTTTAACATTTTTTGGCCCTTCAGGATCTTTTGAATCAGGCACCTCTGTTTTTTCAGATACCTTCTCGACAATAACTTTTTGTTCTACTACATCTTCTTTTTTGTCAGCAGTATTAGTTAAAACTTCTTCAGTATCTTTAGCAACAGCAACCTCGGCATCCACAGGTTTCTCTTTGTTGTCAATAGGTTTTCCAAATATCTCAGCAGGCTCCTCTATAGTTATTTCTGCTTCTGCTTTCGACGATTGTTGAGGCAATATGTCCTCCTCATCAGATGAATCCATTTTGTTCTCCTCTGGCTCTGGTACAGGTTCGGGAGCAATACTATCCGTAGATAGACCCTCTTCAGGTTCATTTTCTATTGTAGTAATATTTTCTACATCGTCGGTTTTTAGGGGTATAGCCTCAATAACTTCTGTAACAAAAGTATCGTTACTAGAGTGATTTAAAGACTTGGGAGTTCCATAATCCTCCCCATCATCAGTATCCCAATAAGTGCTGTCGTTGCACACAGCATCAATACAACTATGCCAATTTACAGGATCAGAGCCGTCTCCAGGGACACTATTTCGTTCCATAGATCTCTTTTGAACAGTATTTTCCCCAGCAGCCCAGTTACCTGAAGGAGTTGTATCAATAAGGTCATTATGTAAATCGTAAAGCTGTAATAACTCGCCAGAGGTGTCTAAATTTAAAAGAGGTTCTACAAGATTAGAACTTATAGAGTCTGATATTGCGGAATTTGTTGTTACATACTTTGAGAGTAATAAGTATTCACCGACACCCAGTGTACCGGACAAAGTAACACTAGTGTCACCCTCACCTGCTCCGTTTAAAGTCCACCCTGTTAAATTAACTATATTTGAGGAGTTATTATATAACTCAACCCACTGATCCTCAGTACTGTTTGTAGAACCAGACCAATAAACCTCATTTATTATAATGTCTCGAAGAACGTATTTAGGAGCCAAGGAAAACTGCAAACTTTCGGCGCTCATTAAAAATGGACCACCTGGATCAGAATTGGATGCTGAAATTTTTATTAACATTTGATCAGAAATTAAGGTAGTAGGTGTACTCCAAGTATAAGATCCGTTATTAAAGGGTAAGAATGCAAATTCAACAAAATTTGCACCACCGTCTTCTGAGTATGATAGTTGAATAAGTAAAGAATTATCTGGTAGGTTGCCCGTACTTGTAGCCTCCCAATTTACAACAATATCACTACCAATTTCATATCTTTCCCCACTTAAAGCTCCAGGATTAATGGCTAAGACATAGGGCTCCCAGCCTAATGTGTAAATTGAATTCGTATTACTTTGTTCAGTATCAGAAAACCCTTCCCCTTCGTTAAGATCGGCTTGCCAGGAATTTAATTTGATGTCGAAGTTGCAATTTTTGTTTTGCAAAGACGCATCATCTGGTACAGAAGTTTTAAAATCCAAAGTATCCTCTAGATCACTTACTGTAAACTGCTGATTTTTAAGGTCAACAAATTTACCACTATATTCAATAGAACCGTCAATAGATAACTCTAGGTCTAAGGAGTTACACAAACTATCGCTGCCCGAAATATTTAAAAGTTGAACTTTGTACTTAAAATCTAAACCGCCTATTTTAACTACTTTTATTTTAGAAATTACTGGGATACTTGGTGAGATCTGTGTACTGTCAAAGATCGGATTTCCTAAACTCTCATCATCAGTATCTCTAATAGAAAAGTCTAAGGTGGCCAACTTTAAACTACTGTTTAAAGAAGTTTCGTTGTCAGAGTAGCTAGCTAAAACTGTATCGTTTCTAGCTAAACTAATAATAACGAAAACAAGGTATACAAGGGTTTTAAAAAAGTTTCTTAAATTTAGGCGATGCATACCAAATTCCTAAAATTAAAAATGCTGCAGACAAAAAATATTTATTAGTTAGATAACCTAGAAAAGGTAAGGTTAAGAAGACCCTTCCAACTATATCTTTAGAGTCTACAAGGTTTAAATCGGCAGAATCATTTGCGTCTCCTTTGGTTTGTAAATAGCCATCCATAATTGAAATTATCCTGTGTGTTACAGTAGAATTTGACTTTTTATAAGTTACAATCTGCTGTACTTTATAACTTTTTGCAGGAAGTACAACCACAATGCTGTTTTTCTTAATTGTCGGTGACATTGATCCCGATTTAACTGTGTATAAAAATATTTTATTCGTGTAAACCGATATAAAAACAGAAAGTAGTATTAAGGAACTTAAATTAAAGTATAAGTTTTTTTTATCTAGCACTTTATCCACTATTGTTGTTCTAAATTAAATTCAACATCAAAATTTACAGAGTCTCCTTGAATATTGTTATCTACATTGAGGGGTAATGTAAAGAGTAATTCAAAAGTAGCCGTTTCATTATAATCTATTATGTTTGCACCTGTAGAAGCAAACTCGGAATCGCCAGCGTTACTTGGCGACCAGCAATAATTATTTAAAGTGTCCAAAGATGTATCTACGTCGACCAAAGAAAAAGAGTTAATCTTACTGTTTACCAGCAAACTTGCGCCAAGTTCACCGGGGTTTCCATCGGATTCAAACTCAGTAGTTCCAGTACTTTCGACGTTGGTAACATTTTTAATACATATTGTGGGTTTTCCGGGTACAGAACCGATATTCTTTAATGTAAAGATATTAGATTTAGAATCACCGGGAACCAAATCATTAAATGTAAAGTTTTGCACATTGCTTCCTTGGTTATCATCAACAGTCAAATCCAAAGTACCGGCAGCTAAAGCATTTCCGTTGGATGTTTCTTGGTCAGTAAAAAGTGAAGATGTGGGTAAAGAGAATCTGTTTAGTAATGCTAAAGAAAAGATAACTAACAACAAGTAGTTTTTCATAAGAATGCAAACTTAGTCAACAATACCTATAGTATCTTTTATTGAAAATACAGTAAAGACTTACAGGCCTGTGGTATTAACAAACCTGTAAATCTAATACTAACTAATATACTGGGGTTTCTGCCACAAATACTTCATCCCAAGTACAAGTTTCACCTTGAACGTCGTTGGTAGCATTCTCATCAATTTGAGCTCTTTGTTGTATAGCCATAGTCTCAGTTATTCCCAAATACTGGGAAACATAGCTAGTAACCTCTACCTTGTTGGAAACACCCTCTAAATCTACGATAGGACCTAGATATATATCTGTACCTCTCTCAGCGGTGTTCGTACCTAGTACACCCGTTGTAACCTGTAGGTTAACTTCATCGCACAGTAAACCACTAGTATTTTCTAAATACATAAAAACTCTTACAGAAGTACTGTAGTCCTCATTATATATTTCTGCTCTAGCCCAATCAGTCCACTGAGTAGGCACCAAATTAGAAACATTTACAGGTTTTTCAATAATTCCAGATGTTAGAGCTTGCAGAGTAATATCTACCGTTGCAGAGCTTAGGGTATTATTATCAATTCTTTCGGTATCACTAAAAACTGAATAAGTGTAACCTACACCAAGCAAGACAATGATAAATCCTATTGTTAAAGTTAAATATTTTTTCAATTAAATCACCTCCCTGTTTTGGGCAAGAGGTAGCTAAATATTAATAAATTTCAGGAAGACAGGATGTAGTAGAAATTACCAGATACTTACTTAATATGCAATTAAGATCTAGGGTAATTCTTATTTAATACCGATTTAATATCTCTGTTTTCAAAAATAATTTCATGTAGGGAGTCTGCTAATTTTACGGCCTCGGATACATTACGCTGATGCAAGTTTCGACCAATTGCAACTCCACTAGTTTTAGACAAATGAATTTGTTTGTAAATATCAAACAAGTACGCTTCAGGTGAAACAGCCTTCCCACCGGCAGTTACTAATCTAACCTTTCCAGCTAGCTGAACAGCTCTAGCAAGATTTTCGAGTTTTTTAGTATCTCTGGGTGCGTTTATTTTTATAAAATCCGGGCCAAGAACAGAAGCAGCTGTAACTGCGGTGGATATGACTAAAGGATCCTTTTCGTCTTTAACACCATTACCTTTAGGGTATACCCAAAGTATAAAAACTAGACCTTGACTATGTGCTTGCTTAATTAGGTTTGCAGCCTCCTCCATCATTTGGCCTTCTTCTTCTATGCCAAAAAGTAAAGTATAACCTACAGCAGGTATGTTTAGGCCGGAATTCTCCTTTAAGTTAATTACATCCTCAATCGAGGATAAACAAGAACCCTTCGAGTAGCCATAAGTATCTTTTCGTATTTTTGACTGTGAGTTTAACTTAACTATGTAAGGGATTTGGCTGAATTCCTTCCCGTATCTGTTAATTAGACCTATCTGTGTGGCCAATCCGCTTACCTTTGACACAGAAGCAACATTAAACAAATGCGCAGGCGAAATATCTAAGGGAGTTATTCCAGGACCGTAAAAACTTGTCGATAGGTGCTCTATTCGCTGGTCTCCAGCAAACATTAGCAATTTTCCGGTACCAAAAGTAAGTTTATTATAATTATTTATATAATTTTTTTCTTTTGAACTGGGTACATCTAAAGGTACTTGTACAGTAAAGTCGGGCAGATCTTTCATATACTTAATTATAGATAAAATAACAGTAAGTATAAAGAGCAAAGTTTGTGCCAGTAGAATTGAGATGTATAATACAAATAGTTAAATTGATTTATTAATAAATTACTAAATAATTATTGTAAGTATGGAACAGAAAAAATTTAACCTTATACCTTTGATAGTTGCCTTTGTTTTAATTGGAATCTTTATATATTTTTTAAAGCCCAATAAGCTTTCTACTTACGCCCGGGCCAAATTTGGAGTTAAAAACAAGGTTTTACTGTATGAACTAAATAAAGACGCAGACTACCCAACTAATAATTCCAACTTGGGTAATTTTTTTATAGCAAGAGGGATATCCGGGACAGCTTATGAAGATAATCAAAAAGAATACTACGTTACTATAGTGCCCCACGATGTAACCCCTAACACCGAGCTTGATTTCGGATTCAAAGAAATAACTCCAGATGAATTCTACAAAACGGTATATAGCACAAAGCAAATTTACTTTACGAGAACTTTAAAGCTAATTCACTAGAATCTAAATAAAAAAGAGTAAAGGCTACTTGTCTTTCTCCTCTTCGTTTCTGTTTTCTTTTAAAGAGTTAATATAGTCCTCGGAACAATGTTGTTTAGGTTGGCTGCCCTCTACATAGTACTCAACAAAACCCCCGCAGCTGTGGCAACTTAACTGTCCCGTGATTGGGCAAATATTTGCCTTGTAAACTTGGCCTGGAGGATCTAAATCTAGATAATTTTGTTCGTTTGTAACTTGCTTTATTATATTTGCCCATATGGGAGAGGCCCCCGTAATACCACTTGCCACATAGCTCATGGGAGTGTTGTCATTATTCCCAACCCAAGCTCCCACTGTGTATTCATCGTTAAAACCAATCGCCCAGTTATCCCTTAGATCATTTGTAGTACCTGTTTTAACACCAGTACCAAATACATTTAAAATCGACACACCAAAAGCCTCTTTCCGAGCATTAAAATCAGATAAAATACTTTTTATAATAAAAGCATTTGACTCAGGGATTATGTTTGTACCGCATTCCCCTGGTTTAAATAGAATTTTTTTATCTTTAAAGTCCTCTTCTGTATAAACACAAGGATTATACTCAATTATATCTCCCCCACTGTTTGTAATGTACAGAATAGGGTTAACTGGTACTAGATTTCCCTTATTAGCAAACACGGAAAACCCTTGGTTTAGTTCCACCATGGTTACTTCTGCTGCACCTAAAGCCAGAGAAAGGCCGTAATAGTCTCTATCCCAGTGTTTAAAGCCGAATAATCGTGCATAATCAATAAAGTTATTAACACCATTTTTCTCTAACACCTTTACAGAGGGTATATTTAAAGAGTTTGCTAAAGCACGTCTAAGGGTAACTGGACCCCTAAATTTGCCGTCGTAATTAACCGGTTTGTAAACAGGAGACCCCGGGGTAGCATAGCTTACAGGAGTATCTAAAATTATTGTTCCAGCAGTCATTCCATTTTTTATACCTAACGAGTAATTAAAAGGTTTTATACTACTACCGGGTTGCCTTAAAGAGGTAGTTAAGTTTACAAAACCGTCGATATCTTTAGCATAAAAATTTTTACTTCCTACCATGGCAACTACCTCGCCTGTTTTATTGTTAGTTATAAGAGCTGAACCATTACTAATACGTAGACTAGAAATTTTGGCTACTTCATCAGTTACAACATTTTGGGCGATATTTTGTTTTTCTGGGTCTAAAGATGTGTAGACCCTGAGTCCGCCGTTATCAAAAAGGTACTCTCCGTATTTGTTTCTAATATAGTCCTCAATATAAAAAACAAAATGTGGGTATTTTATTTGTGTTACAGGGTACTGAATATTCAATTTTTGGTTTAAAGCATCTCTTGCCTGCGTGTTTGTTATGTACTCGTTTTTAACCATAAGCACCAAAACCTCTTCTTGCCGACTTTTACTTTGTGTAAGGTCTGCATAGGGGGAATTATCTGTTGGGGCAGTAGGAAGTCCCGCCAATAAAGCACTTTCTGCTAAGGTTAAATCTTTTGCATCTTTGTTAAAGTACATCTGAGAAGCTTCTTGTACTCCATAACTGGTACCCCCAAAGCTTACAGTATTTAAGTACATCTCTAATATCTCATTTTTAGGATACTTATAATCAACCATAACGGACATTACAGCTTCTTTAATTTTTCGCTCTAAAGTTTTTTCTGGCGTTAATAGAGTATTTTTTACCAGTTGTTGTGTTATTGTAGAACCCCCCTGTACTACATCTTTATTTTCAAAATTTTTGTAACCTGCCCTTAGAATACCTGTTAAAGAAATACCGTGATGGGAATAAAAATTATCATCCTCAACAGATAAAATAGCTTCAATTAAATAGGGGGGTAGATCGTTAATTGATACCAATGTTCTGTTTGTATCTTTATAATTTTTATAAAGTAAGTCGCCATTTTTATCGTAAACATAAGAAGTCAGCCTTTTAGTTCCAACAACAACATTATTTGGGTTTGGTAAAGAATAAATTATATTAAAATAAAAATAGGAAGCTATTAAAAATATTAAAAATAAAAATAATATATACAGTTTGGCCCTAAAGACAAACCAAAATCTAAAGGTTTTAACCACCTCTTTTTTTGTTCGATCTATTTTTTTGCTTTTTTTAAATTTTGGTAGTGTTAATGATTTAGATCTACGCTTAAATAGTTTAGTTGGAAATCTGTTTAATTTTATGCAGCGTGACTTTAAAACTTTTATGTAATTATTTAAAGATACAGTTTTTTCAGACCTGGCTTTTTTTATAGTTGTTCTTACCAAAATATAACTATTTCTAAATGTTTTATGAGTATTTTTTAAAAGAGTTTTTTTGTAAATATAAAGCTGGCTGACAAGTAAATAATACGAGTATTTAATATAGCTACCAAGGTATTTTACGAGAATCAAAATAAAATTAATTACGCCTCGATATATATCAAAAACATCTTTTAAAATTATTTTAATTTCATTTAGTAAGGCCATTCATTTAGGAGGGCAACAGGTAAATTAAGGTAACTGAAAGTTTGAAGGTATTTTATCTTATAGTAGTCACTTATACAATCATCTAATTATCTATAGTAGGGTTTTAAAGAGTAATTTAGGGTATTTTAAGTACCTTATAGATAAATTATAAATACTCCACCTTTATTTGGGGACGTATAAAGGGAGCGCACACTGGTAGGGTTTTGCTTTTTTCCTTCTAGATCTTTTTTTCGATGTCTTTACGATAGGAACAGAATCCTGTTTCAATTCTACTGAAATATTCCCGCTGACTAAGTCTTGATATAAGATAGGATTTTGTTGCATAAAATTTGCAAATTGGGCTAGCCTATAAAGTGCATTTTTAATCCGCGTGTCGCTAAGTTCAATTTGTAGAAATGAAAAATTATTTTTTGGACGATTATACGCATTGTGCATCTTAAGATAATGGAAATGGCCCCGATATTTCTCAATTAGACCCCCTATCAATTCTGGGCTCATCTGTACCCAAGGCTCCAAAGACACCCTCTTATACTTAAGACAATCCTCTTCTATTGCAAGTAGGCCGGAAACCAATGTCATCAGTATTCTCATATCCCCTACTAGGGATTTTTTTCTTGTGGAAGGGGGGCTAGAATCTAATAGAAAATACCGAGTAGACCCTAATCTATCCTGGTCAGATAAAATCATTGGTGTATAAACCCAGATTCTAAAGTACGGAAATCTGGTGTCACTCCCAGTTGGAAAATTCATATTAATACATCTCGTTAAACCTGGATAAAAATTCGTTTGTTTAGGGTCAAAACAGCCAGGTAGGTTATAGGGATTGTCATTAAAGGGGTTGTCTTCAAAACTAAAATGGGCGGCATTTATTATCTGAGATAACGTATCTAAAACTTCCTCAGGTAGTAAGTTTGGAGGAATACCTTTAGCAGCGCAATAATGGGTAAATACATAATCGATCTGTTGATATAAACTATGCCCATCGTAGCAGGTGGTTCCGGATAATTCAGCACCAGTTAATCCCAAATTTCTAAGCTGGTTGTCTGTAAATAAATATCTTAAATCCTCACCTCTTAAAACACCAAAGACAGTCCTATAAAACCCGGCTAATGAGGTTTGCACTTGAGCAGTCACGTCAAATTCATCTTTGCTCTGAATTGAAGCGGACACCTCTAATAATTTTTTTGGGGTGTAGCCGCCATTAGAATCTAAAAGCTCGTCTAAAATCCAAAGCGATCCGGGGTTTAAAGTTGGGGAATTGGGAGATTCTTCCTCAGGATAATAAGCAGTCTCATCCAATAAATAATTATTTGTTGGTCTTAATGCAGACACTTATAAATTTACCAAAATTTTTAATATATTACTATAAGTTTTTTTAACTTGTTGATTGCTCGTTACCTATAAATCAAATAGAATTTACCTGTGAAACTGTCCAAAAAAATAGCATTACCTTTATACTCAATTACCTTAATTCTTTTTGCATTGTCGCCTTTTTATATACTAGACAAATACTTAAATACCCAACAAAAAATTTTAAACACTGGAAGTGTTTTGGGGGATACAAGTTGTAGTTGTGATTGTGGTGGGAGTCCTGGGAGTTATACCGATGTATATTGTGGGGCGAAAGGATCTGCAGGCTACCAAGAAATTAGTGGTACTTGCTACGAAATACAGGGTCACTGTAACGCAGATGCCTCTGATGACGGATCCTCATGTAACGCAAACCACTACTACACTACGCAAGGTTCCTCTGTAGACTCATCAAACTGTGGTTCCGGAGGTGGTGGAGGTGGAGATACTTGTAACATAAGCAGCTGTGCGGATGCAGGTGGGAAGGTTTGTAACTTTGGAGTTCCAACATCCTGTAGTGGTATGAACCAATCTTTGTGTAGCACTCACGCAGGTTCAGATTGTTTTTGGACAGGATCTAGCTGCACCTGTGATCCTAACCAAGGAAACACCGGGGGCGAGGGAGACTGCGGGTTTAACATAACTTATTCAGATAGTCATGCCTGTAGCGGAGGTAATAGCGCTTCTTTAACAGCGACAATCACAAAAAAGGACCCTTCAAAATGTACCCAAGCCCTAGACGTAGATATAAATGCGGGCTCTTTTAGTTGCCCAGGAGAAGACTATGCTGACGGAACTTGTAGAACTTGTGGTGGAGGATCAGGCAAAACAACAGTTACTATCCCCGCTAACGAGGCATCTAAAACACACTCAGTAAGCTGCCAAGTAGAAAATAACTGCGGCTCTTGCCAGGTAGACATTAACGGTACAGGCACACTTGTATACGATAACTCTGGATGTGGGCCTGTTGTAACTCCAGGACCTCAACCAACCTACTATGATATAGGGGGAAAGGCCTATTGTGTAATAAAAAGTACTGGTCAAAAAGAGTATAAAGGGGGCATAGATATCTCACTTGGGGGAACTAAAATTGCTACTACAGATGGTTCAGGATCTTGGGCTGCCTCTAAAGAAGCGAGCACGTTGATTAACACATATATTAGACCTACCGGAGGATCTAACTTTCCTAATGCTTCTGCAACGGATCAAAGCACAGGGGTGAACAATGGAATTAATTGTACAGATAGCAATGTCGAAGGAGCAACTCGCAGAACCGAGGGAGTAGTAGAATCTGTAGGTTGTAAAAGAACAATTCCTACTAATGAGATTAATTTTAACCTAGGGTACTGCCCAATTCCAGATTGCACGAGTATCCAGGGCCCTAAAGACCTAATAGTTGGACAGCCCGCAACCTACAATGTTTCATTTTCTAAATCTGTGCCTAATGCCAAAGTCACTGGAGTTGGAATTTCTATAATCGACGGGAGTATAAATGCAGGAACCCAAGTATGTAGTTCAGATAACCAACCTGGAAGATACATTGTACAAGATGCCAACAACAATACCTCAATAAATTCTTTTAGCTGGACACCCAAAGCTACAGGCACATTTTCAATATACGGAAGAATCTGGAATGATGGTATTACCGAATGTAAAGCCGCGTGCGTTGACGGACCACCAAGATACGAGTGCCAAAGTGCTACAAGTTGTCGAACGGAAGTAACAGTTAAAAACCCAGAGGTGCCTGTGCCTAATTTTAGCTGTGATGATTTACTTATGAGTTTCGAGAACGCTTCGGGGGCAGTTGAGTACAACGAAACATCACCAAATATACCCAAAGGTTATACCGGAAATATAATACTAACCTGTAAAGCCAGTTCCGCTAGTACCACAAAAATTGACAAAATAAAGTTTCAACTCTCGCTGAATGGAGCAATAGTTAAACAAGCTGACAATACAGATGTTAAGGAGGTAACAGTATCCGGAGAAAATAAACGTAAATTTGAGGCCACACAAAAGTTTGCTGTAAATTCAAAAGGAAAATACGAAGCAGATTCCATGGCATGTATTACCTTTGAAGGAAATGAGTATTGTAATTAAAAATGAATATACAAGTAGAACAAAATAACAAAAGGATAATCAGTAATCAACCTAAAAACAAAGGAAAGGTTTGGAACGTCTTATTGGGTACCCTGGGTATTACTATGATCTTTTCTATAAGTTTTTTTGCAATAAAAAACTACCTAGTTAAAGAGACAGATATAAATTTTGTAGGTACAGACGCGTGTAGAGTAAGTTTTGAAATTCTTGAGGACTCTCTTCCGCCAAGCATCAGTTGTGCGAAATTAATCAACGGATCCCCTTCTAGTGAGCAAGACCCAACCTATGTAGAAAACGGCAGTGAATTCTTTTACACTCTAAAAGCTAAAAATACAGGTTTAACCCCCGTTTTTGTAACTAAATTTGATGATTCTTTCAGTACTCTTAACACAAATAACTATGTTAAATTTTTAGAGATTACAGACTCGTCGGGTGTTAGTTGCACACTCGAACCAGTAAATATTTTAAACTGCACAGTAACAACAACAACTTTAAACCCTGACCAAGAAATTTACGTAACTATAAAAACTAAGGCGATTGCAAAAACAGATCAAGATTCAATTATCAACGGCATAAAGGTAGAAGCTAGTAATGTAGAACAAGATAAAAATATAAATAAAGAATGTGTTTCAGCTCTAAAAGTAGTACAAACAGTTTATACAAAATTTAGTTGCACAAAAGAGTTTACAGACGCCTCAGTGTCTATCGGAAAATCCCAAAATGCTAGCATTAAACTATTCTCAAGTACAACTACAAACAATACAGATGTAAAAAGTAATGAGGTAATTTTTGATAAGGATATAAATAAGATCGACACCTTGCAGGTTTTAGACCCTCTTTATAATTACCCTGTATTTAACAATAAAAACACGAGTTGGCTTACCCTACCTATAATAAAAGAGGGATATCCCAAATGCGAAATAAAGGAGATACCCGATAAAGGCAAAGAAGTATTTTGTATTCAAGATAATGTAATTTTTGAAACAGGAAAAAACTTACTAGAATTTAGCTCTACAATAGTAGACAATGCCACCCCTTCAGAAGACATTATTAACTCCTCCGCCCTAAATATTGTTGTTAATGGGAGCGCGCAAACAGTTTATTGTAGTGATACAGTTAAAGTATTGGAAAAAGAAGAGTCTAATCTAGAGTGCTCAAAATCTTTTTATAACGAAATGGGAGAAAAACTTGATGACAAGGCAAAGGTCAGTGCTGGTAAAAAAATACTAGCTAAAATCGAAATTAAAAATAAGGGAAACACCTTACTAGAGGGAGTTAAACTGAAAGATCCTTTAGACAAAAGCTATAAATCAGAAGGCGCACAGAACTTGAATTACTTACAATATAAAGAAATATCTAGTAGCAGTTCACAAGAAACAAAAGATAAATGTAATATTAACAGTAAAAAAGATGAGGTTACTTGCGAAAATATTAAGATCAATCCTGGGGAATCTACCACACTATACACCTTATTAAAGTTACAAGAATCAGTAGAAGATAAAAAACAGGTTATAAACGTAGCTAAAGTTGAATATACCGATAGTGAGGGGAATAAATTGCAAGGTTACTGTAAAGATAATTTTGAAACTAATGCTAAAGAAGAATCTACCCACTTAGAGTGCAGTAACAGTGCTTGTATAACAGTCGATGGTTCAGGAGAAGACGGATGTGCAACTGATGCAAACTGCTCATACACAACTTGCGAAGGAAACAGCTGTACGCAAAAAGAATGTACAAGTGGCAACTGTAACAGCAGTTGTACTGCGGACAATGACTGTGTTACAGGTCAGCAAAGTCACCTGATTTGTCAAAATCAATCCTGTGAACAGGTTTTAGGTGCAGGTATAAGTAAGTGTTCTAATAATAACGACTGTAGCTTAGAAGTACAAAAACCAATACCAGATACTGGAAAAACAGACTACACTATTTACCTAGCTTTAAGTGCATTAGGTATAGGTTTATTTGTTAGCTTAATACTTTTTAGAAAATCTAAAGTTTAATTCTACTGGAGTAAATAAAAAAACAAAGTCACAGCTTAGTACTTATAAGTATACATAGTTATACCTTTATTCTTAGAAATAGTCAGATAACTAGCATGCTGTTTACCAACAAAGCCAGGATTAGCGTACAGTCTATTTAACTCTCTATAATGAGTGTGTCCAAAAATAACCCTCTCAAATTTTCCAGACTCTTTAGAAAATGCCTTAAAGATACTTAAGTTTATATCTTTTAAGTAAGAAACTTCTTTTTCAAGCGTTTCTAGTTTTGGTTCTAAATTGGAAACTATTCTGTCGTAGTAAAGTAAAAGGATTTTTGTAACGATGCGTGGCATAAGATAGAGGTAATAACGAACATCTATACTTTTTAAATGTAAATGGCCGTGTAAAAATGCGTATCTTTTCCCATAAATATTTTTAACTACATACCTACCGGAAGTATACTCAATATTTTTTAAAAATGGAAAATCAAAATCTTTATCATGGTTACCTCGTATAAATAAACACTTTTTTTTGTCTAAAACTTGAAATAACTCCAAATACTTATAATAAATGGCATTGGGAGAACTACGGTAACCCTCGAACAAATCACCAACAACTATTATTTTAGAGTACCGATTAAATAAATCAGTCAGAAAATGTATTTTATTAAGAGGGGTTTTATCTGTTAAATGTAAATCAGATATTACTAAATAGGACATGGTATGGTATAGTATATCGCAAAATGGACACAAATGAAGGCCAAAAAAATTTATCTTTTAATGAATACACACCCAATATGTATTCTCTTCGACCATTTGTTCAAGACAATGCACCTGAAACTACCAAAACACTTATAGATCCATTTATTAGCGACTTTTCTGACTCTACTTATATAGCTGCAGCTATGCTTCTTACCCCGGAAATTTTAGGGACTCTTACTAATTTTTTGTTGCATAAAAAAACAACTCGAAGATCCCTACTGCTAGGAATGGGAATCGCAGCTGCTGGTATGGTTAAATTGGCAGATACCGCAGATCTAGCTGAAAGGTTGTTAAGCTATTATGAAAACGAAGGTCGTGAAAATATGTTTGCAGAGAGAACCCTGTTAAGGTCACCGGAGCTTGCTTACTATAAATTATACCTAGATACAGTCGCTACCTTTGATTACCAGAGTAGACTTAAAAATCAATCAGTCCTAGAGTCTCCAAAGCAGGAGTTTTCAGACACAGGTGATTACCTGGAAATGACTTTTTTACAACGAAACAAAGAAGTAAAATTTTTTGGCTACAGATCCCAAAAACCTATAAGTATAGACCTTGACGGGAGTTATTTAGCTCAAAATGCTAGGCAATTTCACTCTATGAGTAATCAAAAGTGTTCCTGCTTTCTAAATGCCACCAGCCTATCAGCAATTGAGTGGTCTAAGGCTATAGCGATCGGAGAAACGGAAATGTCCAAACCGGAAGAAAAAATAGTTTATGGTTCTGAAAGCCTATTTGTTTACCAAGCACTGCATAAAAATTCTCCTGTGTGGGAACATGCAAGATATCTCATGACCCACAATCACCCAAACTTTTCGGAGCTTACCCTACGACCGGGTAATAAAAATCAGCACGCAGTTGTAGCAAACGAGGCGGGTGAAATGTCCGTAGTTTCAAACGTAGTGCTGTCAGAATGGGTGAAAAATAAATTTTTACCAAAAGGTATAAAATACGCATGGTTACCTCAATTTTGTTTTGTACCCGATCAAGAAGGTATTAACTACGACATTCCCTTTAACGACTTACATCACAGAATGCTGTCTTTACTAGCCTACGATGGGCAACAAACATATTTAATCTCGGGAAAGCCCGATTATTTCTGCACTCCTTGGGACATTAGAGATGTCGTTAAATATTTTCAAGATGCTTATAAAACTAAGTTTAAATTTGTAGCGTGCACAGATGTAGGTTTAGCAGGAGGTTTTAATATTTCTGATGACAATAGAAATGTATTTAAACCTAGCTTAGAGGGATTTTGCTCAACTGGAAAAGTTTTACCAAAAGCTTTAGATCATACGGCCTCTGTAATATTGGGAATATAGTGTGGTTTTGTAAACAAGCTAGGCTTGTAAACTGTATACCACACAATCAAGGATATACCTTGAAACAGTTTAGTTACTATCGTGCACTAGTGCAAAATAGTAAATTACTCTTTAAAGCAGCTCTACCACCTCCTTGGCCCTATCTAAAGTATTACGAACCTTTTGAACGGATTCAGCATATTCCTCAGGTAATCCCGCGGGGTAAAGACGCGTTAACCACAAGGGACTAATCAGACATAGAGAAAAAGAATCGACGTACATACCACCGGACCGCCTCACACGAGGATTACGACCTGTAATATGGTAGCCGACGCGCTCAAGAGCCTTTCTGGAGCCAAGATTTTCAATCATAACCTCAGACTGAATAGTCGCACGGTCAAGATAGGTAAGCGCGTACCAAGTGCGTGCCACATGGGCGCGGCTTGCAACACCTTTTCCCCACCAACTAGGGTCACAGATAATAATCCCAGTGTGACAACTGTTAGAACTATTTATATCGTGAATCCCGGTAGAACCAACGACTTTACCGTGCCCTTCAGGCTCGATTGCCCAGTAGACATCTTCGTTCTCCTGAGCCTTGTCAAACCACTTCTCCTCCATCTGTTGAGTGAAACCTCGGGACTGCAGAGTGTACTCATGAACTCTGGGACTGCTAAACATGTCAGCAAAGTAACCCATCTCCTCACGTTTAAAAGGACGAAGATTGATATAGAATCCGTCCCAACCAACTTTGAACTTAGGTCCAAACATGTGATTTCTCCTTTGATAGTGGCTGTAGTTGAGTTGTTAAAGAGCTTCTTTGTTCTTTAGTTGTCTTTGTATTTCCTTAGCTACAAAGGGTTTAAAGAACCAAAAAAGCCTTCAAATAGAGATTTATTAAGTGAAAATAAGCACAAAAAAAGCCTCCGTTTGGAGGCTTATCCGGGTGTTTAAAGGGGGGTTAAATCTTAGATAAGCCACAAACTTGCGCAATAACCTGCATAACAGGGTTTAAACCCGCTGTTGCAGAAATATTAAGTTTGCAGTTCCATCTAAAATAGTTCATATCTAGGATATTATAACTGTTATTTCTACTTAATCAAGTACTATAGGGTGTTTATTGAATTAATAACAAATAACACATATTGTAAAATAACCCTGTCTAATGGTTTATAGTACGATTTAAGTGGAAAACTACGGATTAAAACGTTATAATCTAGCAGGCTAAGCCTAAGTATCCTGAATACGGGGGTTAGCTATTTATGGTGGCTGTAGCTCAATTGGTTAGAGCGCCGCTTTGTGGAAGCGGAGGCAGTGGGTTCAAATCCCATCAGCCACCCCACCTTAAAATCCTTTACCTAAGCCATCTGTAGTGGTATAAAACACTACTGATAACTACTGCCACTTAGGCTAGTCTTTATTGCAGACAAGCACTTTTGTTCGGATATCATCCTACAACAAAAGAGCACAGACATTTTCGCCCTCGAAGAAGGAGTCGCATTTTCACAGACACACAAGTATACAACTCTAGTCATTGAGCTTAAAGATTTTCCTTAATCCATAGATTTAGAGGATCCCTCTGTTTGATATAAGACTCTACAGTGATCGGGATAGGAATATTTGGCTTGAGTACATCTAGGTCTTGTCCAGGCAATAACTCAAAATACTTATACGAACACTGAACTTCAATTTTAGAGTTTGGCAGGACTATGTCCTTTCTATCACCAAATCTATTAGGCTTTTGTCCTGCATTTTCTCCAATTAGCACTGCGTTTTTATGTTGTTTCAAAAAAAGCGTATGATGCATGGCAGACGAAAATGTTTCTCTACCGATTGCTACATACGTTGGAGTATTATCTGGGAAATTTTCGAAGGAGTCTTCCATAACACTAGTATCACCTCCGCCGTTAAGGCGTAAGTCTACAATAATGCTCTTTGCTTTAGAGGCTTCGAGAGAAAGAACTTTTTTAAACTTCTTCAGTTCATTCTCAGTGTGTCCTCTGTTGTTACAAGCATTGTACTGAAATACAAGGGTTTCTTCTTCCATGCGAAGCCTATACGTATTGTTTCCTGTGTAGGTGGGATTTTTAATGTAATCAGATTTCTTCCAAGTTAATGGTTTCAGTACAATTGCATTTTGAAATTCTTCCTCAGTTCCTTTGTTAATTTCAAAACTCCCTTCAGACGTCTCTATATTTAATAAGTCTTTCTTGCTCACATCTATATATTTGAGAATATTGTTGGATTGTAGATAGATCGAAACATCTCTAAACAGAACCTCTAAGTTCTCTTGTGAAGACAGCTTTGCTATTCTCTTGGTAAGTTCTTCAATCGAGATATCATTTATGCTTAAAAGTTTCTTTCCAAGAAAAGCTTTTTTGTTTTCTGTGATACCTACGATGTGGAGAATATCTCCTATAAATATGTATTTTATAGGAAATAGGGACCCTCCTATTCTAGTAACTTTTGTATGGGCGTCTCTCAATAACACTAAAGCTTCTTGAATAACGTACCTCATCTCCTCTTCAGTACAATCAAGAGTTTTGGACAATTCCTTTTCGAAGTCCTTTTTTTCAACATTTTTATAAGGATCACAATGTATTTGTTCTATCCCAGATACTAAGTATTTAATGTCTTCCTTCTTTTCCTTAGTAGTTAATTGGGTAGATTTTATGTTTTTGCTCATTTTCAAGTTATATCATAATAGTATCTATATTATACAATTACTCTTATCAAAATCTCTATTTCACCAACTATTTGGTTCAAACCAAAAATCTATCAGCTACCCCACCTTAAAACCCTTTACCTAAGCCATTTGTAGGCGTCATAACATACCCCTATGAGACTTACTTGAACTCCTAGACTTCCGAACCTAAAAATATTTTAAAATGAATATTACTGAAGCTTATTGGTTGTTATTAATTTTGTTATTTGAAATAAACTTGTTAAAATTTTCTTATGGATATGAACTTACTTGAGGAAAAATTTAAAGGACTTCCAGATCATAAAAAAGTTGCTTTTAAAGCATTAAAATATTTAAGTGAGTCTCCAGATGTAATAGGATTGTACTTATCTGGATCTTTTGCAAAGGGTCTACCAGACATATATTCTGACTTAGATATAAATATACTAGTTGATCCCACAAAGCGAGAAAAGATAGTTAAAGAGCACCAAGAAAACCTAATTAAAAATGTAGGTAAGATAGCCACTTTATTTCCCGCAACTCACTTAGGTGACCCTAACCAAATAATCGTTTTTTATGAAGAAGGCGTACCAATTCACGTAGATTACCAATATAGAGTACTGGAAGATCTTTTACCCACTTCAAAAAATAAAGATGTATTAGTCTTATTTGACCCTGGAGGTGTCTTAACTGAGTGGAAAAGTAAGTGCTTAATTGCTAAACCTGAGACCCTACCGATTAACGATAAAATGCAATATTTTGAAGATAGATTTTGGGGTTGGTGCGCCTACACGGATGCAAAAATTGAAAGAGGTGAACTGTGGGAATCTAGAGACGCTCTTGAATACTTAAGATCTAATGTACTAGTTTCTTTGGCTTATTTTAAGCTCGGATTACCAAATGAAGGAAATAGGAGGCTAGAGTCTAAATTCCCTACCGATATACTTAATTCACTAACCAGTACTGTTCCTTTGGGCTTGGATAAAAATTCATATAAAGATGCTTTACTAAGTACGATTGAAGGCTACACAACTCTTTTCAGGGATGTCTCTAGCTTAAACACCACTAACAAAACCACCCTAGCGGATCGCGAATATTTTATCCGCTCGATCAAAAGCTAATACACAGATTAGACAAACAAATACTCCTTCACAAACACTTTCGTTCGAGTATCGTTCAATTGCCGACCCCCACCTTTAAAACCCTTTACCTAAGCCATTTATACCGATTGTAAAACACCCTGATGGGACGTTACTCGAACTCATAGGATTGGAAATCAAAAATCACCCAGGTTCTAAGGGGTAAGTCTTTTAACTCCCCTATAGAGATAGGTCACTTCTCTCACATTTGGAATATCAAATATTTTCATTAACATTCTTGTAGGACCAAACCCAATTCCACCATGAGGAGGACAACCATACTTAAAAAAGTTTAAATAATGTTGTAAGGGCTCCAAGTGGAGACCTTTCTCTGTAGCTTGTTTTATTAAAACGTCATAACGGTGTTCTCGTTGCGCACCCGTTGTAATTTCAATACCGTTCCAAAGTAAGTCAAAACTTTTAGTTAATGTTGGATCCCCATCAACGCGCATATGATAAAAAGGTCTGACATCAATTGGGTATTCTGTAACAAACACAAACTCGTGCCCCTTTTCTTTCAAAATATACTCAGATAATCTTCTTTCTTCTTCTGGACTTAAATCTCCGTCTTTTTCACTTGGAACATTAAGTTTCTTTAGTATCTTCTTAGCCTCAGACATACTTACCTTAGGAAAAGGTGTGGTAGGAATTACTAATTTTCTACCATAAGATTTTTCAATCTCAGCCCCAAACTTTTGCTTAAGCTTCTCTATAACAAACCGTAGCATACGTTCCTCTTGCTCCATAACATCGTAGTGAGACTTTATAAATGAAATTTCAAAGTCGTAGCCTGTAAACTCAGTATCGTGCCTAGAAGTAAAGGAGGGATTAGCCCTAAACACCGGACCCACCTCAAATACCTTCTCAAAACCAGAGGCCATAGCCATTTGCTTATAAAACTGTGGGGATTGAGCCAAATAGGCAACTCTATCAAAGTATTTAACCTCGAATAGTTCAGCACCGGATTCACTAGGTGTGCTCATAAACTTAGGGGAGTGTATTTCCATAAACCCATCGTTTACGAAAAACTCTCTCATGTATTGCTCCATCCAAGTCCACACTTTAAAAATAAGTGCTTTTTCAGGTTTCCTAAGGTCAATCCATCGCCAGTCTAATCTCGTGGGTTGCTCTGTTTCTGCATTACTTTTATCTATTATGGGAATTGGCAATTTTGGATCTGCTTTAGAAAGCACGGTTATGCTATCAATCTGAAGTTCCACCCCATTAGGGGCCTGTCTCTCCTCTTTTATAACCCCTATTACTTCTATTACAGACTCGTTAGCCAAGTCAGAAATTATTTTAAATGCCTCAGTCTTTTCTTCACCGACTACTAATTGGGCAATACCAGTAATATCCCTTAGTAAAACGAATTTTATTCTCCCTTGGTCACGAATAGTGTGCACCCACCCCATCATAGTTACTTCCTCAGAGATTTTAGATTTTATATCTTGAACGTATACCCTTTTCATAAATCGTTTTCTTAATTACGTAGGGGTAAGTTTAAAAATACCCAAACGGAACAAAAAGCTAAAAAAGCTAAATTGATAATCCGTAAGGGCGTAGTAGAGTACTAACAGTACCTAATGTTACGCGGTGCCACCTCACTTTTTTCTAATGTTCTCATTAGAAACTCTCACCTCAAACTAATAAGGTTTAACGCTGTAATGGGCGTTCCCATGGGGTTCTAATTTCGTAAAGATTTCTTCCCCAAGCTCATCGGTGTTTGCCGAATCATAGCTATATACGGTAATTATATACCTTTTGTCAAATTACTTCAAATAACCTCTCAAAGGATAGTAAACAAAAGAATGGAGCGAGAGAACAGAACTGAAAAATACTGTTAAGACACAAATTAAGTAAAAATCATGTTAGCGTACTGTACAAAAAAGATACACCTTAACAAAAGCTTTAGTTCGAACAACGTCCCATTGCCGACCCCATCATCCTATAGTATTTACAAATAACTCCTATTTTGATATAATTACCCTAATATAGCAATCCGGCTATAAATTGGATTAAGAGTTTCAGGAGGGAAATATGCCGAATAGAGGTTGGTCGAAGAAGCGCTTGTTAAGTGCAGGGGCATTTCTAGCCACTTTGCTGATCTTCGCGATCCAGGCTGTAGTGGCAAAAAATGGAAGCCCCGATGACGTCGTGCTGGTCTCGGCCTTAATGGTGATCGTAACAGCCTATCTGGTGATTTTTGTACCAGGGAAATAAGGCCAAGGATAGGGAAAAGTGAAGGGTACCTTACGGAACCTATAGGCAAAGCCTGTAGCCCTTCGATGGTTGGATAATCTAGAAAGGAGGTTTATCCTTCAAAAAAGATTGTTCAACCATTTCCGTGTAGTAAAAATCTTTTTAAAAATGCTTAAAAATTACACAAAACCATACTTACAGGAAATTGCCCATAATGTAATTGACGAAGAAAAAGAATCCCGTACCGGTTACCAGGATATAGAAGTACAAGATGGTGAGCTATTTGACCCTTCATATGCTGAGTGGGAAATAGCAGAAAGTTGGGAGAGGCATTTGAAAATTTCTTTATCCACAAGGTTAGAAGAGGACAATATTGAAAATATACAAAAAACAGGAAAATTCCTGGCCACTTTCTTTGTAACATTAGAAGAATTAAGAAAAAAATACAATTTTGAGAAAGCTATACCAGTAGGTGTTGTCTATAAATATACGGAAAAACGCAACCAAAAATTTATTATATTAGCAGACGAGGAATCTGGGACAATACACATATCATTTTTTGACTTAAACAGGCTACTAACAAAACCTCCCACCAAAGTACAAGCAGAAGGAACAACTTACAGTGGTACTTTAGAAGACTTTGCAAAGTTGTGCGCCGCAGAAGAGTTTTACCATATTGCTCACCCAGAATACGAGCAAAATATACTAGGTAATGTAAGCGCTGGTGTAAATTTGGTAGACTATGATGCACAAGAGGCTGAGTTTAACGCACTCCTTTTTCAACTCCACAATGCAATAGAATGGGATATGCCAGAACATACAGTAGAAAATATACGACAAAGGATTAATAGAGCTAAAAAAATTAGAGACAATCGGATTAAATAACCTCTTTTACAGATTTATGGGACATTAAATCCCCCACTCTAAACAAACAAATACTCCTTCACAAACACTTTGGTTCTAGTATCGTCCCATTGCCGACCCCATTATCCCATAGTATTTACAGGTATACCCTTTTATCGTATAATTATTGTGTAACTGAATTTCGAGTTACATAGTCGTTTTAGCACGAGGAGAGAAGAAATGAAAAGGTTAAACCTGATGTTTTTTTTCCTAGTCTTGGCAAGCCTCCTATTACAAGGCTGTGCCAGCTTCGGCAATACGAAGGTGAAAGATGCAGTCGTTAGGGACTGGATATTTTCAGTCGAAACACGAGTAAACGGGGTGACTACCGTTTGGCTCAGGAACGATGACACCGGGGTCTACTGCTTCACTAATGATATCGCTACTGCGAAGCAGCTAGAAGACCTCATGAAGTCGGATCGAATGGTCACATTCCGGTACGGTGATGTAAAGTTTTTCAATAACAATCCGTGCTCTGGAGCAGAAGTAAGTGTCGATGGGAGTGGTTTCCACACCTTTGTTGTCACCCAAATCGTAGGGGACTTAAAGGAGTAACTTAGATGAGCGGTAAGGACCGGCGGAAGATCCAACATGGATCGCCACGGAATATCTGACAAAAGTCAGACGCACATATAACATCCTTACAGTAGTACAATTTTTAGAACACTACCCTCTCCCTAACGAATTAAAAGTTCGGTATTTTAATAATAATTCCCTCTTCAAGTAAAGAATCAGAATCTATATCCAGTAAATTTATTTTACTTAGTTTTTCTGCGTAGCTGGTTGAACCAAAAAATAACGTTGAAAGATTATTTAGGTTTTTAGGAGTATTTTTATTATTTACTTTATATGTAAAAACTTCAGAGTGCTGTTTTATGTCTTTCTCAAAAATTGGGTTAAAAACCATATCTTTTAACGAGGACTTGGAGATATCTCTAACTTCAAAATGTAAGTGAGGCTCTAAACAAGCCTCTCCTGTATCACCAGAGAACCCTATAACATCTCCAGTTTTAACTATTTGAGCGAGATTAACTGAAAAGACGCTTAGATGGGCATAAAGAGCTACTATATTACCATTTCTAATTGAAACAGTATTACCCATACCTTTATGAAATTCTTTTCTTACGACAATACCCCTGAAAGAGTTTAGTATTTTAGTTCCAACTGGAATATCAAAATCTAACCCAGGATGTTTATTACTGAAAATTTCGTAAAACTTCCCCTTATCGGAGTCCCCAGTAAAGTCTTTGCCAAAAGTGACAGATATTTTACCCTGTTCCAGAAGTTTTTGTAACTTCATATGCTTATTTTAACACCAGAGGAGTGTAACAGGCTAAACAAACATTTTCGTTCGAATATCACTCCATTAACGTCCCACCCTATAGTATTTACACCGAACCTCATTTGACATATAATATATGTATTTAGTGGCAATTCGATGCACTAATCAGAACATTCAAAACCTGTTACTTAATAATTGATTTTCTAGCATATAGGAGAAGAGAGATGTCAGATCGAAGACTTGGCGCATGGGACTGTGAGTATTGTAGTCGCACCAAAATCTGGGGAAATGTATATACATGTCCAGGATGTGGTAACCCAAGGAGCAAGGGAGTGAGGTTCTACCTACCCTCTGATGCCCCTTTGGTGACACCGGAGATTGCAGAACAATTGGGGTCCGGAGATCCTAACTGGTATTGCGAACATTGTAATTCCGGAAACACAGACACCAGAGATATTTGCTGGAACTGTGGAGCTCCGAAGGGATCTTCTCCCGTACATGAAACAAAAAATTTCATGGAAGGACAGACCCCCCGAAGTACTGCACAGGCTCGAGCAGCAGATCCAGATGGACGGTCTTGGGTGGCAAAAAGTGATAGAAACGGCCGAACCACTACAACTTCACCTTCAAGAGAACCTAATAAGCCTGAGCAATATAGTTGGGCTTCTCTAGTGAGTTCTCCGAAGACGTTCACTAATCAGGCTAAATCCATAATAAGCTCGGGGAAAAATCCAGCTTACTTAGGGGCAGCTCTAGGGGTTTTGGGAGCAATTCTGATAGCATTTCTAAGCTACAACCTGTTCTTTAAACCCCACGAGGAAACTGCTATAGTTAGCTCGTTCCAGTGGGAACAGAGCGTGGTTTTACAGCAGTTTTCCACCGTTCGCGAAACAGCATGGACAAGTACACCCTCAGGGGCGTACAACATCCAATCTGACTACAGGGATACTGGCCGCGATCTAAAAGTCCACGACGGATGGGAGACAGTCAGTTACTCGGACACTTGTTACCGTAGCGAAAGCTACACCGACACGTGCACCAGGTCTGTCTACAACTCCCGGACGTGTACAGGGAATCGCGACAATGGAGACGGATCCTTCAGCAGTTATACCTATGACTGCGGGAGCAGCGGTACGGAGACATACTCGTGTAGTAAAACGAGAAGTGTCCCATATAGCTGCACCAAGACCCGTCAAGAAGAGTTGTACCATTATGAGGACATATGGGACAACTGGCACGAGTTCGACATTGATAAGTGGACCCATGTGACAACGTATCCCACACGGGGTAATAATCACAGACCCCACTTTCAAGAGGTAAATCTCCAAAACCCCTACTTGGGTGGGAACCCGATACTTGGTCAGCAGAAGCTGATTCAGATCCCGGGAAGCTATTCCATAACCTTTGCGTGCGAAAACAAAAAATCACTCGGCTCGTTCTTAAACCAAAATTTTTAAACAAACAAACTCTAACAAATACTTTTAAATAGTAAATTTCTGAAGTATTTTAAATACATGAACCTTGGTGATTTTATTTCCTTTGCAAGTCTGGGGGGGGGGCGAAATTGGTTTTGATGGTTTAACGGTATCAACAAATTTTGGAGAAATAATGTTATACTCCGGGTATGCCCACAGTGATAAATGCAACAGGGTTTTTTGTAATTTCGCAGACACAAACGAGCAGATAGAGTGTGTCTACAACACTAGCGGGGAATTACTAATTTTTAAAAAAGACGACAAAGTATTATTTCAATTAGAGACAGGTATAGAAACTGATCCGGCAATCGAACTCAGAAGTAGCAATAATTGGTCTCTCGGGGCTTATTGGACCAGGTAATTATAGGCCTATCTGGCATATATTGAATTAAACTCTTGAATCAGAGAAATATTTGAAAGGTAGTTTTTATACATGTCCACGTAGGTATCTTCATAAATAAGATCGCGGTTTCCATAGCCAAATGTTTGATCAACTTTGTATTTCCCGTCTCCCATAGAATCGTACTGATACTCATATGCAGGGGTGCCAAAACTTCCTAGGTCAACCCATCTTTTTCTAATTCCTAGTACGGTAACTTCGCTGTCATTGTCAATGCCACCTACCCAGGTACGTTTATCAGAATCAGTTAAAAATAAATAAGAATATTTACTATTAACTGATTTAAAAACTCTTGCTGTAGTTTTTCCATAAATGGCGGCTTCAAACTGCCATGTTAATGTTAAATTTTTAAAGTTGGGTTTATCACTTTGCTCTATATAAATATCTTCGGGTGGAAGTAATTCTTCTTTTTTAGACGAGTACATCTTGCCTATTATTTTTAAGGGCTCCTCAACTATAAGTTCTGTATATGTTTTATCTGTGGCACTTTCCATAGCGGTACCATAGAACACTTCAATTCCTGAGATTTTATCTTCAATTTTAAGGGTGGTTTTAATTTGCGTTGAAATAAAATACTGAAGCTCTAGAGGAAGCATTATACTCCACTCACTATAACCTTTGTCATTCCACTTAGGCTGTTCATTACCTTCCTCATCCACTCTATATTTATAAGCTCTAAGCAAACGATACAAACCTTGAGATTTGCTTTGGAAAAAAGAAGATACTAAATACCTTCCCTTATAATCTTTAATGTAAGCAATTAATCTTGGAACTTCGTTGTTTGCAATTTTAAATTTGTCGGATAAATAAATCTTTCTATCCCCTACTGTTACCTGGTATTTAGGAAAAAGTTTGTGATTAATTAAATCTTGTGCAGTAAGATCTTTACCATTAAAGGGGCGGGCGTGAAAATAAGACTTTTCTAAAGCATCTTTAAACATTACTACATTATATAACAGGAAATAATAAATACCTTTAGTAGACATCTGATTAGAGTCCCCCCCCCCTTCTACTAAGACAGACCTCATAGACCCTATAACCCTATAGTATTTACAAGTAACCTATTCTAGGGTATATTTATTGTAACTAAAATCCGAATTATAAATCCTTGGTATCAATAAACTTTTAAAAATAATGAATCCGCAAATACCAAAAGAAGAACCTACCGTTTCCGAGGCACAAATTCCAGATAGCGGCTTTGAGATGGAAATAACAGATAGGGATCTTATCAACGTGTCAGACCCTAGCTGGAAAGACACCCAAATGTGGGTGAATCAACTTAGTATGTCTATGGAATCTCGCAATTTGGAATACTCAGAAGACGAAATTCTAGTTGCGGCAAGATACTTAGCTACATTTTCGCAGACACTAGAGGAACTAAGGGGGAGGTTTAACTATCCAAATGTAATACCTATAAACATTGTTTATAGGTACCAGGAGAAAAACAACCGAGCCTTTATGATCCTTGCGGATTCAAAATCAAGAACAGTACATATCTCCATCATTGCTTTGATGAAGTTTTTTAGAGGATTGTCTAGTATAGAAGAAGATTTTTTTTACTACAAACTGGGAGACACAATAGCATTTAATGGCACTTTAATGAATTTTGCGAGGCTTAATGCAGTCGAAGAATTCGACCACGTGACGAATTCTGCAGGCAGATCAAATAGCCTTTGGTTGGTTAATGAGGATAACCCAATAGTCGAATATGATGCGCAAGATGTTGAGCACAGCGGGCTGTTATTACAGCTACAGTTAGCTGTTGAGTGGAAAATGCCCTGGACAACTATAAACCCACTGGGCGACAGGTTACACAACGCTATAGAGTTAAGAAGAAGTAGAAGGAGTAGTACTGTTAAAAAATAAGTATCTAACTATAATCAATATATACCCTCAATAAATCAGTGGGTTGTAATTTTGCTATAAAAACACTGCTAATGGATGAAGTAAGAACAATTTCCCCAGATATTGTTGGATATACTATATCAGAGGCAGGCATACTACCCCCCAAAGTTGAAACCTCAATAAGAGAAAGTATAGGTGAAACCGTGGACACCCTTTTAAGTGAATTTAAGGGATCTACTCCAAGAACTCTGGCCACTCGAGAAGAATTAATAAAGGGTATAGATCAAAGGCTGGTTTTTGTCGATGAAGAAGACATTCCAACCATAGCATCGGCTTTTTTCGATACTAATCCAGACGATAATAAAGCTAGCGCTTTTTTTAAAATCGACGGAGAAGGCCCTATTGCAGTAGGAGTACCCTCTAAAGAGAAAGCACAAAAAATATATAATAACCTAGATGATGAAAGTAAAAAACAAGTTAATACATTTATTTTAGGTTCAAATTTTTCAAGGGTGGAGGGAGTGAGATATTTAATTTTGGCCCAGAATTTAACTCACGAACTAGTCCATGTTTTACAAAATTTTAAAGAAGTTAATGTAAACAAACCAGAGGAACTGGCTTTTGTTGAAACTGCAGTAAGATACTATACAATGCGGATTTTTGAAAAAAATAACATACCGTATATAACAAACAAAGTCGACCTAACAGCATTTAAAGAATACAGTTCAATTCTACGAGAGTTTGATGAACAGACTCTAAAAGATATTTTATTGGGTAATAAACCAAAAATTAGTCATAGTACAAGCTTTTTTAGCCCCGGTGCAGAAAGATTTGCAAATTACACCCGTGTAAAAATTAGGTTACTATCCAGTTTTGTTCCTAACAGAATTAAATACATTTTTGATAATGGTCTTAACCCCAATCTGACAACCCAGATACCCAACTTTTAAAACTACCCAACCAATACGAAAAATAAACTAAGATAAATCTAAACTTAACTTACCTAAAACTCCACGTACAGAAGATTTAGCCTCGAACAATTCTTTAAGTTCCTCTAGCATAAATGTTTTGTTTTTTGCTCCGCCCTGCTTGATTAAAAAATTATAGGTGTAGTAATAAAGTAGCTGAAAAATTATCTCTTTAGTATACTCTTGACTATAATTATCGTTTAAAATTTTAAAGTAGTATTTATTTAAATCTAAGTATTTATTATTAAAATTTTCAGAGGTTATAAAGCCTCCTAAAATACTAAATCTTAATAGGGGCTCAAAAATTAAACTTTTACTGCTTTTATTAAACTTGAAATTATTTATAACCTCCGCATCAAAAAATAAGATACTAATCCTTAAAGGTAACCTGCCATTAGCCGGTAACTCCTTTACAAAATTCTCTATCAACAACACAACTCTTAGATAATTCTGGGTACTTAAAATTACTTCGATATCTATGTCACTAAGTTTTTCTCTATCAGACTGATATAACTGTGCCTCCGTAGCTGAAATTAATTTTTTGCAGTCAAACGGTGAATTATTTAAATTACTACAGAATGACCCTACTACCCTTGCACAGTCAACACAGTCTTCTATCAACAAAAAAAGTTTTTCTAATAATACCAATGCGGCATTGTTTGTATCGCTGTATACAGAATTATCTAAATTAGAAAATATTGTAGGAAGTAAAATCTTATCATTTCTAAAGAATAAGAGGTTATCAAAACCTCTAGGAAAATACTCTATTAGTGGAGTCCTATTTATAAAATCTGTTATTCTTTCTTCTATATTTTGGTATTCTGTATTTTTAGCCATAACAAATAAGTAGAGTAATTCATTTTCATACATTAAAAATCGCGATTAAATCCCCCACTTTAGCGTTAAACAAAATAAAGAGAATAAGTATAAACTTCAGAATAAACCTGACTTTCCTGAAAACAAAATTCATATCCTACGGATTCCAAAGTTTTAATAAATCTTTGTGCATCTGGTGTTGTGGGCTGAAATTCTAGCAACAACGGACCCTCTTCTCTTACGTAGAATTCAATTTGCTCAATTAAATGTTCAAACAACCTAGTACCGTTTGAAGGGGCATAAATAAAGGATAATTCTGCAATATAGCCTTGAAGTGAGGGGTCTAGAGGCTTCCAGAACTCAACGTTATAGTAAAAGCCGGTTTCTTCTTCAGAATATTTTAATTGTTCAGGTAATGACTTCATTAAAAAAATATAACACACTGCAACCTTTAGATGGTTACACAAATCATAAACCAATAGCCTGCACCTCCCTACCTCCAGTAAGGATCAAATGAAGAGTATGCTATGATCTTAATATGGGTATAAACCTAGAAAATGACATAGATAAAGTTTTAAAAGACATTAAAATCTTTGTTTTTGATAATATTCTTACACAATTCCCCTTTTTAAAGAAAGACTCTTCAATAGTAGTATCGGGTTCTGTAGCAACAGAATGTTACGATAAAGATTCAGATATTGATATTCATGTAATTAGATCAGAAAATTTAGATACGATATTATTAAACAGATTAAAAGATTACAAAAAAATTTTACGGGAATCTGGATCAAATATAGAACTACGATTTGCTAGTACATATGAAAAACTAGAAGACAATTTAGGATGGAATACTGATTATATCTTAGGCGAAATAAATAACTACCTAATAATCTTTGATTATAATAACCGACTCACAGAACTAGTAAGTAAATTTAACTGGTACCCCAGCGAGATATATGAAGAAAAAATAAAGTGGTTACTTTCCGAAATGCTTATAATAATACAAAGAGAAATAAACTCTGCCACAATTAGAAACCAGGGCTATTATCTAAGGGTGTTGAAAGTAAAATATGTAAAGTACGCACTAACTATACTTAGATTACTAAATAAAAAATATCCCGTTTATGACAAAAAATCATATGAAACTACTCTAAAGTTACCTACCGTAAGCAAGGATCTTAAACTAGCTATAAATGAAATTTTAAGTAGCAAGGATAAAGACAAAATACCAAATGTTATGCTAAAGGTGCACTTAAATTTAGTTAATTTAGTTGAATCTGAAACACATTTTAAGAGCTTGAAAAAAGAAGATTTACTTAATTTCAGTACCAAAAACAAAATTCGGTTTGAGTAGAGCTAACAAAGCGGAGAAGTATTTATACATACTGTGTGTGTGTTGGATGAGTATATGGTAAAATTAGCTTAGACTATGGGTAAAATTCAAATTAAAATAAAGGAAACTGTCCTTATTTATCTTAAAAAACGACTCAAAAATATAGTTATTACCAAGTCCCTATCTAGATATATAGATACCTTGGATTTTATAAAAGAAGATAGAGTTGTACGAAGTAATTACTCGTTAGTTACTAAAGACCCAAAATTTAGCTACCAAACTCCCTTCTCAGAAATAAAATTAATAAAACTATTAGTGGATCTTATAAAGGCTAAAAATATTCTCGAAATTGGAACCTTTAAAGGTTTTACTTCTGGTTATTTAGCCACTTCACCAAGTGTAAAAAAGGTTTTTACCTGTGAAATCGATGAAAGTAACATAAAACAAGCTCAAAAACTGTGGAATTCGCTAAAAGTAACCCATAAAATTACACCGCTCTTAGGTTTAGCTACAGAGAGTATGCAGGAGTTGATCCGTAGTAAAAAGTTTTTTGATCTTATATACATCGATGCAAACAAAAATCAGTATGATAGTTATTTTGATTTGTCATTGCAGCTAATAGAAAACGAAGGACTTATATTAATTGATAATACTTTATGGGCGGGTTTGGTTGCGGAAAAAAATACATCCTTCTCCCACGCAAGACTAATTGACAAATTAAATAAAAAAATTGCTAAAAATAACAATTGTGAGTCAGTTATTATTCCAGCATGGGACGGCCTAACAATAGTCAAAATTAATAAAAAAATTAAGTAGTACCTATGGAATTTCCGTATACAGTAAAAAGCGATCTTGGACCCAAGGCACTTAGCTTTTGGAACAACATTCTATTGCCAACTAAGGGTTCAGCTGTGGATAAAACTATAGAGGAAAGTTTGTGGAGAAGAAATCAATCGGAGAGTAATAAAAAAATGTCGGGATGGACAAAGGAATCGGATAAAAGAAGAAAAATCGTCTACTATAAACACCAATATAATGTTATCCAGAAAAAATCTATTAAATACCCCGGTAGCCTAATCTTAGAATCTACATACATCTACGAGTGCTTTACACTACCAAGTAAAGAGATAATTAAATACAAAAAATCTTTAGTACTAAGTGCAAATACCGGAAAATGGAAAAAATCTAAAGAAGCTGAAAACCAGTTAAGCTATATAAAGGGCGATTTGATACTAAACATAAATCACTTTATAAATCCCCAAGATAGAATGGAAGAGTATGGTGACTTTCCAGAAAATTACCAAACCCTAGAGATCACCATTAAATCCAAAAATTTTGTGGAAGGTGCCGACCTTCAAGGCATAATTTGGAACGTAGCAAAATCTGGACTCAGGAGGGCACTGCCAAGGAATAAACCAACTTATATTGAAAATGTAGATAGAATTATTAAACACCTACCCTGTCAAATAGAGTTAGGTTGCGGAGCCGCATTTGAAGCAGGGGTCCCACCTTTACACGAATTACACGATACATATTTTATAAATGAGCCCTTCACCAAAAAATTTATTATTACAGCTGAAAAAGATTTACTAATGAAGTATTACATATTAAATACAGAAAAGGAATTTAAGTTATCCTCAAGATTTTATAGTAAGGTACTAACAGCTAAGTTGACTCCTTTTTATAAAATATTACAAAAACTATACAAAAAAAATTATGTCGTCGGCCCTATAATTACAAATAATTTTGATGGTGTTCACCTAAGAATGGGGATCCCCGAATTATATATAAGAACATATACTGAAAGTGAAGTTATGCCAAACATAGATTTTCATCCGGAAGCTAAATCTCTTCTGGTCGTAGGGTGCCACGCAGACAGAAGAAATATCGAAATGAAAGCCAGGGATAAAGGGCTAAAGGTGATTTACATTGATCCAGAAGGTTGGTGGGTTAAAGGTAATTTTATTGAGTATAAATTAGAATCTCCTCAACAAAAAGATTTAATATACAGTCGAGGTGCAAGTGATGCCTTTTTGGAAATAGGGCAAAAACTACTATCTAATAAAGAATAGGCCCTACTACCCAAAAGTAAAAGCAAAAACCTCTACGTTATTATCTTCAAATTCTAAAATTAGGGTTTCTTTTCCTGCATTTTTTAATTTTACTAGCTTGTATAAAGTATCTTTAGTAACTGTTACAAAACCTCCAACAACATCTAAACCCAAATCATTTGGATTATTTTTTAGCAAAACTTTTACTTTAGAATTACCCTCTTTAGCCCTCATAACTAAAAAAACTTGCTGTGCATCAAAATTAAAGTATAACTTTGCACCAGCTTCAGGATTTGCAAACTCTTCATTAACAACCCAGTTACCTTCGTAGGCAAAACTATTACCCTTTAAATCTCTCGGTAAACTATAAGTTTCTAGCACGTCTTCTTTAATTGATTCATTAGAAGCAAAGCCTTTCAGCCTCCCATATCCTAAATATGTTTCTGGGGTCTTTGCGTAACTTTTCGGTGCTAATTCAGTTGAAATACTTTGCTCAACTTTAAGTAATTCTTGAATGGCTTTTTCTGTTTTATCGTAATCCCCTTCTCCAAAGTGGTAGTATCTTATATTACCCTCTTTATCAATTAGATATTTTGCAGGCCAATACCTATTGTTATAAGCCCGCCAAGTTGCAAAATCATTATCCTGCATAACCGGATAGTTGATCCCAAAGTCTTCTAGTGCCTGTAACACATTTTTCGGATTTTTTTCAAATTCAAACTCGGGGGTGTGTACACCTATAATTACTAAACCCTCCTTTTCGTATTTTTCCCACCAGGTTTTTAAGTAAGGTAGGGTTCTTTGACAGTTTATACAGGTATAAGTCCAAAAATCTATTAAAACAATTTTTCCCTTAAGCTGCGACATACTTAAAGGTTCAGAATTAAACCAAATTCCCCCCACTATAAGATCTGGTGCAAAAATTGGGTTTTTAACATTCAAAGGACTGTTATTAATTTTGGGTAAAGGAACATCAAATATAGAATTTGAGCTTTTTGTATTTTTATTAATATTTTGTAAGCTTTTATCAATTACAGAAGTATCCTCGAATCTAGTAAGTCCTGCACCCCAATTTGGAAATGCAGATAACAAATAATTTTGAAATTTTCTATCAACACCAGTATAAATTCCGATCGCTAGTAGAATCATCAGTACTCCAAAAGCTTTTTGAATATTAACTAAATTCCTATTTAAAAGAGGTATTTTAGAAGTTACTTTAGACCCACCAAGCATAATCATTAACATAGGAAAAGCTGTACCTAAAGAATAGGAAAGGGTTATAAACAAGACAGAAGTATTAAAGACGCCAATTGCGGCTAAAGTTATTACAGACGCAAATATTGGACCCACACAAGGAGTCCAAAGCAGACCCAGAGAGATGCCAATTAAGAAACCACCACCAAACCCGGTTTTATCCTTAGAACTTAAGCCTTTACTTGAAAGTTTAGAAAAAAACTTTTCAGTCACTAACTGAAATTTTGGAATAACTAAGGAAAGTCCAAAACCAGCAATTATAAATACTGAGATTAACCTTAAGGTATCCGCTGAAATGTTGGTAAGCCTGACTAGAGAAGATAAAAATAAAGTAAAAAAAGTAAAGCTTAAAATAAAACCTAATATAATCCCAAAAGGCTTCCTCTGACTAGATTTGTCACCCTCAACAGCTGATGAAAGGATAATAGGGAGTAACGGCAAGACGCAGGGAGAAAGTATTGTTACTAAACCAGCAATAAAAGAGTAAATTATAAGCAGAAACATCTATTAATCGTAACTTAAAAGTGCATTAATTCCAATCAACGCCATCGTAATATCTAGTACCTCTATGACCTTTTTTGGTTACAGTATTTTTAATTAATTCCCCGGGACAACCCACTATTATTAAAGTTCTGAGGCTTCCACTATCTGGATTTTTAGATCCCAGGATAAGCTTTACTATCTTTAATCTACCTCGCAACTTATCCTTAAAAATAGTATAAACGTAATCCCCTACTTTTAATTTAGAGGGCGTGCCTGCCATATGGAATTCAAACGTCTTTATTGTTCCGTTATAAAGCTGATTTAGAGCGCCATCTCCCTCACTGGCAGGTACTGTTTTAGTTATTCCAAAAAACATATATAAAGTTTAACATTTTTTAGCTAAATATTTATTTAATCTCGCTATGACAATGTTATAATAAAAAAATGTTCACCGTCCTTTTGTATTACAAATACGTTAATATTGAAAATCCAGAAAATTTTAAGGCTAAGCAGACCGAGTTATGTAAAAAGCTGGGATTAAAAGGGAGAGTAATTATCTCCTCAGAAGGAATAAACGGAACAATAGGGGGAAGTAAAGAATCAACCACAGAGTATATTAGTGAAACCAAAAAATATCCAGGGATGGTAAATATGGAATGGAAAATTTCCGAAAGTAAAACAGACCCATTTCCCAAATTAAGAATTGTAGCAAGAGAAGAAATAGTTACCTTAGGATTTAAAAAGACACAAAAAGACGTTAACTTGCAAAACAAAGCTAATTACATAGAACCCGAAGAGCTTAAAAACCTATATGATAAAGGGGAGGATTTTATAATCATTGATGCAAGAAATGAGTATGAAGGAAGAATAGGAAAATTTAAAAATGCAATTGTTCCAGACATAAAAGTATTTAGACAATTCCCAGAATTCGTAAAAACTATTGGAGAATTAAAGAACAAGCCAATAGTTACTTACTGTACAGGGGGAATTAGATGTGAAAAAGCTTCAGCTTATTTGAGAGAACAGGGATTTACTAATGTCAGACAATTACACGGCGGAATTCACGAATATTCAGAAAAGGCCGGAGGAAAGAATTTTGAAGGAGAAATGTATGTTTTCGATGCAAGAATTAATATTAAGGTTAATCACGAAAACCCAACTATCATCAGTAAGTGTATCCATTGTGGCGAAAGTATAACGAGGTATATTAACTGCGCAAATAAACTATGTAATAAACAAATAGTCTGTTGTGAAAAATGTCAAAATGAAAAAAGCTCTACGTGCTCGGATAAATGCAGAATTTTAGTACAAAATAAAGTTACTTCTTAGAAGGAAGGCTTTTACAAGCTAAACAGTCGTCATCACCATCTAGTCGAATAATACCAAATCCGGCCCCACTACACTTTTCTAAAACCTCTTGCGCATCTTCTTGATAAGTAAAGGCTGCACATGGGTTGTAAATGAACATTAATTTTGAGGGTGTCGATGGAATATTAAGGGATAATTCTGTGACTTATAATCAAAAGACGAAAGTATAATTTTTTTGATTAATTCAGATCGAACAGAGGGAACTTGCATATTTGCAACTTGTTTTTTCGTAAAACTTTTTATCTCTAATACCTCATCTTCTGTCATCATATCTCTATTCGGTTTGACTTTAGTATCAACCTTTCCAACGTAAATAAAACTATAATAGTCTTTAGATTTTTTTGTAAACTCAGTAATTGACAGTATTCCAGAAATTTTAGAGATTCTATACCCAGTTTCTTCTAAAAACTCTCTTTTAGCGGCATCTAAACTACCTTCATTTTTTTCAATACCCCCGCTTGGGATCTTCCAACGATTTAAAGTATCTTTTATTAGTAAAACTCTACCTAATTGATCCAAGGCAACAATACCGGCAACATTTCTTTGATATTTTCTATAGATTATTGACTTAATTTTGTAAAAAATGCGATTAAGAAATACCCGATTGATTGGGAGTAAAGACTTAGGCAGCATGGTTTAAATTTAGGATTGTAAAAGAGATATAGTTTCTTCTAGATTTATAGTTTTTTGTTCACCTGATTCCATATTTTTAATCGTAACTAAACCACTTTTAATCTCGTCCTCACCCAATATAACCACATAAGGGATTTTAGACTTATTAGCGTAGTCCAATTGTTTATTTAAAGATAAATTTTTACCTAAATAAACTTGGGAGTTTATATTTTCTTTTCTAAGCTTAGTTAAAATTTCCGCTGACAGAGAATTAAATTCTTCGGATAAGGCACAAACAAGTACCCTAGTAGAAACTGCAGATACTTCCGGTAAAGTACCTAGTTCCAAAAGAACCTCAAAAAGACGTGTTAGTCCTATAGACATGCCCACGCCAGGCAACCTTTGATTACTATAGTAGTTAACCAAGTCATCGTATCTACCACCGCTAGCAATACTTCCATAGTTTACAGCGATATCAATAAAAGTTTCGAAAACAGAGGAAGTATAGTAATCTAACCCCCTAACAACCGATAAATCTATTTCTAAATAATCAGGATCTATACCCATTGAGATTAATAAATTATAAAGACTTTGTAGCTCAGTAGCGCCTTCACTGCCTTCTAAAGAACATTCTTTTATAATTGACTCTATTTTCATAAAGTCACCTTTTAATGTAAAAGTATCTAATATTTTTAAGGACTTTTCTCTGTCTTTAACTAAAGTATTTAGTTGTTCTATAGCGGAGCTTTTTCCTATTTTTGACAGTTTATCTATTATTCTTAAAATTTCAGTAGACTGCTCCCCTACCTCTAAAAAACTAAGAATTTCCTTTACCAACTTTCTATTATTTATACTAATTGTAAATTTAGGGATATTCAGGCTCTTTAAAGCAGAATAAACAGCAAAAACAGAATCAGCATCTGCAACAACACTAGTATTTCCTAAAATATCTACGTCACATTGGTAAAATTCCCTAGACCTACCTTTTTGTGCTTTTTCGGCTCGCCATACTTTTTGAATTTGATATCTCTTAAAGGGGAAAGTGAGCTGACTGTAGTTTTGAGATACATATCTAGCAAGAGGAACAGTCAAGTCATACCTAAGGGTTAGGTTATTCTTACCTTTTGTAAAACTATAAACCTGTTTTTCAGTCTCACCACCACCCTTAGCCAGAAGCACTTCAGTAAGTTCTAGATTACTGGTTTCAAGTGGGATATAGCCCAAACTTTCGTATGTACTAGAAATTTGACGTTTAAATTTTTCAAAAATAACCTGATGACTGGGAAGAAGTTCTTTAAAACCACTAGGAAGCCTAGGGATGACTTTTTTAATACTCATATGTACATTTTAACAGACTAAAAAGTTTTAGTAACTAATGGTTGTTTTTACGCCCTGAATATAAGAAATGACTTCGGAAATAAATTCTCCTATGAAAGGAACCCACTCAAAAAAAGATAAAATGTATACTGACAAGGCTAAAAATACAGAAACACCTACAAGAGTTCCTAATCCTCGAGCGACACCCATAGTAAAGTTTACCCAAAACAGTTTTGAGGGATGCTGATACAGTTGAACTAGTCTCAGTTGTCTGATAAGTCTTAATTCTTTTAATAAAGGTTTAGTATCGTCGGCAGACATTAAAATAAGAATACCTTATTATAGTTTACTCGACAACAAGTGTATTACTGCCACTATGTATTAAGTCTAAAAATAAATTCACATGTTCTAACACCGTTGGATCATACGAATTTAAATAAGTGGCCTTGAAAATAAACAGCTCTTTAAAGGAAACGTACTCACCGTCTATTTTAGTAACGAACTCTAAGAGCACCTGATCTACAGATAAACCACTACTTAAAAGAGCTGTGTATCTATAGTTAATATGCTTAGGGGTATCATCAAGATCAGTAATATAGTGAATTTTGGAGGCTTTTTTCTCTTTTATTAAAGAGATCTTACCGATATCTAATTTTTTCTTAATTTCCTCAAGCATCGAATTATTATACACTATAGGTTGCTATTTAACAATAATTTGCCTATATTTTAAGAAATAACCTGCGATAGCCCCCGATATGGCCACGTTCATCGATTTATTAGAACCGAACATAGGGATAAAAAAAGTTGAAAGGCTTATGGTTAAATAGGCATCTTCGATGCCGCTAACCTCATTACCTAAAACTAAGACAAACGAATCCGTTTTTATTGAAGAATCAAAAATACTTTTACAACCAACCACACCCTCCTCTAAACAGTATAAATCCAGTTTTTTTTCAAGGGTAAATCTAATTGCTTCTTCTGGTTTTACAAAATACTCCCAATTAACTGTATCCAATGTTTTAACTGCTGTTTTTCTAAGTTTTTTTTCGACACTTTTAATTTCATAAGGCAATCTAGCATCTTTGAAAACCTTTGGATGCGGAGTAATTCCTTGAACCAAAACTCCCCAACCAAGGCTATCTGCAATCCTGAAAATAGATCCTACATTTTCAATAGATCTAATATTATTTAATAGAAAATAATTTGAAGGCATATTCCTTGAAAATTTAGTTAAAAACTTGGTGTTAAAAAATAACCTGAGAATCCGACTTTTCCCAGGTAGACAGGTCATTCAGTATTTCCCAAGGATAAAACGATTTAATATCGGGCGAACTTTTCAGTTTGGCTGAGTAAAAAAAGGTTTGTGCGGGATGTACGATAAACGTAGCTAAAGACTCTTCAGAAAATACGCTTTGAAATATATCATAATGTTTCTGTCTCTCCTCAATTCCTACAGCATCTCTGCCTTCTTCTAAGGATTTGTCTGTTCTTACCGACGAGTAGTTAGAAAAATTCAATCCCTGTTTATTTTGGCTGCTGTGCCAAAAAACATACCTATCAGGATCTAATCCGTATTCCTGAGCAATTAAAACCAAGTCATAATCGATATCTCTTATATGCTCCACGTAATTTTCCTTATCTAAAGATATAGTTTTAATCTGCCCAACTTCTCTATCTTTAAACTGTTTTGTTATATTATCAGCAATTAACTTTGCTTCACGAACCTTTGGGATAACCAAAACCAATTCGTTGCTTATAGAAAAATTAAAATTGGGGTCATAACTAATCTGCTCAAAACTATCAGAGTCTGCCCAGGTACCTGAAAGAGGTCCATGGGGACGTACTCCACTTGGGTACTCCTGATAATCAAGTAACTCAGTATAATCTATGGATTTAGCAAGACTACGTCTGTTTTCTTGATTTAAATATTCCTTATCAGTATTAAATACTAAAAGGTATGACCTACTAAAGAAAATATTGTCTACAGTCTTAAAACCTTCAATAGGATCATCCCTGTTTGAAATAATGCTATCTACCTCTCTTAATTTTAGGCCTATGAGTAGAGATTCCTCGTTATCGTAAAACTTTATAGATAATTTTTTGAAATTCGGGGATTTTTCCCTATTTATTAAAACAACTTCTTTAACCTTAGATCTCTCTTTTTTCACCCTTATAATTTGGTATTTAGAGCTACCCAGAGGCAGAAAATCGTTTTCTTTACCACGCATATGCGCGGGAAGAAGCTTTAAAGACAAAACGCTGGGGAAAGCGCTATACTTATTTGGAAGAATAAAACGTACCTTGTAGTTATTTATTTTGTCCGAAGAAACCTCAGAGAGATTTTTAGAAATTGACGCGGTGTACAAGATATCGTCAGCTGTTATTTCGACACCATCCTGCCAAAACTGATTTTCTTTTAGGGTAACTTCGTAAACTAAACCATCTTCAATTACAGTATAACTATCCAGTAAATCTAACGTCTCCTCACCTGTAGCAGGGTTTAGGTAAAGAAGCTTGCGATAAATAAGTTCTGAAACTAATTTTTCCGAATCATTTGAAACTTTATCTGCTAAAAAAGTATTGGGCTGTCCTTGAACACCGTGACTCCAAGAAGACACAGGTAAAAAAGAAACAATAAAATAAAGAACGTAGTATAAAAAAGAAATCATTTAAGGTTAAATTCCCAAAACCCTATATAGGCCTAGTAAACAAAAGATAATTACACATACAATGGTTAATTGATGTAAAAATTTTTCGCTGCCACGTCTAGTAGATTGAAAGGATCCGCCGCCGAAGAGAGTGGAAAAACCGCTACTACGACCTTGTAAAATAATTAAGATTACTATTAAAATCGACACTAGAAAGTGAAAAAAAACTACTATATTTTGAATCATAATTTAAGAGTCTTTTCTTTTAAAAACCCAGGTAAAAACTCGAGTTAATACTACCACAAAGAGTGCAGATACAACATAATTCAAAGGAAAGCCAATTAAATACTTAGGAAATATTATAAAATTAGTAGCTAATCCAGGAAACTCCCAAGGAATTACTTTTAATCCAGTAATTAACTCCGTTGTAACATAAAAAACAAGCACAGCCGCTACCCACCTTAGTAAACCAAAAGTGATCATATTAACTGGAATTAACACCAATTTAAGTACAGGCTTTAAAAATTTATTTAAAACTGTTAAGGCTAAAGCGGCTAAAAGTACGTCCTCAAAACCGCCTTCTAATATTACGGTGGGAAAATACTGCCAGGCTACAATAAAAGATAAAACGTTAATTAAAAAGGCACGGAGTAATACTTTCATTTGTATATAATAACGTAATCCTACGTTCTGTTGAATAGGGTAAATTAAACTTTAATAGAGGAACTTCTAAGTTTTCGATTATAGCTCAAACCAAAACGATGAACCTCATTACGACCTTTTATTAAAATCTGTAAAGCCGGGTCACTTTTTGGCAGTTCAATTGATCTGTAATTGCTTCTAGAGCTTACATCCAAACTTCTTAGGGGTTTTAAAAATATTGTTTCGTCTTTTTTTGCCAAAGAAATAGTAGGTATCTTGTGTTTTTCAACTATATTTAATGCCTTTGACAGTTGGCCCTTACCCCCATCTATCACTATTAAATCGGGTTTACCCCAGTCAGAAAAGTGCCGCACCCTTCTTTTTAATATTTCTTCCATAGCCCCAAAGTCATTTTGTTTGCTTTGATGCTTTATCCTAAACCTCCTATAAAGGCTTTTATTAAAATCCTCACCTTCTAAGGTTATAAATGATCCCACTATATAGCTGTCCGCTAAATTTGAAATATCGTAGAATTCAATTTTAAATTTTTTAAGTTTTTTAACAGAATCTTTTAGATAGAGATCATAAGTAGGAAAATAAAAAGATAGAATTTTAATAAGCTTTAACAAGTTGCTCCCTGCCTTCTCTAAATCTCCTATGCCCTCAAGTAATTCTTCACCAGACTTGTAGGATTGAGATAAGTATTTATAGGTATTTAAACTATCTCTATATTTTGCAGCTTTTTCGAAGTCTAGGTCGCTAGAAGACCTAAGCATTTCCTTTTGTAAATCCTTTATAACTTTTTGATAACTTCCGTTTAAAAACTCTTTAATCTTAAGTATATTTAACTCATTTACCTTTATAGCACTGGGATCTACACAGGGAGCAGGGCAAAGACCCAGTTTTCCGTATAAGCAACTTCGACCCAATTTATGATATGTACCAAATTTATTGTCAGAGCAGTTTCGGTAAGGAAATAGCTTTCTTATATCCCTAAGAACTGTATTTACAGCATTTCCATCTGGATAAGGGCCAAAGTAGGACCCTTTTTGATCTTTTTTTCTACTAGTTTCTATCTTATAGGTACCATTCTTACTTTTAGTAATCTTAATAAATTTGTAAAACTTATCGTCTTTTAAGTTTTTATTGTAAGCTGGTTGGTACTGCTTAATTAAGTTTGCTTCTAAAACTAAAGCCTCTACCTCTGTGGATACTTCATAAAACTTAATTTTATTAGCACTAGACACTAATTTTTTAGTTTTGGGGTATTTATCTAAGACACTTAGATCCACATACGATCTTAATCTGCTTTTTAGTTTATTGGCCTTGCCTACGTATAATACTTTACCAAACTCATTGTAAAAAGAGTAAACTCCGGGAGTTTGGGGTACTTTTTCAATCTGCTTTTTAAGTAGTTCTATTTTTTCGATCAGCATCGAGTAAAATTATAACATGTTATATATTAGGCTTATCGCTATATTGTTAGGTTTTATGGCGTGTCACAACCCCTACGTTAATGCTAAATCAAATTACAGCACAGAACACGAAGTTGAATACTACTTAGGCATAGATAGAACCTATATAACCCACAAACTAAAAATAAATATTAATGATAAATACAAAGGTTTAGAAAGCTTAACCTTTATAGAACCTACAGAAGATATCTTAAATCTAAAACTAGAAAAAAATAACCTGGGTGCAGAGATCGAAGAAGAAAATGGCAAAATATTTATAAACTTTAGAAATCTTTTGGTTGGGCCTAAAACCGAAACTATACAATTTAACTACAGTTCCGATACGATTTTTAGAAAAATTGGTAAAACATACGTATTGGACATACCCAAGGTAAAAGAATCAGAATCAATAGATAGCTTTAACCTAAAAGTATATTTTCCAAAATCTACAGGGCAGTTACAAAGTTTTATCAACAATTTAAAAAATGATGATAAGGGGGCTTATCTCGTATTTAATAAAGAAGAGCTTATGGGTTTTGGGGAAACAATAATATTTGGTAACGAAGAGTACTACGTTATGAAAGTAACTAATATTGTATCCCCAGATAAAAATTATATTGTCCTTCCTACAACCATCACAGACAGGCAAGAAGTATATGTACAGAATATATCAAAGCCTCCCTACAGGGTTAGTATAGACATGGATAAAAACACCATCTTATATTATAAAGTTAGTTCCCCAGAAAAAATAACTACAGATTATACAGTTAAAGTATACGGTAATAAGTCAAAAGCGGTAAATAATTTTTATTATACAGATACAAAGGCTATCAAGAACTGGGACTACACAGAAGGATACCCAAAGTACGTATTATCCAATCTTAAAGGTAGCGAGAAGTATGGTCAGTTACAGGATATTTTCAGTATCACCAAGGAGACACTTAGCTATAGTAGTGAAAAATCTAACTATGATTATATAAACAGAATAGGGGCAGAAAACTTGAATAATAAAAATTTTTCACAATCAGTTTGTTTAGAATACACTGACCTTCTTATAGCATTACTAAGAGGTGTAAAAATACCTGCAAGGGAAATTAATGGTTATGCACTTAACACTAGCAACACAGAAAAACCCTTACCCCACTCTTGGGTAGAATATTTAGATAAAAACGGTTATTGGGTGCAAGTAGACCCAACTTGGGCAGACACATCTAACCAAAATTATTTTGATACCTTTGATCTTTACCATATAGGATTTTTAACTAAAGGGGTGAATTCGGAGTCCCCAAAGCTGGCTGGAAGTCATAAAATTGGAGTATTAGAAGAGGCAGTTGAGTTGAGTATACTTACTGAAATACCTAGAACAGAACAAGTCGCGGTTAAAAAAGTTGGTCTTGGACCTTTATTAATAGTTAAAAACGATTCCTACAACACAATCTCTTTTACAAACAAACTTTTAAAACCTAAAAGTTGGGGTTTTTATTTTAATGAAGAACTAAAAACAAGTAACACACTTTTTGACGTAAAGTGGGAAAAGTTAAACTTTAAGGATTTCTTAGGTGATTCGTTATTTTACTTTGTTCCATTAATAATCTCGCCCTTAGTGTTTTATATTATTCACAAAAAGTTAAAAAAATTATCTAAAAACAAAAATAAAATTAAAAGTATTATTTAAAAAATTTACTTATAAGTAATAAAGTTCTCTAAGTGCAAAGGCGGTTTTGCTGTCCTTATCTTTTAACAAGTTATCCACCGTACCTTGAAACATTATTTTACCGCCTTCTTCTCCACCTGCAGGCCCTAAATCAATCACCCAGTCAGCTGATTTAATTACGTCTAGGTTATGTTCAATAACCAAAACAGTATTTCCTCGTGCAACAAGCTTTTTTAGAATAGAAATAAGTCTTTCTAAGTCTGCAAAGTGCAACCCTGTAGTTGGCTCGTCTAAAATGTAAAATGTGTGTCCTCTAGGTATTTTACTAAGCTCGGTGGCTAATTTTACCCTTTGCGCTTCTCCACCACTTAAAGTAGGAGCTGGTTGCCCTAACCTAATATAGCCTAAACCTACCTCGTGTAGAGTTCTAAGTTTTCTTTCAATATTTCTATGATTTTTAAAAAAATCTAGGGCCTCTGTTACTGTCATTTCTAAAACATCTGCAATATTTTTATCTTTAAAGTAAACATCTAAAACCTCTTCTGTATATCTTTTTCCCTCACAAACCTCACAGTCTACGTAAACATCAGGCATAAACTGCATCTCAATTTTAATTTGGCCATCTCCCCTACACGCTTCGCACCTTCCACCTTTAACATTAAAAGAAAACCTTCCCTGGTTATAACCTCTAATGCGAGCATCCTTTGTCTGTGCAAAAACTTTTCTAATTTCATCAAAGGCTTTAGTGTAGGTTGCAGGGTTGCTTCGAGGAGTTCTCCCTATAGGGCTTTGGTCAATATCTATTATCTTTTTAACATCCTCAGCACCTAGTATACCGTCGTTTTCTTGAGGAGCACTGTCGTTTTTTAATCCTAGTTCTTTTCTAAGTTCTTTTAAAAGAGTTTCATTTACTAAGGTAGATTTCCCGCTTCCGCTTACACCAGTAACACAAACAAACTTACTTAAAGGTATCTCTACATCCACATTTTTTAAATTATGCCCCCTAGCACCTATTACTTTAATAACCTTACCTTTTCCATACTTCTTAATCTCATCCTTAATATCTTTTAATGTTTGTTTTTCTTCCTTAATTAAAAATTCCTCGGGGTTTATCTTCTTTTTTCCAGACAAATACTTACCAGTTAAACTATTGGGATTTTGCATTATTTCATCAGGAGTACCTTGTGCTACAACCTGACCTCCAAGTTCACCCGCACCAGGACCAAAGTCTATTATATAGTCGCTTTCAAGCATTGTTTGAGCATCGTGTTCGACCACCAATACTGTATTACCCAAGGCCTTAAGGTCTTTAAGGGTAGTAATAAGCCTGTCGTGATCTACAGAATGAAGTCCAATAGAGGGTTCGTCTAAAACGTAAAGTACCCCGGATAAACCACTCCCGATTTGACTAGCAAGTCTAATTCTTTGAGCCTCTCCCCCAGCTAAAGTGCTGCTGGAGCGGGCCAAAGTTAAATAAGTTAAACCAACACTAACCAAAAAATTTAATCTAGAAGATACCTCTTTAGAGATAGACTGGCCAATGTCTTTTTCTCGTTTGCTTAAATTTGGGTCAGCCATTAAATTACTTATCCATTCAAAAGATTGTTTAATAGGCATTGAGGCTACATCTGCAATGCTTAAACCATTAATTCGTACGTATAAGGCTTCTTGTCTCAATCTAGCACCCTTACAAAGGGGGCACTGCTCTTTCATCATATACTTTTCTACCTCATTTTTTATATAGTCACTGTCGGTTTCGGCATAACGTCTTTCTAGATTAGGTATAATACCTTCCCACCTAAAATCAAAAGTCTTTTTAACACCTTCTGCAGAAACCCAAGGTGCCTTATATTTTTTTCCTTTTTTATCTTTAATATTGGCCACATTATTTAAAAGCCTTTGAGATATACGTCCTTTAATAGAGCCGAAAAGCAAAATGTTTAAATGTTCCTCAGAAAGATCTTTCATGGGGACAGACAAGTTTATTTTTTCATCTTTTGCAACGGCTTCTAACCTTTTTCTAGTCCAACTACTTTTTTCACCTATGTCTCCTAGGGGGTATATCCCTCCTTCTAATACAGAAAGTACTGGGTTATATATTAGGTCTGTATCAATTTTTAAAATATTTCCCAACCCGCTACAATTTGGGCAAGCACCAAAGGGAGTATTGAAACTAAAAATTCTAGGCTCCACCTCAGGAAAATCGACCCCGCTCTCGTCAAATGCAAAATTTTCACTAAAAACGGTATCTTGCATGTCTTTAGGGCTATCCGGGAACTCTGCAGAAGAGTCTAATACCTTACTATAAGTAACTAGACCATCACTTAACCTGGTAGAAGTTTCAATACTTTGAAACAAACGTGTTTTAAATTCTTTTAATTTTTCGTCATTTTTTAAAGTTTCTTTACCTATAACTATTCGATCAACAACTACCTCGATAGTATGCTTATTTGTTTTTATAAGATTAATATCCTTGGATAAAGAATGGATTAAACCGTCTACTCTAACTTTTGTGTATCCCTGCTTTTGTAAATTTTCAAGAAGTTTACTGTATTCACCCTTTCTTCCTCGTACAATTGGAGATAAAACAAGAGCCCAAACTCCTTTTATTTTAATATCTCTATCATTTGTTATAAGGTCTAAAACATTATCTGTAATTTCATCTACACTTTGTCTTTTTATTTCTTTTCCTGTTTTTGGATCATAAACTCTACCTATACGGGCAAATAATACCCTTAAATAGTCATATATTTCGGTGACAGTACCCACGGTACTTCTAGGATTTTTGCTGGTTGTTTTTTGGTCAATCGCAATTGCTGGAGACAAACCCTCAATACTTTCTATTTCGGGTTTATTCATTACCCCTAAAAACTGTCTTGCGTAACTACTTAGGCTTTCTACATATCTTCTTTGCCCCTCGGCGTAAATGGTATCCATAGCCATACTACTTTTACCACTGCCGCTAACGCCTGTAAAAATTACGAGTTTATTTTTAGGAATATTCAGGTCTACGTTTTTTAAGTTATGTTCGCGGGCTCCGCGTACTTTTATTTGATCTTCCAAAATTGTGCAAAAGAGCTAATACACTAATGTGCTGAGGTGCTATATAGCAGATCAGTTGATTAGGTGTAGTTCTTGTTTTTGTACTTAATACAGCAAAAAGAAGTATAACACAAAATCACCTTTCGGGTAAAGTATGGGTTTTAATCGAAAGATACTATTGTAGAATCTAAAAAGTCTTAATACCTTGAATTATCAAGCTTTTAATGCTATATTTAGATGCGTCCTAAAAACTAATTAACACTTTGAATCCACAGTTTACATACGAACAAAAACACCTTAAGGATACCCTAGTACTTTTAGACCACAGCTTTAAATTTTTGGATACCGAAACTAAAGACCTCTTTAAAAAATACCGCGAGGGGATAAAAGCTGCAGCAAGAAGTGGAGACAGGCAAGACAACGTCGTTGAAGAAATGGCGGCCCTAAACCAAATGATGGAGCTTAGAGGATTTAGATACAAAGAAGCTTTAGCAGAAAGATTAAAAAGCCAGAAGCAGAAACCTTATTTTGCCCGAATTAAATTCACCCCTTTCGATACCAAGGAAGAATTAGATTTATACATAGGCAAACATAACTTTAATACTAATAAGAGTAACTTAAGAATATACGATTGGAGAGCCCCGATATGTTCACTTTACTATAATTATCCTGGCCCCGAAAAGACCGTAACTTATGAATTTGATGTACATAATCCCATAAGAATTAAAGAAATAATTCATAAAAAGATTGATGGGGATTTAAATTTACGTAGAAGTATTGATACGGAGTATAACGAAAAAATTAAAAAACCCGAGCTAATTGCAATTTATGATAACAGTGCTCGGGTAGATTTAATGAACAAAGAAATTAGTAAAAAAACAGGAGGAGTTTTGCAAGACATTGTTCAAACTATTCAGTTAACCCAAAACAAAATAATTAGAACCGATAGAAATGCTGTTGCAGTAATACAAGGAACCGCAGGAAGTGGAAAAACTACAGTAGCTATTCATAGAATTTCTTTTTTACTTTACTCCCACCCCGATCTTAAAGAAAAAGAAATACTTTTATTATCGGCAAGTAAGGTATTAGCAAATTACATTGAAAAAACTCTCCCCGAGCTAGAGATATACGCACTAACTAGAGACACTTTAGAGGATTTTTTACTTAAAAAACTTAAACAAAAGAACATTTTAAAACTTACCACAGCAATAAAAAAAATTAAAGATAAAGATATCTTAATAAAAACTAGCCCTAAATTTTTAAACAATCTTGATCGATTTATTAAAGAAAAAAATGAGTATTTTACTGATTTTGTATCGGAGGCTAAATATTTTAAAGCTTTAAACCTGCAAAGATTTTTTGATAGGGGTAATCAGAGACCTGTTTTTACTATTATCGACCGAATATTAGAAAACCTACAACAACAATTGTTAGAGGTAAAAATAGAGCGAAAAAAAGGCAATATTACTGTAGAAAGTAAAATAGATGTAATAGAAGAAACTATTACCGATTTAAAATTTATAAAAGAAGACTTAAAAATAGAAGTTTTATATAAAGAATTTTTGCAAACCCATTACCCAAAATTACCTTCAGCAAGCAAGGGTTTAATAGATATCGTAATTTTATATTACCTAGCTAATGGTTTAGTTCAGATCGTAGAAGATGAAGATAAATTTAGACAAATTGTAGTAGATGAGGGCCAGGAATTATCTGAGATACATTTTAGAATTATTAAAGACTTAGGATTTAAAGCGGGTTACACAATTTTAGGAGACTTAAACCAATCTACAGAGGACTCCGGAAGTATTAGCGACTGGTCAGATTTAGAAAAAGTTTTTAAGGATAAAAAGATCGAGAATTTCAATATAAAAACTAGTTATAGAAACACTAAACAAATAAGTGAGTACAGTAGAAAAATATTAGAAAAGTTTAAAGATTTTAAATATTTACCAGAACCCTTTGACAGAAATGGAAAGAATCCCAAGGTAATTGAGGTAGCCACCAAAGAGCAAATTCTTGAATCTATCATAAAAGATATTACAGATTTAAAAAATAAAGGAAATAAGGGAGCAGTAGGTATTCTAGAGCCAAACGATAAAAGTTTACAAAAAACTTTTGATTACCTAAAAAGCAAAAAACTAAAATTTAGCCTAATAACAGAAGACTTTAAAAATTTTACCAGCACTGGGATTTATTTAGTAAACCAAGAGTTAGTAAAAGGCTTAGAGTTTGACACGGTGTTTATTATTGACCCTAACCAAAAATTATTTCCACCTACTCCCCTATCAGCAAAAAAACTTTTTGTTATGTGTACAAGGGCAATAAATAATTTATATATCTATCACTGTCAACCCTTAAGTGAATTACTGGTTTAAAAATATACCTAAACCATTAACTTAAAACCAAATCCCCTTACATTAACAATTGTATTTTCGGGCAACCCGTATAAATTCAACTTATTTCTAACCCTTTGAATTAATTTAGAAATACCCCAAAAAGAAAACTTAAGACTGTCTTCTACACCATATAATTCTTTAGAAAAAGCATCAAAGCTTACTGTGTGATTAGCATTAACTACTAAAACCTTTAAAACCTTAAACTCATACGGGCTAAAATCTTTAGTTATATCTTTATTAAATAGTTTTAATTTATTTTCTTTTTCATCATAGGAAAAATTAATACCGGAGGGCAAATTTAGAATCTTTAAATATTCAAGACCTTTTGATCTTAATTTTATATTCTCTTCTTGATCAACAACGTTAAGGGTAGTTTTAAAGTCTTTTGCATTCAATACAAATTTTGTTATAAAGTCACTTACCATTTCTGTTTCTCGCCACGAAACTTTTTTACTGTACTCTTTCTCTAATAAACCTTTAGTTATGCTAGAAGCCAGTCCTTCTAAAATTGTTCCGTAGGGCGCATCTACTCTTTTTGTTATCTGTATTTTGTGATGTTTCGAATTTAGTTTTTTTCCTCGCAAAGTTTTAAAAGACATATAAACCCCAAAATGAGTTGGGATAATTTCAACCTCAAAAGTATGCCCTTTATAGAAAGGGATTAAATCTACAAGTCTATCTAAAGCGCTAAGGACTAACCCTGTAGTGTCTTTTTCTAACTTTAACAAATATTTTGCCGTCAGTTTTTTAAATAATTCCTTTTGAACCAATTGCAGTACAACTTTGTTAGATAACTCAGAGTTCGTTATTTTTTTGGGATAATTTTTAGTAAGTATCTTTGCATAATCTAACCTAGGAAGAATTATTGAGTTTTCGTATAGATAATTTTTGGTATTAATATCATCCAAAACGGCCCATCCATTTTGTATATAGAACCCACTTAAGATACCTTCTAAGGTGTGAAGTATTCTAGCTGACTCGGTATAGACAGAATAATTAATATATACACTATTCATTACCCTATTATACTTACTATGGGTTTTAAATACAATCCACATTGGCAAACTATGTCAAACTTCCAACGATACTCGGCTCCATAATCGAACAACCATAACAAATTCAACTTAGTATGAAAAGTATATCTGGATTAAGGGCATTAGAATTCAACCCCGAAATTGAAGGGCTAGAAGATACTATCTTGGGTATTAAAGCGGAATTTGATAGAGTAATGGGTGAAAGATCCTTTGTCGATCCTGAGAGTCAGTACCTAGGGGTAACGAACGACCAGGAAGAGTACACGCTGACCCCTAATTCAGATGGTAGGATTTCAATTTCAATGAAGTATAATCTTGAACCTGGGGATCCTAGAATGGATGTTTCTATAGAGCAAGGGCAACACCTGGAATTATGGGTGGACCAGGAAGAAATAGGGGTGGCTCAACTCTCAAATCAAACTACTAGGCTTCACGAAATTCTTATTAAAACTCCTGTACTAAGTTCGAGCGCCGCATTAGTAGAGGGTTTTAGTCCACCATTGGTGGCCTTACTTAAAGATATACCCTTACCCCAAAAAGTAGAGGAACTGGTAAGAAAGGAAATCTCAGCACTTTGTGAAAATACATTTAATGCAGTAACTAGGGCACTTGCAAATAGAGAGGTCGAAAACAGACATGTAATAGAATGGTCAATAGAGGGTAGTCAGTACTCACTTGCAGAAATAAGAGTACATCTACTAGAAAATGAAGCAATGATAATTGAATTTTTTCATACACAATTTCCCACAAAAAAATACGAAGATAGAGTAGAAGTACGCGAGAGTATAGTGTACTCACATACCCAACATACTTTCTCTACTACCACACCAAAACCAGATTCCTTATTACCAGACTTAAGAAAATTCGAATATATAATTCGCTCTTGTCCATTAATACCCGCGCATAGACATGGTCCCATATTTAGATTTAATTACCAAGGTGGGTATATTGATATAAAAGAAGATTTTCTAACGGTCCAAGAAATTACATCAATTAAAATTTTAGGTCTGGCACGACACATAGGTTACTTTTCAAATTTATGTCATGATCAAATAAATTCTAATATGAGCGCTCTAACAGATGATGAACTTTACGCGCTTAATATACTCCCAAGAGACTTACTCTTATTTGACCCAGAAAAATTTTGGGGTTGGGAAAGAGAATTTTTGAAAATAGATAAAAATGCGGGATTATATCCTGTGAGTTTCAAAGATCTACATAAAACTAGAGTTGCTTTGGCTATAATCAAGCAATACCTGATAAACTGGAATATAGATCAACAAAATGTTTTAATTCTATGTGCCGAACTACAAAACAAACAATATGAGTTAGCGGAAAAAATTGAAACTGAAGCTGAGAGGATTTATGATCTGGCCTGCGAAATTGTCCCAGAATCATTAGATGGTGATTACCACATTATTACTTTAGTACACAAGGGATCAAACTATAGACACAAAGTTTATCTTTCTAGAGATAAAGATAGAATGTTTATTGAATCCGAGTACAGGTATCAAAAACCCCCAAAAGACCTTATTAAATATGTCTTCGATTGCTATCCCGACAATAAAGAAATTATGCGCAGCCGACATACAGAAGAAGTTACGGTAGTTGATAGAGATAGAAAAATATCTTTTGTTGGAGTGGGAGGCCAAAGTTCTGTAATAGGAACATTAAATGAGGCAGACATAACTCGGATCCAGAATATCGGCAAGCTTTTATCCGATCTCTCCCAAATAGATGAAACGGAACTTCATAGGGGAGCATCTTGGGGAGATTTTTATTACTCAACTTTTGGATAAAACTTTTAATACCTTCGGCTAGATACTTTAAACAATACTCTCAGTCTGTAATTGTTTTTTAATATCTAACCACCTATTAAACTTAGCTATTCTCTCGCCTCTTTGTAGGCCGCCAAACTTAACGTACTCGGCTCCAACACCAACTGCCAAATCGGTAATAAAATCGTCGTTCGTGTCCCCCCCTCTGTGACTAACTATAATAGTCCAAATTTCTTGTCTTGCAGTTTTAATAGCTTCAATAGTTTCGGTTATGGTACCAATTTGATTCGGTTTTATTATTACCGCATTAGCCATTTTTTCTTTTTGAGCATTTTTTATTAAAAGTTTGTTACTTGTTGTTAAATCATCAGCTACTACTCTAATTTTGTTGCTGTACTTTAAATAAAAATCTTTCCAGCCTAAATAGTCTTTTTCATCTTTAGGGTCTTCGATAGAAAAAATATTGTAATCTTTAAGCATAGTTTCAAAATCAAAAGCATCTCCTTCTCTTGAGGCCTCGGCTATATCAATAGCTATTTGTTTGTCAGGGGCAATTTGTTTAATTAAAGAAAGCACACCTGAGTCATGCAAGGTACTGCTTGTAAAAGCCCCCTCTAACCCATACCCAGTAAATAAACTATTTGCATCTAAGTGATGTTTAAACTTTGAAATTAGATCCATAGACTCTTCAACACTTTCGGTAATAAGCATAAATTCTTGCGCAGTAATATACTTACTTCCATGTTTACCCCCTTCAAAGATCAATAAAAAGAACTTAGGTAATTTAGGGATAAAACCGAAAGTACTACTTATATACTCATAAGTTTCTAACTTTTGGGCCTTAGCAAATAATTTGGTAGCAGCAATAGATAAAGCTAATATAAGATTTGCACCAAGTTCAGACTTATTTGCAGTACCATCTTTTTCAATTAAAAAAGTATCAAAGTCTTTTAACGTATTAAAGTCTTTAGATAAAAGATCGGCTTTAATGCTGTTTAACTTTTCTTCGGCTTTTAAGGGGTCAATAGTTAGCGCTTCCGCTTCTCCAAAAGATTCGCCTTGAGGAACACTTGCTACAGTGGAATTTCCAGATGAGTCGGTTAAGGATATTTCAATAGTCCATTTTCCTAAAGAATTAAGAATGGTTTTAAACTCAATTTTTTGAAGTTTCATTGGGCAAAAGTTGCAGATGTAAAATGGCCTCACCACTTACTTTACTGGCAGAAATTGTTTTTAATACTTCTTCTATATTTCCATAATACACCCGTTCAAACTTTTTAGTAAGTTCTAAGCCTAGCGAAACTAAACACGTTGGATATACTTCAAAAATTAATTTTAAAGTTTTTTCTAAACGGTGTTTACTTTCTAAAATTACAAATGTAGTTTTTGTAATATTATTTATATCGTTAAAAGAGTTTAAAGTTTTGGTACACTTACCTATTTTTTTAGGTAAAAAGCCTACAAACATAAAATTATTTGTGGGTAAACCCGAAATGGATAAGTGAGAAATGATCGAGCTTGCACCAGGAACACACAAAATTTCAATTTCTAGTTTATTAGCACGTATAAAACTAATAATTTCGTAACCGGGATCGCTAATTAAAGGGGTGCCTGCCTCCGAAACTAAAGCTGAATTTTTAGTATTTTTAAGTAATTCTATTACTTTAGGTAAATCTTGTTTGCTGTTAAAATCCGCAAAGGTAACCAGTCTTTTACCAGAAATATTTAAGTTTAAAAGTGAAAATAATTTTCGAGTAGTTGGTTGATTTTCAGTAATTATTAAATCAGCCTCTTGTAAAACACGCATAGCACGGCTAGAAACATCCTCTAAGTTACCGATAGGTGTTGCTACAACGTACAGTTTGTTTTCTTCCATCTATAAAGTATAACAGTCGCAAGTAAAAACCCTCTAATTTGGGTTTTTAACCGCCATTTTGTTTATAAAATAAACAAACAGAGCACCAAAGGAGATTAGCAGTATTCCAAGCAAATGCTCTGTATTATAAAGATTAGGAAGGCTACTTACAGACTCTGTATGTTTAACACAGTTTAAAGTAATTCCGTTTACAGGCTCGCAAACTTCTCCTAGCGTTTTTACAATTTGAAATGGCCATATTTTTCTTACTGCGCCCAAAACAAATCCAGCTAATAAAGACACTGCTAGATCATGGTAATTATCAAAAACATATTTTAATAATTTTGAAAAAACTATTAAACCTAGGGCTGCTCCTAAAGCCACTAACCCGACTGTTATAAAATCTCGATTATTCACAGCACTTAAAACAGTTTCATACTTTCCCAGTAATACCAAGATAAAAGACCCAGAAATTCCAGGCAGGATCATAGCCATACTAGCCAAAGCACCACTTAAAAGTATAAATAAAGGTGTATCCGGAGTTTTAGAAGGAGCCAACCCAACTAGAACAAAAGCAAAAACTGCACCAAAAGCAAAAAAGAGATAAGGCTTTATTTCCCATTTTTTAACCCTACTCGATATAGTAGGGACACTGGCTAAAATTAAACCTGTAAAGAAGGACCAAATATAGATTGGCTGGTTTTTAAGTAAGTATTCTAAACCGTGAGATAACGATAAAATTGCTGTAACAATTCCAAAACCTAACACGGTTAAAAACTGCCAAGGAAATGTTTTTAAAATATCTTTAATTTTAAATTTTAATACTTTGGTAATTAATTCCTTGTTTATGGACGAAATTGCGGAGATTAGCTCCTCGTATATACCAAGTATAAATGCCATCGTCCCACCACTTACTCCAGGTACTAAATCCGCTGAGCCCATTAAAACACCAGAAAAGTACAGTTTAATATAGTCTCTTAAAGATCTTTTTTGTTTTATTTTTTGCATAAAGTAAGATTACCTAAGTACTAACTGGTTGGCAATAATTCGTAAATTATAGGTATTTTACAATCGTCTTATTTCGGGTATAATTTGTGTAGTACCAAATTTAACCCAAAAGTTACATTACACAATGCCTATCACACTTTATAAGAGACAAAAAGAACTAGTAGATTACTTAAATCAGTATATTCAGAAATTTGGTTATGCACCAACTTTAACAGACATTGCCGAAGCTATGGGACTATCTTCCTTAGCAACAGTGCACGAACACCTTGCAGCTTTAGAAAAAAAGGGGGTTATTAGAAAATTTGAAGGACAAGTAAGGGGGATAGAATTAGTAGATGCATACTCAAACTCAGCCTTAGAAGCAATCGAGCTTCCTGTGGTAGGTAAGATTGCAGCTGGAAAGCCTATTGAGGCGATACAGGATATGGATCAAACTATTTTAGTGTCACCTAATATGATAAGTAGTAGTAAACGTAACTTTGTTTTAAAAGTAGTTGGTAATTCTATGATAGAAGATGGAATAAACAGCGGAGACTATGTGGTAATAGAACAAAGAGAAACAGCCAGTAACGGCGAAATTGTAGTTGCTTTAATTGACGGAGAATTTGCTACTTTAAAAAGATACTACAACGAAAAAGGGAAAATTAAGTTAGTACCTGCAAATAGCGAAATGCAACCAATTTTTCCGGATAACTGTATAGTTCAGGGTGTTGTAAAAGGACTAATTAGAAAATACTAAATTTAAATATTTAGAAATGTTTGATTTAGTATCAACGTATTCCCCGGCAGGAGATCAACCAAGGGCAATTAAAGAACTTACAAAAAGAGTAAAAGATAAAGAGAAAAACACAGTTTTACTAGGTGTTACTGGAAGTGGTAAAACCTATACAATTGCAAATGTAGTTAAAGAAATAAACAAGCCCACCTTAGTTATTAGTCACAATAAAACTTTAGCTGGGCAACTTTTTCAAGAATTTAGAGACTTTTTTCCAAACAATGCTGTCGAGTACTTTGTAAGTTATTATGATTACTACCAACCTGAAAGCTATATTCCAAGCAGTGATACCTATATAGAAAAAGAGGCTGAGAGAAACGATGAAATTGATCGTTTAAGACTTTCTGCAACTACTAGTCTTAGTACTAGAAAAGATGTTTTAGTAGTTGCATCTGTAAGCTGTATTTATAATCTTGGCTCCCCTATCGAGTATGCAAGCAATATTATAGAAGTTGTTAAAGGAATGAATTTACGAAGACAAGACCTATTTTTAAAACTGTCAGATTTGCAGTACGAGCGAAACGATTTTGAACTAAAACGATCTACTTATAAAGTAGCCGGAGATAGCATTAATATTTACCCAAGTTATGAAAAAGAAATTGTTAAATTTGTTTTTTTAGAAAATACCCTAACCAATATTTTTAGAGTAGATCCAATTACTGGAATTATTTTGCAAGAACTTAACCAATTTAGTCTTTTTCCAGCTAAACATTACGTAACCGCAGAAGAACGAAAAGAGCAGGGTTTAAAAAATATGGAAATTGATTTAAATAAAAGAATTGAAGAACTTAAACAAAGTGGAAGAGTTGTAGAAGCCTATCGTTTAGAGCAAAGAACAAAACACGATATAGAAATGATTAACGAGGTAGGGTACTGTAGCGGAATAGAAAATTATTCAATTTATTTTGATGGACGAAAACAGGGTGACTCCCCTTTTACTTTATTAGACTTTTTTCCTAAAGATTATTTATTAGTTATCGACGAGTCACATATAACGGTACCCCAAATTGGAGGTATGTCTGCAGGAGACAGGAGTCGAAAAGAAACTTTAGTTGAATACGGTTTTAGGTTACCGAGTGCTCTGGATAACAGACCTTTAAACTTTACGGAATTTGAACGAAGAATGGGCCAAAGTACTATTTATACCAGTGCCACACCTGGGGACTTTGAATTAACTAGAATTAAAGCCTCTACCTCAAAGAAAAAAGGTAAATTAGCGGATAAACCTGAGGTAACCAAGCAATACTTTAGTGATCTTAAAAAGCATAAAGGGATAATAGAACTTATTGTTAGACCAACAGGATTAATAGACCCCGAAATAGAAGTTAAACCAACAGAAGGTCAAATAGAAGATTTAATAAAAAATATAAAGCAAACTATTTCTAAAGATCAAAGAGTATTGGTAACAACTCTAACTAAGAGAATGTCCGAAGAACTAAGTAGGTATATCGAAGATAGGGGTATTAAAGTAGCCTACTTACACAGTGATATAGAAACTTTGGATAGAGCAGATATTTTAGCCGACTTTAGGAAAGGTACTTACGATGTAGTTGTAGGTATAAACCTTTTAAGAGAGGGTTTAGACTTACCCGAGGTAAGCCTTGTTGCAATTTTAGACGCCGATAAAGAAGGGTTTTTAAGAAGTGATAAAAGTTTAATTCAAACAATGGGTAGAGCGGCCCGGAATTTAGATGGTAGAGTAATAATGTACGCCGATAAAATAACTGGAAGTATGAAGCGAGCAATGGACGAAATTGAGCGAAGACGAAAAATACAACGAGCTTATAATTTAAAACACGACATAACACCAACGAGTATTATAAAACCTTTTAGAGAAGTAATTATTGAGCGAGAAGACAAAAATAAGGAAAAAGACTACAAAGCTCAGGTTTTAAAAGATTCCTCGATTACTTCTGAGGATATGCAAGTAGAAGATTATGAGTATAAAACAATGGCTAAAACAGCTAAAAAAGATTTAATTAAAAGACTAGAGTCCCAAATGAAAAAACTCGCTCAAAATCTAGAATTTGAAAAAGCTAGTGTAATAAGAGATAAGGTTTTGGAATTAAAGAGAATTAAGTAAATGCTGAGTTAATTCTAAGTTATTTCTTCTTCTACAAAACTAGTTATTGCAGGCAGCAAGTGCTTTCTCCACCTAACTAAATTTCCTCCTTGGTAGGAGATAGTGTGAGGACCATTAAACCATATTTCAAAACTATTTGGATAACAATGCCTTAGCCTAACCCTAGATTCTTTGGTGACAATAGAGTCATTTTTATAAGTAACAATCATGCAGGGCTTAGTACTATACAAGGTTAATGGAATTTTATATTTTATGGCGTATAGCCACTGACTCAGGATTAAATCTAAATTAGTTTTAGGAAAGTCGGGGCCGAAAAAGCGCAGCTTACTAGTAAGGATATAACGATAAAACAGTTGTACTCTTTTTGAAAACTTCGGGGGTATAAAGGCAATTCTTAGTAATAAGGTAACAAAATTATTAAAGAACTCTCCTGGGGTAACTAATACTACTTTAGATATAGACACTCTTCTCCCTTCAACAATACTATTAACAACACAAGTCCCAAACGAAACACCCACCAAGGTAATATCTTGGAGTTTAAGCTCTCTAATTAAGTACTCTACGTCCCTAGCAAACATTTCGTAGGAAAATTTATCACATCTAGAAGACTTGCCCCTACCGTAGTAATCAAAACTAACTAACCTAAAACTCTTTGGGAATAATTTAAAAAAGGGGTGAAAATAAGTACCGCTTGTTGGACCTGGAGAAAAAAACAGCAAAGTATATTTTGCCGGAGAGTTATTTGTATCATAATAAGAAAGTACCCTATCTTTAATTGGTATACTTTTGCTTACAATCACACTATTAGAGATTATACAAACAATAGTCCTTGCCGGTAGGGTTTTCTATTTGAACAGCTTCTTTAGGGCTCAGTTTTTCATAGTGATAGCGAATTGCCCGCATGGTATTACTACTGCAAGCAATTACAGCACTTGCTTTTTCCTTTTTTAAAACACACTCTAACTCTTTTATAAAAGGTAAAATTCTGTAGTAAACCATTTGAGGAGATTCTCCATTTGGTGGAGGGTAATCCCAACTTCTACGATATAAAACAGCTCTTAACGGGTCTTTTTTTATTAAATCACTCTTACTGGTCCCAGTTAAATCTCCGTAACTTCTTTCTTTAAGTCTCCAGTCAATAGTAGCGGTATAGTCCCTTTCCCCCATTGAGTATTTTAAAGTTTCAATTGCCCTTGTTTGATCCGAAGTAAAAAAGTAATCAAACTCAAAATCTTTAAGTCTTGGGGCTAGGGCTTTTGCGTCCCTAATTCCCTGTTCTGTAAGCTTTGCGTTGTTTCTCCAACCACTATGTATTCTAGCAACATTATCTTCACTTTGACCGTGTCTAAAAACTACTATAAAAGGTCTTTTGTTTAAGTCACCTTTTGGGAGATCTTCTCCCCTGGATTTTCCGGGATTTTTTAAAGAAGCAACCGCCGAAGCTGCGTCAAAAACAAATAATTTATTTAGTTCTTTTTTGGGTATTTTATCAAGCAGGCTTGGCATAAATAGTTATAAATTACCCCGGGTAGGTGACTTTACCCGGGGTAGAAAAATCTTAATTACTATGTTTTTTCTGTTCTGCTAAGTAAGTTAGATGTCTTGTTCTATCTATTACATCAGGGCTTACACTAATACTGGTTATTCCCCAGTCAACTAACATATCTGTTAACTCAGGAAACACTGAAGGTGCTTGGCCACAGATAGAGCAGGTAACATTATTTTTAGCACATGTTCTAACTATTTTTTCTAATGCCCAAAGTACAGCAGGGTCCATCTCGTTATAATCTTTAGCTACCCTAGCATTATCTCTATCAACACCAAGTAACAACATAGTTAAGTCATTAGAACCAATAGAACATCCGTCTATACCAATTTCTAAGAACTGCTCTAGTAATATTACGTTAGAAGGTATTTCTACCATCATCCAAAGTTGGAAGTCGGCACTTCTTCTAAGACCGTGCGCATCTACAATTTGTTTTACCTCTTTTAATTCTGGAACATTTCGAACAAAAGGTAACATTAGGTGTAAATTTTTAAACCCGTGTTTGTTTCTAACTCTTTTCATTGCTTCAATCTCTAATTTAAATACCTCAGCATCTTCTACATACCTGCTAACACCTCTAAAACCAATTAAAGGGTTATCTTCTTGAGTTTCAAACTTGGCTCCCCCCTCTAAAGAGGCGTACTCGTTTGTTTTAAAGTCGGTAGCCCTATAAACTACAGGTCGCGGACTAAAGCTTTTAGCAAACGAAAGCATTCCTTCTTCAAGTTTAGATGTAAACTCCTCACCTTTGCCTTCTTCTATAAAAGCTCTTGGGTGCTTACCAATATCAGCTATCATAAATTCGGCTCTAAGTAGGCCAACACCATCTACCTTGTGTTTAGCCATGTCTTCAGCCAAATCAGGTTCAGCTAAATTTAAGTAAACTTTTGTGGCTGTTTTTTCGTTTTTATGTTCGTAATCAATAATTTTTTCGCTAAGTTCTGCTCTTTTGTCCCCCATATACACGGTACCTTTATAGCCATTAACAGTTATTAAGTCTCCTTCTTTTAAGGTTTTTGTAGCTACTTCTGATCCCACAATACAAGGAATACCTAATTCTCTACTAACAATTGCAGCATGGCTAGTTCGACCACCTTTATCGGTAACAATTGCTACTGCTTTACGCATAGCAGGCACAAAATCGGGGTCAGTCATTTCGGTAACCAAAATATCACCCTTTTCTATTTTTGATATTTCTTTAGCGCTGGTTAAAATTCTAACTTTTCCAACACCAACTCCAGGGGAAGCGCTTAAACCTGTTAAAAGTAGGTCTTTGTTTCCTATATCAACTGTTAAATCTTCTGTTTTTATTTTTAAGGTTGTAACAGGTCTACTTTGTACAATGTATAGTTTTCCTTTTTGTAAAGCCCATTCTATGTCTTGGGGTCTACCGTAATGTTCTTCTATTTTTGCTCCAAGTTTAGCTAATTCTACAACGTAATTATCTTCTAATTTTTGCTTTTCTTTATACTCGGCACTTACGTCTATTTTTCCAGAAATAGTATCTTGCCACTGTTGTTTTACTATGTACTTTTTAACTATTTCAAATGTTTTTTTATCAATTAAATATTGATCGGGAGTTAATTCTCCAGAAACAATAGGTTGTCCTAAACCGTAAACTGCCTCTATGGAAAGTTGGGTGGTGTCGTTGGTTAGAGGATTTACCGTAAACATAATTCCACTTACCTCGCTTTGAACCATAAGTTGAACTGGAACAGCTATACCAACTTTAAAATGATCAAAACCTTGAGTTTGTCGGTAATATATAGCCCTTGCACCAAATAGAGAAGCCCAACACATTTGAACATTTTTAACTACGTTTTCAGCACCTTTAATATTTAAGTAGGTATCTTGTTGTCCTGCAAAAGAGGCATCTGGTAAATCTTCAGCCGTTGCAGAGGATCTGACAGCAACCAACTGATCTTGGTTACCACATAATGTATGATAACTAGAAGTTATTTGCTCTTTTATTTCTCCAGGTAATTCTGCACTTAAGATAGCTTGCATTATATTATCTGAGGCTTTTTTTAAGGTATCCGAGTTTTGAACGTCTAAATTGGCTAACTCGGTGGATATTTTGTGTCTTAAAGAACTTTTATCTAAAAACTGGTAGTAAGACTCGGAGGTAACAACAAAACCATCGGGCACAGGTATACCCGCGTTTATCATTTCGCCTAGGTTAGCTCCTTTTCCTCCGGCTAAATCTAAACTACCCTTGTTTAATTCGTGAAACTTTGCTACTAAAGGTTTTAGGGAAGTAATTGTTTGATCAGGCATATTTGGGCATGTAATTTACTAAATTTATTATATGCTATTTATTAGCTAAAGGTAAGTTAAAACTAAATGTAGAACCTTCTCCCTCAGTGGAAGTAACCGTGATTCTCCCACCGTGCTTTTCTACTATAGACTTAGCTATAACAAGACCTAAACCGGTACTTTTAAAAGATTTACTAACAGGAGTACCTGCCTTTATAAACTTGTGAAATATTTCGTTTTTACGAACTTTAGACATTCCTAATCCGGTATCCGTAATAGATATTTGAGCATCATTTTTAACCTTTGTAAGAGTTACTTTTATACTTCCTTTTTTAGTATATTTATTTGCATTAGAAATTAAATTGTTAACTACCCTTTCCATAAGCTCGGGATCAAACTTTGCGTACATAGGTGTTTTTGGAACTTTAACAAAGAATTTTAGTGACCGGTTTTCCACAGTACCTCTAAAGTGTTCTGACTTTGTAGCTACAAATTTACCCAAATCTTCTAATTTTTTATTAATTATAAATTCGTCGCTTTCTATTTTAGACACGTCTAACAGGTTATTTACTGTATTTAACAAACTTAAAGCACTACCCTTAATATCTTCTAACATATCTACTTTTTGGCTCTTTTTTAGCTGACTATCTCGTTTAACTAAAATATCCGCAGCATCTTTTATTACCGTTAAAGGGGCTCTAAGATCGTGAACCATCATATTTGTATTATCTACTCGAAGTTTTTCAATTTTTAAATCATTGGTTATGTCTATAAACCTAATCAGTAAAATAGAATTACCCAGATCTTGTGAGTTTACTTCGTAAGTGTGATCAAAAATATTAATATTTTGTTTTTTGCTTTTGGTAGAAAAAATAGTTTTAAAAATACCAGATTTATCTTCTTTAAAAACTTTAGTAAAGGCTAATTCAACGTCTAAAGGGTAACTATCGATTTTAAAAGTATCTTTTGCAAGTTTATTTGCGTAAATCAATTTATTGTGACCCTTTACTAGCAAAATACCCTGCGAGAAAGAATTAAAAATGTTAGATACAAATTCTAGGTCTTGATTTGAAAATGTTTTTAACGACTTACTTAAATTTAAGTAGTCTTCTGTAGCAAGTAAAACTAGCTTTTTAAAATCCTTTTCTTTTTTTAAATCGGAAGTTAAAACAAAAGTAAGTACAGGTACATCTTCTACTTTTTGTAAAGAAAACTTCACATTACCCTTTACACTAGGGATAGAAATAGTGTTCTTTGACTCGGTCAATGTCTCTAAAAAATTCAAATTTCCAACATCGATTTTTGTGTTTTTAGAAAAATAGTTTACACAATCTCTAACAAGTATTTTATATTCAGAATCTGGTAAGTTTACCGGTTTATTAACTGTAAAATAAAGGTTTTTATCTTTAACGTAAACAGTTCCAGAGACTGTAAACTGTGGAACTGCTGAAAGTACAGTTAGAAGCGACTTAGAAAAAAAGTCTATGCTAGGAATCTTATCTAGCTTTTGATTAATATAATTATTAAAAGAATATAAACTTTTATAACTACTAATGTCCTGAGAAAGATCTTCATCGTTTTTAAAGGTTTGAAGTAATTTAGATCTGTAAGAATAGGCAAACAGAGCTAAAAAAACCACTAAAAACAGTAATAAAAACAACAAGAAATATAATATTGGTTCGGGCAGCATTTTTTATTAAACCATTGAATTTACTTTGGCGGAAAGTTCTTGAGGTACTATTCTATGTTTTGGAATAAAATCTTCGGCCCCCATGTTTAAGGCTTTTTCAACATTTTCTTCATTGGCGTAGTTAGTTAACATTACTACTTTAATATTTTTGGTTAACTCATCATCTTTTAGATCGGCCAGTATTGTTAAACCATCTTTATCGGGTAGTTGGATATCTAACAAAATGATATCTGGGGTTTCAGCTTTTGCAGTGTCTACAGTTTTAGCACCATTTTCTAAGTGCGTTACATTATGTCCATCTAGCTCTAGTTCAGTTTTGTAAAGTTTGGCGATGGATAAATCGTCTTCAATTAAAAGTATCTTAGCCATTATTAGCAGAAAGTTACAACTGAGTATAGATTAGCACATACGGGGTATTAAAATAAAGGTAGTCGTTAACGACTAGCCTCTATAAAGTCTAAAAAGTTTATGAATAAAAACCTTACTGTTAGGGGGCCAATTCCACCGGGAGCAGTACTTACCACACTTAAATGATCAAAATCTGAATTTATATCGAAATCACCTACTCCAGGATTTTCATCGTCACCAGAACCGAAGTCTATAACACAAGCGCCCCTTTTTAACTGGGTACCTTTAATAGATCTGGGAACACCAGAGGCTAATATCACTACATCAGAATCTCTTAAAATTTTTGATTTAGACTCCGTGTATTCGTTTACAGAAATAACAGTTGCCTCTTTATTTAAAGCATATATAACAGAAGGCTTACCTACCAAAGGACCTTGCCCTACTACTGTAAAAATTTTACCTTTGGTTTCCATTTTAAAAGTGTTGATAATAAAATCTAAAGCTTTTACAGTTGGAGGGGCTAAATCTTCTTTAGTTTGCAAAGCAAAATGCCCATAGGTTAACGGGTTAAAAAAGTCTACATCTTTAACCGGTGATATTTTTTCAGCAATTTCAGAAAACTCGTATTTTGGAGGAAAGGGATATTGAACAACAAGACCACCGTACAGAGGGGAATTGTTTATTTCTTCCATTTGCTCAAAAACCTCGGTTTTTTTAGCACTGATTTTAAAAGAGAACACCTCAACACCTAAGCCGTAAATAGCAGCAACCTTAGTTTTAATTTCAATAAATTTTTCCGAAGAGTAGTTGGAACCGATATTTATTATCGCTAATTTTTTGTCCGTTTCTAATTTTTCGAATTTATTTCGAATTATTAAGTCTAATTCTTCAATATAGTTTTTTGCCTGGAAAAGTACCATAGATGTGGGTATATTAACTAAAAAGCGCCTAAATAGCAACTTAACCTAACGTAAAGGCTGTTACTAAAGTAAAATCTGCTATAATGTACTTATACATAAAATGCCACAGGCATAAAAGGAGAACTTAAGATTAGAGAATATCTGGTAAATAAAGGGTATAAAATTTTGAATCAAAATTATTAATGTCCTCCTTTTGGTGAGATTGATTTAGTTACGTTAAAAAAATCAACAATCTACATTGTTGAAGTTAAAACAAGGACTAACAGAAAATTAAACGCAATGGGGGGGGGAGAGCGAATACTATATTTCAAAAGAAAACATCCCGAGGAATAAGTACCAATTTATTTTAGCCCTGGTAACCTTAAACTTAGAAAGGAATGAAATCAACTTTTATAAAGATCTAAACATTACTGCTACCTTATGAAAACATTACCAGAACAATTTACCAATATAATTTTAAGTTTATACAAGTCAAATTACAAAGATATTTTAAGCAGCTACAATAAAGAAAAACCAACAACATTTAGAGTTAACCTTTTAAAGCATAATTCGCCAGAAATTTTACAATCTTTAAGAAACCAGGGTTTTGTATTTGATAAAGGTGAGATTGAAAACTCTTATATTATAAAAAAATCTTTAAATACCAAAATTAGCGAAACTATGGAATTTAACAAAGGTTTAATTTATGTACAAGAACTTTCTAGTATGATCCCTCCCCTTGTTTTAGACCCTAAGGAGGGTGAATATATTTTAGATATGACAGCAGCCCCTGGAAGTAAAACCACCCAAATGGCAGTTTTAAGTAATAATAAGGCACATATATTAGCAGTAGAAAAAGATTTAATTAGATATAAAAAACTTAAATATAATACAAGTTTGCAGGGGGCAAATATAACCACAAAATTAGATAATGCAATTATTTTACATAAAAAATATCCAGAGTTTATAAATTTTTTTGACAAAATTTTACTAGATGCTCCTTGTAGCAGTGAAGGAAGATTTAATTTAAACAAACCAAAATCATATAAGTATTGGAACTTAAAAAAGGTTAAAGAAATGCAAAACCAACAAAGAAGACTTTTAAATACTGCCGCACAACTTTTAAAACCAGGGGGCACCTTAGTTTACTCAACCTGTACACTAAATACCAAGGAAAATGAAGAAAATGTAAACTGGATACTGGAAAAATACGGGAGTTTAAAGGTTAAAAATATAAATATAGATTTAAAAAATAAAAAATCTGGATTTACTAAAATTGAGGGCAAAGAACTAAATAAAGATATTAGTAAAACTCTTAGAGTAATTCCAAATGGAGTTTACGGAGGATTTTTTATTACTAAACTAGTTAAATCTATTTAGACAAAAATTCGCTAACGAACTCTAAACCTTTTTTGGCTATACCGATATTTAGATTTTCATTAGCACCATGCATATTACAATCCTCATTGGCTAAACCGACAAATACTGTAGGAATACCAAGTTGACTCTTTAAATCCGCGGCTACGGGTAAAGTAGCTCCGCAATAATTATACATAACAGGCTTTTGGTAAATATCCGCCAGTAATGTAGATGCTTTTTCAAAAACAGCATTGCTAGATTCTAATGAAACACCGGCTGAGTTATCATCTATTTTAATATCAAACTTTACACCCGATAAAAAGTTTTGCTTAATGTATTTTGTAAATTCACTTGCCACTTTTTCGGGTTCTAAATCGGGATTGTACCTAACATTAATTTTAACTGAAGCTTTATTAGGAACCGCATTTTTGTAACCTTCACCAGAGTAACCACCTATTATGCTAGTAATTTGAATGGTGCTTTCAAAACCTAAATAATTGAAAATTTCGTGGTTATATTTAAATCTAGGCTTTTGACCCGTGATTTTTGTAAATAACTCCCTGTTGTAACTATTACCAGCCATCTTTTTTTCATCTTTTTCTGAAACTACAGAAACTCCTTTCTTAAATAAAAGAGTGTCACCGTACTCATTTGCTAATTTGTAAACTAGAGACGATAAAACATTAATAGGATTTTGCACAAGTCCTCCGTATAGACCTGAGTGCAATTCTGTAATAGGCCCATAAACAGTTACTGTGGCATTCATAGAACCTCTGTAACTAACATCTATAGTTGGTTGGTCGTTTAGTTGCTCGCCATCAGAAATCAACGCAAAATCAGCCTTAACAAGTTCTTTGTTTTCGGCTATAAAATCTTGCATTCTTCCAGATCCTGTTTCTTCATCACCTTCGATAATAAATTTTACGTTGTATTTTAGCTTTTTCTCTTTTGTCAAACTTGCTATAGCAGAAAGATATATTAAAAATTGTCCTTTGTTATCTACCACTCCCCTACCTACTAAAGTTTTTGGGTTTTCCTTTACTTTAAAAGGGTGGGTATCCCAACCCTCGGATTTATCAGCGGGTTGAACATCGTAATGACCATAATGTAAAACAGTAGGTAAACTAGCATTCACTACCAAATGACCAAAAACAATAGGGTTTCCGTATTCTTTAAAAGTTTTAGTTTTAAAACCTATCTCCTTCATAGTGCTTTCACACCACTTAGACATTTTAGCGATATCTGCTGAAAAAGATTTGTCTGTAGAAATGCTTTTTATAGAAACTGCCTGTTTTAAAAGTTTGACATAGTCGGAGTATAAAGAAGAATTCATGGAGTTATTATACCTTATAAAGGCTTTTTTAGCGAATCTACTATAAATAAAATAAAGAAAATGGTGGGTTGGGAGAGGATCGAACTCTCGACACCCTGGTTAAAAGCCAGGTGCTCTACCACTGAGCTACCAACCCATTTTGTTCCGTTAAAGAACATTCGATTCTTAAAACTACGTGAGAATTATATTGCAACGAGGGTATTTAGGCAATAAAGGAGAACAAATGAAGGTTTTTGATAGTAGTATATACTATTTAAAGTTTAGAAGAGAGGTTGTAAATTGGAATAATAACAGAGGTAACTAAAGATCCCACAGCTACTCCTAGGTATATAAAAGCAATCGCCTCTAAAAACTTTGGGGCATATTTATTAGCATCTAGCATATCTCCAAATTTAGCATTTATATAATCTTTATCCTGATCCAAAAACATTGTTCCTCTAAACATTATCTTTAAGCCTAAAAAAACAGGCGCTGAAGATACAATTAAGGACATTAAAAAAGCATTTTTAGACATAAATCCAAGCTGTAAGCCTAAGGTATTATATAATTCAGTTAAGTGACTGCCCGTTAAGAATGTAATAAAAGGAGGAATAATAGACAAGAAAATAAATACCAGCCCAGTGTAAGTATTATATCTAGATATATAAGCTTTTAAATCTTCTTTTTTAACATCCCTAGGGCCTAGGTCTTTAGAATACATATCTATAATTATATCGCTGCTTTTGCAAAGGCCTTAAAAATGTTGTTTGAAAATTTAGAATTTTGAGTTTCTATATGGCTTTGTATGCCCATAACAAAAGACTCTCCCGCCCCCTCGATAGCCTCTACCACTCCCTCTTGAGAAAGAGCCGAAACTCGTAACCCTGTTCCAAGTTTATCTACACTTTGATGATGGCCACAATTTACAACCGTCTTAGAAAGAGTAGTCAGGTTACAAAGTCTAGAATTTTTAATGACTGTAACTTTAGTTTTAACTTCTCCTAAATGTTCGTAGTTTTCTACCTCGTGATTTTCATTATATTTATCGGGAACGTGTTGAATTAAAGTACCTCCTAAGGCTACGTTAATCATTTGGCAACCTCTACAAATTCCAAGAATCGGCTTTTTATCTTTTACAGCCCTTTTAGCCAATTTAAATTCTAAAATACCTAAGGATTGTTTTATTACCTTGGTCTTTCGATGTTGCTTTTGACCATAAAGCTTAGGGTTAATATCTGTACCACCCATTAAGAGAAGACCCGAGGCTAATCTATAAAAATAATCTATTTCTTCTTTTGAATGTAATGTAGAAACTAGAAGAGGTGTTAATCCATTGTTAGTTAACTTTGTAAAATAAGTTCTTCTAATAATATGCATTTGGGAAGTTATGATATCGGGCACCCCAACAGATATAGGAATTAAAACAAATTTCATTTACAAAGAATAACAGTAAATTGTATTTCTGTAATCAGAGCACATTTAAATCTTTAAACCCTGTTTCACTTGTTATTTACTTTTGTTGTGAGACAACAGTATCAGGGTACTAAAATATATGTTAAAACCAAAATTAATAATTAGAGTACAAACCGCAGAAGAAGAGATGGGTTATTTATGGTACGTATTAAACAGTGTGCCTTTTTATACAAGCACGGATATAACTATAAAGTTCCAACTGATTTTAAAAACGTGAATAAAGATAAAATAAAGATATACAATAATAAGGAATAATCACGCACTGTTGAAAAAATGGGAATTTAAAATATTTTCCAAATAATGGAAGTGATATATTTCTACTTATTACTAGCTATTAGTTACCCCGAAGCAGAAAATCTAGCACAAAGTAAATAATAAAAGATATGAATGTAATAGTAAAAAGTCTAAAAAAGGCCGGCTTTAAACTTTTTGAAGCAATGTCTAAATGAAACATAAAAGAAATAGGGATACTTAAAATGGGGGTTAAAAAAAGTATAAGTACGAATCCTGCTAAATCCCCAGCGTCATGAGGTTTACCGAAATTTATAAGAGTGAAGACTATTGAAACAACAAGGGCACTCTGTAACAAACCAAAGAATAACGAAAAAACTATTTTGAACAATTTAATTAATTTTTTCTCAGGCTGGACCATGGATAAATTTTAGCACAGGATTTAACAAAGTTAATATGGGTATTGTACACATTCCCGAGAAATATGAAGAATGGTGACCCTAATGCATTTTGTTTCGAACCATTTTTCCCTTGGATTTACAAAATAATGCTTGCATATCCTTCTGATCAAGAGAAGAAAGACAAGAAGGAAGGCTTACCTTCAAGGTCTTTACCTACTTATTATATTGAAAGTACCAACTAATTGCTATGTTCAGCCCAAGCTCAAACACATTTAAATCAGAATTATTTAATGAGAAGACGTTTTATAAGAGATTTTTGAAAGACTTAAGTTGTAGCAAAAATGAGGTAATTATTGAAAGTCCTTATATTACATCTTCCAGAATGGAAACTCTTTATCCAGTCTTTCAAGGTTTATTACATAAAAATATAAAAATACATCTAATAACAAGGGATCCAGCAGATCATGGGGATGAATATTTTAGGCACCAGTCAACAAATGAAATATTAAAGTGCAAAAAATTAGGAATTGATGTGCAACTTAAAACAGGCTTTCATCATAGAAAACTAGCGGTTATAGATAAAGCCATTCTGTGGGAAGGCAGTCTTAATATATTGTCCTACTCCAAAAGTAAAGAAATTATGAGAAGATTGGAAGGAGGTAACCATGCTCAAGAAATGCTTGAATTTCTCAAGTTATAAGTAGTATTTTGATATAATAAGACCATCTATGAAAAAACAAACTTTAGATATAACAGAAGCAGATATTCAAAAAGCTATCAATTACCTTGAAACAAACAAGGAAAAAGAAGAAGCCACCAGAGAAAATGCAATAAAATTTTTGCAAGGAATGCAAATAACAGCGCATATAATTGCGCATGATAAGGTGGATAATAAAATAGAACAAAATTTAAAAGTAATAGCAAC
>JAACPI010000003.1:76686-81179 GCA_009995545.1 bacterium
ACTTAGGAATTTTTTCGACAGCTAAAAAAAGCATGCTAAATAAGCAAATAATTTAGATTTAGGTTATTAGTGTTTGCGATGAATAATATAATTTTCATTCTCTAATTTACTAATAGTCTGATTTAACTCTTCATTTGTGGGCTCAACCAGAACAGTTCCGTCTGGAAATTGTATAGTCGGTATAGACTGAAACCCATTGTTAATTTCAACAACTTTTTCTGCAGCGGAAGGATCTTCTGCAATATTAATATATCTGTACTCACAACCTAATAAATCCAAAAATGCTTTTGATCGAATGCAGTCTGGACAGTAGGGTGTACCGTAAAATAATATTGTATTTGATTTAGCATTCATATGCTTCCCTTCTTTTTTATTCGTTAGTGAATTGTTGTATAGCAGATACAGAAATGTGGTCTGATATATCCCTACCGTAATATGCGGTATGAATAGTTTGGTCTACATTGATTAGAAAGTCAGCTGGTATAGAGTATAGATCACCATCTTTTTTACCCTTAATAAAACCATTTGAAAATGCATTTACAAGTTTTAAAATATTGGTAAGTCCAAAAACAAATTTCATTTTTGAAGATTCATTGACCTGATAAATCTCGTAGACTTTTCGTTCTGGATCAGGAAAAATGGGGAATGGCGGTTTCTGGCTTCCTGCATAGGAAAGGATTTTCTCTGTTGGAGATTGGAAAAAAGCCAAAAATTCGATATCTTTTGAAAGTTCTGGATACACTTTTATTAGTTCAGCAATTCTCAAATTGCAAAAAGAACATGATGCATATCTATAAAAAGATAGCATTACTTTTTTGCCTTTATAGTCTGACAACGACCGTTCTTTACCCTGAATATCTGTAACTGTAAAATCCGGTGCAGTTTGTTTTGGTACAAGTCGGTTATTTGATGGCATATTTAATAAGTTGCAGTACTGAACCAACTGGATGGTTTTTCCAATTGCTGGCTAAATAAGTTAAAAAATCTAGGGAAAGATTATGCATGATGTTTGCGTAGGTAGGATATGGCGTAATAAAATCTGTCATGGTTAAAACAGGAATTTTCTCATCAATCAACAAAGTAAACAGGTTAATCAAATCCTCTCCAAAATCGCCAAATAATGAAGCTCCTATGACACGTCCACTTGTTACATCAATATTCACCACACCATAAGAATTCCTATCATAATGTGTCCTACCTTTATCTGTACGAGATAAATCAAGCTCAAACAGACGAGAATTAGCCGTCTTCTCCAGTTCTCCAGTGCTCGAAATTGACGGGGATGTAAATGTCACCCTTGGTAAAGAACGCTGCCTGTTCTGAGCAAATGGCACTGCAATTTTTTTTATAACAAACTTTCCCTGATTGGCTGCCAAGTGAGTAAATTGAGGACTTTGCGTGCAGTCGCCAATTGCAAAGATATTTCTATTACTTGTAATTAGATTGCGATCAATATTTATTCCCGTATTATCATACGCAACATCTGCCTTTTCTAAATCAAGTTCAGTGTTCGGTACTCTTCCTACAGCTGAGAGATAGAATTCTGTTTCAGGGATATTTGTGTTATTGTCTAAAGTGAGCACTGTATCTTTTAGCTCTATTGGTCGTGCCGGATGATACTTAACGCCAATTTTCTTGAGAGATTCAAGGCTTCGCTGGGCGATTACTTCCGGCTCCTTTGCCAAATAACTATTGGAGACCAAATAGGTTGTTATCCCAAGATGAGCACAGGCAGTTGCCAACTCAGCTCCGATCGGTCCACCTCCCAAGATAGTAATAGAAGCAGGAAGGGATACTAAATAGAAAAAATCCTCATTTGTAATTAATTTTTCAGAAGGTATACCTTTTATTGTGATTTTTCGTGGCTTACTACCTGTTGCAATAATGCATTTTTTCTTAAAACGTACATGCTGTCTCTCATCACCATTCTTAACTTTTACCGTGCTCTGATCAATAAAGCCTGCTGAACCATTAATGTATCTTTCTTCTTTAATCAAATCTTTCTCTTCTTGTGCAAAAAAATTCACTTTTTTAGCAACTTCTTTTAATGCGTTTTTCTTGATTTTTTCTTTTGCTATAGGGTCGCATGATTGATGGTATTCTTTTGCTATATGAAGGAGCGTTTTCGAAGGCACACATCCATAGTGCGTGCAGTCACCGCCAATATTTTTTGAAACTACCGCAACATCTTTACCAAGTTTTTGTAATCCCACTGCAACTAATAACCCTCCTGAGCCTGCACCAATAACGAGGTAATCATGTTCAATTATTTTTTGTGACATATGTATTATTTTTCTTAATAAATTTAGATACTGCTAATCCAAACATGAAAAAGAATCCAGAAATAAGCAAGTTGGAGGGGCTATATACAGATCCACCTAAAAAAGCTGCTGTGATAAGCCCCGGTACTATACCGACAAATGTTGCTAACGCAAAATCTTTATATGAAATTACGCTTGCTCCTGCGAAGTATCCGACTAAATCAAATGGTGCATACAGAAGTCGTAACATCAAAATGGAAATAAATCCATTTTGATGAAAATATTTTTCAAATTTGTGAATGAAAATATTATTTTTATCTAGCGTATCAATTATTGATTTTCCGAAATATTTACCAACAGTATAGGAGATAAGTGAGCTCAAATTCTCAGCAATAATTAAAATAAATATTGCTTTGACTGGTCCAAATAAAGCTCCTGCCGATAGGCTAAGTAGTGTCGCTGGGAAAAAAATGAGGGGGCGAATAGCAAATAGTAAAATGAAGAATACAGGAGCCAAAACTCCAAATGAAGCTACTTTCTCTGCTATAAATGATGGATATTCACTTAAAGTGATACCAAGTGTGAACAATCTATACAAAGAAATGCTAATTACTAGAACCCAAAATATGAATAATATTTTTTTTACTTTAAAATCTTTGATCATGTTGTATGAATTTTTTATTTTTACTTTTTGTTTCTATTTAATTCTTCAATACTGGAATCTAAGTCGAATTGTTCTTCAAAGGCAGTGGGTAGTCTTGTCCAGCTCCCTGGAAGATTGGTCAAGGTCCAAGATTGCAATGCTCTATCGGCACCCGTCCAAATAAACAATGCGGAGGTAAGTACAATAAGCCCAAATACTTGTCTAATTTTTTGATTTTCTTTTTTTACAAAACCAAACTTGCTTGAAAAGTTACTTCCACTTTTTGCAATATAATAGAGAGGAATTCCAGTACCTATTGCATAAGCGACGGCAATTAATACTGCAGAAAAAGAAAAAGAACTAACTGCTGCTAGAGTTGCAACTGTTGCGACAATAGGACCAATACAGGGTGTCCAAACAATTCCTAAGCTAACACCTGTGAGGAAACCTCCAAAAAATCCCTCCTCTTGTCTTTTGGGTTGAAAATGCCAGTATTTCTCAATAGCAGCCTGTACTGTTTGCCAAAGTGAAGGAAAGATTAAACTAATTCCGAATATAATGAGTAGTGCAACTGCAATCAATCGAACAGCATCAGCGGGAATACCAAGCACTCGTATAATTGTGGCTAGAAGCAATGAAGCAACAGTAAAACTTGTGATTAGACCTAAAATAATGCCCTTTATTCGTTTAGTATTTCCATCAATGCCACTAGTAAGAATTATTGGCAAAATTGGCAGTATACAAGGTGAAAATACTGTTAATATTCCAGATATAAATGCAATAAGTATAAGCAGTAACATATTATATTTCGTTAACTTGCTGTAATAGAGTGTCGAAGCCTCCACCAATCCATCGTTTCACCTCTTTACTATTTTCATCCAATACAACTAGGGTATGTTGACTTGTCACGCTCCATTTTGCATTCATTGCTTTGTCATTATCGTAGTCCACTTTTAAAATTGTCATATCTGTGGGGATTTCATTTACTCTAGATAAAATTTCCTTTTCAAGTTCTGAGCATGTTTGACACCAAGTAGTTGCTGCAAAAAAAAGTATTGAAGTACCTTTTAACTGCGAATTAGCCAATGTTGAATCTGAATAATCCGTATAACTCATAACATCCATTAATAGCTCAGGTTTTTCAACTCGATTAGTTGTAGTATTTTGACCACCTTTAAAACCATCTTTTAAGAAAATAAATCCTCCTAGGATTGCTATTAATGAAGCCACTATAAAAAAGTTAAATGATTTCATGTTTATTGTTATAAAAATTTACTAAAAAAACTAAACAATTTGTCTTTAGTTTTAGACTCTACAAGAGAATAGCAAGTTAATTGTCCGCATCTTTGAGATGTGACTAGTCCTAACTTTTTAAGATCAGAAAGCGCGTGAGAAACAGCTGATTGTGATAGGTTCAAGATTATAGCTATATCTGTAACAGCAATTTCATCTACTTTATGCAAAACGAGAAAGATCTTGAGTTTTGTTGGATCGGAAAGACTTCTGATTGTATTTACGATTTCCTCCTCTTCAGAAGTGAAAGAAACGTTCTTTTTCAGAGAAGCTATTGTTGAGTCAGCTATGTAGTG
>JAACPI010000013.1 GCA_009995545.1 bacterium
AAAACTAACAACGACTATAACCACAGCCAGTACATTTTTCGCACCCTTCAGCATAGATTAATGACATGTTTCCACAGTCTGGACACACTGCTGCATTTAGTATGACCGGAACTCTTACTTTTTGTTCGATATTTTCTAAATCTATGGATTTTAATAAAGGGGTATGTTTATCTTCAACCTCCTCGAGTTTATCCACGTTATTAATTTTTAGTTCTTTATAGAGTACTTTTGATATAGCATCGGGTAAACTTCTTACCTTGTTTTCTCCGAAGCCGCTACTTGTTGATCCCCCAATCCCCCTTAACTCTTTTATGATTTCCTCGAGGGATCGATAGGGGTTATGCGAACTTCTCAACCAACCACTGATCAATCTTCCCAAAGACTCCGCTTCCGCACTGACATCACTGCCCGCTTTACCTATAGTCACAAAGACCTCAAAAGGTTTTTCGCCCTTCTCCCCGTTCCTATTAACTGTTATGTAGGCTTTGCCGAAGGGTGTTTGTATCTTATAGGTCCTTCCGCTAACTACTTCCGGCCTTATCCTTTTTTCAGTTGCTAAAAAATCACTAACATCTTTTGGATCTGAGTCCTTCCTATCTAAATTTTCTTCCTTCTCCGGGGAGGGAGTAAAACCACAGGTCACACATGACTTGATCCCATCGTTCATAAATAGTATGGCATTACACTTGGGACACATGTCTCTTTTTTTCGTTTTTATGTCCATTACTTGCACTTGTCTACTTCCATCGCGATAGACAGTAATACTCTTACAACCTAATTTGTAGGCCAGTAAATACGCCTGCTCTACATCCTCAATAGTAGCGTTGTTTGCTAGATTTATTGTTTTTGATACGGCATTATCCGTATATTTTTGAAAGGTTGCTTGGTGCTTTACATGCCACTTCCAATTTATTTCTATAGTTGTTTTAAATAGTCTCTTAACATCCTGCGGAACCTCATCAATGTCTTGGATTGTTCCTTTTGTGGCTATTCTTTCCATTAATTCTTCGCTATAAAATCCCCTTTCTCGTGCAGTGTTTTCAAATATCCAATGTACTTGGTTAAATGATCCTACATACGTATTTTTCATAGTCACAATTCCAAACAGAGGTTCTATACCTGAGGAGCACCCTGCTAAAACGCTAATAGAACCAGTTGGTGCTATTGAAGTTACAGTGGTGTTTACCCTTTTACCTCCCCCAATAATTTTAGATTCCTCGTCAGCAGTTTCATTAATTATTTGCATCACAGTCTCGCCCATTTTAATAGCTTCTTTGGAATCGTAGGCAATACCCATTTGTATCAACATGTCCGACCAGCCCATCACTCCTAGACCGATGTTTCGATATTTTTTAGTTTTCTTTTGAATTTTTTTTACCGGCCAGTAAGCATTTTGAACGGAGTTGTCTAAAAATTTAATTCCTGTCCGAACGCTGGATTTTAGTTTTTCGATTTCCAGTTCCCTGTTTGCTACAAATTTTGATAAATCAATAGAGCCTAAGTTACAAGAAACATGTGGGGGTAGCATTTGTTCTCCGCAAGGGTTGCATGCCTCAATTATTTCTGGGTATTTGTTATTTCTATTTACGGTGTCTATAAATATTATTCCGGGATCTCCATTAAGGTGGGCATGTTTTATTATGTAATTCCAAAGGTCTTTGGCTTTAATTGTTTTATATACCTTTCCTTCAAATTTTAAGTCCCAGTCTTTATTGTTTTTAACAGCCTCCATAAAGTCGTCGGTAACAGCTACTGAGATGTTAAAGGTCCAGTAGGCACCCTCTTCGTCCTTGCATTGTATAAATTCATAAATATTCGGATGGTCACAGTTTAATATACCCATTTGTGCCGCATGCTTTTTTCCTGCTCTGTGAACTACCTCCATTGCTCTGTGGTATAAGCCCATAAACGATACAGGCCCACTAGCTTCTCCACCGCTAGTGCTAATAATGTCTCCCTTTGGCCTTAATTTGCTAAAGTTATACCCTGTCCCGCCTCCGTATTTCTGTACTTGGCAGGCTTCACTTAAGGTTTGCATAATTTGAACTAAGCTATCTTCAATGGGAAAAACAAAACAACTCGAAGCAAACGGATACTTTGTTCCCATGTAAGCCATTCTTGATGGATAAAATTCTCCTGAGTATATAGCTTTTATGAATTCTGCTTTTAATTTTTTGTCTTTATTTGATGCGTGGTTTGAGACCCGTTCCACAACTTCTTTCCAGGTCTTTTCATTACCTCGAGCATACCGTTTTAAAATTAATTCCTCGTTAACTGGTGGTCTGCTGTTTTTATCAATATTATTTGTGCCGGTTATTTTATCTTGCATTGATATATCTATAAATTGATAAAGGAAGGCAGAAGAATAATAAAAAAAACATCAAGAAAGTGCTTGATGCTTTGTTTGAGTGTTGTTTGAGTTTAGTTGTGTTTGCGGCGCTAATTAACTATAATTTTGGTGATTTTATAAAATTCTTGCCCAGAGTAATGGGTGTAGGAATTTCTCCAATATTTTTAGGCAACCAAAACCCCGGTTTGGCTGACCCGAGGGACCCTTTTGGGGAGCAAAGGTCTTGGGCTGTAAGGGAAACTAGGCGTGTTCTAAATGAGCTAAAACCTTTAGAGAGGTTATTACTTGCAGCAGACCAGCTTAACACCCGTATTGGGGATAATTTTTATTTAGCTAACCCCTCTTTAGTTGAGCCTAATAATCAGGTTTTTTTATCAGTAAGTGGAGCTCCGGCAAATGGGAAGGAGCATATTTTAGATCAGCTAGATGCTTTGTTGGCAACCCAACTGCACCCCTCGCTCTACCTTTATGAACCAAAAGGCAGAGATGTAGAGTTCGCTTCACAAATAAAGCAGGCGATGAGACGTAAAGGACTGATAGGTTCTAGTCCCGATGATTCTGATAACATTTTTATGTCAAATATAAGCATTAATATTTATAATGAGAGTGCTCGGGACTTTGCTTGGGTAGTTACCAAAAAAGACTGGAAGAGTTTGTTTACTTTGTCTCTTTTAGAGGATCCGGGGGAAGATGAGATTATAAGTTTAATAGACACTTTAGGTTTGCGAGAAGTGTTTCTTGATGCGTATTCTTTACAGGAGTGTGTAAATTACTGTGGTGTAGATCACTTAGAGTTGCTTTACCTGCAGTTGGCAGAGAACTTTTTAAAACATTTAGAAAGGAGCGCTCTTGGATTATCTTTGTCAACAATGCCCATACCCCTTACCTTTTTAGTAAATAGACGACCTGCTTCGACATTTAAGATACTTGAGCAAGAGGAGCACGGCCTAAGAACGAATACTAGGAGATCCCCAAGACCCTTTTTTACAGGTTGGACTTTAAATAAATTAATATGTTGTCGTGCAATAGACACTATTTTACTCCACAGATTTCCCCATATATTTCTAGAGATTAACCAGGAAGATTATGATTATCCAAGTCCAGAGGATCAGGAGAATTGGGATAGGTACTGGGCTAGAAAGATTGCTAAAACAGCACAAAAAATGGTTGTGGCCTATGGGGGTAACCCCTTAACTGTTTCTACAACGTCTGTCTGTTAAGTTTATATCCTTTGTTTCTTTTAGATTCTATAAAAATATTTTCCTTTTCTAGTTTCTTCTTTAGATTATTAACATGCTTATATAGTGCCCACACAGATTGCGTGTCAAACTTTGTTTTTTCTAAATGGTTTAATATTGCATCAACAGAAACATAATCCGGTTGGTTTCTTAGAAATCTGAATATTTCTTCCTCGGTACTCGTGAGATTTTCTACAACATTAGTATCTGCATTTATAAACTTTTTTATGTAACTCTCATAAAGTCTTCCTAACTTTCCATCACTAGCCATACCTAATCTTTCGAGATTTTTTGTATCTTTTAATGAAATTCCATCTCGATCTAGTTGTTGTAATAGGGTATTTAACCTATTAATAATGTTTGGGTTAAATATTTTGGGGTCTTTTGGTTTTAGTTTAATTAACTCTTTGGTTAATCCTGCGTGCCCTAAGGTATTTGAAAATAACTCGTCTATTTCGAATCTTGATAGCCCCCCCGGGTTTTTCTTATTAAGTTGTAATTGAATGCGCTTCACTAAAGTTTCAAAAGACTTACCTTTTTGAAAACCCTTAAAACAGAATCTATTCGATATAATTTTATTGTTTGGGTCGATATACTCTTTACCCGTTATCTCAGTTGCTAGTACGGTTATTTTTCCACCAACCCCCTTTGTTAAGTAATAGAAGTACTCACTTAATTCATTTATAAATTTATATCTATTAAGCTTATTAAGAACTATGAGTAATTTTGCATTTTCTTTGTTGATATGTTTTTCTAGCTCTCTAATTGAGGAAAAAGAGTTGTCCTCTAAAGGGTTTTCTAGAGCAAATTTTTCTATTAGAAGTTTAGAGATTTCATTGTAGTCTCTTAAAAAACTCTCGTGTGGGTAAATATTGATTATGCGGTTTTTTTCGGTTTGAGTTAGAAACTCCCTAACTACCTCTTTAGTAATAGTATCTAAGCCCATTCCCGGTAGTGAATAAATAACCGTATTTTCTCCATTACCAATCTCTCCAAGTACCTTATAGCCAAATTCTCCAAGTAGATTATTCTGTTTCTTATTTGAACTTGTTTTCATAAAATATTCAACTAGTCTTCAAACTACTATTCAAGCAACAAAAGCAAAAAACTGCTTTAATCAAACATAAATGATTAAGAGAAAAAACTCAA
>JAACPI010000004.1 GCA_009995545.1 bacterium
GTTGAGCGTGGAGAGGTTAATCCTACTGCGGATATAATAGATTCAATAGCTAAAGCTTTAAAAATTAAGATTAAATTTCCTCTTGGAGATTCTAAATAAGATTTTTTAAACCTAAAAACTTAAACATTTCCTTCGCATAGCTTATCCCTTCAATTCTTCTCATAATCTCAAGACTATTGCTATATGAAAGTATATTTAAGCTTCCCTCCCACAAAATTTGTTTATCAATAATTGCTAACTTTCTGTGATGAAAACCTCTTAACAAGACTATGTTTATCCATAATTCCTTGCACTTTAATATTTCATTTGTTGATTGGTGCCTAAAATATTCATCATCATGATCTACTGGATCTCTTGTTATTAAATGTATTTTTATATTTTTATGTAATAAACCTTGAAAGACTGGATAAAGAGTTTCCATTCTGGAAGATGTAATATATGGGCTTTCAATAACTACCTCCTTTTTGCTACAACTTAAGTCTTTCAAAAATCTTTTATAAAACGTCTTTTCATTAAATAATTCTGATTTAAATGTATTATTGCGTAGACTAAACATATAATTAATTGATATTATCAATATAATACGTAGGTAAAGACCTTGAAGGTAAGCCTTCTTGTTTATCCTTTTCCTCTTGATCAGAAGGATAAGCAAGCATTATTTTGTAAATCCAAGGGAAAAATGGTTCGAAACAAGATGCACTAGGGTCACCAAAAACAAGATCCTAATTTTTAAACCCCTTCAGTAATTCCTTAGAAGTTATAGTTTTTCCGTACATTACTGGAAAGGTGTACTTTATTAAAGTTTTTTGTAAAGCTTGCCTAATTTTTACATCGGTAGTTTCTATTAGGTCTTTTAAAATAACAAAGTTATACCCCTTAGAAAAACCTCCAATAACCGATGCTAAAACACACCCATCGGTAAAAATTCCAGTAATTATAATGTACTTTATTTTTTCTTTAGCTAGTTTTTTACACAAATCTTGGTTAGTAAAAACATCGTAGGTATTTTTAGCTATTACGAAATCACTTTTTTCTACTTTTACTTCATAAAATTGTTCATCAAAACCTGTTGTGTCTTCACTATAATAAGTACATTTTGGGTCTTTATACAACTCGATTAAGTTTTTAGCTAAGTGTTTTTTATCCCAAGGAGTTATAGTTGTTACTACAACCAAACCCCCCACTTTTTTTCTATATTCTTTAATAAAGTTATTTAGTTTTGGAAGCATTGTTCTTATTTTTGAAAAATGTATCCCCCATTCTGGAGTTTCACAATCTTTATGCGCGCAAGAATTTACAGGGTCGATAACTATTAGGGCGGTGTTATCTTTAGTCATTTCTTTATATATTTTCATACTTAAATATTATCACTCTATTCTATATCTTTTATGATTTTATCAATTTATAATTATTTTAATGCTATTTAAAGGACTAATTAACTCATTTATTGGGGTGTTTTTTGGCAATATTATCGGTTTTTTTAAGTCCCCCAAAGAGGATAGTTCTTTAATTTGGAAAGGTGATCCCTACTATAAACAACCTGGGAAAGTAACTTTGTGGATGCCCTTAAGCTTTGGTATTGGATTTATACTTATGGGTCTGCCCTGGGTAACTTTCATACAAAGTGAGCTTATTTTTCGAGTCTTCGGTTCTGTTTTTGTAAGTATTGGGTATTTTGCACTTACTGGATTTACATTACACCTTGCACAGCTCTATATGTACGATAATAGAATAGAGGTTAGAGCATTAAAACAGCTTATTTTAGTTATAAACTCTCAAGATATAGTCGCTCTACTAAAAGTAAAATCAAACTCACCGCAATATAATTTACTTTATAAGGTAAGGGGTAAATATAATTTATTAAGTTCTCTGGGCTTAAACTTTTATATCCCAGTAGATATCTTAAAATCAAAGTGGGGGGTTAAAGAAATAGAGGTAGCAGATTTAGATAACGTTTGGTCTAAAAATTCAAATGCGTCTATTTTAGATAAAGCCTTGTCTTACCTGACTAGGGTTTTTAACCCATTTGTGGCCTTAGTATTCTATATAGCAATCTATGGCCCTTTTGCCAATTTTTTTACAGGATTGTTGGTTTTAGAGTCAATTTCTATCTTTTTCAGTCTTATTACGAAGTATTTTATTAACAAGTATAGCCCTAGATTAAATAAATCTTTGCTAGAGGAAATATAGTTAGTAAAATTAAAATAGTTACTTTCTCCCCGTATTTATTTTTCTAGTAGTTTCTCGTAGGTCTATTTTTACCTTCAATGAGGTGGATTCTTGTGCAGGGGATGAGCTCCTTTCCAAGTAGTGTGTTCCTAACATTAAGTATTTTTTTATTATTGTTATAATATATCCATGCTTTTTTATAATGTAATAACAGAGTTGTTTGCAACACAAGTTTTGTTTGTAGTAATTATTGAGGTTGCCATCTTACTCTCCGCTACTTTTATTTTTAAACTAAAAATATCCCCAAAGATTATTTTATTTAGCATAATTGTCGCTTTTGTTCTTTCATTGTTAAGCATAGTTTTTGTGCGAGGTGACTATGGGGGAACGGCATATCACGAAAGGTTTGGGTGGCCTCTTCAATATCATAGCGTTTCAAGAAACATTGAATTGGGAACCGATATTGCAGTACCTTACCAAAAGTCTTTCGGCGTATTTAAATTTGTTGTAAATACTTTATTTTGGTCCATTTTTCCGCTTATTATATTAATATTTTTTTCTAAAAAAGATGAAAACCAAAAAAGGTCATTATTTTTAATCGTTTCATTATTAATATTTTTATCTTTTATTTTATTTTTTTCTTATTCAAACAACATTGGCGAGCAAAACAGGAGAAATGAAGGTTCTTTAAGAGAAGTATCAAGCTACGATCCGAACATTCAAATTAGTGATAAAGCTAATGTTTGCATTTCCGTCTTTTCTGGAATGCCTGACCCATGTGTTGATTTATCAGAACAACAAACTGTTGAGCTTGTCGAAAAAATTAAATTGTTACCAAATGCAAAAAGTGATGCGTATATAAGAGATACTGGCTTAGGTTATAGGGTAATAACTGGCAATCTTGCTAATAACTTAGATTTAAGTATTGATAAATCTTTTGTAATGTTTCAAGTATTTGAAGAGTTAGTTGCTTACAATCCAAATATAAAAGCCGGGATTAGTTCAATGAGTTATACAGATGAACCAAACCCCAACTTAATTTATAGGGTTGATAAAAGCAGAGAATTAGAAAAATGGCTAGCTAGTTTAATACCTACTGATTCAGAAACACAAAAGCTTGTCGACGATCTTTTTTAAAGACTGGTGAAGAGGTCAGTAATACTTTGGTTAATTCAATAGCGGGGTGTCTACTTTCTTCCCGTATTTATTTTTCTAGTAGTTTCTCGTACGGCTATTTTTGGTAAAGAGTCTTTATTCTCATTTAAAAACTCTTGTACCTCTTTTTTATAATTTTTAACCATTTCTCTTAAAAGCCAGGATACAGCTTTGGTTATTAAAATATCTTTTTCGCTCTGTAAGTTTTGAATATTTTTAAAAGCCATTTTTTGCAGATCTATACTTTTAGCTTGCCTAGCTGGTTTAGTTAGTAAAACTAAACTCGCCCCTCTTTTGCTAATATTTTTATCTTTATTTAACTCGTTTAAAAGTTTTTTCCAACTCTCCCAACCATTTAAAACTACTTCTGCTGTAAAAAGTGTTTGGCAAAGTGAGTCTACTTCTGCCCAACCGGTTAAGTAACCTAACCACTCGTTAATTTTATTCGTTTTAATTTTGCCTAAATAATTTTTGTAGCAACCTATTAAGTAACTAGCTAAATACTTTTCTGTTGTCGATTTACCCTTACTGTATAAAGAATCTAATAGAGTAATAAAACCGTTAAATTCTAAATTTTTATTAGATGTATAAAAATCTTTAGCAATGTTTTTTATTTGAGGATTAGAAAGAAAGTAGATTTTTGTAGAGCTTTTACTCCCCGAGTAGCCTTGCGGTAGTTTAGAAATTATAGGGTTTTTGCTGTTTTCAAGTTCTAACTTTTCTAGTAATTGAGTGTGACATTTGTGTAACATTTATATCAATTGTATTGAAAATGTGACAAATTTAAAAAGACTTAAACAGTTAAAAATCTCCCTTTTGTAAATGGGGGATAACAGATTTCATAAAAAATTAAGTCCGAGTCCTCAGCAGCCTCCCAGTGCATAATATCTCCAACTAATACTTCCATTTCAAATATTCTATTTTCATCACACACGAATTCTAGTATATCGCTACCTCTTTCAATATAAAATTTTCCTTTTCCCGCAAAAAATACTTCCACAGTCTTTTCTCCTTTGAAAACCAGTTGTCTGGGAGTAGAGTAACCTGCCTTGACTAAAACTAGTCCTAAGTCTTTCTCATTATCATTTGGGTTTTTGTATGCCCAACAATATACCCCTTCTGTAACTTCTCCTTCATCAATTATTTCTAACTCGGGTATTTCTTCTGCGATTGAGCAAATTAAACTTTCGGATTCGAATCTTTGTTCTCCTACAGTAATCATAGTGAGTACTTAGGCAGGGTAAATTTTAATTACTTTCTTCTGGCTTCTCTTGCCCTTTCAGCGTTGTTTAAAATTCTTTTTCTTGTTCTTAGTGACTTAGGGGTTACTTCTAAAAGTTCGTCGTTTTCTAAAAAGTTTAAACTTTGTTCTAAATCCATAACTATTGGGGGAGTTAAAATAACTGCTTCATCTCCTCCTGCGGATCTTACATTAGTCATCTTTTTTTCTTTGGTAACATTTATATCCATATCGTCGCCTCTGGTATTTAAACCTACTATCATTCCTTCGTAAACTTCGGTACCAGAACCTATAAATAAAGCCCCTCTGTTTTGTGCATTATTTAAACCGTAAGGATTAGCTTTTCCTTGTGAGGAAGAAACTAAAACACCATTTCTTATTTTTGGTATAGCATTTCCCAATTGCCTAAATTCTATAAAACTTGTGTTCATTACCAAGCTACCTTTTGTGGCAGTAAGCAATAAGTTCCGTAGACCTAAAGTTCCCCTTGTAGGTATTTCAAAAACTAAAACTGTAGTCATAGTGCCTTCTTCTTTTTGTAGTACTAGTAATCCTCCTCTTTTTAATATTTCTCCTGTTACACTACTTGCCGCGTTGTTAGGAACTTGTAATGAAAGCTCTTCGTAAGGCTCTTTTTTTATACCGTCCTCCTCTTTTATAATAACCTGGGGTTTCCCAACCTGCATTTCAAATCCTTCTCTTCTCATATTTTCTAAAAGTACAGATAAATGTAGTTCTCCTCTACCGGATACTAGAAATTCGCCACTTGGTCCCATTTCCATTTTTAAAGAAACATTCGTTTCTAGTTCTTTATCTAATCTTTCTTTAATATGTCTGCTTGTTACTAATTTTCCTTCTCTTCCTAAAAAGGGTGAGGTATTTGGTGAAATAGCAATTTTAATTGTAGGGTCTTGAACAATAATTCTAGGCATTGCTTCTGTAACAGAAGTATCTGAAAGAGTGTCTCCAATAGAAGCATTTTTAATACCTGTTATATAAACAATATCTCCTGTTAATCCTTCATCTATCTCTATTCTGTTTAAGCCTTGATTTGTGTATAGATTTTCTATTTTGTAGGTTTCCTTTGCTTTTTCTGTGAATAAAGTTACGTCCATACCTCTTCTAATAGATCCTGAGTGTACTCTTCCTAACGCGTATTTTCCTTTATAGTTGTCCCAGTCTAAGCTCGATATTAGCATCTGAAAAGGTTCTGCGCTTAAGTCCTCTGGACTTGGTATGTGTTCTACCAAACCCTCAAATAGGTCGGTTAAATCCTTTTTTTCATTATAGTCTTCAGGTAAGTGCTTCCAAGCCTTACCTTCTCTTCCAATTGCATAGTAAACTGGAAATTCCAAATCTTCTTCTTTTGTAGCTAAGTCTAAAAATAAATCGTATGTTCTGTTTAAAGCCTGTTTAGGATTACAGTCTATCTTATCGATTTTATTTATTACTAATATTATTTTTAAGCCAAGTTCTAATGCTTTTTTTAAAACATATCTAGTCTGGGGCATAGGGCCTTCTTTTGCATCTACGATAAGTAAAGCTGCATCAGCCATGTTTAGGGTTCTTTCTACTTCTCCACTAAAATCACTGTGGCCTGGGGTGTCAATAATATTAATTTTGGTATCTTTGTAGGTTATAGCTGTATTTTTAGCTAAAATAGTGATTCCTCTTTCTCGTTCTTGGTCATTAGAGTCTAAAATTAACTCCTCATTCATGTAGCTTTCATTTTCTCTAAATGAGTGGGATTGTTTTAACAATTCGTCAACTAGGCTAGTCTTTCCATGGTCAACGTGGGCTATAACTGCAATATTTTTAATATTCATATAAATGTTGTTTACTAAAATAAAAGGAGAATGTGGAATTCTAGCGTAGATATGTTACTAGTAAGGCTTTAAATAGTCAATAAAGGAGTTAAATTGTAGGCATACTTTTTTTATGAGTTTGTAAAAAAGTAGCCTATAAACTCCCGGGTAGTGTAGTATAGTAAATGTAGTTTTCTGGTACTTTTTTTGTTTGTTTTCGCTCGGCATTTAATTTTTCTATAAGTTATTTAGCCCCATAAAGGGCTATACTAAAGGATGATACATACTAAATACTCAGATTGTAATTTAGATTATAATAAGGTAAGATTTATGTCCGTATAGTAATTACTTAAACCCCCCACAAGTAGGTATCTTGAGGGTGTTTTATTCTATTTATAAAGATATGAAAGAAGATTTGATATTAACAAAAGAAGGCTTGGAAAAGCTTAAAAAAGAGCACACTGAGCTTGTTGATATAAAGAGACCTAAAAATATAGAAACTATTAGGTCAACTAGGGCTATGGGAGATTTATCTGAAAATGGGGGCTATCACGCAGCCCGAGATGAGCAGTCTTTTATTGAAAGTCGAATCCAAGAGCTTGAGGAAATCTTTAAACGAGCTAAGGTTGCAAGTGGTACCAAAACAAAATCAGTATCCGTTGGTTCTAAGGTCGTCCTAGAAAGTTATCAAAATAAAGATAAAGTTATCTACGAATTAGTGGGTGCTACCGAAGCGGATCCTGTGAATAATAAAATATCTTACGAATCCCCTTTAGGTAAAGGTCTTATGGGTAAAAAGCCAGGAGATTTATTTACTATTCAGGTCCCTGTAGGAGAACTCAAGTATAAAATTTTAGAAGTAAAATAAAATGTCACAGGTTAAAACCAACTATATCTCTAAGCTCCGTGCTGAAGAACTAGAACAGGAATTAAAGTTTCTTTTAGAGGTTAAACAACCGGATATAGCAAAAAAAATATTAGAAGCCCGTGAAATGGGCAACCTACAAGAGAATAGTTCCTTTGATTTATATATAGAAGAGCAGGAATTAGTTACTTCTAGGGTAAGAGACATTCAGAACTTACTTGCAAGTGCTAAAATAATAAAAGATACTAAATTTACAACTGTTGAGGTAGGTACTACCGTAATAGTTGAAGTTGAGGGGAGACAAGATGAATTTACTATTGTCGGAGTATCTGAAGTACAACCGACAAGTGGTAGAATATCCCACGAATCCCCAGTAGGTAAGGCATTATTAGGCGCAGCTACAGGCCAAGAAGTATTGGTAGAAACAGAGGTTTATTCTGCCATTTACAAAATTATAAATATTAAATAATGACCAATTCTCTGAATTACGGAGATAACTTAGATAAATATAAGAACTTAATTCCCAAAGAGGTGGAAAAACACCTACCCCTTTATAAAGCTCTTATATGTCAAATATCGGATGTTCAAGATAAACTTGAAAAAAACTTTTATAGAGTTCCGGATTTAGAAAAACTTAAACAAGCAGTTTTAGACGGAAAAATAAAACCCGCTAAATATTCTATAATTGAGGAGGTATCTGGAGGTTATCACCTAGTAAAGTTTAGTGACTTTTTTGAAACTGAATTTGAAAAAATAATTGTTAATCTTCAACGTATAGAAAAGGACCTAGTTCCCGGCAAATATGCTGAGTACATACAAGCACTAATATCTGCTTTTAAAAACAACAACTTCATAGACCCTTACAAAAAGTGGGTTCAACTAACTACTTTGGATTACCCAGTAGACTTTATTATACTTCCTACTGAGCCTGATTTAGATAAGGTTTTCGACAGTATTTTATCCTTTGACGCTTCTTTAAGAGTTCACGCGCCTAATTTTTTATCATATAAAGTAGAGGAAGATTACATAAAATACTTAACTTCTGCCGTAAAAACTTTGCCAAGGCTTTCCGAGATTCATTACGGGTTTTCAGAGGATGCTTTAAAACTTCAGATTCGGGTAGATTACAATATTTACAGTGCTGGTGTACATTTTAAAAGAAGATTCTACGGACAAAATTTACCTAATGAAAGAGAATTTGTTATTAACTGGGGATCTAAAATTATAGTATATAAAAATTTAGTAGATGAATTTTCCTCCAATGGGGCCAGCGAATTAGGGAGCAAGGTTTTTGACAATTACACACTAACTTCAGAGGAGCTGTCTCGAGCTGTCAGTGAGAAACTTTTAGTACACGAAGTAACAGAGTCTTTAATGAAGTTCGAAGGTGACTCAGCTAGACTAGGTAAAAGCTACTTTAAGGTAAGAGAAATGAATGCAGAAATGTCTGGAATTAAGAATTACATTCTATTTTTACTTAAACTTGAGGATTCTGCCAGAGGTATGCATAACTTAGCTACCGCCTACATACTTTCGGCTTTAGACTACTACCGAAGAAAGCATGCTCCCGAGGATAGATCTGCACATTACCACGGCTATATGGCTGCTATTAATTATTTTGCAGAAAAAGGTGGCATAAAGTTTGTCGAAGGTAACAAGTTAACTTGTGATACTAAAATTATTCTAAAAAGTATCTCAGAATTATCCGATATTTTGGTTAGTTTACTTATAAAGGGTACACAACAAGAGGCACAGGACTTTTTTGAAAAATATTCTTCAGAAGATTTACCCAAACGTGCCTTAAATATTAAATAGCAGGTTAAACTACTTAGCTTGTCCTATCTCTTTCTTCGATATAAAATTTTAACAATATATGAGCGATAATAATCAAACACAACTACCAATAGATCAGCTTAGACAAATTAGAATAGAAAAAATAAATAAGCTTACTGAAAGAGGTATTAACAGTTTTCCTTCAACTGCCAAAAGATCTCATACAAACAAGGTTATAACCGAGGACTTTACAAAGCTTGAAAACAAAGAGGTAAATATTGTTGGAAGAATTATGAGTTTACGCGAGCACGGCGTTATTGCTTTTGCAGATTTAGAAGATAGTTCTGGAGTTATTCAGCTTTATATCAAGCAAGATAGTCTTTCTAAGCCTTTAAAAACTAGAAAAAACCTAGGTTTTGAAGATTTAAATTTACTTGATATTGGCGATTTTATTGAGGTTACTGGGGTTGTAACCAAAACTCAAAGAGGTCAAATTTCGGTAATGCCTAAGTATATAAACTTACTTACAAAATCGATTCGTCCACTACCAAGTAAGCATTTTGGCTTAAAAGACGATGAGGATAGATATCGTCAAAGATACGTAGACTTGGCTCTAAATAGCGAATTGAGAGAAATGTTTGTAAAAAAGGCTATATTTTGGAATTCTATGCGTGACTTTCTAGTTAAAAAAGGGTTTTTAGAAGTAGAGACTCCTGTTTTAGAAAATACCGCAGGGGGTGCCGATGCAGAGCCTTTTATTACTCACCATAATGCCCTAGATATTGACGTTTATTTAAGAATTTCTATGGGTGAGTTATGGCAAAAAAGACTGATGGTGGGTATGTATGAAAAAACTTTTGAAATTGGCAGACAGTTTAGAAACGAAGGTATGAGTAGAGAACACCTACAAGATTACACTCAAATGGAATTTTACTGGGCATATGCTAACTATGAAGATTCTATGGAGGTAGTGGAAGAAATGTATAAACACGTGGCAAAAAAGACCTTTGGTACCTTAAAATTTACTATAGCGGAGCACAAAATTGATTTGTCTAAAAAATGGGAAAAAATCAGGTATAGAGATATTTTAATTAAGAGAACTGGTATAGATCTTGAAAAAGTAACTGAAAAAGAGCTAATTAAAAAATTAAGTGATCTTAAGGCTGAATTTAATCCAAATGATGATAAGGCTAGATTAATAGATACCTTATGGAAACAAATAAGAAAAGATATTAGCGGACCTGCATTTTTAGTAGGTCATCCGGTAGAGGTATCCCCCTTGGCTAAAAGAGACCCTAAAAACCCTAATTATGTTGAAAGATACCAGATAATTTTAGCTGGTAGTGAAATGGGTAATGGTTATAGTGAGTTAAATGATCCTATCGACCAGGCCCAAAGGTTTGAAAAGCAACAAGCAATGAGAGATGCCGGTGACGGAGAGGCTCAAATGCACGATGAGGATTTTGTAAGAGCACTGGAGTATGGAATGCCTCCTGTTACGGGCTTTGGGGTTAGCGAAAGATTATTTTCGTTTTTAGCAGATAAAAGTGTTAGAGAATGTGTTATGTTTCCTTTATTAAGACCAGAAAATGTACAAGATGACTAAAGAAAAAGCCTTAGAGATACTTCATAAAAACATGCAGAATACTAATCTACGTAGACATTGTTATGCAGTAGGTTTTGCACTAGCGGGTATTTATGATTATTTAAAAGAAAATAATTGGAAAGCAGATAGCCCAGATAACTCGGAAGACTGGGAAATTTTAGGAATTTTACACGACAGCGATTACGAGTTAACTAAAGATGACTGGACACAGCATACTTTAAAAACTCTTGAGTGGTTTAAAGAAGAGGGAGTTTCTGAAACAGACCCTTTGTATTTAGCTGAAACGAGTCACAACAATAAAATAACAGGATTAAGAGAACCCCAAACCCAAATGGAATGGGCTTTAGAATGTTGTGACGAACTTACAGGTTTTATAGTAGCCATTGCCGTAATTAAACCAGAAAAAAAGCTTTCAGCTGTTGATGTAGCTGGAGTTAAAAAAAAGTTTAAACAAAAGGCCTTTGCCGCCGCAGTTGAAAGAGAGCAAATCTCTCAGTGTGAAGAAAAATTAAACATACCCTTAGATGCCTTTGTAGAGGTGGTTTTAACTTCTATGCAGAAAAATTCCCAGGATCTAGGTTTATAGTGTTATTTTTTGTAGTATTTGTTGTATTATAGTTAATAAGTGATGATGAGGTTTAGCAACCTTTGAACTTAACAGGGGTAGTTCCCTTAAAAAACTTATTCAAGTGTCTCCACGTGTTGGAGGAAAATGGAGTGGCACCGCGGACTACCCGTCTCCATTATTTTCATTAATTTATAGTTAGTTTAAAATTACAGGTTCTTTGTAGTTTGTGATTTTAACTTTACACTTAATATATGTTAGATATAAATTTTATACGCGAAAACAAACAACAGGTTATTGATGCCGTAAAAAATAAAGGCTTGGATAAAAAAATTGACATTGAGAAGTTGTTGGAACTAGATGTGATAAGAAGAGAGTTGGTTGCTAAAAGAGATGAACTTCGGTCAAAAAGGAATGAGATATCTGACAAAATTGGCTCAGCTTCTGCGGAAGATCGAAAACCTCTAATCGAAGAGGCTTCCAAAATTAAAGAGGAAATAAAATTAGTCGAGGATAAGCATGTTCTTGTGGATGAGGAGTACTTATCTTTACTTCTTTTAGTTCCTAATGTTACTTCCGATAGAATGCACGTCGGTTTAAATGAGGATTTTAATAAGGTCATAAGAGCTTGGGGAGAGCCCAAGAAATTTACTTTTACTATTAAAGATCATGTAGATATAGGGAAAGACCTGGATTTAATCGACATAGAGACTGCCGGTAGGGTTAGTGGTGCTAGATTTTACTATTTAAAAAATGAGGCTGTTCTATTGCAATTTGCTCTAATACAGCTAGTTTTCACCACTCTTCAAGATACCAAAATTATTAAAAAGTTGGCCGACAAAGTGGGTAATCCTTTCGATAAAGCTTTTTCCCCTATTTTACCTCCAGTTATGATGCGCCCCGATGTAATGAAAAAGATGGATAGGCTAGATCCTATCGATGAGAGATTTCAGATGAAACTTGATGATTTAATTTTGGTAGGTAGTGCAGAGCATACTTTAGGCCCCTATCATATGGACCAAGTCTTAGAAGAAAAAGATTTGCCGATTAGGTACATAGGTTACTCTACCGCGTTTAGAAGAGAAGCGGGTTCCTATGGAAAAGACACTAGAGGAATAATTAGAGTTCACCAGTTTGATAAATTGGAGATGGAAACTTTGGTGCCCGAAGAATATGGGCAGCAAGAGCAGGACTTAATAGTATCCATTCAAGAGTATTTAATGCAGCAATTAGAGCTACCTTACCAGGTTATACAAATTTGTACCGGAGATGCTGGAAAGCCTGACTTCAACCAAGTTGATATAAATTGCTGGATACCGAGCCAAAATAAGTATAGGGAGACCCATACTTCGGATTATATGACTGACTTTCAATCAAGAAGACTCGGGACTAGATATAAAACTAAAGATGGTAACAAGTTTGTTTATATGAACGATGCTACAGCCTTTGCAATTGGAAGAACTTTAGTTGCTATTTTAGAGAATAATCAACAAAAAGACGGATCTGTTGTAATACCTAAAGTTTTGCAAAAATACGTAGGTAAAGAGGTTATAGAACCTAAAAAATAATGCTGAAGCTGTTGAGTAATTTATTGGCTCAAAATGACGAAAATATCTTGTTTGAGGGTAATTCCCCTTTATCTGGACACCTAGTAGTTAAAGACACCTACCTCGGCAGAGAGCTACTTATTGAGGGTACTACGCATACAATTAAATCCGTGTTTAAAAGAGCTAATTATTGGGAATACTGTGTAGAGTACTCGAGTGTAAAAGACGGGGACAAAGTTTTAGTTTTGGGGCTTGGGGGCGGTGAAATTATTAGAAACCTTTTTAACAAATATAAGGTTACTATAGAGGTGGTAGAGTTAGATCCTGCAGTAATAGCTGTCTACAAAAAGTATTTTATGCATTTTATAAAAAAACACGTTTCTAATTTAAAAATAATTGAAGGGGATGCCCTTGAATATGTTTTAAATAGTAATCACAAAAAATACGACGTAATAATTGGGGATGTTTATAGTAACGATAGTTACGATAACAGACTTTTAGAAGATTCTTTTTTACGAACTGTAAAAAGTAGGCTCACTAAAAATGGGCAATTTATAAGTAATAGGATTTTTGTGTTTATGTCTAAATCTGAAATAGAGAACTATACGGGTCTTTTAAAGCTTTACTTCAACACTGTTTACAGTAAGTATGTTGCCGATGGAATATTTCATTCCAATAACTATGTGTTTTTTGCTAATAAGTAGTTAAAATAAAACTATGATTAAACCTAAGAAAGGCAGTTTTGATTACACCTATATTTATTTTATTTCTCAAAATCTAATTTTCTTCTTATTTGGGATTTTTCTACTACTTTCCAGGAACCATTTACAGGTTATTAATTTTGCCTTTGTAAGCCTCTTATTAAGTGTTGTGACATCTGAAGGTATAAAATATATTCATTTTAAATCAAGGCCAAAAAATTATTTATTTGGTGTTACGCATGACTCCAGTTTTCCAAGCACCCACGCTACCGCTTCGTTTGCATTGGCATTTACCTACGCATTTACCTCAGGTGATCTCTCCGGATCCTTATTACTTCTTACAATGGCTGGTTTTGTTTCATGGGGTAGGGTTCTGTCGGGGGCTCATTTTAAGGTAGATGTGTTTGCAGGTTTAGCAATAGCCCTTATTGCCAGTTTGTTAGTAAGCATTTATCAAATCGGAATTGTTTTAGGTTTATATGCTTAGCTATATTTTGTTAGGTTTAATCCAGGGAATTACAGAATTTCTGCCAGTTAGCTCTAGCGGTCACCTAATACTTTTTAAAGACACTTTAGGCTTGGGGCAAGACATCATTCTAGACGTAACTTTACACATAGCCACTTTAACTGCTGTAGTAATTTACTACCGTAAAAAACTATATAGCCTAACTCTATCTATATTTTACTTAATACTATTAAAGTTAAAGGTCGTCCCGTTAAAATCCGCAAATTCTCTAAATAAATATAAAAAAGACGCTAGATTTGTATCTTTTTTAATATTAGCTACTATTCCGGCTGCATTGTTGGGGTATTTTTATAATGATTTTTTTGAGTCCCTTAGATCCCCTTTAATAGTAGCTACTATGTTGATAGTTGTAGCACTATTAATGCTTTACGATCACTTAAGAACATCTGCAAAGGCTACACATTTTAGCTATAAAAATGCCATTCTTGTAGGGCTGGCTCAAGCAGTTGCCATAATTCCAGGTACTAGCAGAAGCGGTATTACTATAACCCTTGCCTCCTTGTTGGGTATTAAAAAAGAGGAGGCAGCCGACTTTACTTTTATGTTATCTATCCCTGTAATTTTAGGTGCTTTTTTGTTTAAAATTTCAGATATAAGTAGTTTTTCAGTTTTTTTTAACACCCGGGTTATCGTGTCTTTTTTAACGGCCCTACTTAGTGGATATTTTAGTATAGGTTTACTGATAAATATTTTAAAAAAATATGGTTTTATGCCCTTTATTATTTATCGAATAGTACTTGCTGGTGTAGTTTTAGTTTTTTTATTTCTATAATACTTGTTTTACACTAGGGTATAGATAAAGTATCTGCTAATATTGAGAATGCTATGTAAAATAGCTTGCTAATTATTTTTGTTAACTTTATATTATGAACTTCTTATCCAAATATTTCGACTCTAACGAAAAAAGGCTAAAACCTTTACGTCCAACTTTAGCTCAGGTATCTAGTTTTGAAGAACAGGTTAAAAAATATTCTGATAAAAAAATGAAGGATAGAACTTTAGAGTTTAAAGAGGAGCTTAAAAAACTACCTTATAGTGAGCATGCCGCCTACCTAGATAAAATATTACCTGAGGCTTTCGCGATTGTTAGAGAATCTGCTTTTAGAGTAGTTGGGGTTAGACACTATGACGTTCAAATAATAGCCGGTATAGCCCTTCATCAAGGAAAGATTAGTGAGCAAAAGACGGGTGAGGGTAAAACTTTAACTGCCACGGCACCCTTGTATCTTAATAGTTTAACTGGGAGGGGATGCCACTTAGTTACCCCCAATGATTATCTGTCTCGTCATGGGGCAGGTTGGTATGGTCCTTTATACACTTTTTTAGGTATTAGTGTGGGTGTTTTAGCACAAAACCAGAGTTTTGTTTTTGATTCCGTATATACAAATGAAAATTTTGAAGATTCCTATTCTAAAAACTTTAGACCAGCTAGCAGAAAAGAGGTTTATTCTTGCGATATTACTTACGGAACTAATAACGAGTTTGGATTCGACTATCTTAGAGACAATATGCAAAATGAATACGAAGATATGGTACAGACCAATGCTCGTGCAAACATAGGATCTCACTATTTTGCTATCGTTGATGAAATAGACTCTATTTTAATAGATGAGGCTAGAACTCCTTTAATAATATCTTCACCCTCTGGAGAGGATGCTAGTGACTATAAATTATATTCTCGAATTGCGGATAATCTGGTTAAAGAAACAGACTACAAAGTCGACGAAAAAGAAAAAAGTGCCACACTATCTGAAATAGGTATGATAAAGGTTGAAAAATCTTTAGGTGTTGCTAACTTGTACGAAGAGAACTTCGAGGCTGTAAAACAGGTAGAAAACGCTTTAAAAGCTAAGGCAATGTTTACTAGAGACAAAGACTATGTTGTTCAGAATGGATCTGTAAAAATTGTTGATGAGTTTACAGGTAGAATTTTAGAGAGTAATAGATATAGCGGAGGAGTTCACCAGGCTATTGAGGCTAAAGAGGGAGTTGAAATTCAACAAGAAAGCAAAACGGTAGCCACAACTAGTTATCAAAACTACTTTCGTTTATACAGTAAGCTTTCGGGAATGACAGGTACAGCTAAAACCGAAGAGGAGGAATTTTATAAAATATACGGTTTGGAGGTAGTAGTTATACCTACAAATAGGCCTACGGTTCGAAAAGACAATACCGATGTTGTTTACAAAACTGAATCGGCTAAATTTAGAGCAGTTGCAGATGATATTAAAGCCAGACACAGTAAGGGTCAGCCCGTCTTAATTGGTACTACCAGTGTAGAAAGGTCCGAGCTTTTAAGCGGATTTTTAAAGCGTTTAAAAATCCCACACAGTATTTTAAATGCAAAACAACATGAAAAAGAGGCTTTAGTAATTGCTCAGGCCGGTAGAATGGGTGGAGTTACTGTTGCAACCAATATGGCAGGTAGGGGAGTCGATATTATTTTAGGTGGTGATCCGGTTGATAAAAAAGAACAAGAAAAAGTAAAAGATGTAGGTGGTCTCTATGTAATAGGTACAGAAAGGCACGAAAGCAGGAGAATTGATAACCAGCTAAGAGGTAGAAGTGGTAGGCAAGGAGACCCTGGGGAGAGTACTTTTTACATTAGTTTACAAGATGACTTAATGCGTATATTTGGAGGAGCTCAAGTAGAAAGTTTAATGAATAAGTTTGGCGTTGAAGAAAGTACCCCACTATCTGCAGGTATGGTGAGTAGGGCTATTGAAAATGCGCAAAAAAAGGTTGAGGGGATGAATTTTGATCATCGAAAAAACTTAGTTGAGTACGACGACGTTATGAATATTCAGCGAGAAATAGTCTACAAGCTTAGAAGAAGAATTATGCAGGCTCCAAAGTTTGATAAAGTACACGAACTTATCGAAGATGAGCAAGTTAAAATGACTAGGGATGAATTTAATGATTGGTACCTAGGAAAACTAGGTAAAAAGTCTAAAGATAAATATTTAAAATTTGCAAAGGATTATAAAGACGCTTGGTATCAAATACTTAAAGTAGACACTTTAAACGTTATAAATAGTCTTTGGATGGATCACATAGATATAATGGATGATCTACGTAAGGGAGTAGGTCTCCGGGGACACGGTCAAATGGACCCGCTAGTTGAGTACAAAAGAGAGGGCAGGGTATTATTTGAAAAACTTGTTTCTAGTGTTTGGGGTACTATGGATAAAAGGATCGAAAGATTAGATATAAGAGAAGCTAATGCTCCGAAAGAACAAAATATTCCAGAACAACTAAAATATAATGACCCGTCTGTTCAAGAATATGGTGTTGCTACTGAGGCCGAAGAGCTTGCCGCTGCAAGGTCAGGGGGTTCTGCACAACCAGTTGAGCCTTATGTAAACACTAAAAAAGTTGGACGAAACGACTCTTGTCCTTGTGGTAGTGGTAAAAAGTATAAGCATTGTCATGGAAAATCCGCCTAAATCGGGTATTTTTCAAAAGGTACTAAATGAAGTTGCTACTATACCTTTCGGTAAAGTTACTACCTACGGTGATATAGCTCAAAGATTAAGTATAAAAGATGTTCGCATTATTGGTTGGGCACTGCATACAAATAAAGATTCTAAAAAATACCCTTGTCATAGAGTAGTAAAAAAAGACGGTAGTCTTCCTAGCGGTTATGTTTTTGGCGGTCCCGATGTACAAAAGGGTATACTAGAGTCCGAGGGGGTTAATTTTATAAATAATAAAATCCCCACTAAATTTTTTTATTCTACTTAACATTTATTATTTATAGTGAAAACTGAATTACGTTACTTATTGAAAGATAAATACAACTGGGACGAAGTTTCTATCCAAAAGTATTTTGAAGACCCTAATCAGAATGTAGACCCCTCTATTTTAAGAGATACTAAAAGGTTACGAAATGGCGAGCCTTTAGCCTATATTATTGGTTGGGTAGAGTTTTTAGGAAGCAAAATTGAAGTAAATAAAAATGTTTTAATACCTAGAGTAGAGACAGAGTTTTGGGTTCAAAAAGTAATTAATAATTGTAAATCAAAAAATCAAAAAATAAGCGTTTTAGATTTATGTTGTGGTAGCGGTTGTATTGGGATTTCTATTTTAAATCGTTTACCAAAATCTTTTGTAACTTTTGCGGACATTAGTCCTAAAGCTTTAGAGCAGACAAAAGAGAATTTAATATCCTGCAATATATCAAATTCTAGATATAAAATAATAGAATCGAATTTATTTGAATCCTTAAAGGATATCTACGATCTTATTCTTACTAACCCTCCTTATGTAAGTACAAAAAATACCAACCCAGATCTTAAATTTGAGCCCTCTAAAGCTCTTTATGCAGGTTTGCAGGGTTTAGACCTAATTAAAAAAATACTATCTGCATTTCCAAAATTTTTAAAACTTGGTGGTGAAATTTATATAGAAATATCTGAAGATCAAAAAGACGAATTGCAAAAACTACTTACAGGTAAATATAATAATTTTGAATTTATAAAAGATCAAAATGGTTTATGTCGTGTATTGCATTTAGTCGTGTAAACTTTTGTGGTATATTTCGGGTACTATTCGGTAAATGTTAGTCGTGGTAACATAAGCTTATGATAATTTTGGGTTTGGATCCTGGAACTACCACCACTGGTTTTGGTGTAATAGAGGCTTCTAGTAAACATATTTATAAAACACTAGATTATGGAGAAATCCATACAAAGCCTAAAATCCCTCAGCAAGAAAAGCTGGTTGAAATTTATAACGACTTAACAAAACTTATTAAAAAATATAACCCAGATATTATTTCGATAGAAAAAATATTTTTTAATAAAAACCCTAAAACAGTTATAAGTGTTAGTCAGGCAAGGGGAATATGTATGTTGTTAGCCGGGCAAAATAATACCCAAATAGTAGAATTTACCCCGCTTCAAGTTAAAAATAATGTAGTAGGTTACGGCCGTGCCGAAAAAAAGCAGGTACAATACATGGTGCAAAAGGTCTTAAATTTAAAAGAAATTCCAAAACCAGATGACGCTGCGGATGCTCTAGCCTTAGCAATTAGTGCTGCACTAACTAGTTATCACGATTAATGCTCTTTTTTAATAAACTAATTTATACTTAAATAATGATTTATAGCCTTAGGGGTATTTTAAAAGAAAAACTTATAGATTCTATAGTCGTAGAGGTTAACGGTATTGGATACGAGGTATTTTTAACTGGAAGAGATATTAATAACCTGTCAATAGATACTGATATATTTTTATACACACAACAGATAATTAGTGATGATAAGCATTCATTATATGGATTTATGTCACAAGGGTCTTTGCAACTCTTTAAGTTACTTAGAAGTGTTAACGGTGTTGGTCCTAAATCTGCTCTAAATATTTTAAATGCTGGGGATTCAAAAAAACTTATTTCTGCAATTGCTCAGGCTGATAAATCTTTTTTTAAGTCAGTGTCTGGTATTGGCCCTAAGTCAGCCCTAAAGATTATTGTAGATCTACAAGATAAAGTAGGAAAATTAAAAGATTTAGACTTAGCCCCCAGACCCAGAGAAGAAGTTGAAATTTTAGATGCATTAGAATCAATGGGTTATGATAGGTTAAGTACCGAAGAAGTAGTATCAAAAATTGACTCTAAGTTAAGTGAAAAAGATAAAATTAAAGAGGCAATTAGGTTATTATCTAATTAATTAAGCGTCAGTAGCTAAATGATTAAACAAAATAAAGTTTTACAAGAAGACTTAAAAATAGAAGATACCGTTAGGCCTAAATTCTTTAAAGATTTTATTGGGCAAAAAGAAACTAATAAAATTAAAATGTTTGTGGATGCTGCAAAAAATCGTAACGAGGTATTAGACCACTTTTTATTTTATGGTCCACCCGGACTTGGAAAAACTACCCTAGCTAATATTTTGGCTAACGAAATGGGAAAAAATATTCGTATAACAAGTGGACCAACACTTAGCAAAGTGAGCGATTTATCTTCTTTACTAACAAATATTTCCGAAGGAGATTTTTTATTTATAGATGAAATACATAGGCTAAATCGTAATATCGAGGAATTACTTTATTCCGCAATGGAGGACTTCGCTTTGGATATATTTCTAGGTACAGGTCCAAGTGCTAGAACAGTAAGGGTAGACCTACCTAAATTTACTCTTATTGGTGCTACTACTAGAATTGGTTTACTCACCAACCCTTTAAGAGATCGTTTTGGAGCAGTTCATAAATTAAAATTTTACTCTGCTGAAGATTTGCAAAAAATTATCATTAGAAGCGCTAACTTACTTAATGTTTCTATCGAAGAAGTTGCTGCCCTAGAGCTTGGAAAAAGAAGCCGGGGTACTCCAAGAATTGCTAACCGACTTCTACGCCGTGTACGAGATATTAGCGAAATATCGGGCGCAAAAAAAGTAAATTTAAAAAGTGTTTTAGATGCGTGTGAAATACTTGGTGTTGATAGCAAGGGTTTAGACGCAGAAGACAAAAGATTACTAAAAGTTTTAGCAGAGGACTTTGAACAAAAACCAGTCGGCCTTTCAACTCTATCTGCTTCTTTAAGCGAGGATAAACAAACCTTAGAAGAAGTAGTAGAGCCGTATTTAATACAGTTAGGGTTACTAAAAAGAACCAGTCAAGGAAGAATAATAACTGCCCGGGGAATAGAGCACCTAAGAGAATCTAATTAAAGTATTGGTTTATTTTTTTAGGTTCAACGCCCTTAATATTACCCACTACTGCAACCTCAAAATTTTTAAGCTCGATTGCTTTTAGTTCTGAATTTATTTCATCTAATTTTATAGACATTAAGACATCTATTTTTTCTTTTGTGGTGTGTATTTTTTTCGAGTAAAAATAATCCCAAAGCATACCTCGACCGATACTTGTATGGGTATCGTTAGCAATCAGATTTCGATTTAGATTAAATGTTTTCCAGTGTTCAAGTTGTTTTTCACTAAATCCCTTTAATTTAACTTTTTTTATTACTTTACTAATAGAATCTAGTATTTCATAAAATTTTTCTGAAGAACATTCATAGTTTAGTGAGACTAAGGAAAAGTTTTCGTATATTAAATTGTCTAATCCGTATGAATATAGATATCCAGTTTTATCCCTAAGTTCTTTAAACAAAACTGAGGATTCTCCTTTTGCTAACATTCTTTGAAATAACGCTGATGTAATATCTTCTCGTAAACTTGTTCCGCTTCTTCCCTTTACTTTTGTACTTAAACTTACTATTGGGTTGTTGGAAAGTTTAGAAGACTTTAAAACTATTTTACCGGGTTCTCTAAATTCTGAGTTTAAAAAAGTAAGTTTTTTACTATCCTTGTTTAAAGACATTTTTTCAGAATAGTCTTTAATGTATCTTTCTACTTCTCTTTTTTTAAACTTTCCAGACACCGCTAGTACAATGTTTTTAGGTCCGTACTTGCTGTATGTTTTTAATAGCTCCTTTTTACCTATTAAATTTAGACTTTCGGCAGTGCCAAGGATATTTCCTGAATTTGCTGTGTTTATTTTTAAGTAATTGTTTTTAACGGTGTGGTAAGCCAAAACCCAGGGGTCGTTTAGATCTTTGTTTATTTCGTCTAATATTACCCTTCTTTCCGCCTCTACTTCTTTTTCATTAAAAAGTGCGTTTACTAGAGTATCTTCTAAAAATGTAAAACCATATTTTAATTCTGTGTAGGGTAGTGTTATGTAATACCTTGTAAAATCGTAAGAAGTTCCTCCGTTGTGAATAGATCCTCGATACTCTATCTCTTTTTGTTTTACATTATACTTAGCTCTGGAGGATGATTTAAATACACAATGTTCTAAAAAATGAGCCTCTCCCCCTATTAAGTCAAGATTTGCACCTACTCTAATATTAGCTGTGAAACTCACTGAATATGATTTTGGATCGGGGATTAAAATGTATTCTAACCCTTCCTTAGTTACTCCCTGTTCGTATTTTGTATCTTTTATTTCTAATTCCATATTTTAGCCTCCAAATTATAGCAGTACTAGTTTATATTGTCTCTGTTAACCTAACTATCGTAATTAATTTTCACCTGTCGGTAATGTTTGCTACACTATACTTATAGTAACTTTAAGTACCTGCAAATGCTTGCCAAAATATACGATTTTTTAACAGTCCTTTTAATTTTAGTTGCTGTTGCAATTTTTGGTTATGTTTATTTGCATAGAGAGTCTTTTTTCCCAAGCAAAATATCCCAAACTAGTACTACCCAACTTTATTCAAGCCTCGTGCCTGTGCAAGTAAAAGTTTCGGATAAGTGGCTCAGTTATGCAGATCCCCTAAGAAACAATAAATTAAATGCTCTTGAAGGAAGTAACCTCATTTTATTTGGGGCATCTCTAAATTACCCATCTCAAATAGAGGTTGTAGAAGATTATATAGTTGTTTCAGAGCCTACCAGTGGAAATTTAGTTGTTTTAAAAGACACCAATGGTGATAATTCTGCCGATGAGAAAAAAGTTTTTGCATCTAGCTTAGATGGTCCTTATGGGATTTCTTATTATAATAAAGATTTATACGTAGCTACCCAAAGTAAGGTTTTAAAATATCCAAACTTTATTGCTCAGCTTAATTCTGGGACAAACGACTCAGAGGTTTTGCTGTCTAATCTTCCTTATATAGGGTTAAATAAATACAAATCTATACTCGCTGGGGTAGACGGCAGAATTCTAATTTCAATTGGCTCCAGTTGCAACGATTGTATTGAGCAGGATAAGAGAAGGGGATCAATTATTTCTTATGGGTTGGGTGGTGACGATGAAAAAATATATGCCACAGGTCTTAAAAATGTTTTTTCAATGTCTTTAAATCGGGGAGAAATTCTTGCAGTAGAAGATAACCTAGATTTAATCGATCAGGATGCCTCAGAAGAAATTAATCAGATTTTACCCGGCAAGTCTTATGGGTGGCCTCAAATATACAATGACTCTTCTGCAAACCCTAAATACGGAGACTTTTCTGTGGCAGGCTACAAGGAGCCCTTAATATTATTTTCCAAAAATTCTGATACGAGAGGATTAACTCCTGAAGATTCAAAATTGGGAGTTTTAAACGGGGCGATAATTTGTTTTTCGGGTAGCTCCTCTTTTGACTCAAATTCCAAAAAAGTTAGTTTGGTTGATTTTAGTACAGGGGAGTTAACTGATATTGTATCTTTTTGGAACACCAAAACCGACTTTGTAGGCACTCCCTACGACATAAAAAAGTATAAAAATGGGTGGTTAATAACTGATATTGATAACGGATTTGTCTATTATCTAGATTTTTAAGCTATTTAGTAGCTTCGTTTAGTAACTTTTTTATTTCAATAAGCTGCTTCTCGACGTTTGCCAGCATGGAGGCTACAGAATAATCGATATTTTCAGTTTCTGTATTGGTAAAGTACCCAACTGGTCTGTGAGTAATTTTTGCTAGTTTTTGTAAGGTATTTAGTCTTGGCACGGCCCTTCCAGATTCGTAGCTAGATATAGCTTTATCAGAAACACCTAAAGCTTCTCCCAACTCTCTTTGAGACATTTTGCTTTCTTTCCGAGCTCTTTTTATTTTTAAGGCCAGTGGTTTATTCACAAAAATAATATAATTTCGTAAGTTGGTAAAAGTGCTGATGTATAGTAATAATATTACTAGCACCTTTCACTATAAGTTTGTGTTCTAAATATATTTGATATCTACAAACTAATCTTAGTACCTATGTATTCTAGAAGATGTTTTTTAAAAGACAAGTGGTTCTTGAAATATATTTGATATCGATTAGTATCAATATATGAAAACTAAATGTTCCAGTTGTATCTTAACACTGGGAGAAAAAAATCGAATACGTATTTACGAACTTCTAAGTATTGAAGGCGAATTAAATACTTCTCAGTTGAAGGAGGCATTAAATATTAATCAGCCAACTGTTTCTCATCATTTGGGAATTTTACAGCAACAGGGCCTAGTGTCTTGCACTAAAAAAGGAAAATTTAAATTCTACCAATTAATGATTAATTGTCCGTATTATCAATGTCAATGTATTTTAAAATAATAAAATGTTATCTATAAAAAACTTAAAAGTTAATAGGGAAGGCTTAGAAATATTAAAAGGTATTTCTTTAAATATTAAAAAAGGGGAAACTCACGTTTTAATGGGCCCCAACGGCTCTGGAAAAAGTACTTTAGCTAATAGCTTAATGGCTAATCCAGACTATGAGGTAACCTCTGGAAGTATTGTTTTAAATCAAAGCGACATTACAAAACTGGATGTTTCAGAACGTGCCAAAAAAGGCCTATTTTTAGCTTTTCAATATCCCGTCGAGGTTCCAGGAGTGCCCTTAATACAGTTTTTAAAATTGGCCTACACAGAAAAAACAGGCACTAGTATTACTCCTGGGGCCTTTTTAAAACTAATTAACGAAGTGGCAAAAGATTTAGACATAAAGCAGAGCCTTTTGGATAGATATCTCAATGAGGGGTTTAGTGGCGGAGAAAAAAAGAAAATAGAGATACTTCAAATGGCTGTTTTAAATCCTGAATTTGTAATACTTGATGAAACTGATTCCGGTTTGGATGTTACGGCTCTAAAAACTATTTTTAAGTACGTAAATCAGATTAAAATAAGTAAAAATATGGGTGTCTTAGTAGTAACTCACTACTCCCGTATTTTAGAATTTTTAAAACCTGACTTTGTTCACATAATGAAAGAGGGAAAATTGGTCAAAAGTGGCGGTATAGAATTGGCCGAAGAAATTGAAAAAGATGGTTATAAAACTTTAGTGGATGTTAATTAGGTATTAATAAATAACGTTATCAATGAAAAATAAAGTCCCTCTAAAACAAAATACTAAAAGTGGTTATCAATATGGTTTCTCGGACCCAGAAAAATACGAAGTGAAGTTCGAAAAGGGACTTAATGAGGGGGTTGTAAAGAGAATATCCAAATTAAAAGGTGAACCAGATTGGATGTTAAAAATAAGACTAGAGGCCTATAAAGTATTCTTAGGAAAAAAAATGCCTAATTGGGGTGGGGATTTATCTAAGATTGATTTTAATAATATTCATTACTATTTAAAGCCAACACCAAAAGAGCAAAAAAGTTGGGAAGATGTTCCCGATGATATAAAGAATACTTTTAATCGTTTAGGTATACCGGAGGCTGAAAAAGAATATTTAGCGGGTGTTAAAACTCAGTACGACTCTGAAATAGTTTACGGTAGTGTTAAAAAAGAATTAGAAGATAAGGGCGTGTTGTTTATGGGGACTGACGAGGGTTTAAAAAAATATCCTGAGATCTTTAGACAGTACTTTGGTTCAGTAATACCTGCAGCCGACAATAAATTTTCGGCTTTAAATACTGCGGTGTGGAGTGGTGGAAGCTTTGTTTATGTTCCTAAAGGAGTAAAGGTAGACTTACCTTTACAGGCCTACTTTAGAATTAACGCAAAAAATATTGGGCAATTCGAAAGAACCCTAATAATTGCTGATGAAGGTAGTTTTGTAAATTATGTAGAGGGCTGTACGGCACCAATCTATACGTCTGACTCTTTACACTCTGCGGTTGTAGAAATAATAGTAAAAAAAGATGCTAGGGTGCGCTATACCACTATTCAAAACTGGTCTAATAACGTCTACAACCTAGTTACAAAAAGAGCATTTGCTTACGAAAATTCCGTTATGGAGTGGGTTGATGGAAATATAGGGAGTAAGTTAACAATGAAATATCCTAGTGTCTATTTACTTGGAGAAGGTGCAAGAGGTGAAGTTTTAAGCTTAGCCTACGCCAATAGTAGTCAGCATCAGGATACAGGTACAAAAATGATCCATTTAGCTCCCAATACCTCTAGCAACGTAATTTCTAAATCTATTTCTCAGGGAACCGGAAGATCCAGTTATAGAGGTATAGTTCATATCGCTAAAAATGCTAAAAATAGCAAGAGTAATGTTGAGTGTGATGCTTTATTAATTAATAAAAATAGCAGAACGGATACTTATCCTTTTATAAAGGTTAATAATAGTTCCTCTAGGGTCGGCCACGAGGCAAGCGTTTCTAAAGTTAACGAGGAACAGCTTTTTTACCTAATGAGTAGGGGGTTAAATGAGGAACAAGCAAAAGCACTAATTGTTAGCGGTTTTATTGAGCCAATAGTTAAGTTGCTACCTATGGAATACGCTGTAGAACTTAACAGGCTAATAGAGCTCGAAATGGAAGGTAGTGTAGGGTAGTAAAGAATTGAAAATACATAATTTACAATCATTAATTCAGAAGTGAAAACAGAAATAATTAAAACAACTTTAAATAAAATTCCTAGCAAAATCTTTCTAAAAAAAGACGTTAAGAAAGTATACTTTTTTGAGCATACAGGTGGGTTAAAAACCAAAACTATTGAAATTATAGCTAAAGAAAGGGGGGGAGAAGTAGAGTTAAAAGGAAGTGTATCCTTAAAAAATACAGATGACTTTAATTTAAAAACTCTCACAACACATTTTGTGGGAAATAATAAGGTAAGAATTCACATTAAAGCTGTTTTAGATGACCAAGCAAAGTTAAATTATGAAGGACTAATTAATATTGAAAAAGGCGCCGACTTTTCCGACTCGTTTTTGCAACAAGACAACTTACTCCTCAATGACGGCGTAGTTTGCAATTCTAGCCCCCAGTTACAAATTAAAGCTAACGAGGTTAAGGCAAGCCATGGCGTAACCATGGGGAGTTTTGACCAAAATCAACTTTTTTATTTAAAAAGTAGGGCCCTTAGTGAAAAAATGGCTAAGAAACTTTTGGTACAAGGGTTTCTACTTTTCTAAATTCTCACCATCTTCTGTAAAATCTAAATCTATAGTTGGTTCCATCCAACTTAAGTCCCTAATATCCAATCTACTTACTCCTCGTAATTCTGGTAACAATATACTAGCGTCGATATCTTGATGTCCTCTAAGGGAGGAGCTGATAAATGTGGTGATGTCTATTCCAGATATCTCTGTAGTTTCAAGCCAATCCTTGGCGGTTTCTATTGGTTGTTTACCTGAAACGGGACTCATGTGTGGAGGGGTTATGTGTATCAAAGATCTTCCTATTATAACCATACCACCCATTGGGAAAACTTTAAGTTTACAAATTTTAAACTGAGAGTTGGAAATACTACCTTCAGCGGAAAACGGATTAATTTCATTTTTATATTCTGCCAATACAAAATTATGCCCGATTCCTTGCATAATTCCCCCCGTTGTTAATGTATTGCCTCTAGCTCCAATTTTTAGTTCTAGATAACTCGTGGTTAATCTTGAGTTTTCTTCGTAAGAAAATTCAAATGAAGGGGTGGGGCCGGTTAGATAGCTGATTGCCTCTAAGCTTATGTCTTTTGGTGCGGAGTAAAAATACCTTTTTAAAATTATACTTTCTTCGAACAGTAGTGCTGATGCTTCTAATCTAGCCCCTTCTAGCTCTTCGTTTTTGTAGTAGGAAGTACTCTCTGGACCTAAATTGGTTACTGGTAATTGCACAGCTGCTTCCCTTACTGAGTCAACAAGATCCTTGGTATAATTGGTAAAATTTGCTAGTCCCTCTGCTCCATAGGGTTCTTCTCTGCGTAAATTGGTGTATTTCATAACCTATAGCATAAATTATGTGGTATAATTATCTTGACTTAAGTTCGACAAATTTATGCACATAAATTTTAGTTACAGCCCTTTAAAAGAGTATCAGGGATTAATTTATAATCTTTACAACGCTGAATCTGGTTTTTATAAAAATGAAGGGATGTTTTTGTGTAGTCAGCCAAATATTTCTTCAAGTAGTGTAGTTATTCCAAACATTAACGAAATTAGTAAAAAAAGTTTTTGGGCAGAATATAAAAAAGTAAAAAAAGATATACCAAAAAAATACCCAAGTTTTAAGGGTAACGAGTTTTCTAATTTATTTGAAGAAGTTTTAAAGTTAAAGGTACTGGATACTACCCCTATAAAAAGAGAATGGGGGAGTGTTGAAATTGAATTTATTAATATTATAAATACTTTGTTTGAAAATGATTTAGATGAGGTTAATGTTTATCTAACACTTTTTGGTACAGTGGCTTCCTATTACATCAAAGGCAGTGGCTTAAGCATTTATTTAAGAAAAGATGCGGATATTTCGCAAATTGCATTCTGTATTTTAAGTTATTACATTCATAAATACCCAGGTAAATTAACTTGGTCAGAGCAACAAAGGGCAGTTGATTTTTTACTATCCAACACAAAATTAAATGGGTTATTTCCTAAATTCTATTCGGTTATAGAATCTTCTAAAAATCCTGAGTGTGATATCTCATTAATCTTAAGCTCTGAAAAATTATATAAAGAATTAGGAATTAACCTTAAAAGTTCCATAGAATATAAAAACAATAAGGTTTATATACTGGGAGAGCACGTAACTAATTTAACCAAACAAGAACAATTGGTTTTACACGAAATGTTTATAAACAAAAATCAAGTTACAACTTTTGAACAAATATCTAATATTCTTTGGGGAGATGACTTTTCCGCGTTTTCATTACAAGCAATTGCAAAGACAGTAGAAAGGGTTAGATCAAAAATACTTAATGCAGGTCTAAATCGGCAAGTAATTTTTACCAGGCGTAAAGAAGGTTATCTTTTATACGACTAGTACAGTGGTATAATTGATCGACAATGATAACAAAAAGCATTAAAAAAGATTTTCCAATACTCTCTCGAAAAGTGGGAAAAAAACAACTAGTTTATTTAGACAATTCAGCTACAACTCAATCCCCAAAAGTTGTTATTGATTCTTTAACCGACTTCTATACAAACCACAGGGCAAACGTTCATCGCGGTATTCACATGCTTTCAGAAGAAAGCACCGTTATGTACGAGCAGTCAAGAAAAACTATCGCCCATTTTTTTGGTGTAACTCCTAGTGAAATGGTTTTCGTGAGAAACACCACAGAAGCTAGTAATTTAGTGGCATTTACTTTTTTGCAGACTTTAAAAAAAGGTTCAACAGTAATGATTTCCGAATTTGAACACCACAGCAACCTTATTCCCTGGCAAATAGCCTGTAAACAATTAAAATTAAATTTTAAGACCGCACCGGTTAATAGCGAGGGTGAGTTGGATTTGAATTTTATTAAAAATTCCGATTTTTCATTTATTGCTATTAATCATATTTCTAACTTTTTGGGAAACATAAACCCTGTCCATAAGATAATTGAAATTGCCAAAGAAAAAAAAGCTTATGTGTACATCGATGGGGCTCAAGCAGTGGCTAGAGTTCCTCTAAATTTTAAAAAACTTGATTGTGATTTTTATTCTTTCTCGGGGCACAAGATATACGGCCCTTTTGGCATAGGTGGTTTGTATGTAAAAAAACAAATTTTAGAAAGTATGCCTCCATTTATGACTGGTGGTGGAATGATAGTTGATGTAGGTATTAAAAAATCGTCTTTTCTTAAAGATTCAGAGGGGTACGATGCTGGAACCCCTAACGTTGGTGGGTCCATAGCTTTGGCTAGTGCACTTGATTACGTAACCCAGGTTGGCATAAAAGAAATAGCCAAACATGAACATGCTGTTTTAACCTATATGTACGAATCTCTTTTAAAGGTTTCTGGTGTTGAAATATATGGAACAAAAAAAGTTAGTAATCGGGCCGGATTAGTTTCTTTTAATCTTAAAGGGGTTCATTCTCACGATTTGGCTAGTATTTTAGATGGTGAAGGCATAGCGATTAGAAGCGGTACCCACTGTGTTATCCCAATGCATAAAAAATTAAATATTTCTTCTAGTGCTAGGGCTAGCTTGGCTTTATACAATTTTAAAGAAGATGTAGATGTACTAATAGAGGGTGTTAAAAAATCTAAAAAAATACTTGGAGGCTATAATGTCTGATCTTTACGCTAGAGAAAATATGCTAGACCACATAAAAAACCCTAGAAATAGAGGTAAAATGGTAAACGCGGATATTAAAACTAAAGTAGTAAACAGACATTGTGGAGACATATTAAGTCTATACGCGAATATTGAGGCAGGCAAAATAAAAAAAATTACCTTTGATGGTGACGGTTGCGCTGTAGCTATGTCTAGCGCCTCAATGATTTTAGAAGATATTCAGGGAATAGACTTAAAAAATCTTTCCAAGGTAACGAAAAAGCAGGTTTTAAAAAACTTTGGTCAAGACTTGACTCCTAGCAGGCAGAACTGTGCACTTTTAGTTTTAGAAGGCCTTCAACAACTCAATAAAAAGTTAAATAAAAATGCAAAAAAAGACGAAGAATAAATTTAAATACGTTAACCCCGAGGACAATATTGCTGAGGTGATTAGTTTGTATCCGGAAACCGCTGAGGTTTTTTTAGCTTATGGTCTTCACTGTGTCGGGTGTTTTGCCAGTTCCTTTGATAGTATAACTGCAGGTGCACAGATTCACGGTATGGGTCTAAATGAGATTGAAGATATGGTTAAGGAGGTTAATTATATTGTCGAAGAGAATAAAAAGCTTATTAAAGAGAGAGTACAGAAAAGTTAAATAACCAAAAATCTATGTCATCTAAAGTTATAAAGAAAATCAAAAAAAGAGATATTCAAAAAATAGTTGTTGATAGAGATTTGTGCATTGGTGCAGCCCCTTGTGTGGTAGTAGCTCCTAGTGCTTTTGAATTAGATTCAGAGGGAAAAGCAATAGTATTAAAAGACTGGATTAAACATACTGATGATGAGTTGTTAATTGCTGCTCAAAGCTGCCCTGTCCAGGCTATCTTACTTTTTGACAAATTAGGTAAGCAGATTTTTCCTTAATCAAAATTATAGTTTAAAGAAGGTATGCGTATGTTTAAAGCTGAATTATTAGCAAAAAAGGCCGTATCCCCAAACGTAATTGAATTTACATATAGTCGGCCTTTAAATTTCAATTATTTGCCTGGTCAGTATATCTCTATAGTGGTTGATAAAATCACAAACAGATCTTACTCTTTAAACTCTCCCCCTTTAAATAGTGAGACAATATCCTCTTTAGTGGACATTTCCCCTGGGGGTAAGGGAACCACTTATCTAAAAAAGATGGCTGTAGGAGGTTTAATTACTTTCAAGGGTCCTTATGGCCACATGATTCTACCTGATAAACTTGATACTTATAAAAATTTAAATTTTATTGCAACAGGTACGGGTATTTGCCCCTTTATTTCTATTATCTCTCATTTAGAGGGTGCAGATTTTACGGGCAAAATAAATTTGTTATATTCTGAAAAATATCAGAATGATCTTCTAGGACTATCTAATTTAAAAATTGATAACATAGCTATTTCCTTAACCAGAGAGGAAGTTAAAGGTTATAATTACGGAAGAGTTACAGCTTACTTAAAAAAATTACCCAGGGAAAAGGCCTTATTTTTTATTTGTGGGAATACAAGAATGCTTTTAGAAGTTATAAAGTTACTAAAAAGAGATGGTGTTAAAGATTCTAAAGTTATCTACGAATCTTTTTATTATTAGTTATACCAAATGGATTTTTTAGAAAGAATTGAAAAATTAAAAACTAACTTAGGAGTTGTGGAAAAAGAAAAGGAGTTATCTGCTTTGGAAGAACAAATCCAAGCACCTGACTTTTGGTTAAATTCTACAGATGCTCAAATTAAAACTCAAAAGTATAATTCTACAAAGAGTATAATTGAAAAATTCATTACATTGGATATTCTTTTGTCCGAGGGTAAAGATACCGAAGTAGCAGAAATATTAGATGAGCTGGAAATTCTTACCTACCTATCTGGCAAATACGATTTTAATAATGCTTTTTTTTCTATTCATTCTGGTCAAGGTGGGGTAGAGGCGATGGATTGGGCACAAATGTTGGAACGTATGTACCTATCCTACTTTTCTAAGGTAGGGTATAAGGTAACCCAGGTTGATAGAAATATTGGCGAAGAAGCAGGTATAAAGTCTGCTTATTACAAAGTGGTGGGCGATAATGCCTTTGGTTACTTAAAAAGAGAGTCAGGGACCCATAGATTAGTAAGGCAGAGTCCTTTTAATGCTAATAGTTTAAGACAAACTTCCTTTGCTAAGGTAGAAGTTTTACCTGAAATCCCCTTTAAAGAAGTGGAGCTTAATGAAAATGAATTACAAATTACTACAATGCATTCAAGTGGTGCTGGGGGACAAAATGTAAATAAGGTTGAAACGGCTGTTAGAGTTAAACACATACCTACGGGCATTGTTATCTCCAGTCAGGCCGAACGTTCTCAGCCAAGAAATAAAGAAATTGCCTTGCAGATACTTTATTCAAAGTTAGTTGAAATGGCGGAGGAAAAAAGAAAATTAGCTGAGGGGGATCATAAGGATTCTGGAACAGCTAGTTGGGGTACCCAAATAAGGTCCTATGTTTTACATCCTTATAAACAGGTTACTGACCACAGAACTGATCTAAAAATTACTAACGCTGAGTCTGTTTTAGATGGAAATCTAGAGGATTTTATTGAAAGTGATTTACGATCCTTCTAGTTGATAAAAATTTATAGCGTATTTACCCATTTCTAACCTAGTTACTTTTTACTGATATTGCTATAATGAATTAATGAATCCATCTCTGCCGGATACAAAAAAACTCATTTCAGTGATGTTGTTTTTACTCGTGGTAGGCTTGTCTTATTTTGTTGGTGTTAAAAAGCCTGTAAATAAAGATATTACGGGTGATACCCCTTCTAGGGAAGGTAAAATATCGAATGCTTTTTTTATTCCACCCGACTCCACTGTAAAAGAAGCAAAAGTTAGGGGTAGGGTACTACCCGCCCAGATTGGAGAATTTGACGGGGCAAGCCACAAAGTTGTTGATGGCGACGGTAAGGTTTTAGTATATGCTTATACCGAAGATGATAAACTTAAGCAGCAAGAGCAGAGCGTTGTAACATTAGTAGGTTCTGTTCCAATTGGAACCAACATAAGCCCGAAAACTTTATTAAAGGTTGACTATATATCGTTTAAATAATGCTCAAATTCGAAAACGTTTCAAAAAAATACGGCAATAAACAGGTTTTAGATGATGTGGATTTATTCGTCGACGACGGTGAATTTGTTTTTTTAATGGGTACTTCGGGGGCTGGAAAAACTACCCTTCTTAGAATGATTCTACGTGAAGAGAGCCCTGATTCGGGTAAAGTATTTTTTGATAAAAAGGATCTTCTTCAGTATTCAAAGTCAGAACTTCCCGGAATCCGGAGAAAAATAGGTTTTATTTTTCAAGATTTTAAACTTTTAGAATCTAAAAATGCTTCGCAAAATGTTTCTTTATCTTTAGATATTCTCGGAAAATCTGCCAAACAAATAAAACAACTAGTTCCTGAACTTTTAAAAAGCGTTGGGCTTTCTGAAAAGGGTAATAATTACCCATGGCAACTTAGTGGCGGTGAAAAACAAAGATTGGCTATTGCCAGGGCCGTGGCACTAGAACCTAAACTTATAATTGCGGATGAGCCAACAGGAAATTTAGATAAAGGTACCAGTTGGGAAATAATTAACTTACTAAATACCTTAAACAAGGAGAATGGCACTACCATAATTGTAGCTACCCATGATGAAACTCTAGTAAACTCATTAAAAAAGAAAGTTTATAAAATAGAAAATGGGAGGATTCAAAATGCGTAGATATTTTAAGACGGCTTCGGACAACTTAAAAATGCAGTCAGTTATTACTTTTGTAAGCTTAATTACTAGTACCCTAACTTTTTTTATGCTTTCCTGTTTTTTAAGTTTTGCTTTGTTATCTAACTACCTTTTAAACTTTTTAGAAAGTAAGGCTCAAATAACCGTATATTTTCAAGATTCTGCTTCTCAGGACCATATTTTAGATGTTAAAAAACAACTTTTAGATCAAGATTTTGTTAGTGATGTTTCTTATACCTCAAAAGAGGAAGCTTTGAATATATTTTTAAACTTGTATGAGTCCGAACCTTTATTAACCGAAAATGTGGATGTTGGGATTTTTCCAGCCTCTTTAGATGTTAGGGTTAAAGATATCTCTGATCTGGATAAGGCTTCTGAGTTTTTAAAAAACACTGATGAAATAGAAGAAATTAGCTACTTTAAAGAGGCTTTAGATCAATTTAAATCTTGGAGTAATGGAATTAAGTATGTTGGCTCTGTTTTAGTCTCGGCTCTTTTACTTATTAGTTTTTTAGTAATGCTTTTAGTTACGGGCATAACCATAAGAGACAAATCTGAGGAAATACGCGTAACTAGATTATTAGGCGCTACAAACGGCTATATTCAAGGACCCTTCTTTGCTCAAACCTTTTTAGTTTCTTTAATTTCGTCTTTATTTTCCGTGGTTCTTTTCATGGGTTTGCTTCCTTTTGTTGAACCCTTTATTAGGCACCAGTTTTCCACAATTCCCATACCGCCCGTAAGCTTCTTAACTATTTTGTATATTTTTGTAATACAGTTTGCTATTAACTTGTTTATCTCTTTTACCGGAACCTTGTTTGCGGTTAAAAAGTACATGAACCTTTAGCTTATGCTTAACATACAGAAGGTTTTTTCGATCTTAACGGTTTTGATTGTTTCTGTGTTTTTCGTGTCCGCTATACATGGGCAAGAAGCTAGTACAACCGATGCTACTGCAAGTAAAACTTCACTAGAAAAGAAAATTCAAGATTACCAAACTAAACTAGACGACCTGGGTAATCAAAAAGGTTCCTTAGAAAAAGAAAAGCAATCACTAGAAAATCAAATAATTATTACCGGATATAAAATTGAGTCTGCCTCAATAGAAATTGCCGAAAAGATTAAAGAAATTGAGTTTTTAACTGATGATTTAAATTTTTTAGAAACAAGATTAGATAAAATTGTTGAATCTATATCCTCCCAAGAAGAAATATTTGATCGCAGAATACGTGAAAAGTATAAAACTTCTAGGGTCAGCTCTATCCCCCTACTAGTTACTTCTAACGGGTTTTCAACCTTTATGAGTAAGGTTAAATACGATCAAATAGCCGAAGAAATGGATAAAAGCTTACTAGGGGATATGCGTTCAACTCAAAAATCCTATGAGGCTCAACAAGGAATATTAGCAGATAAAAAATTAGAGATAGAAAAAGCCAAACAGGTTGTTGAAAATCAAAAGGCCGAGTCTGAGAGACTTAAAAATGAATTTTCTGATCTAAAAAAGCAAAAAGAGAGCCTACTAGAAATTACAAAAAACGACGAAAAAAAATATCAACAACTTTTGGACGATGCCAAAAAGGAGCTTGATCAAATACAATCTGCTGCCAGTGTTGTGATAAGAACTGGCAAATCCGTTAGTGTAAAAAAAGGGGAAACTATAGGAACAATGGGAAATTCTGGATTTTCTACAGGTGCACATTTACATTTTAGTATCTACCAATACTCTGTTGAAGATTTTAATAACTACAATGGGTGGGCATGGTATTACTCAAAACACATTAATCCAGTTAACAAGCTAAGTCCCAAATCGGTGACTTGGGGAACAGGTTGTTATTTAGATCCCTCGGGTAGTGAGACTTCTGGTAAGGGAGATTGGGACTGGCCCATGTCTTCTCCTGTTATTACTCAAAATTATGGTAATAATACTTGTTACAATTGGATGTATGGGGGTAAGTCACACCCTGCTATTGATATGGTTAGCTACAGTAATATTTCTGTAAAGGCAATTGCTGATGGAGAGGCCTATTTTTGTAGAAATTGTCTAGGCGATGGCGGAAATGGAGTTTTTGTCTTTCATAAAGGTTCCTACATGAGTGTTTATTGGCATTTAAGGTAGTCGTTTATATAATCAGAGATATTGAAAATCTTGTATTTAGGTTTGCTAAACCTCTATTTTAACGATGTTAGCAACTCTTTTTCTACTCTCTATTTTCAATTTAACTAAGATATAATTTTCAATTTGTTTAACAATTAACTCTGGCCATTCAATAACTACTACATTTTTTACATTATTAATTTCTTCTAAAATCCCTAATTCGTCTAGTTCTTGCTTGCCCGAAAGTCTGTATAAGTCATAGTGGCATAAATTTAGAAAATAGTTGTCAGTAGTTGTATATTTTTTAGCAATAGTAAATGTGGGTGAATTAACCCTAGTTTTAACCCCAAGCTGTATAGCTATATTTTGGGTAATTGTTGTTTTTCCGGCCCCTAGCTCTCCTTTTAATAAAATTGTATTACAGTTGGTTTTTTTACACTGATTAACTAAGTACTGGGATAATTCTTGTAAACTATTTAAATCAGTATAGTCGAATGTCTTCATACAAGTATTTTTTTAATAAATTCAGGAGTTTTTCCCCACAAGGTTTTTAAATAAACCGCGCCAATTAGACCTCCTAATATATCTATAAAGACATCTTTTACTGCAGGACCTCTACCCTCAACAAAACCCTGATGAAATTCGTCGGAAGAGGCATAGAGTACTACTATAATCAAAGATATTATAAATTTGTGTTTAAAGTTTTCTTTTTCAATACTTTTATTTACTAAAATAAATAAAACAGCGTATTCGGTTAAGTGTGCTATTTTGCGTATAACTAAGTCCCAGTCGTTATTCTGATTAATTCGGGCATTTGGAATGCTTGAAAGAGCAAATATAAATAACATCCAAATAACCACCTTGTAGTATTTTTTTATAAAATTCATTATTCTATTATACTTCAATAAAGCCTAGTTCTACATAAATGCACCAAGCTAATGTTATAATTTTAAAGTGAAAAATAATATTTTATTAAAAATTAAGAGCACTGGTAGAGAGGACAAAGAGTTAATTGTAAAGTACGGTACAGCTACGTACAAAAAGAATTTTTCCGGGGATTTTTTGTCTAACTTACAGTTAGTTCTTAGAGAAAAAGGGTTAAAAATTGCGGATGTTAGTAATATTTTACCTTTAAAGTCGGATAGCTTTACTGGGTTTAGAGAATCTGTAGTTATTGCTAATATTTTTAATGGTATTTATAAAAAAGTTCCTTTAAATAAGCTTGTGCTAGCCAAATATCACAAAGAACCAAATATAAATATACGAACTAAAACTGCATCCCCAAAGCCTCTAAATTAGTTTTTTTGTTTGCTAAAAAACTGAACATAGCACCTCCTCCGGTGGACACAAACGTATAGTTTTTAAAATTTCCAAACTTTTCTACCGCAGAAATAGTGTCACCTCCTCCAATTATTTTTAATGCCCGGGTATTACTTTCTATTGCTTCAATTAATTTGACCGTGGATTTTTGATAAAGTTCCGACTCAAATTTTCCTAGAGGCCCGTTCCATATAATTGTTGTTGCAGAAGAAACCCTAGAAGTAATTTGTTTTGTCGATTCTTCTGATATATCCAAACCACTGGGTAAAAGGTTTGCTAAGTAAGATCTGCCTTGCAAACTAGCACTAAGTTCCGGGGAGTTCATAATCTCTTTAGGCATAAGACCCCCTATTAAAAATAAATCAAAGTGAGACATTATATCTTGCATGAGGGGTATTTTAGTTTCAGCCTTGGCTCCCCCGAGCACAAAATAAGCTGGCCGTTCGAATCTCCCTATTCTAATTTTTGATAAATGACTTATTTCGTTTAAATAATTTTCGCCTGCAGCTACTTTGCCTATAACTTTGGGAAAAAAATAATTTGAGGCTTCTTTTCTATGACTCATGGCAAAGGCCTCATCTACAAAGTATTCGAATTGTTTTGTAACTTTGCTTATTTCTTTTGCCTCTTCCGGGTTGTTTTTTAAGTAATCTAGCTCTGACCAAGAAAAAAATCTAATATTTTCAAATATAACTATTTTATTTTGGTCTATACTAATTTTTAGGTTGTTTAGTTCGTTTTCAAAATATATATTTTCACCTAATAAATACTTAAGTTTGGGGATTATATTTTTGGTACTTAAAGACTCTTCTTTTTTAGTAGGCCTTCCCAACTTAGTTAAAATTAAGATCTTATTGTTGTTTTTAAGAAGTGTAGAGATTGTGGGTATACATCGTTTAATTCTATAGTCACTAGATATGTTTAGATTAATGTCTAAAGGTACATCAAAGTCACAACATACCACTACCTTGGAGTTAATGATTTCGGAGAGTGAGCAGTATTCCATTTGTTAATTATACCTAAACTATTTTCTAGTAAAACTAAGTGAATAATAATTGTTCTTTCTTCTAACCAATTAACTGTATATATTATATAATAGTTAACAAGTAAGCCCTTAAAATATGCCCCATAGACTTTTTAAGCCAAGACATAAACAAAGATCCCATGCTACCTCTTCGTGGGCTCTGTTATTTTCTAATCTTTTAGTTTTATCTCTTTTGCTTCTTAGGCATTTACCTGTAAATAAAGAAGGGGCCAAGATCTTAGGTTTTGCTACTAATGTTAAATTAGTGGATTTATTTGATCAGACTAATTTAGAAAGAGATCAACTGGGGCTAAAAAAACTTAAATACAACTTAGTACTAGAAGACATAGCCAAGCAAAAAGCTGCGGATATGTTTAACGACAATTACTGGGCACACGTGGCCCCCGATGGCAGAACGCCCTGGGATTTTTTTCAGGAATCAAACTATAAATACTTATATGCCGGAGAAAATTTAGCTAAAGACTTTGATAAGACTCCAAACTTAATTCAGGCCTGGATGAATTCTCCAACACATCGAGAAAACATTGTAAATCCAAATTACACAGAAATAGGTTTTGCAGTAGTTAATGGGAAATTAGATGGTGAAGAAACAACCTTAGTAGTTCAAGAATTTGCAAAACCAGAACCGGGTTTTATAACTAGTACTCTAGAGGAACCGGTAGGGACCTTAGGTATTAATCAGGTTACCGTAGAAGAAACTCCTACAGTTAACTATTTAAGTTCCAGTAGTAAGTCTTTTGTGTCGGTAAATATTTTATATATTATGTATTTTTCCTATTTTGTCTTGGGATTCTTTGCCATGTCGCTTCTTATTGATGGGGTTTGGGCATATAAAGAAGGTCACTTAAGAGTAACGGGTAACACAGTTTCTCATATCATTCTTTTTGTAGCTTCTATTGTATTTATTTTCTATCTACACCATCCCGAAATCATATGAACAATCTAAAAGGTTATCTAGCACACAACATAATTCTTGTAATTTGGTTTATGATAATCGGGGCAGCTTACTTTTACAGCTCAGTTGCTTTTTATAAACATTTAATAATTTTGGGAGGCATACTAGGATTTTTTGGAATTAATTTTTATTACCAGCAAACCCGGGCAAGATTAAGTATAAACGTACTTTTAGAGTATTTTTTAGTAGGAAGTTTGGTTTACTTGCTGTATTTGGTAATTGCACTTTAAATGAAGAGAATAATTTTATTCTCTTTGTCTCTATTTTTGTTTAGCGTTTTAAAGCCAGATTATATCCACTCTCAAGACAAAGACGGGATAAACAAAATTATTCAACAAAATCTTGAAGATAGTACATCAGATTTTATAAAGAGTACGGGCGAAGATTTACAGGAATACGTACAAGAAGAAGTTAGCAACAAGACTATAGAATTAACTGAACAGGTTTATTCTCCTAAGTTTATAGATTCTGTTAAAAGTACTTTTTGGTATTGGTGGGGACAGCTATTAACATTTATCCAACAAAAAGTCTCTGAATTTGGTAAGTATTACTCTAGGTAGTAGAATACCCTTATGCCAAAAAAGATCAAAAAATACGTTTTAATAATACCTACTTACAATGAGGCAGAGAATATAGAAAAGACTGTAAATGTAGTTTTAAACTCGTTTCCTAAAGACCCCTTAAAAGAATTTCACGTATTGGTTATTGATGGTAATTCTCCAGATGCAACTTCAGGTGTAGTTAGAAAATTGATTAAAATACATTCAAATGTTCACTTGTTAATGGAAAAAGAAAAAAGGGGATTAGGTGCTGCCTACTTGCAAGCTATGTCTTACTGTTTTGATGAAATGGGAGGTGACTATGTTATTCAGTTTGATGCCGACTTGTCCCACGATCCCGTAATTATAAAATCGATGGTTGCGCTTACAGATTCTAAAGCCGAATTTGTAACCGGTACTAGATATAAAAAGGGGGGAAGCATACCCTCAGAATGGGCCTTTCACAGAAAGTTAATTTCAATAGGTGGTAACTTGTTAACAAGATTAGTTTTTTACCCCACTAACGTTTCTGACTGGACTAGTGGCTATTCTTTAATTTCGAAAAAGGTTTTTAAAACAGTTTATAATAAAGTAAGTTTAGAAAAGGGTTATAACTTTCAAATTTCTCTAAAAAAATCTGCATTAAATAACGGGTTTAAGATTGAAGAAGTTCCATACCATTTTAAAGATAGAGAGATGGGAGATAGTAAACTTGGTCCAGAATATATGTTTAGAGCTTTCTACTTTATACTTAGGACCCGTGCATCCGAAATTTTAAAATCTCCTTTTTTTAAGGTTTGTTTGGTCGGAGGTATAGGGACTCTTGTACAGCTTAGTGCCTTTGCCTTAATGTTTTCTTACTTAGGATTTAATAACTATGTATCTTTGGTTTTAAGTGTTGAGTTAGCAATTATTAGCAATTATATTCTTAACAATAACTTTAGTTTTAAATCTAACAAAATTGAAGGCTCAAAAGCTGCTTCACTTTTTTCATTTGCTAAATTTAATTTAATAAGTTGTGGGTCTTTGGGCATACAAGCCTTAAGCCAGTATATTGGGTCTGTTTTCTTCGGTTTTTCCGATATCACAGTTTACACATTTTTAATTGTAGGTATTCTATTAGGGTTAGTTTCTAATTTTTATTTTTATAAGACACTTGTATGGAAAGTAAAGTAGTAGCAAAAAAACTTCCAAGACCCTACATTTCAATAGTTATTCCAGCATTTAATGAAGAAAAAAGTATTTTAAGTACTCTAAAAAAAGTAGAGGCCTTTCTTATTAATAATAAAAAAAGTTACGAGGTTTTGGTTATGGATGACGGAAGTGTAGATGCTACAGTATCTATAGCAAAAACCTTTTCAGATACAAATTCTAAAATAAAGATTTTTCCACTTGTTCACAAAGGCAAAGCCAATGCAGTTATTCAGGGTCTAAGGAAAGCCAATGGAAAGTATATTTTATTTTCAGATGCAGACCTTGCAACACCTATTGAGGAGTTGAAAAAGCTTTTACACTATATTACTGACCAAAAATACGATATTAGTATCGGAAGTCGCGAAGGTGTTGGTGCTGTGAGAAAAGACGAACCCTTTTATAGACACTTAATGGGCAGAGTGTTTAACTACTTAGTTCAAATAATACTTATTAAGGGTATTAACGATACGCAATGTGGTTTTAAGCTTTTTACTAACGAAAGTGCTAAAGCCATAATTAAAAAGATGAGGCTTTATTCTAACGCACCAGAAATAACAGTGGCTAAGGTAACTGCCTTTGATACAGAAATACTTTTTTTAGCTAAAAAGCTTGGTTATAGAGTTAAATCTGTGGCTGTAGAGTGGCAGTATGTTGAAACAAACCGTGTGAGTGCTTGGAGAGACTCTCTTCAGAATTTTTTTGATGTATTAAAAGTTTGGTATAACGACAAAAAGGGTTTATATAAATAACTTATATGCTTGGAATCTTAAAAATATTAAATTAAAACAAATATTATGAAGGTAACAATAATTGGAACAGGCTATGTCGGTTTAGTAAGTGGTGCAGTTTTTGCTGATTGGGGTCACGAGGTAGTGTGTTTAGATATTGACGCAAAAAAGGTAGAAAATATCAAAAAGGGCATAATGCCTATTTATGAGGAAGGTTTAGAGGAACTTGTAGATAAGGTACAAAATAAAGATAAAAGGTTTGAGGTTACTACTGATTACAAAGGAGCTGTTGAACATGGGGAAGTTATTTTTATTTGCGTTGGAACACCTGGAAATCAATCTGGTGCTGCCGATTTAAGCTATGTAGATCAAGCAGCTCAAAGTATTGGTAAGAACATTCCAGAAGGAGATTACAAAGTGGTTGTTACCAAAAGTACTGTTCCCGTGGGTACCCACAATCGAGTTAAGGAAAATGTTAAAAAGGGGTCAGAAGGTAAAAAAATTAGTTTTGATGTTGCAAGTTGTCCCGAATTTTTAAGGGAGGGGACATCCATTTACGATGCTAATAACAGTGAAAGAACGGTTATAGGAAGTAATAGCGAAAAAGCACTGGATATTTTATCCGGTGTCTACGCTACTTTAAAATCACCCATTGTTAGAACTGACGTAGCTAGTGCAGAGCTTATTAAATACGCTGCTAATGCATTTTTAGCCACAAAAATAAGCTTTATTAATGAAATGTCACAAATTTGTGAAAGAACTGGGGCTGACGTTGTTAGTGTGGCTAAAGGTATGGGTTTAGATAGTAGGATTGGTCCTAAGTTTTTAAATGCAGGTATAGGTTATGGTGGAAGTTGTTTTCCTAAAGATGTAGAAGCCCTGTATAGGACCAGTAGTGAGAACTTTTACGATTTTAGGCTACTTAGAGGTGTGATGGATGCAAACGAAAGGCAAAAAGACTACTTCTTTGACAAAATTACTAGTAAGTACGGAGCTAATCTTTATGGGCTAACTTTTGGAGTTTTAGGTGCTGCATTTAAAAATGGCACAGACGACACTAGAAAATCCGTAGCTATACAAATAATTAGAATGCTTCGAGGACATGGCGCAAAGATGAAGGTTTACGACCCTGCTGCAATGGATAATGCTAAAAGAGAGCTTGGTAATGAGTACATTACCTATGTAGATTCTTCTGACGAAGTATTTAAAGACTCTGATGCTTTAGTAATTTTAACTGAATGGAAAGAATTTGCAGAATTAGACTATAAAACCCTTTTACCACAACTAAAAGAAAAAGTAGTTTTTGATGGTCGAAACTTGTTAGATCCTATAAAAATGCAAGAAATGGATGTTGATTACTACGCTATTGGTAGATTTTTAGGTAAGTAATGAGTTAGTAATAAAAATATGATTTTTATTACTACAGAACCTGAAAACTTTAAGTTTAGTTTAAAAGAGGATTACGTTAATCTTAAAGAAGAAGAAGCGGCTGTAGAAAAATTCTGGCAAGAAAAGAAAAAATAACTCCTTTCGATTGGCCTTTTATCGAGAGATTAATTGTTTTACAAAATTTAAATGTCATTTAACCCTGTTTAATATTAAAATCTTAAGTTCCTTTAAAAAATACACCTATGACGATAATACAAATGCGTATGATTTTTATCTTCAAAATAAAGAAAATTTAGAAAAGTTTTATTCTGTAATACCCAAAGAATTTTACACAATGGTAGAGGAGGAGGTTTTATTGGCTTTAAATTCTGACCTAGCCTGTAACAAATCTCATTTTGTTAACATAATGCGAAAAGTGGTACACGTTTTAGTAGAAATTCCTGCATTAGCTCAAGAGCTATACGACTTGTCTAAAGATAAAAGCTTAAAGCAAGAAAAGTTTTTATCTTCTTTATTACACGACTTAGGTCATTTTCAGCAGTACTTAACTATACAGTCTTTTAACAATTTTAAATATGATCATTGTATAGAAGGGGACAAGATTTTTGTATCTAAAATAGCAAAAAAAGAATTGAAAATTGAGTCACATTTAGAAAAAATTATTAGTTCTGTTATCGTAGAACATGGTTTGACTTTTATAGAATCCCAAGATCCAGAAAAAGTTAAGTGCATTTATTTTCTGCGTGATATAGATAAAATTTCGGCAATAGAAGCCTGGGATCGAAATCAAAGAAAAGTTATAGAAACAGACAAAAACGGCTGGGGTTTGTTAAAAAAGGGTTATAGCGAAGATGTAGTGCGTATTTTCCTGTCTTCTTCTCAAATAGATTATAAATATCGTAAAACGACTGCCGATGCAATGATTTGTTATTTAGCATTTATTTTTGACTTTTATTATAAAGAATCCCTTCAACTAGTGTTAAAGAATGGTTATCTAAATAACATAATAAATTGTATCCCTCCCTTTTTAGATGAAAAAGATTTGGGTATAATAAGATTAATAAAGGACCATATTAGGGATTACGCTAGAAAAATTTTAAGTTCCAATTAATATCTGAAACAAGAATGTTTAAGTTGCAATATTGTAAACGGTAAGGTTAAGAGTCTTTTGGTTTATGAAGACGCCTGTTTTCATGCACATCAAGATTACGGGGTCCCTATTCCGGGCTTTATTGTAATTAGTTCTAAAAGACACTTAAGGTCTATGTCTGATTTTAATGAAGAAGAACAAAAAAATTTTGGAATTATTCTCTGTAAGGTAAGAACTGCTATGGAAAAGGCTTTGGATATAAAAACAGTATACACAGCCCAAAAAGAAAGAGATAAAGATCCTTTTCATTTTTGGATTTTACCTAGGTACCCCTGGATTTCTGAAATGTTTGGTAATTCTACCGCCTCAATTTCTAATTCTTTAGACTATGCCAAAGACAAATTAAAGACTGAGGAAAACTTAAAGGCTGTTGTAGCGTCTACGGACAAACTTTATAAATATTTAAATTAGTATGGAAATTAAAACTGGTTTTGTTAAAGACTTAGGTAGCGACACTAAAGGGTGGTTTGTGGGCAAATTTATGCCTAAAAATAGTCCTTTTCACTCAGAGGACTTTGAAGTTAAGTGGGTTGAGCGTAAAAAAGGGGAGGTAAAAGAGAACAAAAATCCACCAGAAAATAACCAAAAAACAGTTTGTATTTTAATTGAGGGCGAAATGGAATTTAACTTTCCTGACTCCAATCAAACAGTTGTTTTAAAAGATAAAGGGGAGTATCTGTTTTACAGCCCCACACCTATTCACAAAAGCACGGCCTTAAAAGACAGTACTGTAATTGTACTACGCTGGCCTTCTAAACTTCCTTAACTCTATCTGTGTGGGTATTTATATATCTGGTTATCTAAGTACCAACTTACGGTTTTTTTAATACCCTCTTCCAACTCTATACTTGAGGTGTATTTAAGCATTTTTTGTGCTTTTGAAATATCGCCTTTTATATAGTCGCTGGTTAAAGCCGAATAATCTTTATCTTTAGACCTTACCATTTTTACATTCTTTTTACCCATTTCTTTTGCTATAGCATTAATGACTCTTTCCAAGGTGTAGCCTTTTCCACTTGCTATATTTATTGCTTGATATTTAAATCTTTTATTAAAACAGTTTGTAATGTAATTTAGCGCCTCTTCTATATACAAATAATCTCTAACCGTGCCTTTATCACCATATAAAATTACGGGCCTGTCGTAATAAATTGACTGTAGTGCTCCATATACTATTGTGTGAGGGTTAAGTTCTGGTCCGTAGACACTAAAAAATCTTAAACTTATCGCGGGAATATCGTAAAAAGTACTTAGGTATTCCACTACTTTCTCTCCTGCCAAACTGGCTGAACCTACAGGGGATAAAGGATTTAATACAATGTTTTTTTCAGTGTAGATATCTTTTTTTGTTTTTCCATAAACAGACTTTGCGGATCCATAAATATATTTTTTTACACTTAATTTTTTAGCTATCCCCATAGCTACAGAGTTTCCAACTACCGAGGCTTTTATGTAAAGTGTGTATTCAATTTTTTCTTTCTCCATGTAATAAAAATTTTCGGTAGCAAAATTTATAAAAATATCCCAATTTCCTATAGGAATTTTGTTTATAATCTCTGGGTTAGTAATGTCGTCTCTTACAAAAGTAAAATTTTTAAAATTTAAAAGTTTTGTTATTCTTCGCATTTTAACCTCAGTACCATAACTTTCGGTTAAGTTGTCTATTCCTACTACAGTGTCGCCTCTTTTGAGCAAACGGTCACATAATGAGTAACCAACAAAACCCCCACATCCTGCTAAAATAATTTTTTGATTTTTCATATTACTTTAAATTTTATCACAGATTAGACGAGTTAATTTGTACCCATAACCCCAAATTTAGTGGTCATTTTTACGTAATTTCCCCTATCACAAAAGCTTACATTAAACATTGAATACTTCTTGGTTAAATATATCCTATAGCTGTTTACTATTAATAATTTTATTTAATTATGAAAAAAATATTAGTTCTAGGTGGCGTAGGTTTTTTAGGTAAGCATTTAATTGAGCAGGCAAATATAAAAGGAATTAAGGCAGACTACTTTGACATTAAGGCTGTCGGGAAAAACAAAAAGGATAAACTAGAATTAAGAACCCAAGATTTTAAAGGGTATGGAGCAATTTATGATTTTGCTGGGGTACTTGGAACACACGAAACCTTTGAAATAGCTGAAAAAGCTGTTGAGGTGAATATCTTGGGTACGCTAAATGTTCTAGAGCAAATAAAAGACCTAAATATTCCATATTATTATATTACCTTGGGCAATAACTGGCTCAATCCTTACAGTATAACTAAAAATGCAGCGAGTAACTTTTGTTTAATGTATTTAAATGAATATGGTACACCTGTGCAAGTTGTTAAAACTTATAATGCTTATGGGCCTTATCAAAAGCTTTTTCCAGTGCGTAAAATTGTTCCCACTTTTATGTACAAGTTAATAAAAGATGAAGAAATAGTAATTAATGGAGATGGTAACCAAATTGTCGATTTAGTTTACGCACCCGACTTAGCTAAAAGTTTGCTTAAAAATAAGCAAGTTGGTGTTGTTCACTACGGAAGTGCTAAACCTTTAACTGTAAAACAAGCTGTAGAGGCTTGTGCTAAATCATTAGGTATTAGTGACTATAAACTTAAATTTGTCCCGAAAAGAATGGGTGAGCCTTTGCAGTCTACTTCGTTATCACCGAGAAAAATGGAATATTCAACTCCTTTAGAAAAAGGCTTAAATATAACATCGGCCTGGTACAAAGGTGAAATTAAAAAATTAATATAAACTTATGGTAAATGAAGCAGAAAAGCCAATATTCGAGGATATTCAACGAAGAGAAATAATTGAGGAAATGCGTGCCTATTTATTTCCAGGTAATACGGAGTCTTTGAATGATAAATCTGAGATAAATAGATATATAGACGATACTGCCTTGAATATTCCTACTAGTCTATTAATTTTGTTGAGGAGGCCCAACCGCTTCCCCGTGAATGAAACCTTTCCATCTTTTAATTCCGCACAAAAGACAAGAAAGGAAGAAGAATTATATTCTAACCACATATCGACTGTGTTTAAAGGTTTAGCTATGGGTATGGTTTTTATTGAGTACGGGGATACACCGTATTTTAAGTACAGCTCCAAAAATACTATAGACATATCTAGTGTAAGAAAAATGGTTGAAATTGATCTCTCATTGATTACTCTGTTAAAGCTGAATTCTCCTTATAACTATAGGAATTACATATATAGGCAAAGATCTATAACCGATCATCCCTTCGCTATTTAAGTCTTAAGTACATATTTACTATACAAAAATTGTAGATATCTATTGACTATAGGTTATAAATAATATACTATTTTCCTGTTTACAATTCTGCCCCCCCATAATTGTAACCAATTTGGGTGGGCACATTCATAATTTATCTTAGTCAACAAAAAACTTGCATAAGTTTCTTCTTGAATAAGCGGACTACATTAAGAGCATTAATAACGTGTTTTTAATGTAGTTCGTTTTATTCACTCGGCCTAGGCAATCTCGCCGTAGGCATTCAACCAAAAGGAGAAACAAATGTTTGACAATCTATTGATTGGTGGTCGTTTTTGGGATGGGAAAAGTGAAGATCCGAGCCAGCTTTTGGCCTGGGTAGAGGCTCACTCAAACATTGCAAAACTTGCGGTCGCCGTCAACATTGCGAACGACAAGTCCCATGCAGTGAAGGCTCTACAGGAAGGTGGCGTAGCTACAGCAATCCCTGTCCAGCCTTGGCTCAGATGGTCACCAGCGCTTCTGGCTCTTACAGCAGAAGCAGTTCGACAGGGAAAGGAGTACGTACTATTTCTTTCCACCACAATGCGGGTCGACGAGGTCTCAGTAGGGGCCCTAGTGCAAATTATGGATGAGAATCCTAGCATTATGCATCTCGGCCCGGCTTTTCCCGAACACGACTTCCAACCAGGAGTCAACAAGATTCGGGGGAGAACTGTAGGTTGGAACAACTGTTCCATTCACCGAGTCAGTGCGCTATCTGGCTTTGGTTTCCAGCCCGGGTCTGAGGGACTTCTGGATCCTAAGGCGCAGGGAGTTGAGGAGGTGGTCTACGATTCTTTGAACCAGGCAATCCGCGGTCGTCAAAATCACCGAGTTCTCCTAGTGAAAGGACTTCCCGGTCTTATTGTATGGGATGTTAATACGGACTCGCATGGGGCCTGGTATGTGGTATACCACAATGACAAGCTTCAGTCGAAGGACGATCGTCCCGACGCTCAGTTGCGATTGCTGGGACTCTCCGCTGGAGAAGTCTGGCATGCCGAGTATGGAGATCTTCTCCAGAATGGGATGCCCTGGAATCGTTAAGGTTGACTAAGTTTATGTAAACAACAGGAGGTCCCGGAGGACTAAAGAGCGTATTTCAGTACAAAACTCTTTAGACTCCGGCCTCCAGTCAACCAAATGTATAGCTAGGCTATACATTTTTAATTATATCTTATTTTTAAGGTATTTAACTACAGGTTATGTGTTTAAAAAAGATGAAACTATAAAAATTTCACTTCTTTTAAGTACAAAATAAGTACTTTAAAACAAAAAAATGACTACTAAGAGAGATGAAACAATAAACTACCCAACCGTCCTAAGTGAGTCTTGGGATAAAAATATTCAAGTATCTTTAATACGTCCAGATGTGGTAAAAAAAGAGGAATTATGGACTAATAAAGGAATTCCTGAAGGTGCCGCAAGTTGGAGATTAAAAAGAGAGTATTCTACTTTACAGTATTTAAGTACTCAAGGCTTACCTGTTCCAACTCCTCTAGATATTACAGAAGGTAGTGGTGTGCGTGGAGCCGAAGCTATTGCATTTACAATGCGGAGAGTCCCTGGTTACTCCTTAGACTTCCCTGACTCTCCAGATAGAATTGACCATTTCGAAGATTTTCGTGCTAATTTTGAATGTTATCTTGAGGATGCTTTAGAGTCTTTAGACTCCATACACAAAGCCGGCTATGCTTTAGGGGATATAAAGCCTGGAACTTTTATTATTAATCCAAAAACAAAAAAAGTGACTTTAGTGGATTTTGAATTTGCTTACAGTGTCAAAGACCTTGAACAAAATATGGGGTATGGGGCTAATTCACTATTAAATTCTCTGAAAGTGGATCCAGGAATCGCTTGTTTAATAAACAATTTAACACAACCCTCCCCGGGTATTTCGTTTGAACAGGCTAAGATGATAGAAATTTCTTCTTTGGTCAGGTATTTTTGTATTTTAGCTTCTTCGGATTTAGATAACCCAGTTGAGTTAAAATCTATCGAGTTTTCCGAAAATGAACTTAATCAGCTTATGGAGGCTGCAAGATATTCTTCAACGCTCCATTATTTGGACCGAGCAGGTATTCCTATTAATGGTGTTAGTAGTATTGATTTTAGAAGTTTTACTGAGCAAATTGGTGATGACTACGTACACCCCGCTTTTATGAGATACGGGTATGAAGCAGCGTTTAGAAAGCAAGCTGTTACATCTTTAACCACCTTGGGTATAGAACTATCCGAATCACTTCGTCAGTTTATAAATAAAAGCTTAAGTTTAGATTTATCCAGAAGACCAATTAATTACAAATTAAAATAAAAAATATGAATACACCAAAATTACCACAAATATTAGAAATTGGCGGGTCGATAGAGAGACCTGAAGTAGATCCAGACAGGGAATTTATTGAATTTATTACTAGGGCTAGTACCGAACAGATGACAAGTTATATAGATGAGGAGTTTCCTGAGGAAGCAGAAGAAATGAAAGCTGTTTTATTATCCGAGCGTTCTGTAGTTGCACCGTATTTACTTTTAGACCGTGACTCCCTATTAATAATGTTTACCCCGTTAAGGGATAGAGTACAAAATGCTACTGAACCTGATTATTTTTCTATGATTAGACCTGGATTAAATCAGGTTTTAAGATATCCTGGCGAAGGTAGCCAAGGTAAAGGTAGGGCGGAGGGTTACAAGAATGCCTTATACGCTTTTTATAAAGGTGTAGTAGATCAAAAAATTGATTTTAGATCCCATTGCCCCGCAATTTTTAAACCTGACGGTAGTTATGTTACTTTTACGGGTTATGAGGTATCTTCTCAGACTTTGGAACCAATACATATTTTAATGGTTGCTTACTCTGTTCTTAGGTATGATTTTGCAACTGATATAGGTTTACTTGAGATGGACGGCCCAAATATTTTCCACGTACTTGAAGATCCAGTAGGTTACAAAAGGCGTGGGAGGTAAGGATACGGATTTTGCTTAATTATCGTATATTTGGATTACTAAAATATGTACTCAATAAGATCTTTATTCAAAAATAATTCTTCGGAAGGCCCTCTATTTGGAGAGGGTGTTTTACATGTGAGCGACAGAACCCCTGAAGAAATAATTGATCATTTACCAACTATAGATTCTACTGAAAGTTTTTTGGGTATAGATAACTTACCCCAGGGTGCAGTTATGGTAAATTTAGGCAGTGGACAGTATGATTTGTTCTTTGAGTGGGTAAAGGAGCGTAGGCCAGATGTCACGCCTGTAGGAATAGACCTATCCGCAGGCGTTAATCCTGAAGATTTAAAGTCTGGAAATATAGGGATTGAGCAGTATGAGAGATTGAGGATGGTGATCTATACTGATAGAACTAAAGAAAGAGGAAAAGGCCTGTTTATAATGGGCGTGACTTCTATTGCTACTGACCCAGAAATCTATCAGTTAGATCGGCAAAGACATTTAAGTAAATACAACGTAATATCCGCACGTTCCCCAGAGATCCCCCTAAGACCTAATTCCGTAGATCTTTTAGTAGATTCCTACGGTCTAACTTCTTATACCGATGGTAAGATTAAGCGAACTTTATTAAAAAATGTTGTTAAGGTACTGGCGGATGGAGGTAAGGCAATAGTATACCCCGTAAAAAATAAGCCCATCTTTCCTACCTCTGAGAATGAAAATAGCTCTGTTGACGAGGTGAGTAAACTGGTAAGAGCTGTGCTAGGTTGTGATAAAGATGTGTCCGTTGAGTTATTCCTAACATACCAAGAAAAGGAGAGGTTTGGTTATTATATAGGCCTTGTTGTTCGTAAATACTCTAATGATAGTAATAAACGTAGGCTGAATCGAGCAAGTATTTTCATATCGGGTTTAGAAGACTCTGAAAAAGATTTAGCTATATCTTCACTTTCGCAGAAATATAAAGGTTTAAAAAAGTATGGTCTACAAATACTTTAATACTTAGTACGTTTGTATACCGCTTAATACACTTTTACTTTGCTTACTGCCTCAATTGGCTGTATTATTTATTTGATGGAAGAATTAAAGGACTTAATAAATGATATTGAATATGCTTTTTTTGATTGGGACGGGACAGTGTTAAAAAGTAACCCAGATTTAAGTATAAAACTAGCTTTAAAAGAGTTGCTTAATTACCTTTACTCCAACCCCAATTTTATTAGTGCCCCACTAGAGCAGACTGTTACCCGAACTGTAGGTAAGCCTAGAGATGAGCATGTTAAAGATTTTTTTAACATTTTAGAAAGTAGTCTTACTAAAAAGAATACTGCGGGCGAATCCGTCTGGGATGCAATATACGGTCCAATAAAAGCAGGGTTTTCCGAAGAAATAAACTCGGATGTTTTGGTTTTGTTTGAAAAATTAAGAAATTCAGGTGTAAAAATAATAGTATCTTCTGTGGTCCCTGAACCCCGTCTTTTAAAGACTGTCGGAGAATATGGTATTACGGAAATGGTTGATTTGATTTTAGGTAAAAATACTTTAGGTACGAAAGGTGGGGGCCATATAAAAAGAGCGGCGGATTTTTTCGAGGTTTCGAAGGAGATGTTAGTTTTAAAAAGTATGTTTGTGGGAGATACTCCAACAGATATGAAATTGAGCAGCGGGATTAAATATAGGTTTCTTTTGCAGCCGGATCTAACTGAAAGTATTCTAAAAAAGTCAGATTATTACATAGTAAATAGCTTTTCAAGCCTACGTGAATTTCTCTAGTCCTAGTTTTATTTCTAACGACTAACTTTTATGGTATCGGTGTTTATGTTGCTCAGTTTCTAAATACCACTTTACGGTGTTCCTAATCCCTGTATCTATATCTGTCTGAGGTTTATATTTAAGCATTTTTACCGCCTTACTTATGTCGGCCTGAACCTTATTAGCCGTAATATCTGAGAAGTTTTTATGTGATTTACCTATTTTTATTTTACTTTTGGGTATCCCCATTTCCACTGCTACTTTGTAGGCTATTTCTCTAAGTGAATAACTTTTACCTGAGGCGATATTAAAAACTTGAAATTTTAGCCTCTTGTCAAAAGTAGAAATAATATAGTTAACTAGATCGTCTATATATATAAAATCCCTAGTATCGTCGATGCTAGAATACATTTTTAAACCTTCCCCGTGGTGAAACTTTTCCATATAATGACCTATAATCTTATAGAGAGGCATTCCTGGGCCGTATTCAGAAAAGATTCTTAGAACTACGCAAGGCAGGTTGTAGTATTCACTCATAAATTCCACCACGTGCTCACCGGCTAGTTTAGAAGAACCGTTGGGAGATACGGGCTTTGGGATAATCTTTTTCTCTGTAAATTTAATTTTTTTAGTTTTTCCGTAAACACTAAAAGTTGAGCCGTAAATATATTTTTTAGCGCCTAGTTTTTTTGCCAACTCTATAATTTTTGCAGTGCCTATAACATTTGTAGTCAAGTATGGGCTGTAATTTAAGAGTTCGTGCGAGTCATAATAAAAGTCTTTAGAGGCTAAATCTACTACGATGTCTATGGACTCTTCTTTTAGTAAAGACTCCACCCCTTCATTTAAAACACCTAATTTTACGAATCTAAAGTTTTTATAACTAGTTAATTCCAGGGTCCTAGACTCTTTAAGGTGATTTGGGGACTCTGCTTCTATATTGTCTATACCTACGACGTAATTTCCTAGCTCCAGAAGCCTCTTGGTCAAGGCGTGTCCTACAAAACCCGATGAACCTGTTACTAGTACTTTCATAGGCTAAGAATACCACATAAAGATTAACGTAGTAAATTATAACTGTTAGTATTTACCTAATGAATAATTTTCAGATGGACGGGGGGTCTGGCAATTCGAATTCCCAAATTTCGATTCCTAAAGGACCTGAAATTGAAGATTCCTTACACCACTTAAAAAATTTAGGGGACCAGCTATGGGAAGACTGTAGAGATGTTTCTAGGACAGGTGAGGTTAGAGGAGTACTAGACCGTAGTTTTATTGAAAACTATGTGTTTAACGATGCGAATTTTTCGAAATTTGTTGTAAGAAACTTGCCTAATCCTACGGAGTTAATAGATCAATTGGCTGTCTTAGACTTGCCTGAAAACTTTCTCGCGGTAAACCTAGGTTCAGGTTGGGGTAATGATACTAGAAATCTTTTAAGAGATCCTCGAATGAGACCAAGAATGGTCATTGATCTGGAGTTAGAACCTACTGTCTCTGTATATGATAATGACGAAAACCGCGCCAGCGGGTTTTCTGGCCGCACAAGATCCTTGGTAGGTGATCTCCGATCTACACCCTTTCCAAATCATAAATCCGAAAATGGTCCCCTCGTGCATTTGGTTTTTTCCTCTGGAGTCGGTCGTTATCAGGTCCCAAGTAAACTTGGCGGAGTCGAGGAGCTAGATCGTAGGATGTCGGACAGTCTAAGTATAGTTAGAAGTGGGGGCTACACCGTGCATATGGAGATGGGAGATGCAGCTAAGACATTCTTTTTTGGAGGCAAAGACTGTGGGGGAGGATTTAATACAGTGCTTAAGAATAGGGGCTACCAGGCTGCACCACAGAGCAAGCATCTAGAAAAAGGAGAATATTCAGTTAAGAAATTAGTAGTCAGCAACTTACCGAGGTTTACAAGATGGTACCTTTTATACGCAATTACTTCAGGTGACCATAATTTAAATTTGCCCCCAGATACGGATTCTAATAATCTTAATGAGATAGAAGAACTAGTTCAAAACCTAAGGTCTCTCGTCAAAGAAGAATTAAGGAGAAATGGTAAAAATCTAGATTTTAGCTCCTCTAACCCTGACTACTTGAAGTTACTTTTAGAAATTGCGGGATCTGAGGATAAGGAATCTTACATTGTCACTGCTCGAAAACATTAAAATTGGTCATTTATAGTATGTGAGATATAATTGTCCCTATGAAAGTACTAGTAACAGGAGCCGCAGGATATATTGGTAGCTACGTAGCAAGGGCTCTGCTTTGGAGAGGCGATGATGTGGTTGGGTTAGATAATTTTAATTTTTACTACCCTCGTAACTGTAAAGAGTTCCACGTAGACTTGTGCCACAAGGCCTCTGGTCGAAAAACTCATTATTTTTCTGGAGAAACTATTGATCCTGTTTATAAGAAATTAAAAGGTTATTTTGATGGGAAAAAAGCTAAGGAACCTGGTCAATTTAGTTTTTATGAAGCAGATATTACCAATTACGAATTTTTAGAATACATTTTTACCAGAGAAAAACCTGATGCGGTAATTCACCTTGCTGCAATGGCAGGAGTTCCTTTTTCAACTAAACAACCTAGAGTTTACTCTAGTGTAAACGTTGATGGAACAACCAACTTATTAAACTTGTGCAAAGAAGTTGGTACAAATAAGTTTATATTTGCCTCTTCCTCCTCAGTTTATGGGGACATGGGTGGGGGGTTAGTAACAGAAAAAGACGATGTAACAAGGGCGGTTTCAATTTATGGAGCTACTAAGGTTGCAGGTGAATCCATTAGCCATGCGGCTCATGCAATATATGGAATTAACTGTGTAAATATAAGAATATTTGGGCCAATTTATGGACCTCTTCAAAGACCCTATGGGATGTTTTTACCTCGGGCGATAAACTTTATACGTAACAATAAGATAATGCAGATTTATGGTAGAAAAGGTCTTGAAACGGCTAAAGACAGTACCTATATTGATGATCTAGTAGATGGTTTATTACTTGCTTTAGACAGCGATGTTAAATTTGATGTATTTAATATAGGTACACAAAACCCCCAATCGATTCAACAATGGCTTGACGCTGTTGAAAAGGCTTATGGAGAGCCTGTAAAATATAAAATTGTAGATGTAGATGTTGCCGATGTAGCTAGTAGTGCCAGTATTGCTAAGGCCCGTAAAATTCTTGGCTACTCTCCAAAAGCAACTTTGGAAGAAGGTGTTAAAAGACAGGTAGAGGTGTTTAAAATGATGCCTGAGTGGTACCAAACTATGGATAATGTTTAAAACCTATAGCATATTTGTTGTAAGCATGGTATAATGTATTTGTATGGATATTTCCACGGTTGTACGAGTACACAACAATGAAAAAACAATTGAAGAGCTTTACGAAAGACTTTCAAAAACTTTAGGCAAGTTTGGTAGGTCTTATGAGACTATTTTCATAAACGACGGATCTACAGACAAATCCTGGAGTATAATTTCTAAAATTCAAAGAAAAGATCCCCACGTTAAAGCTATAAACTTTACAAGACACCACGGTGAATCCGCTGGTTTGCAAGCTGGCTTTGAGCACAGTAAAGGAGAGTATATTTTTACACTAAGCCCCACCTTAGAAAACGCCCCCGAAGAGCTTAAAAAACTTTTTAATAAACTTTTAAAAGGTAAGCATGATATGGTGGTAGGGAATAGGGTTGGAAGACATGGTGGTAGGCCCCTAACCAAAATCGCCTCAAAATTTGCCCATAAAGTAATTAGTTTAGTTATTCCCCATACATATAACGATGTAACCTCCCCTTTCAGGGTGATGCGTAGCGAGATTTCTAAAAATTTAAAACTATACGGTGACTCTCATTTATTGCTTCCCGTATTAGCTAGTATGTATGGTGCTAATTTTGCAGAAGTTAAAATTAAACATTACCCATTAAAGTATATTGAGATGAAGGCAGTAAAAACTAGTCTTATTAAAGTATTATTCGACTTAGTGTTATTGAAATTTTTTATATCCTCTACTACGCCTCCTTTTAATGCTACCCCCATAAGATTTATGGGTATACTAGGTGTTACTTCTACATTTGTAGGGCTATCCATTGGTGTCTATTTGAGTGTTTTAAAAATGTTTTACGGCCAAGATATAGGGGGTAGACCAATGTTACTGTTGGCTTTTTTGCTTATGATTATTGGAGTATTATTTGTTTTAATGGGTCTATTAGGAGAGATTATAATAAGAACTTACTTTGAAAGCGCTAAAAAATCTATTTATACTATTAGAGATAAACTAGACTTTTAATATTTAACAAATTTTATTTTAACTATGGAAAGAGATATGAAATTACTAGCTTCTAAACCTAAGAACAACTTAGTTTCTATTATTATCCCAGCTTACAGAGAGGCCGGAAATGTTAAAAGATACAAAAAAGAACTAATGCCTTTTTTAGAAAAATTACAGTATCCTTACGAATTAATTATTACCGAAGATGGTTCTGCTGACAAAGATGCAAGAGACAATACTTGGGGCGAAATGTTGCAACTCCAAAAAGAATTTCCTAAAACAGTTACTGTTTTAAGACACGCAAGAAATTACGGTATGACTGGGGCAATGCAAACAGGTGTTGAGGCTAGTAAAGGTGACTATATTATTTTTTACTCTGCTGATTTAGAAATAGATCCCGATGAAATAAAAACAGTTATTGAAAAACTTGATGAAGGTTACGATTTTGTAAATACCGAAAGAGAAAAAAGATGGAATGAATCATTTATAGACAAAGCAGTTAGAAGTATTCCTTCTAAGTTTGCAAGTAGTTTAATTACAAAAGTGCTCAAAACTAATATGGCCGACAACGGGTCGGGGTTAAAGGGTTATAAAAGATACATTATTGAAAACATGAATTTGTACGGCGAAATGCAAAGGTTAATGGCCAGCTATACTGGTAACTTAACCAGAAACTATACTGAGATTCCTGTTAAATACTTAGAAAGAACCTTTGGGGAAAGTGCTTACGGAGGAATAAAAGGGATGTTTAAAAGAACTTTTGCAGTTATTTTAGACTTAACAGGCTTAAAATTTATGGCAACTTTTTCTACAAAGCCCTTTACCTTAATGCCTAGTAGGGCCTTTGGTTTTACTGGAATATTAATATTTTCATTAGGATTAATGGATACTATTTACATGATAGCTCTAAAGTTAATGGGCCAAGACATAGGTACAAGGCCTTTATTTATAGTCGGTCTAATATTTATAGTTTTAGGTGTTCAAATGGTTATGTTTGGTATGCTTGGAGAGCTTATGCTTAGAACCTACTACGAGAGTGGGAAAACTAAAAACTTTATTGTTGCAGATAAAATAGAGAGAAAATAAGGGTCTTAAATTTCTGCCAAAATAAAGTTAAAAATACTTATGAAAAAATACTTTAAGATATTATTGAGAGTGGGTATTAGCTCTGCATTAATAATATTTTTATTAAGCACCCAGGACTTTAGTAAAATTAAAGATAGTTTGCTTTCGTTTAATTTTATATTTGTTGTTATAGCGTTGCTGTCTTTACTTGCAGGTACTTATATATCTTCTATTAGGTGGAAAACTATACTAAAAACCTCGAATATAAATGTTTCTGAGTGGTTCTTATTTGCTCTTTACATAAAAGGGTATTTTTACAACAACTTTTTACCTACCCAAATGGGAGGAGACGTTTATAAAAGTGTAGCTTTAGGAAATAAAATTAAAGACCAGTCCACTGCTTTATTTAGTGTGTTTATGGATAGGTTTGGGGGATTAGTAGTTTTACTAATTTTAGCGCTTTTCGGGATAGGGTCTTTGTATGGATTACTTGGTGTGTTTGCTTCTCTTGGGCTATTAATAGTTGGGTTAATGCTTTATTTTCCAGTTTTAAAGATTGCTGCTAAAAAAGTTAAGTTCTTAAAAAAGTTTGAAGACGCTAGTAAACTTTTTATTTCTGACAAGCAAAATGGTTTTTTGGTACTAACCTATTCCCTTCTTGTCCAAATATTTTCCTTTTTTACTACTTATACACTTTTTTTGGGTTTAGGTACTGTTTTACCCCTAGGTAAAGTGTTTGCCTTTTTACCTATTGCTGCACTTTCTTCTTTAATACCCTCGTTTAATGGTTATGGTACACAAGAAACAGTGTATGCCTATCTTTTTGCTACAGCAGGGGTTACTGCTACATTATCTATTACGGCTTCAATTATGAATCATATAGTTAGATTAATTATGAGCTTAGTTGGCGGGCTACTTATATTTTTTAATATAGATCTTTCCAAAAATAAATGAGTATAAGTAAAAAAAAGTTTAGAGTCCTTAGAATAATATATGATTTTGCGGATGAAAACGTTCAAACAGAAGGACTTTCTCCAGGCCCTTACGAATTAACAGTATCCCAAGGAAAAAATCCGAATTATAAAATATATGTTTTAACTGGTAATTTAAATGGAAAAAATGTTAAAGCAAAAAAGTTTAAATATTCTTTATGTGAGGGTCGAGTAGAGGTTTATAATCTCCCTCGTGCTATTTGGAAATTTGGCCCTTTTATAAGTTCCTCGGTATTTGTGCTGCCCTATTACTTTTATTTTAGATTAACTAAAAAGATTAATATTGTTCATATTCATCAGCAAATGGGTGTATGGTTACTTTTATACAAATATCTTTTTGGTTGGTTAGATAAAATACCATTTGTACACACTAACCATGCCTCTATAAAGGGTAGGGAGATGGTGGCCCTTTCAAAAGGTGAAAAACTTGGATTTATGACCAAATATTTTGAATATCCGCTTCACAAGTTTAACGATTATTTATCTACAAAAGTAGCAAATGTTTTAATTGCCGTAAGCGACGATACTTTAAAAGAATTAAAAGATTTTTATAATCCTAAACAACCCATTTATGTTATAGAAAATTCAGTAAGTATTGATAGGTTTAAAAAAGAAGGAGAAACTATTGATTATGGTTTTGAAAAAGATTCTAAAATTCTATTTAATTTAGGTAGACTTAGTAAAAGAAAAGGAATTGGTGTCTTGGTCGAGTCGTTAGCTATTTTACCTAAAAATTTTAAACTAGTTTTAGCCGGAATCTGGGAAAACGGCTATGAGGAGCACATTAATAAATTAATATCCAGGCTAAAGCTTACTGACAGGGTTAAATATATAGGTAAGGTTAGTAACTTTAAAGCACCTGCATACTTTAGATCTGCAGATATTTTTGTGTTAGCCAGTGACCATGAGGGTCTACCAAAAGTGGCAATTGAGGCTTTGGCATCTGGTAATAAGGTAGTAGGAAGTCATTTTAAACTTTCGCATGCTGTTCCAAATATTTTTTATCTAAAAGAAAAGAGTGTAAAAGATTTAACAGCAGGTATCTTAAAGATAGATAAACAAGAAAATAGGTATCAAGATACAAGAAAAGTAATAGAAGAATTTTACAGTTGGGATGCAAAGGCTAAAGACATTGAGGTTATTTACAAGAGCCTTCTTAAATAAACTTAGAGTTTACACAAATTTACTAATGCAAATCCTAGTCTACCCACTCCTTAATTTATCTGAATCTGAGATGGTATTATTAATCAATGATCTATTCTAAAGAAGTATATTATTTGTATACCAAAATAGCCCTCAAGGCTCATGACCTTGGATACGGTCCTTTAAGAGATTGTTTTTTACATTTTACCCCGCTCTTTACAAGGATTGCCCATACAAATGATAAGGACCCCAATACTCAATTTGAAGAACTGTTTAAAAAAATTGATTCTGTAGGTTCTTCCAAATGTGAAGAAATAACTGAGTTAATATATAAATTTTTTATTAATATCCAGGAACTGGGTTTTCCCAAAGAGCCCTCAGGACTTGTAGGTGTTTTTTATACTATTTATTATCCAAAATTTAAAAATTTGGGAATACACTTCTACTTACCTCCTGATCTAAAATCTAGTCCTTTTTTAATACAAAGTTTAAATCAGAGGCAATATGAACTTAAAGAGCTCTTTAAAAAAGCTAGAATTGATTATCCCCAGGCTGAAAGGGTAAGAGGGTTTTCTTGGCTCCATAATATGGATTTTTATAAGCGTATCTTTCCGACTTTTTACTATAACAAGGGTACTATCTCCGCTAAAGATTACTACGGTAGTAATGCCTACTGGGGACAATTTGTTAACAGAGACGGTAGCTGTAGAAAAGATTCAGCCAATAAGTTTTTAAACTGTCTGGATACCAAAAAAAATCTAGCCACCTTAACCGAGTGCTTTCCCCTTAAGGGGTTGGAGGTTATTTGTGATATAAAATATTTCTATGATTTTTACGGTGTTTAGTTCGTGTTAATTGTGGTTTTTCTTAGAAAGGGATTATCTTTCAAAAAATAAAATACCCTGTCAATTAACTATTACTTTTCCTAACCCACATTTTTGTCTAGAATTAATTTGTGTATAATATATAGGATTATCCTAAATAGGATTATCCTAATAATGCCTTATAGAAATAGGATAAAAGATTTTTATACCGACTCCTACTATCATCTATACGCCCGTGGCATAAATAAATAACCACTATTCCATAGAACGCCCGATTACACATTTTTTCTCTACTTACTTAAAAAATATTTGACCCCAAAATTTATAGAAAAAAAGATAGTCAATGGTTTTGAAGTGGAGATCGAAGCCAATGGTGTAAGCGATCTAGTTAAACTACATGCCTACTGTCTTATGCCTAACCATTTCCACCTGTTGGTTCAAAATGTAGAGATTGAGGGTGTGCAACTACTAATGAGGCGGGTACTGACCGCCTACGTTAGAGTATTTAATAAAAAATATGAAAGAGAAGGCCCCTTAATACAAGGTTCCTACAGATGTGTTCCTATACACTCGGAACCTCAATTAATCCACACGTCTCGTTATGTACATTTGAATCCTCTTAAAGATAGATTAGTAAAAAAATCGATAGAGTACCCATACTCGTCTTTAAAGTTTTATTATAACGGGAAGAATTTTCCAATATGGTTGAAGCGTAACGCAGTAATTCAGAATAGTACTGATTTTGGTAAGTTGGACACACTGTTGAAGGTTTTTGAGAAAGAGGATAATCCTATTTAGGATTATCCTACTTTAGACTGGGTGGGCGGGTAGTG
>JAACPI010000012.1 GCA_009995545.1 bacterium
ACAGCTTGAAATAGCCTAAAGCCGGCTGCGTAAGCTGCCGGTAGTTTACACCTAGTTATGTCCGGGTTCAGAATGACCGGGGGGGGGGGTACAATGGATTTTATGTTTTGTCTCTTCTGTCAATCTGATTTAACGTCGTAAGACGTATTTTTAGTTTGTAAATCTCCTCTAAGTTATGTTGAGATGGGTCCATAAATATATTATCCTACTACTATAGCCTCCCCCCACCTCTCTTAATCTAACCCCTAGCAACTAACTACTAATTGCTGTTAAAATTAAAATATGAAATTCTTGCCGTTCTTTTTGATCATATTCTTTTTATTTACAACAAATATATCTCCCACTAATGCGCAAGAAAAAGAGGTTAAAATTACAAACGGGATAAATGTTCAGGCCAGAGTTCCGGGGTTTAATTTATATGTCTCTGGACTCTTCTCTCCTAACTCGAACGTGGTTCTATATAACAAAAATTTTTTAAGTGGCTTAGGAGTCTTTAAAACAGATCTGAATGGATATTTCAGTTTTAAGATAGGTTTAGGGTATGTAAGTCCGGTAGAACTATGTCTTTCTGGTATAGATAGAAACAGTAGCGACAGTAGACCTTTCTGTTTCGAGGTCGACCTAGAAAAAGAAAACTACTACATAAGGGATGTATATTTGTCACCCACGATAAAATTAAGTAAAAATGACCAACACACACAAATTAAAGGTTATTCTATGCCAAATATCTCTGTTATCCTTGTTGCTGACAAAAATGTCGTTTCCAATGTATCTAGCGACTCTGAAGGATACTATATTTCCTCCCTTAAAGAGATTAAAGGTGACGATCATGAAGTTTATACCTATGCAGTTGGCCCAAGCTTTTTAACTAAAGAATCTCGTTATGTGTACTATTCCTCTGAAGGTGAGATACACACTGTCTCTCAAAATTTTCTATCCGTAGATTCTTTATATACGTCAATAAATAGTAACTTTTGGTACATATTATTATTTGTAGTCCTACTAATGCTAATTCTGCTGATATTTATTTACAGAGATAAGATTAAAAATATCTTAGTGCAACTAAAAGACAGGGAGAGCTCTAAGACAGTATATATACCCCGTAGGTAAAGACACCTAACACGCAGTTTATTCTCAGTTCACACTAAGACATATAAAGGCCTCCTAAACAAACGTGAATTGGCTCATAAATTTCTGCTATAGTATTAAGTACTGGATTAATTCTAAAATTCCCCAAGTATTCTAGAATAAGCTGTAGGACATTAAGTGTTGTTAGTCAGGGTGTTCACATTTACCGGGGTACTGTCTTAAAAATTATATTATTGAGACAAAAAAGTCACTACTGTGTACTAAAAGCTTTAATAAAAACATTTCATGCTAATTTATATAACAAAATTATCAAATTATCTTTAATATTGATAAATACATTAAAAGGCCCTTATGTTAGGGCTTATAGGTGATTTACACTTTTATCATTTAGTGACCCTTATTACAAAAAGACTCTAATAGTGTGTCGTTTAACCCAGAGCAGAGTAGCAAACTTATCACCTTAATATCTCTTTAAAGTACCTCTATTTTATATCTTGTAATTTTTTTATTAAATACCCGCTTTTTGTTTGTGCCTTAGTTAAGCTAACCTAGATCGGAGTTTTTTAAGTAATATTATATACTAATATATCTTATTATATTAATGACTAACCGTCGTTAATTCTTTGTGTGGACTGGTGTATATTTGTCATATAAAGTCTTGATAAAACATTTGGTTTTTAAGAGTTTTTTTCTAGCAAATAACCCTTGCAAACCCTGTATAACAAAGGTAATATACTAGTATCGAACTTTGAGAATTAGCAGATTTTTTTTTATAAAAACTTTCTTTCTAGCTGCTAATCCTCAACATTCGAGCCCTAGTATGCAGTAGCATACTAAACCTGCCCATGGAAGATTTAATAAAAAAATATTTAGAATACTTAAATAATAACGGTGCAAGTAAAAATACCGTTAAAAACTACTCTTCAGATTTAAACAAATTTGTTGAGTGGCTATCTAATTCTAGTGTTACCTCTTCTGATCTTTCTAAAGCACATCTTTTATCTTACGAAAGTTATATTACCCCCAGTTCGTACAGTGTTTCTTCTAAGAGAAGACTTTTAAGCACGGCAAAGTCTTTTACAGAGTGGAAATTGACTAGTGAGCTTTTTGAGGCTATAGCTCGTCCCTACCTTCTATATCTTGAATCTAAGGGCGCAAGCAAGAGTACACTTAAGAATTATTCCTCTGACATATCTAGATTTGTTGCTTATTTAGTATCTACTAGCACAACTCAAACAAAGGCAACTCACATTACCCAAGAAGAATTAAATACCTTTAAAAAGAGCTTAAATAGCTTGGGTCTTAGTAAAGCCTCTGTAAGAAGGGTTAGCAGTAGTTTGTCTCAATTTTATATATGGTCAAATAGTCATAGAATTTTAGATTCTGGGTTTAAGCCCCTAATAAAACGAAATTATAAAAAATATCTACATCCTTTGACTAACTTTCGGACATTTGGGTATTCTTTAGCTTTAATAGCCCTACTGTCACTAGCTTACTCTTCATTCCCTCAAATACATGCTTATACTCAAAATAATGTTCTAGGAAGTATTAGAAACCTTCTTAGTGTAGCAAAAGGTAGTGTACTGGGAACTACCGCCCCAAACTACCTCTCTTACCAAGGTAGGTTAATCGACAATAATGGTTCTCCTATCACGACAAATACTAACTTCGTTTTTAAAATTTATAACTCTCTAACTGGTGGTACGGAACTTTGGAATAGTGGATCTTGTAGTATCACTCCAGATAACGATGGCATATTTAATTCTACATTAGGTAGTTCTTGTGGTGCCGCTTTTACCCCTGACTTGTTCGCAAATAACCCTAACACATATTTACAAGTCACAATAGGCGCTGAGACATTAACCCCACGACAACCTATATCAGCAGTTCCATATGCGATTAATTCTGACAGTTTAGACGGTGTAGATAGCTCCTCTTTTATGCGCTCTGATCTATCGGATACCTTCACAGGTTCCTTTGATCAAACGGCGACATACCAATCTAACCTAACGGGAAATAGGTCTACAAGTCTCTTATCTGTAACCCAAAGTAACGACCCTACCTACTCTATGAGTTCAAATTTAGTTTCTATTAGTCAGGCAGACACCAGTAGTACCGGAGGAGCTCTTTATTTACAGAACTTAGGCTCTGGAATCTCTTTTAGAGTTGATGATACGGCAACAGATACTACCCCTTTTGTAATAGATAATTCTGGTAATGTTGGGATTGGAACAAGTACTCCTGCAGCTTTTTTAGATGTAGCTGGTAGTACTACAGGCCAGGCTAGCGTGAGAGTAGAGTCAGGTACTGTCCCCTCTAGCCCTGGAATTGGTGATATTTACAGTGACGGAACTGACCTTTTCTTTTATGATGGAGTTGGGTGGGTAGACTTAACTTATGGTGACGGCGGGTCGGGAGCTGCTTCATGGAGTAACATTACGAGTCCCACTTCAAACCTTTCTTTATCAATGAGCAACAATTTGACTACGTTTAATTGGGCTACAGGTACAGGAACCAACAACCTGTTTAATTTGACGTCAGATAATAGCGCAACCGGTACTGGCGCATTGTTGAACATAAAAACTGGAACTAGTTCTACTGTTGCACCTTTACGTGTAAGAGCAGGAAATACAGAGGCCTTATATATAAATCCCTCTGGTAGCGTTTCTGTAGGTACAACAACCCCTAATACACAGTTTAGTGTGTTAGGCTCCTCTGACATATCTGGGAGTCTTGGTATAGGTACAACATCTCCTAACTTTAATTTACACATTAGTTCAGTGTCAGATTCTGCAATCTACCTAGAGGCGGACCGGGCAGGTTCCGCCTCAGATGATAATAATGCTTTTATTAAATTGTCGCAGGATGGCGGGGGTGTCCAGTCCATAATTGGAACCGTTGGTAACGCTAACTTTAGCCCCGAAAATGTAGCCTATACTGACACACTAGCTAATGCAACTTTAATTGGAACTCTAGATGCCAACGGTGCTTTACACTTTGGTACTAACGATGCCGTTAGAATGACAATCGGTACTACGGGCAATATAAGTATTGGAACCACCGCAACTGCTACTTCTAAACTAGACATTGTTGGAGGCTCTGTTAGAACGGATACTCAGTTTATATCTACCGTAGTAACGGGTACTGCGCCCTTGTCTGTCGCATCCACTACCTTAGTTACTAATCTTAATGCCGACCAATTAGATGGCCTCCACGAATCCTCATTTTTTAACCTTTCAGAAAATGAAATAGTCCTAGGTAAACCCGCATTTAACGGAGGTACTACAGCTATAGATGCTCCTTTTACTGTTGACAGCACTTATTTAGTCTCCAACTTAAACGCAGACCTACTTGATGGTAAACAGGCAGCAACCTTCTGTTGGACAGATGGTAGTAACTGTCCTTCTTTACCCAGTGGAGGAGGTTGGACAGATGCAGGTACTGTTATTTACAACACCACAACTACAGATAACGTATCCATTGGTACTTCTTCATCTCTTGCTAAATTAACTGTTGATGGAGATACCGACGAAGTCCAATTCTTAGTTCAAGGACACTCTGCCCAAACTAACAATCTAGTAGTATTCGAGAACAGTGCAGGAGCAGACCTATTTACTTTAAACAATGCTGGAAATGGT
>JAACPI010000005.1 GCA_009995545.1 bacterium
TGGCTGTGGTTATAGTCGTTGTTAGTTTTCTTATATTTTTTAAATGAAAATAAGAACAAACCCACCAATTGAAGACTGGTTGGAGGTTGTAGAAAAAACTCAATTTGGTGTTGAAACAACATATAGATTTAAAGAAAACCCACTGGTGGAAGAGGGGGATAATTTGGCGGAACACTGTTTTCTAATGCAGCAAATGGCTACTTTAGCCTATCCCTATTTGCAGCTAGAACTTAAAAGTACAAGTGAGGAAGATAGATTGTGGTTAATGTTACCCAGGATAGCTGTACATGATCTAGGAGAAATCGAAGCGGGAGATATAGCCACCTTCTGCAAAAATGATCAGACAGAAGAAGTTCTTGAAAGAAAGATCATTGAAAATCTGTATCAAAACTTGCCCCAGATAAATCAAAAATTCACATTAGATTTATTCTATGAATATCAAAATCAAGACTCTCAGTTAGCTCAGATAGTTAAAGTATTTGACAGATTAGCAGGCAACGAACGTTGTTTTAAATATCCAATATCAATAATTCATCCAGACCACGGGGCCCTATCCCTACAACGAGTTACACAAATGTTAGGGGTTAGCTCCACCACAGATCAACTAATAATTTATCAGATTAGTCGAATGCAAGTCTTACGGGAGGAATATAAAAGTAATTTTGCAAAAAGGAATGAATTGGCAGGACACCTGTCTTCGAATCAGGGAGGGACCAGGCAAGAGGTTTTAGCTGCGATAAATCTGATGTTACAGTTTGATATAAAAAGCTACAAAGGCGATAGAAATTATGCCTACACACCCATAAACAGCGCCGAATATGTTGCTTACTTAAAGACATTAGTTTAAGAACACTGATACTATAACAACCAACCCATTTTGGTAATCAAATCAACCCCACGCAAAAGCCCCTAGTTGGGACCTGGATACAAAAGTCACTTGTAGTAACTAATCCCTTCTATTCTATCGAAATGTTTTTTATTTTCGCTCCACAGGGGTAGTCGGTACTCCAGACAACTTGCAGCAATTAAAATATCAAAATCCTCCAGTCGCTTCCCCTTCAATCGAAGTCTGATTTTTTCACGAGTAAAGATGACTGCGGTATTTTGAGATATAGGCAAAACTTCAGCACCTAAATATTTTAAATGGGAATTTAAAAATTTTTCACTTTTACCAGAAAACAATATGCCAAACAAAACCTCTGAATAGACTACGGAGTTTATACATAAATCAACATCTTTGGCTAAAATAAGTTCTCCTGCAAGATACTTAATTAAAACGTTGGAGTCTAAAAATACTTTTTTCAAATCTTTGAAAAATTAAAGTCTTTTTTAAATTCTGTCATACCCCTTTTAACATTTTCTAACTCCTTTTTAGTGAGAAAAGAAGGTTTCTTAGGGTTAATTTCCAAATCCAACACAGGTACTATCATAACATATGGTTTTTTATTTTTTTCAACTAGAACCCTTTCTCCTCTAGCGTAAACACCGTCTGCTATGCTGCCAAAATTGTTTTTTGCTTTCGTTGCTGTTACTTTTTTTATCATAACTAAATTTTAGCTAAAGTAGCTAAAGTAGTCAAGTAAAACTCAAGCTTCTAATAACACCTTCTTACAACTAGCTACTAATCACCAGCTACTATATAATTTATATAATGTCTGCACAGAAGATAATTATCCCAACATTAACAGAGTATGGTGAAAAAGATTTTAAATTTTGGGCTAAAGAATTAAAGCCTTATTTTAAATCAATACATGTAGATGTCATTGACGAATCTTACGATAAACCAACCTGGTTTGACGAAATCGATAGTTTTCAACTTTTAACAGATTATCAAAATATAAGGGTTCATTTAATGGTAGAAGACCCCGTTGTATATTTAGAAAATAAACGTAATTTACTTAAAAAAGAAGGGGTAATTTACTTAATACCCAAAACAAAGGTAGACGATTACAAAGACTTTTTAGATTTGGAAAAACTAGGTTACAATTTAGGCATAGTTTACGAGCCTGCCGACCAACCTAATCCAGCCCCGCAGCTTTTTACCTTAGTTAAAGAGTTTATGTTTATGGGAATAATTCCAGGAGCAACAGGGAGAAGCATGGTTATAGATGTTTTTGAAAAAATGGAAAAATTTGTCAAAGATTTTAAACCAGAGGCTTTTGATATACCAATTAGTGTAGACGGAGGATTTAACGAAGAAACCGCAAGTAAATTTTTGCACTCAGATGCTAAGATTATTTATGCAAACTCTTTTTTTAGAAATCATGGAGTAAAACCTGCAATAGATAAGTTAGAATCTTTTAATTAATTATTAACTTTTTACAAAACAATGATAAGAACAGCAGCTTTTTTAGGCGGACACCAAATACAACCAGACAGCCAAGATTTTATATGGGCTAAAGACACCGCTAAGCTCTGTGCAAAAGCAGGATTAACTGTGATAAACGGTGGGGGTCCTGGAATAATGCGGGCCTCTACACAAGGAGCACACGACGGGGGCGGTCAAGTATTAGCAATAACTACCTACTATGGGGGTTATGGCAGATCCGACTACGAAGGTGTAGATAAAGAGAACACTTTTGACAAAGAAATAATTGCAACGGACTACTTTGAAAGAACCGAAAAGTTATTACGTATGGGAGACGTGCATTTATTTTTTAGAGGAACCCAAGGAACTTTAAGCGAGTTTGCTATGAGCTGGGAAGTAAGTCTGCTGCATAAAGGAAATAACAAACCGATAATTCTATTTGGTGACTTTTGGAAAGGCATATTAACTGCAATTGAAAGGGAAATGTACATTAAACAGGGTACAGATCTTTTATACAAAATTGTAAACTCTGCAGAAGAAGCTATGGATATTATTAACAGTTATAGGAGCAAAGCCGATAACTAGAAATTACCGGCCTAAAGCAAATTTATGCAAACTGCCCAGCTTGAAAAATACGCTAACCAAATAAGGCAAACTATAATAATTAGCTTGCTACATGCGGGCAGTGGTCACCCAGCAGGTGCACTTGGGTTTGCAGATCTATTTGCCTATTTGTACTTTAGTGATTTTTTAAAAGTTAATCCAAAAAACCCAAAAATGGAAGAGCGAGATAGGCTTTATTTATCTTGTGGGCATTATGCCCCAGGGCTTTATTCTGCATTAGCTTTAAAAGGGTTTTTTAGTATAAAAGACTTAAGTGGGCTTAGAGATGTTAACGGAATAGATGGACACCCAATTTTAGGACAACTACCAGGAATAGAAAACTCTGCCGGACCCCTTGGTCAGGGAATCTCACAGGCAATAGGTAGTGCTCTTGCTCATCAAGACACTAATATAAAAACCGTCTGTATTATCAGTGATGGCGAGTTACAAGAAGGACAAACTTGGGAGGCATTAATGTTTATGGGAAACAGCCGACTTAAAAACTTAACAGTAATACTAGATAGAAACGATATTCAAATAAGTGGAAATACTAACGAAGTAATGCCACTAGAACCCTTAAAAGAAAAATTTGATAGTTTTAACTTAATTACCCAAACTATTAATGGCAACGATTTTAAAGAAATTGACGAAGCGCTAACAAAAACTAACTTGTTTGATAGACCAAATGTAGTTATTGCAGAAACGGTAGCAGGAAAAGGCATTAGTTTTATGGAAAACGACTATTTATGGCACGGCAGAGCCCCTAACAAAGAAGAGGCATTGGAGGCGATTAATGAACTTAAAAACCCACAATAAATGAGTGCAACAGAATTAAAATCAACAAGAGATGCCTTTGGGCAAGCTTTATTAGAACTGGCCGAAAAAAGCAGTAAATTATGGGTACTTTCCGCCGATCTGACAGACAGCATGCGAGTTACCAGTTTTGCCGACAAATACAAAGACAGACACGTGCAATGTGGAGTTGCAGAACAAAATATGGTGGGTATAGCGGCAGGTCTTGCAGCTAACGGTAAAGTTCCTTTTGTAACTAGTTTCGCAGCTTTTAGCCCAGGTAGAAATTGGGATCAGCTACGAGTTAGCGTTTGCTTAAGTAATTTACCTGTAAAAGTAGTTAGTGGGGCAACAGGGTTTGGAAACAGTAAGGATGGAGCTAGTCACCAAGCACTAGAGGATATTGCTATAACTAGAGTTTTACCTAATTTAAAGGTAGTAACCCCTTTAGATTTTAATCAAACAAAGCAAGCAGTATTATCCATTTTTAAAGACCCCGGACCTGTGTATATGCGTATAGGTCATGAGAAGGTACCCAATATTACAAAATCAGACCAAGAATTTGTTATTGGAAAAGCAGATCTTTTAAAAGAAGGCGAAGAAATTACAGTCATTAGTGCTGGAGCTATAATGCACCAAGTTTTAGAGGCTATTAAAAGCAGTAGAGTAAAAGCCGATGTTATAAACCTTTCTACAATAAAACCGATAGATAAAGAAGCTATTTTGACAAGTCTAGAAAAGACTAGAAAAGTTATGACAATTGAAGATCATCAAGTTGCAGGAGGACTTGGCAGTGCCGTAGCCGAGGTTATTGCTCAAAGTGGAAAAAGAGTAAAAATGAAAATATTGGGGGTACCAGATACCTTTAGCCGATCAGCTAGAAGTATCGATGATTTATATAAGTTATTTAAGTTGGATAGTAAGAGTTTAGAAGAAGAAATTAAGGAATTTATCAGGGAATAAGAACCGCCGTATACTCTCTCACAAAATTTTTAATAATAAAAATCTTATGAGAGAGGCTGAGAGTCTTGGATTTGTTTTTTTCGCCAAAAGGCAAAATTAACAAGGTTCCAAGACCTCAGCCATCTCCTACGAACTAGGGGTCATTCCTCGTCAGTTAGCGACGGGGAAGGTGGGGCCCAGGGGCCAGGGGCACCTGAGGGGACACAGGGGTAGAGACCATCTCATTCCACCAATAGGAATTGGAGGGGATACGGAAAGTCCATTGCCAGGGGCCCATGACCGACTGAAGGAACGGATGCAAAGCATCTCGATACTCCATGCGGAGGAAGATCACAGGCTCGGACTGAACCTGATACCGAACTCCGGTGTCGTGGTGGTCCTGGCGGACTTCAGCTCCAGCTCCAATGGCCGCTCCGCGGGTTGCTCCTGCCGAACGTGTACTGCTAGCACCTCGTGTCCCACCTAAACCTTTGACTTGTCCTCCGAAGCTCTCCAATGTCGGACTGCTATAGCCTTCATTGGTGTGTCGGGGGGCCTGGTAGCCGCCGCCGAAAAGGGCGAGTCGCTCATAGACCCGAATCTGACCATCGAACGCTGTGGTACCGAAGGTAGACTCACCAACCCCATACCCTTGGCCCTTGGGCACAATCTGTAACGGCCGTCCGGTCGGAGAGTGGGGATCCATAAGTTTGTCCACGATCTGGGTCTGACCTGCGCGGAATTCCCACATGTGATCAGTGTCACAAGCTTCCGGTTCATTCTGACCACCGTCCCAAAGGTTTTTGGCCTCGATGAAGATGGGGTATGCCGTGAAGTTGCTGTGACCGTTGTGGATCCCGATGCCGAAATTCAGGCCCTCTTCGACGGGAAGGTAGATCTCATTGCCCCAGCGGAGCATACTGAGACCCAAGCCGGTCTTCGTGTCTTCCATGAAAACCACGGTATTGCTGCCGGCGGGCCGCCAGAAATTGACGAACTCCATTTGACGGATGTTACCAGTAGGCATGTTTTGAATAGTCACGATCTTTCTCCTTGAGAATTAAGTGTGAGTGTCAAACAAGTTAAACTACACGAAGCCAGATTTTTTAGGTCCTTTGCCTTATTTTTTATCCTTTCTAGGCTAAGGTTCTGACTGAAACAGTTATAGGACTAAATGCAGACACTTAGTAAACCCATAAGAGTTTCAGCCAAAACAAACCGAAGAAAAAATAAACTAGTTCGTAGGGAGATAATCTTGATACAAATACAAGATTTATATCAAAATGACTCCCTACATTTATTTAAGTTTTAAATGTTCTAAATAATAATTAAGCAATTATATACTTAAATATCATGACTAATAGTATACACAACGGATATACAATTGTCAATACTATAGGACTTTAAATTTAGGGGGTTTTCGAGAAAGTTTTAGATAGAATAATAAATCAAATATTATCTAAAAATAAGCCTTGTTCAAAGACTTTGTCACCAAAATATAAGGTGATCAGGTTAGAGTAGAAAGCTTAAAAATCCAATATTATGGGTTATTAAGTTACGAAAAGGTATGACAAGTGTAATATCTTAAACCACTAATAAAGTCTTTATAAAGACTTAAAACTTACTCTTTAGCGAGTCTAATAGCGCCTTATTAGAACTTTTGTCTCCGAAAGATAATCTAGCAAAATATATTGAAGTTGGGAGGGCAGAAAAAATTCTTGTGTTTGTATAATGATTAGAACCCACTGTAAGTCCGTTCAACCGAGCATTTGAAAGGCCGAAACTGTCCCCAACTTCTAAACTGAGCTCTGTCTTAGAAATTTTTTGGAGCCGATTCATTACCTCGTACATATTAGTACGCCAAATATCACTAGAAACCCCTCTTAGCAAATCAGGGGTTTTTGGTACAAAATAAGCAAAAAAATTGTAAGTCTCAAGGCTTAGATAGGGATCACCGTTTTCATTCCAAAAATCTTTAAGTTGATTTGCAAACTCCTGTTTCTCAATAATATCTCGCCTAATCTCACCGGGGGTTTTATGAGGAAAGTGAATTATAGACTCGGAAAATAAAGAACCTTTACCCATTTTTAAAGCCTCTGCCCGGTATTCTTGCTCTTCAGCGGTACACCAACTAAAAACCGATCCAAAAAAGTAGTTTCTCCCCCCTCTCTGGTGCTTACTAAAACTGGCTGTTTCTATAATTCTTAGATTTTTGAGGAGTTCTCTAAAATCAGACAGTACTTCGGCGTTTGGGTCCGAAGTTTTATCATAGACTAAAACAAAGACTTCGTCTGGATTATTGACTGCCCTCTCTACGACAGTGTTCAATAAATTTTCTCTGACAACCGAATAATTCACGGAGGGATCATCATCTATCACCGGAATACAAGGATCGTGGCTAATGAAGAACACATTTGATTTGGAAGGATCTTCTGTGGTTTCAAAAAAAGTTTTTAATGTGGGGGTATTCTCATAATAATAACCCGACATTATAAAAACTTTATTTTGTGGGTATGCATTTTGTTGTATTATCTTCATTGCCATATGGGCTGCAATCTCATTTGAACTAAGACCTGACCTTGTTAGTAGGGTTTCCCCCTTATGAAAACCTTTATACCTACCCTCTACAAAAGAGTGGGAACAGAACTGCCGGTGAAGCTCACTTAATGCCGCCAAGGATCTTTCCGGGTTTTTTAGATATACTGACCATTTTCTTGCAAGCAACCTTTCCTCCTTAGAAAGTTGCACATTCCTTGAATAACTAGTATCAAACAGATCTAAAAATGTTTCCATAACATGCTCCCTGTCTTCTGGAGTCCTAGGATCTTTTCCATCGAATATTTTGGCGTTTCTGGGTAAATACTTCTTTTTAGAATTACCGTTAGAGGTTGGGACAAAAGATAACCCCTTTTCTAGGGAGTATCTATAGACAGACTGAATCGGCGGAGTAGAGTCTGAGAGCTCAAATTTATCTTGACCAGGAAGATTTCCTAAAATAACAATGCCAGATAAATTGTCATCGTATTTTTGGGGTACAAAAATTTTTACATCTCTCTCTACACCCTTTCTTTTGATAAAATACAGTACATCAAGTGTTTCCCGAGCCGATAAATCTGTCATAACAACAAAATCTCCGGCTGGCCTGGCTTCAAGAGCGGAATATAACTCCTCTAAACTTGAGACCTTTCTATTACAAAGATGCCCCAGCCCATCGTATAGATCAGCATCATCCGTGTAGGAATTTAGAATATACTCCTTTTCCTCCTGACTAAGTAGAGTAATTTTTTTTAAATCGGGGTGGGCGGTGAGCTCCATAGCACTAGCAACACTGGGTGACTCCCCACGCATGTAATTCCTATGTAAAGTAGTTCTAAGATCACCGGCGTTCATATTATCCGCGTACTCGACATCTACAACACAAACTGCAAACTGACAGATAAAGTTAACTAATTCAGTATCTTCTGATAATTCTGGGCAGTTCATCACCGAATCTACCAGAGATAATATGCCCACCAAACGGTCGGCGGCGGCATGATCAACAAGCCAGGTTAGGTTGTCCAAAGATTCGCCCACAGCCGACAACCTCTCTTCGTTAGTCGCCACATGATCCATATATTCCGAACCGGGAACATAAAGTAGCTGGGATTGAACTTTTTCTACAATATCTGACTTAGGGTCTGTTGAAGCTACTGGAATGTCTAAATTTTCCCCCATTTGTAAATGCGACATAACAAAATTATAGTTGAGGTTGCTACGTTTAGTAAACGTTTGAAAATAGGGAAGGCTCTACCTCTGTTATACTATTTTCATGGTGGACTGGAGGGGAGTTGAACCCCTGACCTCTTCAATGCGAATGAAGTGCTCTAGCCAACTGAGCTACCAGCCCAAGATAGTATCCAGAATATAGTATATAGGTAAGGATTTAATTGTATTATAGAATTGGGCCTGATTCCTAAGTTGAATATTAACTAACTACTAGCAACTTACAACTTACAACTCTAAACTATCCCTATGGCTAAAAGACCAAAGTTATTTGCAGATGTACTTAAAAATAAAAGTGATGGGAGTAAGTACGTAAACCACGAATTTCAAATTTACGGTCATTGGTTAGCAACACAGCTAGGCGCCGATGATAAACAAATTGGCATGTTTATAAAACTTGCTAAAAACCAAGACAGGGCCAAAATACAAACCGCCCTAGAGTTTGTAAAAGGAGCATACAAACCAAAAAGCAAAGTAAGCTTATTTTTATGGAAAATGAAAAAGTTAAGGGAGGAAAGAGAGGAGAAATCAGTGGCAAATAAAGGTCTTCCTAGCTAATATGGCTACTACATTAGGGCATACAGAAAGTTTTATACAGAACCCCTTCAATTCCCAAATTACCTCAGCAATGGAAGAAAAGGAGATTGAGGATAGAGCATACTTACTAGCCCTAATGGCCCAAGATTTGTTAAGGGACAAAATAGCCTTCCCGCATTCACAGCCAAACGGGCAACGCTTTAAGGGCATGCGGGGAAGTCACGCAGAAATACGAGCCGAAATGTTTTATACACCAGGCCAAACGGGCCACCCAGAAACTTTTTACACAGACCCCCAGTCTTTTCCAGGTAATTGGGGTGGGAATATAGAACCAGATATCTGGTGGGGAGAAACCCCAAACTATCTGGTTACAGGGGTTGATCAGAATAGGCTTTGCAGATTTAACATAAATGAAAATTTACCAACAACCCTAGCTATTGCAAACATAACAAGTTGCTCGCTTTTTGTAGCCAAATCAGAAAAAAATCTCTGGGTAGCACATGTAGGAATGTCAGAAACAGGGCAGTTTGAAGGTATAGTAAATTATCTAAGAAGGAATGATCCCAAATCGCTTATTAATGCAATAGCGATGATCAACACGGGCAAAGTGTCTGAAGAATTACAACACAAATCCGATAATTTTGATTTTAGACAAATTACGAAAGCAAGATTAATAGAGCTGGGCATAGACCCAAATAATATCTACGGACATAACTATTATGTGCAACAACCCACAGAAGAAGAAATAGAAAAACTTGAAATACCTAAACAACAAACCGACTTTTACTGGATGCGAAGAAATGTAGCAGGTTTTTTAATATCGCAAAGTAGGGTAATTAGGGGATGTTGGGATGAAAATACAAATCGAAAACTAGAAGGTAAAGTCGGCCAACTGAAGGACGAGTCATTATTAGAAATAAGTATTTAATGACTAGTCGGCAGATACTGGTTATACTAAATACATGATCGGACGACTGCTAAATATTTACAAAGTTTACTTTTTAATATCCCTACTGGTCAGTGCTGTAATAATATTAGGCAATTTATCAGGCGGGTGGGTGTTGTTTTTAATGGTTGTTTTAGCGGCAATTTTAACCCCTTTTATTTACGAACTAGATTACGTTTTAGAAGCCTACGTAATTGAACCCGACTCAGAATATTCCAACAGTTTTAAATCACTAATAAAATCAAAAAATTATAATGGAGCTTTTTTATACGCACACGAAAACAAAGCTTTATCAGAATCAAGTGTTTTTAGATCTGCCCTAACAACTTTAGCAAGTTTTGCCATAGCCTTTTTATTAATCTTTAGCAAAACTAACATTTTTGCTAGCACTCTAATTTTAACTTTTTTACTAACTACTCTTTATCAACAGGTACTTTCTTTCTACGATAATAGTTGGCGAAAATGGTATACAGGGTTTTTAGAATTTACACCAAAAGAAGTATATGCAAAGATATTTTTAGGAATTCAATTTTTAATTTTTTTGTACTTTTTACTACAAGTACTTTAGTTTTTAAATGATTTATTTAGGCGCAGACCACAGGGGATTTGAATTAAAAGAACAGATAGAAAAATACTTAGACTCTATAGATATCGAAACCACAGACTTAGGAGCACACGAACTTTCACCGGAAGATGATTATAACGAATATGCAGCAGAGGTTGCAAAATTTGTAAGATTAGAGCGCGGAAATTTGGGTATAGTCTTTTGCGGATCGGGGAACGGGGTAAATATTGTTGCAAATAAGTATGCCGAAATTAGATGTGCAATTGCTATGAATAAACAAATGGCAGAAGAGGCCAGATCTCACAACGGAGCAAATGTTTTATCTATCCCAGCAGATTTTATAGATTTTGACACAGCTAAAGAATTAATAACTACTTTTATAAAAACTCCTTTTTCAATGGAAGAAAGACACACAAGGCGAGTAAGTAAAATTGTTAGATTAGAAGAAAACGGCCTTGCGTAATTTAATTAATTTTTTGCCCCTAAATTTAGCTGTTTAAGTTAACCCTAGGTACAGATTGGTCTTATGCCCAAAAAGAAAAATCTAAAAACAAGCCCAAAGTTTATTTTTGTTTCAGGAGGAGTTATGAGTGCAGTAGGTAAAGGTGTGGTTGCAGCCTCTATTTCACTACTTTTAAAAAAGAATGGTTATACAGTTTGCCCAATTAAAGTAGAAAATAATTTAAATGTAGACTTTGGAACAATTAACCCCATTGAACATGGAGATCCCTTTTTAACACAAGACGGAACAGAAACAGACATTGATCTTGGAAACTATGAAAGATTTTTAGACCAAGAAGTTGGATACGACAACTTTATGACCATGGGACAGTTATACCTAAAGGTAATAATGGACGAAAGAGACATGAAGTATAACGGCGAAGACGTGGAACCAATACCCGATGTTGTAAACGAAATTATACGTAGATGGAAAAAGGCAGCTAGAGAATCTAAGGCAGATTTTATTGTATTAGAGTTTGGTGGAACCGTAGGAGAATACGAAAATAATAATGGTCTATACTACGAGGCTGCTAGGTGGCTTGGGTTTGATTACCAAGTAGCGCATGTTCATGTAACCTACGTTCCAGTTCCCCCACACATAGGTGAGCCAAAATCTAAACCAGCACAATTTGGTATTAAAGCTTTAATGAATATGGGAATTTATCCTAATTTTATAGTAATACGAAGCGAAATACCTGTAGACAAGCAAAGAAAATATAAATTTTCACATAAATTTAGAATTGATCCAGAAGACATATTTTCTAATGAAAATTTAGACCATATAGAACAAGTTCCAACTCATTTACACAAACAAAAAATAGACCAACGAATATTGGAATTTTTTGACATGAAACACAAGAAATCACTAAATCTAAAAGATTGGAACAAGTATTTAACGGCACTAAATGCAAAAAGTAAAAAAAAGTTAAAAATAGCTATAGTTGGAAAATATTTTGCAACAGGGGAGGCCCAGCTAATAGACTCTTATTATGCATTAGTTAAATCTCTTGAACAGGCGGGTGTACACAATAAAACAGAAATACAGTTTGTTTTTGTAAACAGCGAAAAAGAGGAAAAATCTATGGATAAAGCATTAAAAAATGTAGATGGGATTATTGTTCCAATTGGCTGGGGAAAAAGAGGCGCCCAGGGGAAAATAGAGGCCGTAAGACTTGCTAGAGAAAATAAAATACCCTATTTAGGATTATGTTATGGGATGCAACTAGCCTGTGTTGAATACGCCAGAAATGTACTAAATATTAAAGATGCAGATACGCAGGAGAATAACCCAAATACCAAAAATAAGATCATTCATAGTATTCCGTTTAACAAAAAATACCAGGTAATAAAAGGTAAAGGTACTAGTATGCGTCTTGGAGGGTACGACTGCATACTTAAAGAAAATACTTTGGCCTACAGTATTTACAACAACCACAATGCATTTAAAGATAAGAAAACACATCTTATTAACGAACGCCACAGGCACAGGTTTGAGTTTAACAATGATTATAGAAAACAGATGGAAGAAAATGGATTTATCTTTAGCGGAACAAGCCCAGATAATTTTTTTGTAGAATTTATAGAGTTACCAAAAAAAGTACATCCTTTTTTTATTGCAACACAAGGCCACCCAGAATATAAAAGTACACCTTTAAATCCGCATCCAATTTTTTTGGAATTTGTTAAAGCAGCACTTAAGTTTAGAAAGTAGTATGTACATCGTTTTTGAAGGCATAGTTGGTACGGGAAAAACTACACAATCAAAATTATTTTCCAACTTTTTAACTAAAAAATATCCAAATAAAAAGGTTACCTGGACTAGAGAACCTGGTGGCAGTGAGATTGCAGATCAAATTAGAAAGCTGGTACAGGGAACAAAATTTAAGGAGAAAATGGACCCCGTTTGTGATGCTTATTTGTACGCAGCTTCTAGAGCCCAAACTTTAAGAACAGTAGTAAAACCGGAACTTACAAAAGGCAATTTTGTAGTATCTGATAGAAATTTTCTAACCAGTCTTAGCTTTCAAGCATTTGGTATGGGGCTGGGAATGAAAAAGGTTTGGAAAATTAACAGTGTAGCTGTAGGCGACATAATCCCAGATTTAATATTTTTTTTAGATCTAGATTTAAAAACAGCACTAACTAGAACACAGGATTTATCGGGAGATAAATGGGAAAGTATGGATGAAAATTTTTTTATTACAGCAAAAAAAGGTTATATAGAAACCAGTAAACTAAAATTTTTAAAGGATAAAATTGTTTTTATAGATGCGAAGGGGAGTATAGATCAGGTTCAAAAGAATATACAAATAGCATTTAATAAGAATACAAGTGTCTTAAAAACTAATTAAGGTTATTAAAAAACAGACTTCCCTTTTTTATAACAAAGGACATCACCACAATCACACCCACCAAAGAATAAACACTAAAAATACTTGTGAACCCAAAAATCTGCGCTAAAAAACCGGCCGTAACGGGCCCAATGATGTAAGCTAAATTTGAAAAAAAGTCGCTAATACCTAAAATATCAGACTCGTGTTGGGGATTTAGTTGTACAAATTTTATATATAACGAATTTAAGGAAGGGGCACAAAGTGAAAATGCTACAGAGGATAAAAGTACTATTAAAATCATTATAAACTCGTAATTTTTAAATAAAAATAAACTAAGCAAGAATAAGCAACCCAACAAAAATGACATAAAGGCTGTTTTTGCATCACCATACTTTTTAGCTATATTGCCCACAAAAAACCGGTAAACAAACCGGGCAACATGTAGCAAGTTAAAAATAATGAGCCTAAAAGAACATTATTGAAGTGCTCAATAACAAGGGGCCCAACTGTCCAATAAAAAGCATCTAAAATGGTAAGTAACAAGCTTAATATAAGAAGAGGCTTAATTTTTTTAAACACCTTGTACCAAGACGCAAATTCTTTTGTAAAGCTTCTACTTTTATTTTCCTTTGAAGTAAAAGATGGTTTAACTCCCTTTCCTTTTAAAGAAATTAAACTTGCGAAAAATAACAGAGAAGCAAGTGACAGAAAAAAGTAATTAAAAGCCAAAGGGTACCAGCTTATAGATAAAACTAAAACAAAACTTGCTATAAAGGGGGCTATTAAGTAACCTAATCCTTCAAATACATTTATTAAACCAAAAGAACTAGTCCTTTCCGACTCACCAACTTTTTTTGCTACAAAGTCGAACTTACCAAACATTTTTAAATCATAGTATATTCCCCAAACCGCCATTGCTACTATAAATAAAAAGGCATTGTAAGCATTAAATAATAATAAGGGAAACCCGAAGGACAAAAGTAAAAGTGCATAAATAAATCTTTTATATGTTACATTTGAAAAAAATTTACTAATCAATATATCAAAAAGAGCACCAAAGATAGAAGAGGTACTGTAAATTAATCCCATCGTAAAAACAGAAAAGCCTTTTTGGGTAATTAAAATAGGGGTAAAAAAGCTCACCATACCATCAAAAAGTGTCCAAAAGAAAAGAAAAGAAGCAAATAAAATTAAGGGCTTATTAGCAAATCCATAACTTCTAAAATAATTATGAGCATGGTGGACAGAGTGCATATTAATAATTCTATAACGGCATTTAAATTAGTACAGCCAAACTAAAATAGTAGGTACTACATAATAGCTAATATATAATACTTACAATGTCTGCATCAGAAGTATTTAGAAAATTCTCACAAAAAGTAAGTAAAGCTGCCGGGTCGTTTTGGACATTTTTGTTAGCTCTTGTAGTTATTTTAACTTGGATACTAACAGGCCCCCTATTCAACTTTTCGGATACCTGGCAATTAGTTATAAACACAGGAACAACTATTGTAACTTTTTTAATGGTATTTATTATTCAAAATACTCAAAACAGGGATTCTAAAGCAATACAAATAAAACTAGATGAATTAATAAGAACGCAGAAGTATGCCCGAAACGACTTAATAGATGCAGAAAACATGAGTGATGCAGACTTAGAAAAACTAGAAAAACAATTTATTAAAGTGTATTTAACCACATTAAAAGTTAGGGCAAAAAGACGAAAAGCCAAAAAAAGTTAAACCCTATTATTTCCCTTTACTAAGAACTTTAATAATACTCTCTATTGCTAATTTTTTAACTAAGAATATATTTTAAATATAATCAATTTGCTAATTTTATTAGCAATTTAAGGTGGTGATAGTAATGCCTGCAAAGAAAGCTGCCAAAAAACCAGTTAAGAAAAAAGTAGTAAAGAAGAAACCTGTTAAGAAAGTTGTAAAAAAGAAAGTAGTTAAAAAGCCCGTTAAGAAAGTTACTAAGAAAAAAGTAGTAAAGAAGAAAAAGAAATAGTTAATAAGAACCAGAGGCCCTGCATTTTCGCAGGGCCTTTAAATAAACCACCAATCCCCCTAGGCAAAAAGACAACTCAGATGTATGATCATCTGGTTAAATATTAATATATGTCCAAACCCTTTTTAAATTACACTATTTCATTTGCTTTGGGGATAGGGATAGCCTCCTTATTCAGTTTTTTTATCTTCCAAAAAAAAGATTTGGGTCAGTATATAACAACGGATACTCACTCTAAATCGGAGTACAGGTATATAAACCCCCTTCTTAGTTGTGAGACAAATCATTTAGAGCAATCTATTAACATACAAGATCTGAATTTAAAACTTGAAAAGTTAGTTAAAAGTAATATTGAGGCTAATAAAATCACTAATGCTTCAATTTATTTTAGAGATTTAAATAACGGTCCTTGGATATTTACGGGAGATAGTGAAAAATACTCACCTGCAAGTTTATTTAAAATTACAGTTTTATTAACCTACTATAGATTGGCAGGTGAAAACCCAGAACTTTTACAGCAAAGTATATTAAATAAGCTGGGTGAAGATTCTTCCTACTCAGAATTACAAAATATAAAACCCTCTCAAATTATCGAACCGGATAAAAACTATACAGTAGAGGAACTTATTGAAAGAATGATAAGGTACTCCGACAATTTAGCCCACGAAAGTTTGGTAAACTACCTGGACCAGAATTACCCCGGGGAACTGAATAAAACAGTCGAAACCTTTGGATTTGTCTCAAATGATTCTGAGGAAATCCCCTATGATGGAGACTTTGTTACACCAAAAGAGTATAGCTCCTTTTTAAGAGCCTTATATAACTCAAGCTATCTATCCCAGAAATATTCAAGCAAAGCCCTAGAAATTATGACCGACTCTGAGTATAAAGAAGGTCTGAGGGCAAAAGTCCCGGACAACATTGAAATAGCACATAAATTTGGAGAAAGAGGGTATACAAATACTAATGCTAAGCAGTTACATGATTGTGGAATTATTTATGCAGAAAATAAGCCTTATATTTTATGTGTTATGACCAAAGGACAAGATTTTACAAAACAATCGAATTTTATTAAATCCGTATCCCAAACAGTATACGAGAATTATATTTTAGCTAATTAAAAAATTTTTACTTCTAAGATATGCTGGGTGCTGTTTTTGGGGGGCGCGGAATTGCCCTAAACAGCTTCCCAGCATATCTTATTTTTCCTACCTCATTGCGGAGGGCATGTACACACGGTACCCACAGTACTCCGGTCCCTCAAGGAGACTAATCGGGCTGGTCCAACTCCCCGGTTCAGTCACCAACGTAGCCTGGTGGAAAGTAATACCGTGAGGCAAGTCTGGACGCCACTCCTTGAGGCCCCAACCCTCGAACACGACGGGCGCACAAAGGGTTTTACTGGCATCTCCCCAGATCACTTTTCCGGAGATCGGCCACGAATCTTGTGCCCACCTGGGGTTGCCTGTAAGGGTGTAGAACCATACTTCCCCTTCGTGCCGGCTGTATTCGAAGTTGTACCCGAACGGAATACTATCCTTCAACTCCACCCCCTGACCGTAGGCTAACGGATCAAACTTCGTTAGCACTCCCGGGCAGGGGGAGAGACTACAGCTCCACTCTTGGGGAGGATGTCCGTTCTCGCTACTCACCATCTGGATCTGTCTATATCCCGATGGTAGGGAAACCGTCACCTGAGTTGCAGGGGCCACCGGGATCCGGTTCCCTGTAATGTTCTCCACAAAGATATTGCCCCAGTAACTGATAGGGACGGTGGAGGTTATCTCAAGGACAGCGTAGACTCCGAGACCTGTGGTTGCAATCTCCATTGCCTCAGGGACAGCTCGACCAACTAAAACTCCAAGGTCAATTTTGATTACCCCTCTGGTCCAGGAAAAATCTTGGTCCTCCCACAGATCCTCTGAAGTCTGACTATAGTAGCCCAGATCCCAATTGCCTGTGGGTAGAGTCACAGTTAATGCGCCGACATCCCCACCGATCAAAGTGGACATGCACCCAGGGTTAGCCATTGACCAACCCAGGGTTACGGTAGATTCACGAAGAATGTCCGTATAGGACCAGACAGTGGCGCTTGTAGGAAGATCCGGTATGCTCGGGTCTCCGCATGCCACGAGGCTTAGTTCCATACGACTAGTATCATGGTCCAGTTGGACCAGGGGGACTGTTAGGCGGGATGCCTGTGCAGTAAGGGAGAGGCCTAACCCTAAAAGAGCAGTTAGGACTAACCCCATCAAAGACATCGAGAGGCGTTTTCTCATCAGTTTCTCCTTGCTTTTAGTGGTTTCCGCGCCACATTTAAAAACAAGAAAAGACAACTTGTCCTAAAAAGTAACGCGGAACGAAAGGAGAAAAGATAATTAAGGTAGGTTAATTATAAATGTTCGTTACGTAGGTATTAAATATGTAACAAACAGATTATACACGATAAGAAACAAATAAAACTATAAGTTTAAATAATTTAGATTCACCTGTTGACACGACCAGAGCCCTTACAATTCGGGCATTGAGATTCTCCAGATCCCTTACAATTTTTACATTCGATTTTATGAGGAAACCCAAACTTGCCCCTACCTTTACAAGTATTACACTTAATTGTCCCTTTACCTTTACACCTGGGGCAGTTCTTTTTACCTAATACCCATGTTTTAAAGTTCATATTAGTGTTAAAAATTAATATATTATTCTAATTTTATGCTCTTAACGGGCTCATCTTCATTTTTTTCTAATACTTCTTCTTCGGGGATAATCACGATATTTTTAGACATTTCTCTTTTGGAATACCAAATAGCGAAAGCTATCCCAGCTGCAGCGGCAATGTAACCAAAGAGCCTTAACCAGAACCCCTTAGTTAAATTTGTGTCAGAAGTACCTTTAACATCTTTGTTTAGGTTCAATTCTTCATTTTTTAAATCATCTAGCTTTGGAGAATCTAGATTAAAGCTAGGGCTACTAGACTGCCCGTTAGGATTTTGCTGTGATTGGGGATTACCTTGTCTAGGTGGGTCTAAATTCGGATTAAAGGAGTCTTGAGGGGAATCTATCGGAGGATCGTTTAAAGGGACACCCACAGGTTCTTGGGGGAGTTCAGAATAACAACTCGGGGCCTGCATTTCCTGGGACAACAAGTTTAATCCATTTTTATCTTTCACTAACAAAGTGACGGGGACATTGGATTCTTCCCATCTAGCCTCTATAGAGTTTTTAAATTCAAAAGGTTTATCGATACTAAATTGTGAAATTTTCCACTTAAAACTACCTCCGTTTTCTAAACCCTTACTCTCACAACTTGTGGGAATTTCCAAGGTCCAGGGTAGATCTTTAACATCCCCGGTGCCTGACAATTTCCACAAAAACTCTTTTTTTCCATCTAACTCACTTTGGTTAACGTTTTCGATATTTAAGTTAATGGGTATAAGTGCCTTAATGCCAGAGCCTTTAAAAGTTAAACTTTTTCCAGTAACATACTTCGCCATTACTGCATCTTTAGGCTTCAGCTCCATTTGTAACTTATAGTCTTTTTTTGAGGAGGGTGAGAAAGTTACAGTATAGGTAGTAGATCCGCCGGCCCCTATTGTAATAGTGTCAGCAGTGTCTAACTTGCTTAGCAAATCGTTAGTCACAGAAAACCCATCTTTACTCCCACCGCTTTTTATTACCTTTGCTACTAAGTCGATATTCGAACTATTAGTTATATTAAAAGACTTATCATTACTACTGCCTATTTCTAGGTCATCAAAATTTATCGAAGACTCGGATAAATTAATGTTTGACAACAACAAGTTAGCTTGTGCGGTTAAATCTAGAACCTCCTGGCCAATTTCACGACAAGTAGTTTTATCCTTATTATCAGTACAACTACGAAAAGTTATATTTACAACAGCCTTTGGGGCGGCCACATTACTATTAGGGGCAAGTAAAAACTTCAATACCATATTTTCCCCGACACTATAGGTATTTAGTAAATCAAAAGGTCCCTGCATATAAACATTATTAGTGTTATTTAAAACCCAATAACTCAGGGAAGGGTTGGAATTAAAAGTAATTGATATTAAGTTAACCTTTTCAGAATACTTGTTTGTCCAAGTATAATCGTATTTATTGCCATTCTCCAAAGCCCCAGAACAGGTGGTTAAAAAGGTATCCCCCGTAATCTTAGGGTTCGAGGACGAGGAGTCGTTGGGGGTGATATCGCAAATACCATAATCAATACTCGTATTTGCAAATATGGTTTTTGGGGAAATTATAACTGAACTTAAAGTCAAAAGTACTAAAAAAACAAATTTCATTTGGGCTATTTAACCTAATACCTTGTTTGATTATATAGCAAAGTCAAAGTAAAGTGTCTTTTTTACTGGAACTAAGTTTACGTATTATTTACCTTTTGCAATTATACTCTTTACGATGTCCTCATATTTATTTTTATCTTTTTTTGCGTCTTCATACTGTTTTTTATATTCACTACACCTATCCTTAAAAAACTCGGATCCATCACAAGTGAATTTCATACTACTACTGGCAGCATTGGCGGAAAATACTGCACTGTTATACTGCTGAATATAGTATCTAAGGTCTGCTAAATCATCCTCGGAGTAACATTTGTCACTTTTAAAATCCCCTTCGTATATTTTATATCTGCTACATTTAGACTCCTGTTTTGGCACAGTAGATTCTTCTACCAGAATGTTGGTATTAACATTATTCGTGACAGGGGAATTAGTAGTAACAACTTTATCGGTCGTCTGCTGCAATAAGCTATTCATATCCCTATTTTTTAGGCTTGGGGACAGCGCTTTTCTATCGATTTCTATTCGTTCTTCTTTAGATCCCCAGGGCTGAAATATAACTAGCCTAGAAAAATCAGTATTAATCGAAGTTACAGCTAAGAAGAAAGGTTCATTTATGTAACTACCATTAAAAATACCCTCAACATTTATAGGTTGAACAGAAAACTCTCCCCAAGTTTCTTTGTCACCGTCGATACTATACTTTAAACTATCTGTGGAAATTTTTTCTATGTTGGATATAAAGTCATTTAAGCTCCAATTATTCGGGTTATTAACACAGTAAGAAACTAAACCTGCAAAACCATATTTATAAGATGTCTTGTTTTCGTCAGCAATTTTCCAAGAATCTTTTTCCCCTTTAAAGGACATAGCAGTAAGCAAAACACCTTTAGAAGAAATATCTGCGGGTACTAAACCCCGGAAAGACTCAGGGGCAACAAATCGTTCTTCGTAAGTCCACTCTAGGTACTCAGGCGTTTGTTTAACTGTAGTAGGCCTGCCAATAGTATACCCACAAGAGGAGGGGATATCTGATCGAAATTCAGTAATATACTCGTTATTAGAGACAGTATCCTCAGATTTACTAACTTTCGATCCTGTCTGTTTTATAAAGGAATAGACACCTAGGCCGACTAAACCAACAATACTAAAAAACACTAGAAGAACTACTGTAGTAATTATTAGATTTTTATTAGACCCTTTTTGAACTTCTTTATAGGGAGATTTTGGTTTTGGGACAGATGTATTTTGCATAATTTTATTATATCAACTTTGCAAATAAATAATTAAACAGATGCCCTATCCTAATTGATATTACATAAATAATAAGTATAATAGTAACCTGTAGTATTTTTGCGCTCGGATGATAACAAGTAGAAGGAACTTTTTAAAATTAAGTACGGCACTTTGTGTTACGGCTGCCTTGGAAAAACCACAGGATGCCTTTGCAGCTTTCTTGGGCCCAGGAACAGAGAGATTACAAAACTGGATAACAGTTGGGGATGGGCAATTAACCCCTTACAACACTCCCTTAATGGATCTTCAGCTTTTATACAGGTTTGGATTAAACTACGAACTTTACACGGACAAGAATCATTTAAACAGGATTTTACAAGCACAAAGAATTGAGGAAATTAAGGATTTGGCCGTAAAACCAGCGCTATTTGAAAGAATGCAAACAAGGTTAAAAAACCCTTTGGAATTATTACAGCAAACACTAGGCCCTAACCAAACGAAGCGGCCTTACTTTATTGCTCCAGACATTTTAGATATAAATAATGCAGCTGGGACAAATATATCACCGGAGGAATTTATAGGCAGAGAAGTATTTCTATCTTCCACAGGAAAATACAGCGAAGAAGGAGAGTGGCTGGAGGAACCTGTTCACACAAGAACTATCATTATGGATGTGTTAAACCCAGAACACCGATCCGCAAACAGGAACTTTTTTTCGGATGCCGGGATAAATATCTTTGAGGAACACGGTATAACCTATCGACCTCAAGGAGGGCCCTATTTTACAACTTTAAATGGTATAGCAGTATACTCCCTGCCATTTATAGAAATGCAAATAGACATGGAGCAATTTAACCACTAGAATAGGTGCTAATTAGCCATAACTGCTCTTGCAGTATCCCAAAAAAATGGGTTGTTATTTACCTTCTTTTCAAAAAGCCACCACTCGGCTCCCCAAAAATAGAGGTCTTTAAATCCTGCTTTTTGGGCGTAGTTTACAGTGTCTATAAACAGGTGTTCAGACATAGTTTTATCCTTTTCTTCCTTAGATAACTCAGAGCTAATGAGGGGGCCCCAAGGTTCCGCCTGAAGTTCTGTAACAATAACTTTTTCGTAAGGTATACCAACTAAACCGGCTTTAATTTTGTAAGACCAAAAAGACAGGGGGTATTTAAAATAAATAAACTTACCAAACAAAATATTCCAAAAGTTATACCAAATTCTTCTATACATAGAAATTCCTAAATAATCTCCAGCCTGATAACTTGGAAACCAAAGACCCCCCTCACCACTATCCTGAATTAAAATAGGTCTAGAATCTATTTCCCTCACAACGTTTACCTCTTTCTTTAAGACCTCTAGACTTGTTTTTTGACACTCCCCAAAGGGGAAAAAAGGTTCATTTTCTACCTGCCAAGTTTTAATTGCAGAATAACCCTTCATTTCGTTGGTAAAATCGGCCAAATATTGATAAAGTTCCAAGTCTTTATCAGTACCACTCTCCATGTTGTTCCACCACTCTGGTGCATGGCACTCCGGGTATCGCAAAACTTTTCGACCCATTGCTAGTATTACATTTACATCTCTTTTTTGTGCTTCTTCAACTTGCCATCTTATGTTGCTAAAGTCATATGCATTGTTTTCTTTCTCAATATCATCCCAGTAAGCAACCAAACGAATATTTTTTACCTGTAAACCATCCAAAATCTCAATATAAGAATCTTTCCAGTCCATACCTAAATCAGTGGCGTATTTATCACTAAAGTTAACACCATAATTGATATTTTTTTGAACCTTAGGATAGAGGAGATAGAATATCAGGGTTAGCAAGAAGAACACGGCTAAAAAACCCACCAGAAGTATTTTTGTTACACGATTAATAAACAGCTTCTTTATTAAATAAAAAAAAGCTCTACGTTCTAGTTTTAGTTTAAATTTTTTTACTAAACCTTTTTTGAATCTGGGCATTTATATTATTCTACTATGTTTTCTAATTCCCTTATATCTTTAATTTATTTTGTTTACAGATATTTGCGTAATAATAAAAAGATTTTCTTGGAGTACGGTTTAAAGTTTTTCTATTTACCTCAACAAGTCCAAACCTAGGCCAGTAACCCTCGTGCCATTCAAAATTATCTAATAAGGACCAGTGAAAATAACCCTTAAGACTAACTCCCCTTTCTAAGGCCTGACCACAGGCTGTAATCATTTGTTTTAAAAATTTCTCGCGCCTAGTATCTTTAGCATCAGCCAGTCCGTTTTCATTAACATAAATGGGTAAATTATATTTTTTTAAATTTAGCAAAATATTTTTGAGGCCCTCCCCATTTATCCACCAACCCAAGTCACTATTAAAATTATTAGGATTTACTACCTTAAAATTGTGAATATTTTGGGTAAAGTAATAGTTTAAACCAATTAAATCTAAATTTTTTGTTATTGGTAATAAGAAAAATTCATTGTTTATAAAATTTAGTAATTTAACTGTAAAAAAGTCTAAAAAGTTAAATTTTTTACCTAAAGTTTGGTACCAAACAATTTGTTTAACAATACCTACTGTGTATTTAAAATTAACAGATTTAATCGCCTTAAAGGCCTCTATATGTGCTCTCATTAAATTTATTTGAACCAAAAAAGATAGAAAATAATTCTTTTTGTTTGGGGGCCACATGCCTTTTACATATCCCATCAAGGTTAATACCTGAGGTTCATTTATTGTTAAATAAGCATCTATTGAACTACCAAACTCTTCTGCACATTTTTTTGTATAGCGAGAAAAATAAAAAGGGGACTTAAAACTCTGCCAACCACCCTTTTTAACAAACCATAAAGGCAGGGTAAAATGGTATAAAGTTACAAAGACTTTTAAATTTCTTTTTTTTGCAGCAGCAATAACTTTTTTGTAATGCTCAATTTCTGATGCATTAAATTCTCCATCCTTTGGTTCTATTCTTGCCCACTCGATAGATATTCTTACAGAATTATTATTAAATTTTTGGCATAAATCAAAGTCTTCTTCGTATCTGTTATAGGAATCACAAGCAACTCCCGAGGGTTCAAGCGGATATTTATCGTCTTTCATTTTGTTCTGTTCCCACTCCCACCAATCAGTGTTGGTATTATTCCCCTCTACCTGATATGCAGAAGTAGCTGTTCCCCATAAGAAATCTTTTGGAAACAAATATTCTTTTGGCATGTAAAAATTGTAGCATTGTAAGAGTATCGGGGGGTAGTAAATAGTTTGAAATGTAAAAATAACTTCTTGAAAGAGCAGAGTGCACACAGCACGTAAAATTCACGCGTTGTGAATACACTCTGCTCTTTCATTCGGATTTACTGGACCTGTCGCTGTAGGGAGGGGAGGAAGAGGTTATATAAAATGACCTCAATCTGAACAGATTCGTCCATAGATTGAGACTCATTTTCATTTCCCCACACCTCGGTAATGGTCAGATCGCCTGAAGTCTGAGCAAGGAATTGCAGATCAAAGACGATCTGATCAGCGGGGCCATCTCCCAGGAGCATAAAACCTTCACCTTGGGGAGTGACTGACCAACCCTCTGGAGTCCCAAAACCAACCACCTGTGTTTCGGTTTCAAAACGGAGCAAAACTGCCTCCATTTGGTTACCCGTTAGGGTGATTGGCAGCGTTGTTGTCACTCCAGGGTGGGTAGTTACCCGCTCGGGAAGAGAAACTCCCACGGACGTGGTTGCTTCCCTGGTATCGGGAGCGGCTGACCAATTCTTTGTGACGTCACCGACCAGCAGGCACTGAGTAGAGGCAATTTGATAGTCAAATTGCAGGTTGAATGTCAGCGAAGGCGGGACACAGTACCAGTAGCCCACGAACGAATCCGGACTCTGCGTATGGGTTAATAGCCAACGCGCCATAAGAGCCGCGTCATGACTGGTTATCTTCCCATTGCGAGATACATCCGCTACAACCGGGTCGCAGTCAGTCCTGTAATCCATGGAGCACTGGTGTGCCCTGGCCGCATCCAAGGGACTAAGACCATTTCGCAAATCACTGTAGGGCTGCTTGCTGTAGTCTACCCGGTACTGCGCCCTTTCCGACGTCTCGATTACAAACGAACCGTCAGAAACCGAAGTTACTTGCCCGATTTGAGTCAAGTTCACTGTCTGGTACTTAGCTATACCGCCACTAATGGGCCTGCCAGTGTCTCCGTATTTGAACCCGCCTGTAATCCTGATGGGGAGAATAGTTATAGACCCCTGTCGGTCGACTCGAGAAGCAGGGCTTCCCTCGTTCCAAATCAGGTTTTGGACCTGAAGAGAGCTAGTACTACCCCCCGTGGCCACAGTCCGTTGGAAAACCACGTATAAGAGAGGTCCGTTACGACCTGTTAGCCCTTGGCCGCTGAAACCCTCAATATGGAACACATTCTGGGCGGTACGTCTCATCGAAATAGTCCATAACCCTCCATAGGTTATGGTGCCATCACTAGTTAAGGATACCGGCAGGAACTTCGAAGTGTCGACGATGAGGTCGAACTCGAAATCCAAAACCGCCCCTGTAGGTCCGGCAACAGTAAGGGGGACACGTACAACCCCTTGATCTCGGTCCCAACTGAAATCCGGGACGACAAGGACCGTAGGACCAGAACTCTGTGCTTGGATTGGGGTAACTTGTCCCCAGGCCATCCCTGCAAGCAGGGTGAGCAATACCGCTAAGAACAACGATAAACGTCTCATACTTGTTCCTCCTTGGAACTGGTGAAAGAAAAAAGTTGGTTGAAGGTACTACTAAAACTACAAGCTAACTACCTTTTAAAATAGTCAGTTTGTAGTTTTAGAGTAACTTTTAAGTAAACCCGAATTTTAAATGTTCGGCGTTACTATACGTAGTAAATACGTATATTTAAGGCCGAGGACAGTATAATTTAAGCAAGGGTAAGATTCAATGCGGAGTATAAGTAATTTAGATACAACAACAACGAGCATTGTACCAAATTAGGGGTTTCCATTTAAAGGAGGTGCTGCAGGGACCATTTCCCCAACAGGTCTCTCCATTTATGGGATCTTTTGGAGAATTAAACCAGGTCGCCCAGGTCGCTTCAATTTGAGCGTAACCGGAGTTATAACCACAGTAAGAGGGGCAAGCATTTTGTACGTCTGTACACTGCTTATTCATTTGGGCGCAGTATTCGTTGCAATTATTAGTTTTGTCTGCCCGATACCAAGCCCCGCTAGAATCCGCAACAGGTACCTTAGATTTTGGCTGTGAAATAGGTGGGGCATTTGCTACTTGCAAGTCTTTACCCAGACAAGCATAGCATTGATCCTGCTCGCAATTTGAAGCTATGTTACCTCTTTTATCGTACTGGGTTTTCCAGGCACTTTTAAAATCTTCGGATTCAATTAAGAAACAAAGTTTAAAGTCGCCACTAGTATTATTATAATTTAAATATATCGCGTCAAAGTTTTTATTAGAGGAGGAATCTAAACCAGAACCTATTATTTTTGTTAAAACATTTTGCCCTTCAACAGAGGATAAATTTAATTCAAAATAGTCAGTATCTAGGGTGACTTTGTCAGAGACTTTGGAGGCATTGTATGAATCGTAAACCTTAGCAGCAGCTGCGGCCCTTACGGTATCCTTAGCCCTAGAAATCGTCTTGTTAGGATTGATTAGCAATAGCACTGTTACAATTAAGACCCCCAAAATAGCTATAACTATAAGAATTTCAATTAGAGTAAAACCTCTTTTCATTATTTTAAGTATAACAAGTTAGTGCAAATAATAGATAATTCGGACAAAAGATCTATTAAAAAAATACTTATTTATAGTAAAACCTAAAAATGATAATAATTTTTACGAAAAACTATTTTTAAAGTCTTGGTTCACATTAACCCTTGGGGTGTCTCCCCCCATTGATTTCCAACCAGTCTGACTCATTTGCATAACTTTAGGTCTTCCTTCCTCTACCCTTTTTATATAAACCCACACTACTAATCTTGGGGTAATTATTCCGTCCCGATCCCTATCAAACTCAATTTCAGACGAAACATATGCCCCAATATAATCATTGGCAATCTTTAGCTCTTCTTTAAGTACCCGTTTTAAAGTTGCATCCAAAGTCTCTCCAGATCGAATCTTATCCATTACCAACATCGCCTGACCGTCGTCCCCAGCTAATTGATAAAATTCACCCATATCTTCTCTTAACTCAAAAACATAGGGCTTAACAAAAACCTTTTTTCCAGGGTTAGTTATATTAAGGTTACTACTATTAATAATTTTAGTTGGTTTATTATAATATTCATAAAAATCAGTAGGGACTAATCCCCGATCATATTTTAAGCCAAACAATTGCATACTGTTCGCCACTAAATAATATAATTCTGGCAAACTTTTTTCTGGAATATCTTTACCGTACAAATAGTTAATCAAATGATTGTTGACGAGGACTACCTCCCCTGTTTTAGTAAGAGCATAGTAGTTTCGTAATTTTTGACTTAAATATAGGGGCTTGAGTTCAAACTGAGAAAAAATTTGAGCCAACTTTTCATCTCTTACCCCAAATTCTAAATTAATTAGATCGGTACTGATAGGCAAAAAACAATCATAAATAACACTAAATATACGATATTTTACCCTAGCCCTAGCAGCTAGCATTTTAATCACATGTAAGTTTACAGAGTCCTCCTTTTCTAGAATTAGTTTGGCTCTAAATTGAAACTGGGAAAACTTTTGTGCTATCTCGGGGGGATTATTTTCAATGATTCCTTTTTGTGCGGAATTGGCAGATACCGATATCACACCGGGTCTCTCTTGAATTACACTATTGCCCACCATAAAACCTTTTAAGTCATCAATAAAGATATTAAAAACGTCCCCCGGCTCGTCACATTTTTCTCTGAGTATGTAGTAAGTTAGTTTGTCGTTAGTATTTTCCATAATTATTGTAATTATATCACTCATTTTAAATAACGGAGGGGGGCGGTAAGCATGTTCGGAAATAGAGATATTAAATCCAGTTCAACACTTAGCGAATTGAAAAGATTAGGGTCTTCGGGTTTTAGCAATGTTTAATTTTTGCCTCCATGGGGGATTGTAAAAACGGAACACCGGATTGAAGCGTTACTGTATCCTCGGAAGTACTGTTTTGAACAATTAAGTAGTGGTATTAGGACCACTGCGTGTAGCCGAGCGTATAAGCCTTATTAACTCCTCGACTGAAGTGTTGGAGTCAAAGTTCGCATTCAAATCTGTTGCAATGGACTTTATTTTTTCCAGTGCCCGGGGACTACCATCATCAGCAAGGGATTGAAGAAACTTATAACTAGGGTGACCGTGCTCGTTTCGCCAAAATTCTATATCTTCAGCCTTCTTTTCAGCCGGAGTTTTAATGTTATCTATTAAATCTTTATTATTGTCGTCTTTTTGTTGCATATAAGTTTACTGTTATTTTTTACCCTAAATCTTCTGACTGATTTATAAATTTACAAAATCTGCTGTCAACAGCATCTTCGTATATAAATTTTAAGTTTTTATCTTTAAAGGTATTAAAAAACATTGCCCAGGTGATTTTTTCTAAACTATCATCTATAGCATCAAATTTTACCCTTAACAAATCAGGGGTTCCTTTTACAACAGCCGGGACACCCCCTCTTTGTTTAACCCAATTTTCTATTAATTTTATGTTTGTTGTTTCTTCCATAAAATTATCTTACAAATATGTTACTAATAAAAAGCACTAACAGGGAACCTGCTACAGCCACAACAAATGACATGACATTAAATCCAGTTACACCTACTCCAAAAAATCTTTGCCCTAAATACCCACCCACTATAGCACCTAAAATTCCTAAAATAATTGAACCCACAATACCACCTAAAGAGCTGGGGGAAATAAAATTTGCAATAGTCCCTGCAAATAAACCAAAAATTATCCAATATAAAATGCTCATAGTAATTTACTTTAAATTTAATATTTACGAACTTAGCTTTTCTTTTGACAGAACCCTTACTAACTTAACTAGACCAAAGGCTATAACTACATAAACAATAATCGCTACAAATGTAGAAGGCTCAAAAACCGAAGTTGTTTCTACCCCAGGTGCAAAACCGTTTCTAAACATTCCCTGAAAAGGAAAAGTAAAGATTCCGGTTAAAGCATAAATTAACTTTACAAAAGCACTGCCCATACTAGCCCCTGTAAGTTTTAGAATTAACCTAAAAGCTAATAACACCTCTAAAACGCCAAACACATAATAAATTATATATTCAGCAGTTTGGTAACTACTCGCTTCTATCTTTTTAGGATTATCAATAACCACCTGGGTAGTCGCATCATCGCTAATTACCGTTTCTTTTATAATTTGCTCCATATTTATACCATTCCATTTCTTAAAAATTAATTAACTGATTATAGTTGTTTACTCTGTGGGAGTCACCTGTACATCTACCTTATCAGGAAGGGTTACAGGAACACTTATCTGAGGGGCTTGAACATTTACCTCAGAGGGGACATTATTTTTAATTGCGGGTATACCAAAGAAAATAAGAAGTAAAACAAGTACAATAACAAGCGCAGCACCAATCAAAAAACCAGCACCACCATTACTACTTGACGGGGGGTTAGAGTTATTTACTACTGTCGACATATCTTTCACCCTCTTTCATCAATCAAAATTATTACAAACGTTCTTCAACCAAATACTTTTTTAAAGCTCAACTTTTTTTATTATCGTCTGTTTTGGTAAGTAAGCTAATAACGCTTTTCTTACTAAAACTGTTAAACTTGTTTCTTCTAAGACAGCCTGGGCTCTAGCATGCTTAATGAGCAGGGGGTCCATAAAAAGAGTAAGTCTTTTTTTTACCTTAGTTTTATTTTGGACAAGTTGTATTTCCTTATCTTTAGTTAACATACTACACATACTACAACTATTTGTACTACTTGTCTAACATTAACTATTCGATGTATAATATTTAAATGCTTATACTTATACTTTTTTTGGTAGTTGGGGGATTTATGGTTTACCTTGCACAAGACAATTTATCTTTAGTGACTATGCATTTGGGTACCTATGTTTTTGCAGATGTTCCTCTTTTTTATGTAATAATTGGGTCTCTGTTAGCCGGCCTATGCTTGGCCTATTTTGTTTACCTTATAAACTCAATCTTCACTGCATTAACAATGCGAGGGAAGGATCACAAAATTAAAGAGACCAAAAGTGAGATAGTAGATTTAACCAAACGAATTCACCAGCTGGAAATACAAAATGAAAAACTTAAAAATAACTCCACCGTTCCCGAAAATGTAGACGAAAACGCGTTATGAAATCATTTTTAGCTAAAATCTGGAAGTTATTAAACTTGCCAAAAGGGACGCAGCTTTTTATTATGCGTATACTTCAAAACCAATTTTTAGTGGGTGTTACAGGAGTTATTTTTAATCAAAAAGACGAAGTACTTCTTTTTAAACACACTTATAGAGGACATGCGTGGAGTTTACCTGGTGGGTATATGAAAGCAGGGGAACACCCTGCGGAAGCATTAGAACGAGAGATAAAAGAAGAATCAGGCTTTGTGATTAGCGCGGATGAGGAACTCAAAACCCGCACAGACCGAGACAGTTCCAGATTAGATATTTGTTACACAGGGGTATTTATTGGCGGTGACTTTACTGCAACTAAAGAAGTTTCCGAATACGGATTTTTTTCACAAGACACACTACCCTTACTTAGAAGTAACCAAGTTTTTTTAATTGAAAAAGCACTACAGAAAAAAAGAAACTTTGAAAAATGAAACACTTATTTAATTTTAATTGGGTAGACTAAGGCAATGGCTATAATTACATTTTTGAGACAATTTCGTGTCGGTGAGTACGCCCTATTTGATATTGCGGTGTCATTTTTAGGAGTTTATTTGATTGCACCATTACTATCAAAAATACTTCTCAAATTTGGCCTAAACGTGCTTAAAATTAGCTGGATGTTTTTAACACTGCCACTTAGTATTGCCACACATTTACTTGTAGGAGCCCTTACCCCTATGACTATTAACTTTATAGATCTTAAAGGTCATTATGTTTTAAAAGTATTCATCTTAAGTTTACTATTCTTGGGAATTAACCAGATATCTGCCACACAGAAGAAGAAATAAATAAAGGTTTGTTTGTATAATTTAAGAGACTCTCTAGGATCAGCACAGTAGAGAACATTAGAACTATTTTAAGTCAGATAACTCCTGACAGAATCAAAAAGCACGGCAACTTTGAATACCAATAGTAATTTACGAGGGTATAATTGCAGTATATGGATCCATAGCAACCAACCCCTGTTGAAGAAGAGATTATTAGGGGCGGAGGAGCACCAGGATATTTAAGAAACTTCCATATGAGAATGCCCGACGAAATCTTACCTCTGGAAGAGGATTTGATGTCGTCATTTTCAGCTAGACAGGCAAAAATTATTAATTGGTTAGACAAAAGGCCAGAAAAAGGAGCAGGGGACGAAATGAGTGAACTACGAGCAAAAAAAAACAACCCCAGGTTCCTTGGTTCATTATTATTTCAAACTGACCCAAGCAGTATAACCACCTTCAACCCATCTAGCACTAGCTTCGAGTTCTGACCCAACTCATTTAATTTTTTGGCGCCATACCTCCCCGCCACACTCCAATTACACGGGAAAAATGCTTTTGTTATGGTTACAGCTTAAATCAGAGAGGAATGGGTAAGGTACAACCTGAATAAGAGTTTATGCGATTGGTGTAACGCCAATAGCGTAAACTCCATATTTAGGAAGATTTTCTCTGTATCCAGTAATAGAATTATAGCTTTCTATTCCTTGTTCTATCGTCCCACCACTAGATAATACGTTTTTTACCCCTTCTGTTTCGAGCATGGATTGGGTATTTGGATAATGACGTACAAAAGTAACTGAAACCTCCATCCTTTCGCCCGTGTCTTCGTTTATGATTAGTACAGTGTCTCCTTGTTTCATTTTTTGGTATATATTGGGTATTTCCCTAGGAACCACCCCTTCAATTTTTTTAGTACCTCTTTTTATAGCGTCAAAAGGTCTATTAGGGAGACTAAGCGAGTATCGCATGCCAAAATTATATCAGTAATTGTTATAAGGTGCACACTAAGCTCCCTTAAAGCGTATTAATAAAGGTGTACTTGACAGGCACCATCAACAGTTTAAGGACAAACTAACAGAAATTGAAGCTAGCATCTCGTTGTTACAGAATGCAGAAGACAGTTAATCAACTTAGCACTATCGCGCCTAGGAATAGAAGGAGATAAATTATGCTACGAAGCGGTTAAACCATTTGATACTATACTGTCACCCGCCGATACTAATCTGTGGCTTTACATAGCAGAGATGTTAGAAGTTGTTTATTGTAGCAAAAAGATTATTCAACCATGCTCATTTACTCTATAACTACTGTTTAATACAATAAGACTATGAAAAAAGCTATCTCAATTTTTCTAATACTTGGTCTAGTAGCTGTTGGTTATTTGGTATATTCATCAGCCAATAAGCGGAGTAAGGATTCTGTTATGGATCAATCAGTTGAGGTTACTCCGAGTAATCTTATAAACACAGAAAATAAAAGCAACGAGGGGAAACCTAGCCGAGCTGAAGAAATCCCAGATGGTTGGAAGATACTTACTAACAAAGACCACTCAATAAAGTATCCTAGCGAAGCTACTGCTGAGGCAAGAGAAGAAGAGTCCCTAATTTATTATATGGGTCAAAAACAGATCGATTCTGGAAGAACTCAAACAGAGCTTTTTGATGGCTATTCATTTAGAGTAGGGAAAATCAGGAATGTTACAACTAATGACCTAAAACAACTTGCGCTAAGTGAGAGAAATAATACTATGGAGAACTGTAACAATGAGGATGGGGTAGTTTCAGATTTATTACCAGTAAAAGTCGGGGGTCAAGGTGGTTTTCAGTATTCAGCAAAAGGTTGTTATATTGACTATACAGAAACTATTGTTGGTTTTGATGGAAACTTTTATCGTATATCCCAATCTTATGTTGGGGATAATGAAGATTATGCTGGATATAAAGAGACCACTAATATGATTTTAGCCACTTTAGAATTTTTCAATTAGAGTTATTTGGCTCCCCCGGATTGACGCATTCGTGAACCGAGAAATAGGGGGGGGGGGGGACTTTAATTTGCTTATTATGCACTAAAAAGGTGCTATTTTGCTAATTCTGTAGCTTGTTTTAATACCTGCTCCCTATTATCTTTTGTAACTTCCAATACCGTTACATCCTCTCTTCTTAATATTTCCTTAGTAAAGGAGTCCTCATAAATCTTTGATATTGTCCCAAGAAAGGGGAGTCCACTATTCAAGTAGTTTTGCACAAAATCTTTAAACTTTCCGGAAAACAATTGCATTTGTCCGATTTCGTCAATATATAATAAATCGTTATCTGAATATTCTAAAAGTGACGGTAGCAAAGCATCCATTCCTTTCACTTCCACAAAATATCGGGACACCTTTAGGGGAGAAGTGTCAAAGTGAGTGCTCGCAATAATTGCTTCTTGCACTTTTGAAGTAACAATTTTAAAACCAGTTCGCTCACCCTTTTCTAAAATTTCTTCTGTAATAAATCCTGTCTTATTTGAAATATTATTCAATACTTTTCTTAGGATTGTTGTTTTACCACTACGAGGCAGGCCAGTTAATAAAATCTTCTTGTTCATGTTGTTATTATAACAACCCTTCCCGGACTTCCCATAGTGGATCTATTTAGTAGCCAAAAAGTAGAATGGGATTTTAGTTTGTAAAGCATAGAAACAGTTTTTAGCGAAAGGATTATATATTCTGTTAAAGAATTCTAGATAATACTAAGAAATTTTAAGAGACGCACGAACACAACTTTTCTGCTTTTGCAGTTAAGTTGTGCTCGTGCACTCGTCTCTCTAGATGTACGTTACGTTCCCGCCAAAGTTTCCTCCCGTGTGGTCAAAACTCTTACAGAAAACATTTCCGTTTACGTTCCCACCAGTGATGCGAACTTCGTTTGCATTTCTGATGTTTCCGTTTACGTTCCCGCCGGATATCCAGACATTCTTGCCTTGGGCATCAATGTCGCTGTTGCGCATACCACTCGTGATACGAAGGGTACCTGCAGATCCAGAGGGACTCACATTTTGCACAACCTGGGTGGTTACGGTTTGATAGGTGTGCGCGACTGTGCCACGTACGGGGGTTTCAGCAGCTCTTCTGGTGGGACTTATCTCAAGCTCAATAAGAGCTACTTGTCCACCAGGATTTGCTGTTGCCATAGCCCGAAGAAAATCTCTAAGTCTCCCTGTTTTTTCTGACCAGTCAATCAGGTGAAAAATCACCTCTGAAAGCTCTTGGCTGCCAGACAGGGATTCCAATTCCTCATTCATTAGTCTTAAAACCTGCGAAAGGTGTTGTCTGCTAACAAAACTAGCCATAATCACCTTTTGGAGCTTAAGAGCCGAGGCCAGAACCAGGTTATTCTCACTCTCAAGGAGCAAGATGATGGGATCGCCGACCGCAGGTGCCTGACTACTGACGAAAGGTAGCGCCCTGAGGCTGACCTCCCTTCTCTATTTCGTCATCGAGCTGTTCCAGACGTACCGCATCCTCCTTGATCGCAGACAACTCCGTGTCCATCAAGGGTGGCTGAATTCCACGCATTCGAAGCTGCGCCAGACGACGAAGGTCCGTCTTGTCTTCTCCAATCTTGCGAGAACACTTAACGCATCTTCGCGCTCCGTACACAGCCTGTTTTGTGGAGCAGTAAGGACAAGATACTTCTTCGTAAAGCCTTTTGTCACAGTGCCCACACCTGTTGGCCGCTTTCATTTGCCCAGTCAACAACCCTTGACAGTGAGGACACTGATTCTCGGGGTCACTAACGGTCACTTGAATGGGGCTTCCATCAGCTTTCTCTGTTGCAAGAGGCTTCGGGCCATAGGTGTCCGCAAGCTTGCGGGCACTGCCTGCCTTGATCTTCATTGCAACATATTGGTCGTAAGTAAAACCTGCCAAGTCGTCCTCGGAGGAAAGTTCTTCCTCTTTAAGAATTTCAATCGCAGCCGCACTTACGCCAAGATCTTCGAGCACTTTCTGAAATGGGGGCTTTGTAGCCATGCTGCTACTTCCTTTCGGGGTGAATGAAAAAAAATGTAGAGAGACGATTCGATTACAACCCTTATATAGCGGTTATATCCGAATTACTCTCTACAAGTTATTAGGTTTTAAAAGTGCATAAATAATACACAGGATTATAGTAAATTTGACGGAAAATGTAAAGACTATGGGACTAAAGGTTTGCGAAGTTAGATAAGACAGCCTTCACTGCATTTTTGAAAGAGTAAATTTATGGCTCCGCGGGGAGGACTCGAACCTCCAACCTTAAAGTTAACAGCTTTCTGCTCCACCATTGAGCTACCGCGGAATAAGAACAAAAGAATACTATAACATTAATGGCTAAAATTCAATTGTTAACCTTTACTAAAAGCTAAAAAAGTCTAAAAGTTTAGAAGCTAAAGAGGAACTAGTCGAAGAAATAACTTCACCAGTTTGAGCATCTAAATTTATTTGTTCGGCGACACTGACTCTAAATAACCCCAACAGTTTTTCAATTTTTGTCCCTCTAACTTTGTACTCTAATTTAGAAACGGCTCCGTTTTCGTCGCCTGCACCAAGAACATCGATCTCCATAGAATCAACAGTAAACAGCTCTCTGTTAACATTTACTTTTTCTAAAATACTGTCTGGCATCGTTTTTAATAAAACCTGTCCTGAAGGAGTATCTACATAAATATCCCCTGTAACCTCATCTATTAAAATTGGGAAGTTGATGTGGGCGAGAGACCCCTTAGATTTGAGCTCGAAACCGTCACCCCGGCTTTCTATTTCTACCTCTTCTTCTTTTCCCTCAACCTCCCCTTCTTTTTCGACCTTTCTTGTAACGACCAAACTTCCATCTTCAGGGTTATATTTTAACCTACCTTCTTCGTCCCCAGACTTAACTTTTAAGTCTATTTTCCTACCCTCTTTTGTCGATAAAGATAGCTCAGAAAGCCTACTTCCCAAGTTTAACTTTTTTATAGAGCCAGAAATACTTTCGTTTGAACTTTCATTCTCGCTCTCTAATTTAACCTCGTCACTATTACTTTCTATTTTGGTCTCATTAATTTTAGTACCAAAGCTGTTGTATGTTTTAATTTCAACTTTTTCTTCGTCCCCGTTTATCTCTCTTTTTATTCTGGTTTGGCTACCGTCTGAATTTTTAATTGTTTCCTCAGTTTTAATTTCTTCCTTTTCTTTTTCATCTTCTTTTTCTCCATCTTTATCTTCTGTTTCTTTCTTTTCTTCCTCCTTTTTATCATCGTCCTTCTCTTCTTTTTCATCCTCTCTGTCCTCCTTCTCCCCCTCATCCTTGCTGTCATCTCCCAAAACAGACCCACGATTGAACCAACTAGAAAAAGAGAATGCCGTAACTAAGTGATTTGGGTATATCAAAAAAGCAGAAATTAGGAATACAAAAGAAATTATAGGTAGTGTTACTTTTTTAAGCATTAAAACAACTGTATAAGTATAATGTTAAGCAGTCAAGGAAGCATAAAAGTTTTAGTATCAAGTCTTTAAAACAGTAATATAGTACTTTGCCACGCCATCTTTTATTAAATTGGGCATTAAATAACCCGAAATTGCATTGTAAACAAATTCATTAGGTAAAACTTTTACTAAAGGTTTTGCCATATGAGGGTGTTTAAAAAGGTGTGAGGCTACTTTTTCTAACCGTTCCATATTGGGTACTACGTATTTTGAAACATCTTCTTCTAACTCCATTTTAAATCTAGCTTCCATGGCCTTTTTAATAAAGCTAGAATACTTTTCGAAGCTATCTAACGCCATACCTTTTTCAGTTAACTTACTAGCAGTAAGCTCAGTGTTTGATAATTGTTTATCACTTCTATAGCTATCTACCACAATAAAATAACCCCCTTTTTTTAAAACCCTGTAAACCTCACTTAAAACTGTTTTTTTATCGGTAGAGTAACAAAGGGCCTCAACTACAAAGCAGACATCAAAAGAATTATTTTCAAAAGTGCTTAAGTCTTGGTAGGTTCCTTGTGAAGGAAAATAATTTTTAACCTTAGTTGCTTTTTTATAGGCGTAATAAAGTTGACCCTCTGAAAGATCTACTCCATAAAATTTAGTATTCGGATTTTTACGAGCCAAAAGAGAAGCATCAGCGCCCCTTCCAGTAGCTAGTTCTAAAACCCTACTGGCTTTGGTTCTTTTAACATACTTATTTACAAACAATGCTTGGGCTGTTAAATCATCTTTAGTGAAAACACCATTTCTAGTAATACCCAAATGCGCTAAATCCTCTTTTGAGTGAAACAGAGAGTAGGGTATTTGATTTATTTTATAATAACGTTGGATATAACCATCAGTAACTTTTATTGACGCTATTTTAGGTATCTCAAATATATTAGATATTTTGTCAATTTTTTCTGCAAGTGTAGGTTTCACCCAGGTATTATAAACCAATAAACCCGATCTAGAACCTAGAAAAATCCGGCCCTAATAAATTTTAATTATAAAGACTACTTAACATCAAAAATATAGATACTTGGGGAAATAAACCTAACAAATTTAAAGTTGGAAAAAAGAGATATTTCGTCTGTAGAAATTTGACCATTGTTATTTCCATATTCATATCTTGTTACGTAAATCAGCTTTTCCATTCCATAACTTTTTTGATTTAAAATATTTTTAACCTCTTGAATATAGCTAGAGGGATAATTACCTTTAAACTTAATGCTTCTATATAAAAACCTTCTGCTATCAGTAATATCGGTGGAACCTCCCCTTCTGGACTGATAAAAAACATTTTCCTTAAAAGATTTGTTATCTGCTTGATAAATTAAAGTATCACCACCTAGAATATAAATCTTAGGTAAAGTTTCCTTGCCCAAACATTCTCTTAAAGGGTTATACACTGCGTAGTTGGTAACAATTAAGGACGATAAGTTGTTGAACTCAGAAACCTTGCTACAAAACTCCTTATTTTCTACGTGCAGATTGTAACTGGTTGCTGCGAAATTAATGAAATTTAAGACAAAGAACAGAATTACAGCGGGCAATAACCACATTTTTACATTTTTTTTAAGACTAATAATCCCTTTAGCAATTGCAAACAATAAAGGTAATAAGAAGTAAATGTAGTGTCTGGGGTTTTTATCTCCAATATAGGATACTAAAACTAAGTAAACAATTAAACTAGAAGCAGAGTAAATATATAAATATCCCGGATTTAACTTTTTAAAATACCTATAAACTAGGTAAATAAACAGGAACAAAACCAAAGAATAGAAAGGTGCATTAGGAGGTATAAGTAGCAGAGAATTTATTCCGCCTAAAATATTAGGTTTAAAATCAAACACATAAGAACTGCCGCCGCCCATAAAAGTATCGTAGATCCCTTTCTTATATAAAAATAAAAATAAAGTTACTATAGAAGATAAAAATGTAGTCAGTAATACAAATACATTTTTTTGGTTTTTATACACGTATAATAAAAAAATAGCCACAGCAGCGGAAAAATAAATAAATACAGAGGTAGGGTGTATTAATGAAAGCAATAAAGAAGATACAAAAAACAGAAAGTAATTTCTTTTAGTATTCTGTTCCCTTGATAATATTCTTATAAAAAAGTATTGATAAAAAATTAAAAGCAAAAACATTAGCCCGTACATTCGAATATAAAAAGAGTAATAGTTTAAAAGGGGGGAGTAAGCAACTAAAAAGGTAAATGTTAAGGCACTATTCTTATTCTTAAAAACTAATTTTCCAAAAAAATAAGAAGAAACAACACATAAAATCCAAATTAAGTAATTAAAGGCTTTAGAAATTAAAATATAGTGAGGAGAATAGCTAAATATTTTTAAAATGTAGTAATAAAAGGGAAAATTGTGCTCGTTTTTTAGTGCCTCGGAAATATCGAAAAAAGACAAGCTGGCAATATTTAGAGTATTCGACTCGTCGTAACTAAAATTAGTAGACCTAATATAGCTAAAAAAGGCCAAATACAGAGCAATAACAAGTATCAAAAATAAATATATCCTGGGATAAAGGTTTTCGGATTTTTTGTCGTAGATGTAATTAAAATAAAGACCTTTTAAAGATTTAAAGAAAGCTTTTATACGAGAAGACATAGTTATCTAGTTCTAACTTCTTTTATCTCTTTATCCATATCTTTTTTTAGTTGCTTTTCTTTTTCAAACTGTCTTTTGCCTGCTTTTCCAACCCCTTTTGCCAGGCCCAATTTTACTTTTACCAACTTACTTTCATTTATAAATACTTCTAAAGGAATTAAAGTTCTTCCTTTACTAGAGATTTGAGCATTTATATCTATTATCTCTTTTTTTGTCAGTAGTAATTTTCTGGATCTAGTGGGATCGTATTTTAAGTTACTACTTCGTGAATATTTTGGAATATTAAACCCTACTAAAAATATTTGGCCACCTATGTTTTTTGCAAAAGCCCCTTTTAAATTTCCTTTTCCTTGTCTTAAAGATTTTACCTCTTCACCTAAAAGCTTAATTCCAGCAGAATAATTTTTTAAGATTTCAAAGCTACCAGAAACTTTCTTACTTAACAGTAACTTTTCCATAGTTACTTTGCCAAATCTATTTTATAAAGTTTAGACCCGCTAGATAAAAAGGCTGAGTCCTCGAGTACTGTAAAATGTTGGGCTGAAAAATTTAGATCTACAGTAGTTAACTCTTCCCCACTTTTTTTATCTACTTTTACTAATTTTTTATCCAAAAGTATCCAAAGATAATCTAAATCTCTATTAGTATAAACACCCACTGCATTGGTAATATTTGTGTTAAATTCTTGCTCTTCGCTAACATAGTATTCGGTCACTCCCTCGTTACCAACCAAATATATGGAACCGTCAATTGCTAAATCGTTAAAATTCCCAACATTTTCAGCCCAGATAGATCGGGTAAAGGTACCATCTCCTTTTATATATTTATAAATCGAGCCATTTGCTAAAACGTAAATATTTCCTAAATATTCAACTGCCCCTGTAAAATTGGCAATTTCTGTGTCTAAAGAAAACTCTGTTAAATTCGAAGAGTTAGGACCAATAAAAACGGCTTTTGTTGTTAAAATATACAAATTATCCTCACTAGACAAGGTAATTAAGTAATTATCATTTTTAGGCAAATCTGCTATTTTGGAAGGCTCCTCATCTGTAAATACATAGGATTGTTTGGCACCCCTATCGGATATTAAAATATCATTATTAAAAGCTGATAAAGAAGAGATTGCCGAACTATCAGACTTAACTTTAAAATTAAAAATACTAGAATCGCTATTTGAATCAAATTTATTAATAGAGTTTTCAATTTTTACCTTAAGCACCTGTAAATCAGTATCGCTATTTCCATTTTCTATCTCCTTATTAAGGTCACTGAGTAAAACCTCGTATTCTTGTTTATCAGCATTATTGCTAACTAAATTTTCAAATTTTAAATTAAATTCCGAAACATCTAAGGTTGCTATGGTTACGGCGTCTTTTTTAAATAAATTAATTTTAGGTATAAAAAAGTAGGAACCTACTAAAATCCCTGTAGCAATAAGACCAAAACCGGCTACCATTAAAGTTTTTTTATTAGGCTTTTTAAAGTATTTTTTAGTATTTCTTTCGGTTGCCAAAACACTAGACACCCCTGTTTCTTGATTGGCACTACTTGGAATATCAGTTAACGAAGTAATTGAACTTAAGTCGGGGTCATTTTCTAAAACCTTTTCAACATTTTCCTCTGGTGAGTTTAAATCTAAGTTTTCATTCAAATGTGTAGAAGTATCTACATCGATTTTGGCACTTCTCTTGGATAAGGAGGATACTATACCTACTATATCTCTTTTGTTAGGTAACATAGATTTTTTGAACATAACAACCACTGCCGAAAAAGAGGCGGGGGAATCGGATTTTTTAAACTCTTCTTCTAAAGATCCTAGTTTTTCTAGGAGTAAAGAGTTATTAAAAGAATCGTTAAATTTTTTAGTGGATAAAATAAATACATCATCACTTTCTAAAATACCGGAGCTGGTTAAAACCTCCCCGCTGGTTTTATGACCTATATCTAAGACTTCTCCGTTTCTTACCAATAAAACAGCGGACTCACCTAGCTGAGCTACGTATAAAACCTTCCCCCAAACAACTGCACAAGCCACGTTAAAATTTAACGACTTAACTGAAGAGTCGTTTGTTTTAGCTATTTCTTTTAGTTTATCTTTACCTGAAATTAAAGCCTTTTCTAGTGCCTGTAGGGGAGTGCCATCGGAGTCACCATAATACTTTTCTTTTGTTTCATCTATTAAAATTTTAGAGGCTAGGTGTAAATCAATATTAGAAGAACCCTCAAAATCCAACACCATATACAAACGGCCTCGACTATTTAATACATTTATATCGTCTGGGTCAAACTCATAGGGAATAGACCATACACCATCAATTGGATCAAAACTTCCCAAAATTTTCTGAGATTTTATGTCGTACATTTTAAAGCAATAAAGTGTTAATTAAGAACAACGCGACAATAAATGCAAAGGCTAAGTGAATTAATGCCATAGCTTTTACGTATTTATCAACCCCGGTAATTATAACCTGGCCCATAAGACTAACCTGTCTAACAAGAATAACAGCAAAGAGTAAATACATTAATACAATGATTACTACAATTGTATTTAAAAAGATTACTACAATGTTTGAAAATTCCATATTACTCATGCCCTCCACCTGCTTTTGCAGCCAAATCACTAATAATGTCTTGGACTTTTGCAGGATTAGGAATATCTATAAATTCAAATTGATTTTGTTCGGCAGCAGTTTGCATTAAGACATTGCCGTAATTAAAAATAGTTTGAAAAATGTTACTCATACTAAACGAGGTATCCTCTAAATTATCGTAGGTGGCCTCACTAACATTTTTATAAAATAAAGGCTTAAAATCGATATCTATAAGTCTACGATCAGTTACAATATAAACATTGAAATACCAAGTTATAAATCTTTCTAGGGTGTATATAACTGACATCACATACCAAAGAGCAATTGCTATATTTTCTAACTCTAAGCCTTTATAAAAGGAAAACAAAGTACCATACTTCAAAACATAATTCATATAAAAAGTTGGGGCTAACAGAGCTAAGATACTTAAAATAATCCAGGGAATATTAGTAACAAAAGCTTTACGCAGAGCAAAGATAATCTTTTCTCCGGGTTCTTGTGTAGCAAATCTTATATTTGTAGGTTTTTCTAAATATGCCGAAAATATGTTCATGGTTTGATTTTACTACGACTAAGGACAAAGTAAAAATATAGGGTATTATTTTGCTACTTTTTTTCTATATCAAACAATTTAGACTTTATTGCTATATAGCCAGGAGCTCTTAAATTAAAAGCGCTTTTAAATAATTGACCCTCCGCTTTTAAGGTACCTTTGTCTGTCTCAAAAGTTACTTGGCTGGTGTACCCATTGTCACTAAAACTAACTGACACACTTTTTACTTTTGAGTAACCTGTACCTATCTCATCTGCTTTTTTTCTAAGGTCACCCATAGAGTAAGGATCTCCTCCCCAACAACTTGTGGTAACGGGCGTAATTCTATCGGTGTCTTTTCCGGCTTTTAGTAACACATAAGCATTTAATATATCGGCCATTTCCTCTTCATTTAACCAGGGGTGGCTTCTACCGCACTTATCCGAACTAACGGAATAACTTTCGGTATACCAACCCTTATAGAACCAAGGTGACCCACCCCGTTTTTCATATGCATCTCCAGGCCAACCACCTTTTTTATCCCAACCAACATCTTCAATGTAACCACCCGTAGTAGAGGAGTAGTAAGCTACAGTATCCTCGTTATCTAGAATTTTATTCTTAGTATCGTCAACAGCCTTTTTCCAATTTGGGTAGTCCCCATTTTTCACACTATCAGCCTTACTTTTAGAAAACACCTGACAACTTTGGCTAGTACATATAGACTTGCCTGCCTTGATATACCTGTAAGCATAGGATCTTCCCGCGACAGCCTGTGCCTTTAGAGCTTCGCTTGGCCAACTTGTAGGCATTTCAGCAAGTCCGTATAAATAGTATTGAAAATCCATTTCTCCATAACCATCGACACTTATTTTACTGGGCATACCATCTTTGGTTTTTACCCCTGTTTTATAATAAAACTTTAATATTTCGTCGTATTTTTTCCCGTCATCTGCTCTTCCTTTAGCGCCATACTGACTCATACCTTTATAGTGTGTATAAGCTCCGTAGCTAAAAGCAGCAAAAGCGGGGCTAAAACCCGGGTTATAGCTTGGGGCAGCGTGTGGATCATCGGTTTGCACGCCATCTCCCAAAGAAGAATAGAACTCTCCTCCACTTTTTTTAGCTAAAATATCTTGCTGCTTTTTAAGCAAGCCATTTAACTTTTTACTTAAACTTCCTAAGTCACTATTCTTAGCAGAGAGCTCTTGCTGCTGTTCTGCTAACTTTTGCTCTGTATCTGCTTTAATAGAATCTAACTTAGTTTTTTCGGCAAGTACCTCGTTTTGTAATTCTTCTAAACGGGCTTTGTTTTGTTTGTTGATGATGATATCAGAATTTATATTAGAAATAACATTTAGAGAGTCATCAAAGTACTTTTTTAAGTACTCGGCTCTCTCTGTTGTTGCTAATAAAGAGTTAGACTGCACAATTGCAGTCATGACATTATTTGGGCCTTTTTTATAAAAATTGCGAATAGTTCTATCTCTAAGCACAGTTTGGGTAGTTAAAACACCCGACTTAGTATTTATATCGTAAGTAATACCATCTATTTGGTTTCCTATATTACTTATTTCCACTTCTATCTGTTTTATAGAGAAAAGTATTTGGCTTAAAGAACCCGACAAGTTTCCAACCTCACCTTTTATTTTAGAAATTTGATCCGATAAATTATCAATTTTATTTTGGGTTTTTTGGATATCCTCTTCAACCTTTTGTAGGTCATCCTCGGCAAAAATATAGGCAGAATTATTGACTATAAAAGTCGATAAACCTAACATTAAGGTAACAATGATTAAAAAACTAATTCTAGGCAGTTTCATATTTTTTATTATAACCTTTTTATGGGGTTTTTTGGATGTCAAAAGTATCTATGCGGAGACAGCTACCTATAACTGTACAGCGTCAGGTTTTGTGTCGGTAACCTCCGAACCACCTGTGGGAGGTCAAACCAGGGTAATCGCATCAGTAAATGGCCTAGATCCGCTATCCTGGAACCAATCAGAATATCAGATGGAAATTCAGGCACGAACAGCTTCAGGGTGGCAAACTATAAACCCCAGCACTGCTAAAATCGGAAAAAGCGGTTCAGGAACGACTGCAGGTAACTACCCCTCGGACAGTATAAACTCGGGCAATCTGAGAGTTATTGTATGGCACAGAAATAACCTATTCTTTGCAGATGATTGCTCCGTAGCAAGCACTTTTGCTGCAGCAAACCCCAATCCTGTTCCGGCACCAGCTCCGGCACCAGCTCCAGCACCCGCACCCGCACCGGCCCCTTCAAGCTCCCCCTCGTCCGGTTTAAGTCCAGATCAGGCTTTGGATAAAGTAAAAAATATGGTCGGTTGGGTTTATAATTTAGCTTTTCCAATTGCAATTATTATTGCGGTTGTAAAAATACTTATTAACTTAATGGCGCTGGCTACAAGTTCGGGAGATCCAACTAAATTACAACAGGTAAAAGAGGAGCTCTATGCGATATTAATGGGATTGTTAGTAATTGGCGGTGCGGCTACCTTAATTAATATTCTGGGTAATGCCATGGGAATATAGACAGAACATTTGATTTAATCGGAGTTATCTAATATTATTTAATAAGTTACAGTAAATTTTTATATTTTATGATTAACATTAACGAGCTTTTAAGTTATGTAACTTTAAGGGTAGCCCATGCAGGTACAGCAATTGACTTACCGGATACTGGGGGAACTAGCACCGTGTTTGGAAGTTTAAGTGCATTTGTTACTTTCATAATTAATTTGGTTTTTGGTGTAGGTATATCCATTTCGTTAGTATTTTTAATTGTTTGTGGTATAAAATATGCCATGTCCAGTGGCGACCAAAGCAAAGCTGAAGAGGCACGAAACTGTATAACAAACGCCATTATTGGTGCTGTAGTTATTATTGCCTTTAGATTATTAATAAACTTGGCTTTAAACTTATTTGGATTCAAAGGAGTAGACGAACTACTACCAACTTCGTAGTATTAAACTTTAATCTGAACTTAAAACTAAAGCCTCTGCTTTTGCAGGGGCTTTTTTTATGCCCAAGTAGGTTTATTCAAAGGGTGCCAGTTTTAACTACACTTTAAAACTGTAATACTGTAATATAGGGATATGAACAGAGTACTAGCAAATTTTGGCAACCCAGACAACACAGCAGTTGGAAAACTTACAGACGTCACAAATCTATCGGATATCTTTGGAATACTGTACAACTTATTATTTGGAGTAGGGTTATCGCTTTCAATAATTTTTGTAATTGTTTGTGGTATAAAATTTGTCACGTCAGCGGGCGATCCCAATAAAAAAGCTGAGGCAGGTCAGTGCCTAACCTGGGCGGTTATATCTGCGATTGTAATTGTTTCGTTTAAGTTAATACCTTTCTTAATTTTTAATATCTTTGGTTTTGACGACCCTACAACAATAATAAACACATGAATTTAATTAATTTGGTTTTTATTTACATAAATGTATATGGCAAAAATTTTATTTTTGCAGCTTTTGAAGAACCCCCATTTACTCACGACCAGGCTGTAAAGGTTGACGAGGCTTTCAATAGTTTGGCTGGTGGTATAACAACTTTAATACTATCCTTAAGAAACGTGACCTTGGCTTTAGGTTTTTTATTTATTTTAGTTGGAGGAATTAAACTAGCGACAGGGCAAGGAGACCCGGAAAAAATTGCTTCAGGAAAACAGACACTTATGTGGGCTTTAGCTGCAATGGTTTTAGCTGTATCCTTTTGGGCCATTGTAAAAGTTGTACTAGGGCAAATTTTCGGGGTTACCGGGATAGGGGACGAAATAATGTTCGATGTAACCATACCCCATTTTTAGTTAAAATAAAAAACTTCCAGTAACTTCTTTTATAGTCCAATTTCTCTTATAATTAGGGCAATACATGTTTAAAAAATATCTAATATTCACCACTCTTTTAATAGCCATCTTTTTAAATAATACGACTCCCGTCTCTGCAGCCTGTGTGGATATGTTAGATTATTTTAAACCTAACTCAGATAAAGCAGTTTTAAGTAGCGGGGGCTTAACTTATGTTGTTGAAGATGGAAGGGTAATAGGAGGTAAACCAACATTTTACCTTGCAAAAAGTGCAGATGGCAGTGTTTACGAAGAATTCGCCTATGATGATCAATTTATTTATCACGGAAGAGATACTTCATGGGCAACAGGTCCTGGACAGGATGTTAGCTGTTTGGACGGCAGGGCAGCGGGTTTTACTATGGTAGACGGGTCCGTAGGCGGGTGTGGAAGTGTGGATTTACAAAATTACACGCCAGCCAAGTGGGTTAAAAGGAATATGTGTGAGGGCGAAACTATGTCTTCAAATCATACCGTTGTTGCCTTTGCAAAGGATGGAGCTACTTGTGGTTGTTGCGAAGCACCATTTACAGGGTCTGTATCTTTTAAAATGCGGTTCAACAAAATTTATAGTGTGTACTCAAACCCCAACAAACCCGAAATGCCACAACTTAATAACGTAATAGAAATAGAAATTGTTGAGGGAAACGGCCAGGGTGAAAAATTCTTATTTAATAAAGAATATGGGTGGGTAGGATTTATAAGACCTGGGGGAGAAACCAGTATCGCAGACGCCTTAAGACCAAAACCCGGTTCATCAATCGATTACTGCCCCTTTGTGCCAAACGATGGAGACGGTTTAAGCTGTGAAAGTCCCTTAGTGCTAAACGCAGATACCTCTTGTGCAACATGTTCAGCAGATGGGGAAGTTGAAAACGGGTCCAGTATTTGGCAAACCCTACTCGCAGGAGTAACAGCACCCTTTACCAGCAAGGTTAAACGAATGATAACTTTAAAAGACTACAAAGGAGCTATTCCTCCTATAGACAGCTACGCAAGCAGACAAAAAGGATCTGCAGAAGAATCTCCCTTAGCCTACTTTACCACCCACCTAAATCAAAATATGGAGTCAACCTATGGGGGAGCGCCCCAAACCGGGGGAGCTGGCGACGTAGAGGTGCCTCCAAAAATTGCAAATATAGATAGATTTTTACCTCCAGGAAAATCTACGACAGATCTACAACAAGAATATATCCGGTGTCTTGAAACCCCAACCGAGGTCGATATAGTAATTGAGGGAGCACCTAATTTAAAACACGCTGACATGCGGGTATACTGTGCCCAAAAAATAGCCAGCACAATTACCAATAGTTTTTGGTCTACACCCACAAATCAAATAAGCTGGATACCTCCAGTAGGATACACTAAAGAAGAAGCTTTTGGAGTTGAAAAAACTAAACAATATAATGAATACCTGGCGGAGGCACAAACTAATTATTTAGCAAAAAATTATAGTAACGAACAAAAACAAGAGATTGTATTTAACACTATAAAGCAAAGACAGATTAGTAATAGTATTAAATACGATCCAAAATATGCGCTGATAAATGATCCAAATAGCGGTAAAATTCAAACCGCCGCCGTAAGCCAAGGATTCACAGTTCCTGCCTGTATGTTTCCTGTGAGAACAAACGTTAAAACGACTTGTGAAGAACTTTTGGGACAAAGAGAGGTCAAGTTTGAAAGAGACATCGGAACAGCTAACTGTAGTAAAAATGCGGATGGGACCGGAGGGTGCGGGGGGAAAAGTACTGATATAGATATTGGAGTAGTAGTACAAGGATACGGAGGCTCAGATATTACACCCGGTATATCCATTATTGGCCAAGAAACAACCTGTGATGCAAACTGCGCACTAAAACAAAATTCCTCAGGAAGCTCTTTAGCTAATAATGACAGTATAAAACTAGCATCCACTGTTGGGGGCTATAACGGGGGGTATAAATCACCGGGCTACACTGCTTTAACAAGTACGTTATATACAGCATTTACACCACCAGGTGTAAAGGCTTTAACAGAAATGGCTGAAGAAATACCGATCAATGTAAGTGCTAAAAGTTCTGGTTTATTTTCGGGTTTAGGAAATTTAACCTCAAACAGTAATCAAGAAAACAGTGTTGCGGGTTTTGCAAAAAAATGTGCCCTACCCAAACTTACTTCAATATCCCTAGCCCCAGGAACCGATGAGGCCAATAATTTAGAAAATTTCCTGTACCAGTGCGAAGGTGAGGCAGGAATAGCTACCGACAGTTATTGTGGTAGTGTAAATAATTCAATGAGCAATAGTAGTAAAAACTTCACAATTACTAGAGGCGGAGTAGATTTAAACGTGGATCCTAACAATAAATATTATTTTTTAGACAAATCTTCAGACTTAAAGTTATCTGTAGCTAATAGGTATGTGGATGGCGCAACTTTAATTTTAAATCACCAAGTGGTAGTGATGAACCCAGGGCAAACATCTGCATCAAGATGTGGCAATACGCTAGAGGAATCCAACGGAACCTTTTATCAAATTATGTATCTACCAAGGGCGTTGCCTCCGGAAATAAACGTTTCAAGCCATGCAGACTGGCTTAACTATGCGTCCGTTCTTGAATATAAGGGAACGGGATATACAAACTCGGTATCAACTTTCAATGTTAAAGAAGGGTATTACAAAATTCAGGTAAAACATTTTCCTTGCTTACACGATGCACAAAGTTACCTGCCAGACAGTGGTGTTATTAAAATGTTTAAAGAAAATACAGATAAAAATTTTTGTGCAAAGATAACCAATAACTCCAATATGCCAGGTGGAGGTTACGCAAGCCCGATTACCCACGAAAGGTACAATAACGACCAAACTCAGACCATGGGTTGTACCTTAGCTGATCCCTACAACGTACTTGCAAATAACTCGTGCGGTGGGCTACACGGAAATAACCCTGAGGATAACTTTTGGAGCCGAGTTACAGGTATAAAGTTGGGAGACGGGGATATAGTTTTTAATAACAAGTACACCTACTCAGCAGAGTGGTTAGTTAAAGGCAAAGAGATGTATACAAAAATGTTTGGTATAAATTTTGACGGTACAGGAAGTTGCAAAACTAGTTTTCCAACGACTTTAGTAGAGGTAAAAGGGGAAGAGTGCTTAAATTTAAGTAATAGAGATATTGGCCAAGTTAACCCAGGAGTGCCTGTAGACCCAGATATATCTATGAGCTTAGATCCACCTTATAGTTCACCCTCTAATTTACCTGCTAGCGGAAAAGCTATGTATTACTCACGAGGGGTGATGGATACAGCTATGGCAAACCAACGCAAAAACTACCCAGGAAAAATACCCGACGGTTTAAGTATGCAAAACAAGGGTAAATATAAGGGATTTGTAGCCCTACTTAGAGCAGGAGATATTGGTAGAGAAGTTTACATAACAAATCCTAAAACTAACCAGGTAGAAGGGCCTTTCTTAGTAGTAGATGTTGCAGCAATGCATGACATACCCTCTCTGTTACAAAGAAACTGGGTAGTAGACGTTGATTACGATACAGCTGTAAGGTGGGGAATGGCAGGCGTAGGTCCGGCCAAGGTATCTGTTTACGAATCAAATTAATAATTAATATCTACTGACTAACCGGCATAAAGTTTACCTCACTGTTTAACAGACCTTGCACGTTTTCTACACTCCCACTAAAAGCGATTTGTGGTACTAATAAACCACTAAAAGAGTCATAGATATAAACCAAATTAGGGTCTTTACTACTTTCAAATTTAAAGTCGCTGGTTTTTAAAGTAACATTACCATCGAGCACTAAGGCAGTTAAATTCGCATCTAAGGAAATTTTTGGAACTAAAAAATAATTCTTTGCTTCAAAAAACCTGTTCCCCACAACATCAATTCTTTTTGGAAAAAAATTTAATATGTTAAAGTCTACTGTTTTCTCAAACTTATTATAAATGGCAGAAACAGAAGATTGGCCATATTCATCAACAAATAAATTACCGTTTAAATAAACCCCATAAGTAACCTGAGAGTATAAAGTTCCCATATTAGAAAAGGCTGCGGGAACAAAATACTCATCACCCCCTAAATCTATATCTCTTTCCGTAAGCTTTTTAAGGGAAAAGCTATACACACTGCTAGTAGAGGCACCGTTTAAAAGGTAGGTGTAGGCAGAAACAAATTCATCTAGAGTACCTTCTTTAGTACCCTTTACACTGGTAATGTTTGAAAAATTTAAATTTTTAAAGCGGGGGTTCTTAGCTAATTCTTCAGGTTTATACTGAATAACTGAATAAATAAAAGATCTGTTATTAATCTCTGTAAGATCACTTTCCGTAACCTCTTTTTTAACTTTAACCTCATTACCATAAAAAACGGCAGGTAACTGAGGAACATTTTTATCAAAATTTTGCACTACCCTATTGGACTTACTTACAACATCCTTAACATCTGTAAGATTTTCTTGTTTTTCTACGGAGGTTGTTTTGGTAACCGGCTTGCTAAAAAACCGAGACAGATAACTAGAAAATAAGGTGCCCACTACAACCAAAACAATTAAGATTAAAACAAAAAAAGCATATTTATTTTGGCCAATTACTTGCTTTATATTTTTAAGGAAGATAAGGTTCATATTCGGCATAACATTCTCCTCTGCCATTTAAATTACTACCACTCACACCACCACATAAAGTACCACAGCTGAATACCGAACAAGGGTTTACCGCAAAAGCCGAACCCGTTCCACCAGACCTTATTTCGTAATGTAAATGCGGGCCAGTGCTGTTACCAGTACTTCCAACCAGCCCCACCTGTTGCCTGTGTATAACTGTTTGACCTGTCGTTACATCTATTTGACTCATGTGGGCTAAATATATGTAAATATCCGCGCTGTTTGCTTTTAAAACCACCAGGTTACCATAACCACTTGTATTCCAACCTGCAGAAATCACTGTAGCAGAACCGTTATAAGGCGATAAAATAGGGGTTCCAGTAGTAGCTCCGTAGTCTATACCCGTGTGAAAATTATACTTTGTAGACCCTGCCTGTGTAAAAGATCTCCAGCCAAAGCAGGAAGTTTCGGTAGGAGCCACAGGATTTGCGTCTAGTCCAGAGGCAGAACTACCGGCAAAGTTAGCTGCACCTCGGCAGGCCAAAGTTGGGTCATCAAAAATGCTTCCCATGTAGGCCGTTGCTCCAAAATCTCGATCATCCTGAGCTACACTACCCCCTAGTATCATTATAATAAAAACAAGAATTATAGCTAAAGCGTAAAGCAGTATTTTTACTACAAACTTAGTAGGGTTAACTATTAAATCATCAACTAAATTTTTAAATGCATAGTAAACACCTTTTATATCCCCCTTAAGTAAACTCATTGCCGATTTAATTACCGCTTGACCTACCTTCGCTATTATTAGGGCCAGTAAGGCGGGTACGGCCTGTGGACCTGTCAACCCTGCTGGTAAAAACTTAGAAAACACACTACCCAGTTTTCCTAACGCGGAGACGATAGCTTTATAAAAAGCTTTGTTTGCATACTTCATTCTCCACAGTCTTAAAAAGACTTTAGCCTGTCTAACTGGACCGTATCCAGGCTTGTTATACCTCCACAACCTTCGAGTAAATTTTCCAATGCCAAAACTCTTAATTTTAAAAACTCCGTATAAAAGTTTATGTTCTAACGTAGCAAAAACGGTGCTCTGTACTGCATTAAGCTTGGTTGCTACCCAAGGCAGGACTGCCATATACTTTACTAATTTCCCATCTCGGATAAATTTCTGCCCTAACAGGAGGGTAAGTGATAAAAAGTCGTCCCTGTCTACACCTTTTTTTTCTAAAGATTCTAAAGTTTTGAAAATCGAGATAAAGGATTTCTTCAGAACTGCGGTATCCCCCGTATATCCGGTAAGATTACCTCCAGCTATAAGCGCATCTATAAAGTCCGCATTTTTAGTTAGTTCCCATTGCTCGTACCAGCCCTTGAAGAGGTCGTGAAAATTACTAATGTTAACTACACCACCCACAGCGGGCACATTCGAGGACATTGTGTTTAGCGCAGCAAGAACATTGACTAAACCATCAAGCTGTCTTGCGGAAATATGCACCCTCCCCATATCTGTACTGCTAAAGCTGTTTTTAAAGGAAGTAAACTTATTTTTAGTTTGCAAGTATGTTTCTCCCACAAATAAACCGATTTTGTTACCACCAATTTCTGCAACATTTAATCCGTTGATAAAGTCTCCGGGATACAAATACTCTTGCTGGCTTAAAAAAGCGGTGAAAAAGCGGTGAGTTGCGAACTCAGTATAACCCTCCCCTGTTAAACCAATAAAATCCTGGGTTTTAACACTTGCGGTTTTCACTAGATTTCTAAGCTCCCCTAGATTACTAGCACCAAAAGCCCTAAGTGGTAATTTAATTTTATCTAACTCCTTTTGTATGGGAGTATACTTTGCTAATAGATCCCACTTACCCAAAAATACATAGGGTTTATAGAGATCCCCTTTTAGCACGGCGTCTAAAAATTCCTGCTGAGCCAGCATAGTGTTCCGAGTCTCCACGTAGTCCCTCAAGCCTATGGCTCGGGATAATCGTCTTCTAAAATCGCCCCTCTGAGCTATGGGTATACCTGCAGAAAGAGTATCTAATATATCTTTTCTACTCTCCTTAAGTAAGGTTAAGCTGTCATTAACCAAGACTTCTTTAGCTTTCATCACGGCATCATCGAGGTTTGCAAAAGACTGCTGAGCTAGTAAAAAGTCTCTACTCTTAGCATCAGAAAAGGTCCCAGGTAATACTTTAGGGTTAAAAGCTCCTTCTGAAAGCCACTCCCCAAGTCTTTTATCTTTCTTATCAACACCGATTGAAAAATCCAGAACCTCTCTAGCTGCTGCTGCACTAGAAAAACCTAAAGTTTTCCAGTTATTTCCAGTTAAAACATAATTTTTAAAATCCTGATAATACCTAACATCTTTGCCACCCATACTATCTAAAAGCTTTCTTGCCTGTAGTTTTGATTTAACTATCGCTCTGCTACCGCTGACTCCCTGAACCATGTCGCCAAGGGTATATCCTTTGACAATTTCCGCGTCTAGTTTGGTAGCATAAGTAGCCGCAACACTGTCTGTGGACAGAAATCTCTCTAGGTTAGGGTTAATCGCCCCTGCGGAGGCAATTATTCCACCAGGAGACTCCATTGCCGTGTAAAGTTGGGTGTCATTAAAGAGCGGTTTACCATAAGCATCCACCCAAGTCCCCCCTTGATGGGCAAGTTCTTTCTCCATCAACTCTATAAGTTTCTCATCGACACCTGCCCTCGCACCCACCCTCTTCCCTATAGACTGGCTTTTTTCAACCCACCCTTCAATAGACTTTGCGTAGTCCTTGTAGCCAGAAACCCCATCAATACCTATTGCCCCTTCTAAGGTAATGGGGTTTCCTCGAAGCGTATGGGTAGTTTTGGAGGTAAGGATTTGATTATTTACAATGTAACCCGTTCCCATATGTTGCTTATCCACGTTTCCCGACATAATCTCCCGTAACATCTTCATTTCAAGCTCGCGCTCGATATCAGACCACTGTAGAACTCCCTTAGCCCAGTTATTTAGTGTTTTCTTTGCCTGCTCTCCTGGGTTTTTCCAATCTGCAGGGTTTAAAGAAATCTCTACCTGGACACCCGCCAAATCCTGAAACTCGTCCTCTCCGTAATTTATTAAACCATTTGCAGCTTTTTCAGAAGTGGCATTAAAAAGAGCTTTTTTGTAGGTATCGATATACATCTCCTTCGTCTTAGAAGGAAGGCTCTCAAAATACTCGAAAGATTCTTGGCTTAAAACACTTTTTAAAACCTGAGACTCAAAAAGCTCGGTAGGGATATTTATCTGTGCGCTTGGTGTTATTGTGGGCCCAGGGTTCATGGGTCTTCCTGGACCCCTACGAGGACCTCCTCTTTTTTGTGCCATATATTATGTATATGTTAACTTTTAGCACTTTAAATAACTAGTAAATTAAAGGTTTATTTATTAAACTGTAATCAATGAACAAATCTGGCTTAAAACAATTCGGCAAACTATTCATCTTATTTTATATTTTCATTTTTATACTAACTGCATTTTTAGTAAAAACAGGTATAGCAAACTATAAAACTCACGTTGGAAGATATTGGGAAGACGAAAAACATTTGGCCATGATTATGCCCAACGCAGGGGATCGTTTAAACAATAATGTATACGCCTTATCAGTACCTGGATGGGTACCTTGGTCTGGGGGTATAAATGCTAAAATTGCGGGAATAGAAGCAGCTTACGACTGTGTGTCTAACATACAAGGTTTTGGTCAATGTGCTACCACCGGAGTTGCGGAAACTGCAACAGTAGCCTTTCAAGGGGGAACTTACTCCGAGTGTAAAAAAGTAGCAGAAACTGCGGATTTAAACTCAGGAACTTTAACAGAAACGGAGAAATGTCCTATTGAAGACTCCATGCTAAACAAGCTAAATAGCGAACAAACTTCCGATACAATCACTATGGCAAAACCCATAAAAGGAGGGTTTATGGGCTTAACAACCTACGTTACTAAACAAGTATCCTTAGAAAGCGAAAATTTAGCCAATACCACATACTATGCAGACTACATGCAAGAACAATTACCGATTTTCGGGGCTAAAACTGCTAAAGCATATACTTGGGAAGGGTTCTTAACCGACACTACTTTAGGAGAGGGGTTTTTTAATATCTGGAAGACAGCCCTTAATTTTTCTTACTATTTAATAATAATTCCTACAGTAGCCTTTGGATTTGCAATAATGTTTAGAATGCAAATAAACCCACAAACTCAAATTACCCTAATGCGGGCTATACCTAAGTTGCTCATTACAATACTCTTAATTACTTTTTCGTACCCAATTGCCTCCTTAATGATTCAGCTAGCCAAGCCGATTACTGATGTAGTTATAGGGATGCTAGCCTCTTTTGGAGATGCGGCTACAAACAGCATGAGCCCAGAGCTCCAACAAGGGGCATCTGGAAATTTTATAATGTTCATGCTTTTGTATACTGTAGTTGCCAGCTTAGGTGGAGGGTTTGTAGGAATAATAATATTTGTAATACTTCTTGTTATGTGGGTAATTTCAATGATAAGGTATTTGTTCGCAATAGTAATAATAAGCTTTAAAACAGGTATTTTAATAGCCTTTGCCCCTCTAATTCTTTTAGTTTCGGCTTTTCCTGGCAAAGAAGGCATGATTAAAACTTATTTTATGAACTTAGCCAGTAAAATCTTTGGCCTAAGTGCAATATCCGTAATGTATGCGGCTTCTTTTTATGTAATATTTATAGGATTTGCAAGTGCAAAATTCATAGTTATGCTGGCCTCAATATTTATGAGTATCGGTATAATGTGGAACTCACCCAAGGCCCCAAAACATTTAGAAAAAATGTTGGGTGTAGAACCCTTATTTGGAGGGGGAGATGCGGGACCGCCAAAAAGAAAATAGAAAAACATAGTAAAGTCGCTTCCTGCAAAAGCTTTAATAGTTACTTACCTCCTGTTTACTGCTAAAATTAGGTTATGCAAATTGAGTCTGCCAATAAACAACACCCTATTCCTCAAAATGTTATGGACGTGGAGTTCAAACTTATTGGGGATTTAACTGTTAGACAATTTAGCTACTTAGTAGTATTTGGCATCTTAATCCTCATAACCTTTAAAATTAGCTTACCTGGGATTTTTAAATACCCCTTGCTTTTAATTGAAACTTTAGCAGGGCTTGGATTTGCCTTTTTTCCAATGAATGATATTACTCTAGATAAGTGGGTAATAAACTACATCAATGCAATCAAAAACCCAAGGCTTAGAGTTTGGCAACACACTATAAATATTCCAACCTTTTTTACATTGGATGTCACTAGAAAAACCCAAAGCAGTAATCAACAACCTTCCTATAACCAAAAAAGAGTAAGTATCGATGATTTTTTTGCTAGTCAAAAAGACAATAACCAAACTCAAACACCAAAAGATTTTGATGATGACACCGACTTAAAAACTAAGGAACAAGAATTTTTTAACCAAATAGGTGTAGCTACTAAGCCCAAAAAAATTAGCGATTCTGAGCAATTAAATTTGGCTAAATCATTACATCAGGACGAACACGAATCCAAGCAACAGTTTGTTAATCACACGCCACCGGTTACTACTAATCAGTTACCTATAACCCCTAGCAAAGATACTAAACCAGAAAACAAGATAGAGATTAAGGTAAACTACAGCAAAAATATGGAAGAAATGAACCAGCTAAAAGATAAACTAATTAAGGAGATAGAAAAAAATAAGTATAAAGTAATTGAAGGTAAAGAGGACATACTCGAAGAAAACTCACAGCAAGTACCTCAATCAAATGTAAAGGTAGTGACAGATAAAGCCGAAAAAGTTGGGTTAGTGCCCCCACCTACTACACCTACGATACCTGCTTTAGAGCAAGTTAAACCCGATATAAAAGTTAGTGCTCCCGTTGTAGAGGAGTTAACTACCCCAGTTAAGGATAAAGAAAAGGAACCTACTAGCGTGTTTAGTAGTTTTTTGCACAGTTTGAAATCTAACAAACAAAAAGAAGGGAAAGAAATAAAGGAAAAGCCTAAAACTCCAGATAATAATAATATAAAAACAAGTGCACCAACTGGAGCTATCTCTACAAACCCGGTTAAGGCAAATATAATAATTGGAACGGTAGAGGATAAACAAGGAAACCTGCTTCCAGACTGTATTGTTATAATTAAAGACTCTGATAATGAGCCGATGAGGGCCTTAAAGACTAATAATTTAGGGCAGTTTGAATCCTCTACATCCCTTGAGAACGCAGATTACAGAATAGAAGGTATTAAAGAAGGATATAAATTTACACCAGTTGCGGTTAGTGCTTTAGGAAAAGCCCTAGATCCAGTAAAATTAATAGGAGAAAAAATATTATAACTGCCTGTAAATAAATAATAACCCATGGAAACCACTAAGGTAAACGCATCTACACAAGAGCATTTAGATATATACGATATAAAAGAAGATATGGTGATCTTAAAAAACGGTGCCGCATCCGCTGTAATACAAACTAGTGCTATTAACTTTGAACTTCTGTCACAAAGAGAACAAGATGCAGCTATTTTTGCATACTCAGGACTTTTAAACTCTATTAGTTTTCCTATGCAAGTCATTATTAAAAATAAAAAAATGGATATTTCTAACTATATAGATAAAATATCTGAAGCAAGAAAAAAAATTGAAAGCCCCTTGCTACAAAAGGCAGCGGAAGACTATCAAAACTTTGTAAGCGGGATAGTACAAAATTTTGAAATTTTAGACAAAAGCTTTTATGTCGCAATCACTTATAACGAAGGTTTAATAGTACCCGGAGAAAACCCCTTTAACTGGTTAAAAGATCTACTTGGTTTTGGACACAGGGCTAAAAGCCAAATCGATGTTGCCGACATAGCGGCAAAGGCTAAAAGCCAGCTTTCACCAAAAACAGAGCATATTGTAAAAGAGTTTAGAAGAATAAATATTCAAGCAAAAAGACTTAACACAGAGGAGCTAATTAAGTTATTTTATGAATATTACAACCCAGAAAGCACTATAAATAAAGAGGCCCAAGAAAATGTGGCAGATTACACTACCCCTATGGTAGAAACTTTACAAGATTAAAATGAAAATACCTTTTTTAAATACAAAAAAAACAGCTACCTTACCTCCCCCAGTACCTCAAAAACCGGGGAGTACTAATGTTACAAGTTCCCCAACGCCGTTAAAAGAGGGGATTAAAACAGCAGACATAAAAATAAACACTAAAGAGGCCAAAGTGGATAAAGCAGTAAATACTTTTTCTGCTGGTGTCACAGATATTAAAGATATAATAGCTCCGGCCTCAATCTATGTAGATTTTAACCACTTAAAGATTGGAAACAAATTTTACAGAAGTTTTTTTATCTCGGGATACCCAAGATATGTTGGAGCTAATTGGTTAACCTCCTTAATCAATTTTGAGCACCCTGTAGAACTCTCTATGTTTTATTACCCCATAGAGGCTAAAGGGGTTTTAGAGGATCTAAGAAAGAAGATTACAGAATTTCAGGCTACACTTTCAACAGACAGAGAAAATGGCAAGGTGATGGATCCAAAGGTTGAGGCTGCCCTTAAAGACGCGCTCGCCTTACAAGATAAATTAGTAAAAGGAGTAGAACGATTTTTTCAATTCTCTTTTTACATCACAATTCCAGCCGATTCACTAGAAGAGTTGGACAATACGACCAAGATGCTTCAAGGGGTTTTGGGAGCACTGCTTATTGTAGCTAAAGAAAGCACTTTACAAATGGAGCAGGCATTTCAGTCAACAATCCCACTTTGTGTAGATAAAATGCTTTATGTTAGAAATATGGACACCTCTTCTATTGCCACAACATTTCCTTTTACATCTAGTGAACTAACCAGAAACGAAGGAATACTTTACGGAATTAACAAACACAACGGCTCTTTAATTATCTTCGACAGATTTTCTTTAGAAAACGCTAATTCCTGTATTTTTGCAACTTCTGGTGCTGGAAAATCCTATCTGGTAAAACTAGAAATTTTACGTTCCCTAATGTTTGGCACAGAGTGTATAGCCATCGACCCAGAAAGAGAGTATAAATCCCTGTCGGAGGCGGTAGGGGGAGAGTTTATTGAATTTTCTGAAAACTCAGCTTCTAAAATTAATCCGTTTGATATACCGACCACAGATAATCAGGAGGGTGGGGAGCTTGCTGAAAATGCATTAGGATCAAAAATACTTAGCTTACACTCTCTGTTTAAAATAATCTTTGGAAATATGAGTAACACCGAAGAAGCTATTTTAGACAAAGCTATTGTAGAAACCTACCGACTAAAAGGAATCGGACCAGACCCTAAAACACACGCTAACGAATCACCAATTATGGAAGATCTTTACAAAGTACTATTAGGAATGGATGAGCCAGAGTCCAAAAACCTTTCGGCAAGGCTAGAAAGGTATGTTAAAGGTTCTTTAGCAGGAATATTTAATCAGCGAACTAATATTAAGTTAGATAACCCTTTTACAGTTTTTTCCGTTAGAAATTTAGAAGACGTTTTAAGACCCATTGCCTACTACATTATTTTAGACTTTATTTGGACTAAGGTGAAAATGAAAATGAAAAAAAGACTTCTTGTAGTAGACGAGGCTTGGTATTTAATGACCCACGAAGACTCCGCCTACTTCATGTACTCCATTGCAAAAAGAGCTCGAAAATATTATTTAGGGCTCACCACCATTAGTCAGGATGTTAACGATTTTTTAAATTCCGAACACGGCCAAGTAATCATAACTAACGCGGCTATTAAAATACTGTTAAAACAGTCTCCCAGCTCTATAGATAGATTATCCGAAGTTTTTCATTTATCTGAAGGAGAAAAAAGACTTCTATTGTCTGTTGGGATAGGGGAGGGACTCTTTTTTGCAGGTAATAACCATGTGGCTATGCAAGTTGTTGCTAGCAAAGAGGAACATAAAATTGTAACTACAAACCCAGAAGAAGTATTAAAAAAACAGGCAGGAATAAAAGAGGCGGAACTGAAATCTGAGATCACAGCAGGAAGGGCTTTAAACCAAGAAGATAAACCTAAAACAGAACCAATAAACGAAGAGGTGGTAAACAAAACTCTAGAACAAGTTCAAGAACCAAGTAATTCTATAGAGAATACAAATGTAAAAGATAATGTATCTAAAACAGCAGAAAGTAAACCATCCCAGGAATTAAAAAAGAACACAATTGCGCTGGAATAGTTAAAAAAGTAGTTTATTCCCAGTAGGGTTGAAGAGGTACCGCCACATGTAAATAATCTTTTCGAGTATCAGGAATAAATAAGGCGGGGGTAGTTTGTCCGGAACAGTGGACTGTTATATTTTCACAGCTTACATTGTTTAAAAAATCTAAAAGATAAGAAACTTTAAAGGCCATTTCTAAGTCATCTCCCTCAGAATCTATCAAGGTTAAACCTTGTTTGTGGCTTCCTAATTGAACATCATCACTTAGTATATTTAAGGTCTTTTCTTTGGTTTTTAGGCTCAGTCTAACTGCTTCAGTTTCTTTAGAAAATACAGAAGCAAGCTTAATCGCATTTAAAAAATCCCCATGGGGTAAAGTAAAATGGGATATAGGGCTTTTAGGTATAACACTTTCGTAATCTGGAAAATCACCATCTAAAATTTTAGATACAAAAAATAAATCTTCTAAGTCGAAAATTACATTCCCAGAGCTGGGTTGAAAGTCTATAGTAATATCAGACTCAGGTTTGGCCATTCTGATAACCTCTAACAGGTTTTTAGCCGGTACAATCATATCTTCCATGTCTTTTGGCATAGAAGTAAGACTGCTTAAAGGGAGTAATTTTCTAGATAGCCTGTAACCGTCTAAACCAACGAAATGTAAATCCTTACCTACAGTTTTTAGTAAAATTCCTGTCCAAGCTGGCCTCATATCATCTTTGCTTGAAGAAAAATGGGTTTCATCCACCGAGGATTTTAGTACTGCAGCGGAAATTTTCATTTTATTCTCGCTAAGAGTGTAATTAATTGCGGGGTACTCCTCGGCACTCATACCGTTAAAAGAAGCTTTTGCCGTTTTTGTTTTTACAGAAAAAGATTCTCCTTTTATTTCACCTTCAATGTACTCATCCTTTAGACCGTTTACAAAGTCATAAAGAGATTTGGCTGGTACAGTAATACTACCTTCCCCTTCAATTTTACCGCCTACCCAAGTAACAATGGACTTTTCTAAATCACTAGCAACAAGCTTAAGACGCCCACCATCTGATTCCAATAAAACATTCTGTAGTATAGGCAAAGAAGATTTAACAGATATAGCCTTTAGAGTAATGCTTAAGGCTTTGGCAAATTTTTCACGCACTAGAGTAAACTTCATTAAGGCAAGTGTATAATTTTATAGAAATTTAATCCAGAGAGGTTTTAGTTTTAGGTAGCTTATTTTAAATCAGACTTAGAAACAACAACTCGTCTTTCCATATCTTCGCCAATACTAAACGAAACTACATCTTTGTACAAAGCTATTTCTGTATGAATAACTCTTCTTTCTACAGGTTTCATAGGAGGAAACTTATAAGTACCCCCTTCACTGGATATCTGCAGCGCAACAGATTTCACTCTTTCTCTTAGTTTGTCTTCTCTATCTTTTCTATAGCCACCAATATCCACAAAAATACTAAACTCACCCTCTATATTTCTAGATACAAAAGCGTAAAGGATACTTTGGATCGAAAAGATATTCTCCCCATGATAACCAATTAAATTACCAAAATCCTCCCCTTCGATTTCCACTGATAATAAGTTTTCTTCGGAATCGAAGGTAGTAACTATATCAAAATCACTAACATCTAAACTCTCTAAAAGAGACTTTAAAAATTCGTTTATGCTGTTTATATCTTTATCTCCCATATTTATAAAATAAATTAACCTTTAATAATGTACTTTTTTAAGGCCCAATTCTGTAAAATAGTATACAAGCTACTGACAAACCAATACAAGGCTAAACCAGAAGGAAAGTTGATAGTAAAAAATACAGTCATAATTGGAAACATATATAGCATTTGGGATTGCATTTGAGTAGCTATATCATCCACCCCAGATTCGGTTTTTTTTGCAATCTTTTCAGCGGCTTTAACTTTAGGCATCATATACTTAGATGCAAAAAATTGAGCTATACCCGTTAAAACAGGAAGTATATAGTAGGGATCTTTTTTAAATAAATCTAAATAGAGAAAATAATGGTTTATAGGGTTTTCCCTTAAAATACTAGAATAATAAAAGCTAGGGTCTATAGTCCCGTCAAAAAGGCCCCTAAAAACATTAAATAGGGCTAACAGAATAATCATAAACACTATACTGGGCAAACAGCCTCCTGCTGGACTAACTCCGTGCTTTTTATAAAGATCCATCTGGGCTTTCGCCAATTCTGACTTATCTTTATGCTTTTCTTTAAGCTTTTTTAAATCCTCATCCATATCTCCTTTTTTAAGAGACAGCCTAAGTTGAGGTATGCTAAGTGGGACTAAAATCGTTTTTAAAATAAGGGTCAGAAGAATAATAGAAATACCTAAATTACCGGTATAAAGCTCCAAAAAAACTAATGAGTTAAATATCGGCTTTTTTAATATTTCTATCCAAATAAAATTTAACATATTTATATTATTTTAAGGGGTCATGGCCCCCTTTTGCAAAGGGATGACACCTTAAAAGTCTTTTTATACCTAAATAAAAACCTTTTATAACACCATACTTATTCACCGCTTGATAAGTGTATTCCGAACAAGTCGGATCGTAAATACAAACTGCAGGATTACCAAATAACTTCCCTAGATACCCCTGATCAATACTAAGATATTTTTGATAAAACCTTATTAATCTCGAAACTGATTTTTTCATTTGTTAAATCCTCTTTTTTAAGGGTATCTTTTACTATAAATACGTAATGACCCTTAAGTAATTCTAAACTAGTATACTTTTTATATAAGGTGGCCTTAATATGCCTTCTTAAAAAATTTCTATCCGTTGACTTACTCAAAAACTTTTTACCTACTATAAAAGTAAACTTAGTTGTCTCGTTAGAATAAAATTTAAGTTTTAAATAAGAAGAGGTAGCAGACTTGTCGGGATATTTAGTCTTTAATAATAGAACCTCGAAAGACTTTAGTCGTAACTCTTTGGGAAGATTCACCCTAAAAGTTAGCGCCCCTTAAATTTGGGGACATCTACTGCTAACTTTTTTCTGCCTTTAGTACGGCGTCTTTTAAGCACATTCTTACCTCCAGGAGTCTCTCTCCTAGCCCTGAACCCGTGCTTCTTTCTTTTTCTTTTACTGCCTTTGTTATCGGCTCTTTTAGATCCCATGTTTAAAAAATAAATTTACACTAAAGACTGCAGTAAAGATAATAGCACATTTTCTTTTAAATAAAAGGGAATGTTAGTATAAGTATAACCAAAATGAAGTAAAGGTATAAATTAAGTATATTGTTTGACAAAGAATGTGGATAACTTATTATTACAACACGGTATTTAGACTGTATAAATCTTCTAAATGCTCCTGTTAAAGCCCTTATCAAATTGTGCCCTAATCTTAAACTATACGAATGGAACCCGAAAAATTGTGGAAAAGTGTACTAGGTGAGCTGGAGCTAGCGGTCTCCCCAACTTACTACAATACTTTTTTTCCAAGCACTAAAATTACAAAAATTGAAAACGAGAGTATAGAAATTTTTTGCCAAAACAATGTTTCAAAGGAAATTCTACAACAGAGGTATAGTAAAGACATAAAAAAACTGATAAAAGATAGGACTGGACAGGAATTTGACATTATATTTACTACTAAAAACTCAGTAGACCAGGGGAAGTTTATTACGGATGCACCCCTTTTTGGCAATAAGAATACAAGTACCGTAAGAGAACAAGACTTAGAACAAAGTAGGCACACCTCAACGAACACACCCCTAAAAGAGACGGTAAGCAATGGTTTAGTTAAAGAATATAACTTCCAAAACTTTATAGTAGGCCCTAATAACAGATTAGCTTATACCGTTGCCAAAACTGTTGCCGAAAACCCAGGTAATAGTTATAACCCCTTCTTAATATACTCGGGTGTTGGACTTGGAAAAACGCATTTGCTACACGCAATTGGGAATGAGATTTTTAAAAACCACCCAGATTACAAAATCGTTTATTGTACCGGACAAGAGTTTTTAAATGACTTAATGGAGGCCCTACAGAACACTAGAACTAATGGTGGGACTATTAGAGACTTTAAAAAAAGATTCACAGACATAGATGTTTGGCTAATTGATGACGTACAAGTTATAGCCGGAAGAGAAGCAACTCAGGAGGAATTTTACTTCGCTTTTAATCATTTATATTTGAGCAAAAAGCAAATAGTACTCAGCTCAGATAGACATCCTTCAGAAATTAAGAAATTACACGAAAGAATATCCTCAAGATTTAATATGGGCATGGTTGCGGATGTACAAAAGCCGGATGTAGACGTAAGAACAGCTATTTTAAGAAACAAAAGAGAGGATTTGGGCATAGATATCGATAATGAAACCCTCGATTACATAGCTAACAACATTAACTCGAATATTAGAGAACTAGAAGGGGCCTTCACCCAGGTAGTTACTTATGCCAAAGCTATGAATATTAAAGCTAATATAAGTGCTGCCAAACAGGCTTTAAATAACTCTATAGTAACAAAAGAAGAAAAGAATATTAAACCTAACAAAGTTGTTAGGGAAGTATGTGAGTATTACCATTTAGAAACTCGAGAGGTTAAAGGTCCAAGAAGGACAAAAGAGGTAGTATTACCTAGGCAAATAATCATGTATCTTCTAAAAGAAATTAACCAACTTCCTTTAATGGAAATAGGCGTATTACTAGGAAATAGAGACCACACCACAGTTATGTACGGCATTGGAAAAATCAAAAGTGAGCTTAAAAACGACAACTTCAAAATTAAAAAAGATATATCAATAATTAAAGAAATAATTCTGGATAAGTAGAAAAATTTGTGGATAAAATAGGAGGACAGGGGATAAAATAGTTAATTACTAGAGGCTTTGTTAATAAGTACACACAATTTTCCACAAGTTCTCCACATAATTATTAGGGTTATTAACAGTAAAGAAACCCCATAAACAAAGGTGGTACGTAGTTTGTAGTAATGTAAATAGCTAAGGTAGGGGAGGTTGAATAATTAACATTGGCAAAGTGAGTTTTATGTTGTGAGTACAGAGGTTACAATGGTTATACACTTATTAACACTTACTACTACTAACTCTAATAAATTAAAACAAAAAAATTATAATAATAAGAACCAATGTTTAAAACTTTTTCCAAGATACATCTGTCTATAATATCTTTCTTTCTTATTAAGATAAGTTATTTATTAAAATTTTTTAAGTTAGGAAATGGCTCTACTCTTCCGGGGCTTTTACTTCAAAAGTTACCTTTAAATTATCTTTCTATCTACTTTAAATATTTTGATTCTAAATACATATTTATAACTGGGACTAACGGAAAAACTAGCACAACAGCTTTACTGAATCAGTTACTTTTGGAATCTGGGTACACAGTACTGTCTAATTTAACTGGGTCAAATCTAAAAAGAGGTATTCTTAGCGCTTTTAGTTTAGGTTTTAATAGTTATAAAAGACATAGCCCTAACTTTTGTGTGTTTGAAGTCGACGAGGCTAGTGTTCCAGGGATTATAGAAAGTTTTCCAAAAGACAAAGTTTTTAGCTTATTAGTTCTTAATCTTTCCAGAGACCAGTTAGATCGTTACGGAGAGATAGATATTTTAGTAGATAAAATTAACGATAGCTTTAAAGACTTTATTAAATATAATTTATTTCTAAAAAAAGATAACTACACTGCAAATTTTAATGAACCCTACTTTCTAGCTAATAAAGACTCTGGTGAGTTTAAAAAAGCATGTGTAAAGTTAAGACTTCTTACAAAGGATCATTTGATAGAAAATTTTAGCTTTATATTCACCCTTTTAAAGGAGCTAAAAGTATTTGTTAATTACGAAAAAATTACCCCCTTTAAGCAAGTCCCCGGCAGGGGTAATAATTATTATTTTAATGGTGTAAAAGTTAATCTTAATTTAACAAAAAATCCTGCTAGTTTTAATATTAATCTAAAACAACTGCCCGTAGAAAGTGAAAATATTTTAATTTATATGAACGATAATATACCCGACGGACACGATGTCAGCTGGTTTTACGATATAGACTATGAACTATTAAAAGAAGCTTTAAAGGGTAAGAATACTTATGTTGCCGGCTCTAGATCTACAGACTTTTTTAATTTACTAAATATCTTAGGTATACCCGCATTTAATTATAGTAATCTAAACAATACCTTATTGTTTTGTAGTAGCTGGGGTTTTAAGGATCTATATATACTATCTAACTATTCTGCAACTAGACATCTAGTAAAAGAATTTGCAGAAAATAAAAATGTATAAAATAGCCCATCTTTACCCAAAAGAGTTAAATTTGTATGGGGATAAAGGTAATATCTTGTATCTAACCTATTTTTTAAATCAAATTGGGATAAAAAGTGAGGTGACTGATATTGGTTTAAAAACTAATATCACCGAGGATTTTGACTTTATTTTTTCTGGAGGGGGCCCGGACTCTCTACAAAATCTAGTTTATAAAGATTTTTTAACTAAAAAAGATTTTTTAATAAAACATATAGAAATGAACAAACCCTCTGTTTTTGTTTGTGGATCTTTTCAACTACTTGGTAAATATTATTTAAATTCAAAAAACGAAAAAGTTCCTGGACTTGGTATTTTTAATTTTTATACTCAGTCCCCTTTAAATCAAAACAAGAGAATTGTTGGTAATACTTACTTTAAATTTAAAGAATCTTTTTTTGGAAATACAGTTGTCGGGTTTGAAAACCACAATGGGAGGACCTATTTAGAAGATAAACTTACACCTCTAGGAGAATCCTTTTCAAAGGATTCCGGAAACAATGATTTCGATAAAGGTGAAGGTTTACTTTATAAAAAAACTTTAGGTACCTACTTGCACGGCCCTTTATTTGTAAAAAATCCGAATATTTTAGAATTTTTGCTTAAAGATCTTTTTATAAGGCAAAAAAATCTAGATTTAAAAACTTTTTATCCCGAATTTGTCGCTCATCAAAATGTACTTAACAAAAAATTTTAAAACTAAATTACCTAACATTTACTTTGGTTTAATACTTTTAAATTCCTCAGTTAGTTTTATATTACCAAATAGTTATGTTAGAGGGGTTTTAGTGGATTACCTTATTTTTAGAGTTTACTTAAATCAAATATTTATCTTTTTCTTAATTATTTTTTACTATAAATATTTAGTAGTTTATAAAAAAGAAATATTAACTTCTCTTGTTGTATTGGGTTTTTTTATTTTAGTATCTAATAACCCCTCAATTACTCTCTTGTACATTTTAAGAAGAATTATATACATTCCTTTTTTGTTTCTTTTATTCAGACTTAAAGAGTTTAAACCCTCTTTTAAATTTCTAATTTCTTTAAATATTCTTTACTTAACGGTTTTAGTACTGCAGTTTTTATTTAATTCCAATATTTTTTCTTATTTCCCTTTCGGGTTTTATCCTTTTCACGGAGTTGGGGTTAGACTAGACTACCTATCTTGGTTTGGTATTAAAAGAGTAATTCCTTTAGGTAATTTTCCTCATCCAAATGTCTTTGCGGCTTTTTTAAGTCTATTAAATACTGCTTACTTATCTCTATTTTTTAAATCTAAAAATAAAAATAATAACTACATTTTAATTTTATTTATATTTAATATAACTGCCTGTCTCCTACTAGGATCCCTAACTGCCCTTTTATTTAATTTTCTTTTAGTTACCTACTTTTTATATATAAATAATAAATTTAAAATACTACCTTTTATACTGATTTTTATTTCTTTATTTTATATTTCTTATTTAGGGTCCTTTAAGATCACCTCTGTAAATTCTCGAGTAGATCAAATTAAGAGTGGTTATTATTTGATTAAAAAAGCTCCTATTATTGGGGTTGGTGTAGGTAACTATATTCCTAGTATTTTAGAATATGAAAATTTTATAGGGGGAATATCTGATCTTCAACCTGTGCATAATATCTTTATTTTGTATTTTGTAGAGACAGGTTTTTTTGGATTAATTACCCTTCTATATTACTTATTTAAGTACAAAAATTTTTTAAAATTGACTCCTTTTTTGCTTTTTATTATAGTTTTTAGTGCCTCAGACCATTTTTTGATTACTTTAAATCAAGGTTTGTTAATGCTTACATTGACTATATTTATGCATAAATCTATCATTAAAGAAGATGCCTAATAAAATTACCTCAGTAGCTCTACTACTATTATCCTCATTTGTGCTTGGTGGGTGCAGTGTTTTAGGTTTTCATATCCCTTTTACTAGCAAAGATTCAGATACAGTTAAAACACCTAGCGAGCCTATTACTCTTACTTACTGGTCTTTGTTTGAGCCTTATGAGGTCTACCAACCTTTAATTGAGGAATATCAGCAACAAAACCCTAATGTTACTATAAAATTCGAGCAGCGGAATTTTGATAACCTGTACACTTATAAAGATAGTCTTTTAGCAACTCTACAAACAGGTTCTAATAGTCCGGATATAGTGAGAATTCATGTGACTTGGCTACCTCTTTTTCAGAACAGCTTATCTCCTGCTCCCAGCAGTATAATTAGTTTTGATGAGTATTCTGCAGATTTTTATAACACAGCTGTTGAAAATACTATATTAAATGGAAAAATTTATGCTGTTCCCTTAATGTTCGATTCCTTATCCTTATTTTATAACAAGGATATTTTTGCTCAGAAAAATTTAAATCCACCAACTACTTGGTCAGACTTTTTAGATACCTCCGTAAATTTAACTGTTTCTAATTCCGGTCAAATATCTCAGTCGGGGGCTGCTTTTGGTTCTGCAGAAAATGTAGCATTTTTTTCGGATATAATCGGTTTGTTGTTACGACAGAGTAATATACAGCTTCCTAAAGACTTTAAATCACCAGCATTTAGAGACACTATTTTATTTTATACAAACTTTGTTAAGGAGTCTGGTGTTTGGAATCGAGAGCAAGCCTACTCACCTTTAGCTTTTTCTCAAGGGCGTACTGCTATGATGTTTGGAACTAGTTGGTCTCTTTTAGATATTTTACAAAAGACACCTAACCTAAAAGTTGGTGTTGCGCCAGTTCCTCAAGTTGTTTCTGACTCTAAACTTACAGAAATAAATTACTCTACTTATTGGGTAGAAAGCGTAGCTAGCTCCTCTAAAAATAAAGAAGAATCCTGGAAATTTATAAAATGGTTATCTCAGCCCGAGCAATTGCGAAAAGTTTATTCTAAGGCTTCTGATACTAGAACCTTTGGAGAGCCTTATCCTAGAGTATCTATGCAAGGTGAGTTAGTTAGCAACCCTTACCTTTCACCCTTTTTCGTTTACGCTCAAAATTCAGATACTATGCCTATTTCGGATAGATCCGGAAACAATAATTATGTGGATATTTTTAAAAATATTGTTGAGGGAGTGTTAAATGGCGGAGACCTAGATTCTTTAATAGATACTGCCGAAAAAGAATATAACCGGGTCTCTGGTTTTGTTCCTACCAACTAAACTCATTTTCTAATCTATCTTTTTATCCTATATAATAGCTCTATGTTAATTTTGGCCATCGAAACCAGCTGTGATGAAACTTCTGCAAGTGTAGTTAAAGACGGTATTGAAGTTTTGTCTAATGTTGTTTCTACTTCAAGTAATTTGTTTGAAGAAACTGGGGGAGTTGTTCCTGAAGTAGCTGCGAGAAAACAGGTTGAATATATAGTTCCCGTAATTCAAAAAGCTTTGGCGAAGGCTAGTTTAGATATAGAACAAATAGATAGTTTAGCAGTTACAGTTGGTCCTGGTCTTGTTGGGTCTTTACTGGTGGGAGTTACTGCGGTTAAAACATTGTCCTTTATTTATAACAAACCTGTAATACCCGTTAATCACCTACTTGGACATGTTTATTCTGTCTTTATAACCGAATATTTAGGTAAAACTGTGCAGCCTAAAAAACCAGATTTCCCGAATTTAGTATTAGTGGCTTCTGGGGGCCACACTGATCTAATTTTATTAAACGATAGAACCCAGGTCGAGTACTTGGGTGGTACAAGAGATGACGCCTGCGGAGAAGCGTTTGATAAAGTTGCGAGGGTTGTGGGCTTATCAAATTACTTAGGTGGTCCCATTTTGTCTAAAACTGCACTAGGGTCCGTAAAAAAATACGACTTTAGTTTTCCCCGACCCATGTTAAATTCGGGTACTTACGATTTTTCTTTCTCAGGCTTAAAAACCGCTGTGATAAATTATCTACAGTTTGATTTACAAGGTAGAAAATTAAACAAAGGCGAAGTTGCTAATGTATGTAAAGAATTTGAAGATTCTGTTACAGAAGTACTTTTAACTAAAACTCTAAAGGCTTTTAATGAATTTAATCCAAAATCGATTTCGGTTGTTGGTGGGGTGTCTGCAAATTCCAAATTACGAAACGTTTTTACTAAAGAGTTCGGAGATAAATTATTTTTACCCCCCCTGTCTTTGTGTGGTGATAATGCTGCGATGATAGGTTGCGCAGCTTACTATTTACAAGATTTATCTACAAGGGACTTGTCTACTTTAGATGCAAACCCCGGCCTCAGCCTTGAAATTTTAGGGTAGGGTGATAAAATCTCCGTACAGTAATGATTTGGATTTAATGTCACCAAATTTTTCCTAAAGGATGCTGGGGGAAGAAATTTTAAAATATTATTTTAAAATACTAGAACCCCTCGAGTTTAAATGGCGTCGAAACAGCCTTAAGAGTGTTTTAGAAGTATTTCTAAAAAAATAGAGTGGTACCGCGAAAAGCCTTTCGTCTCTATACTAGTATTTATAGTATAAAGTCGAGAGGCTTTTTTTGTTTTTAAAATATGGAAAAAATATATAACCACAAAGAAATAGAAAATAAAATGTATCAACTTTGGGAAGAAAAAAATGCTTTTTCTCCTGAGAAAGTTATTAAACTTCGAAACCCAAAAAACATAGGTGAGCCTTATTCTATTTTAATGCCCCCTCCAAACGCCAATGCCCCCCTGCACTGCGGTCACGCTACCTACGCCATTCAAGACTTAATGGCTAGGTTTAAACGTATGCAAGGTTTTGATGTTTGCTATTTTCCAGGCACTGACCATGCTGGTTTTGAAACCCAGTATGTTTATGAAAACAAGTTAAAAAAAGAGGGCAAAAGTAGGTTTGATTACGACCGTCAAACTCTTTACAGTTTGGTTTTAAATTTTGTTAAATTAAACAGTGATTTGGCTATAAACCAACTTAAAAAAATCGGAATAAGTGCCGACTGGAGGAGAAATACTTTCATGCTTGATAAGAAGGTAGTAGATAGGGTTTATAAAACTTTTATCAAAATGCATAAAGAGGGGCTAATTTACAGAGACGGCTATATGGTAAACTACTCGACTTTTTATGGTACCACTTTTAGTGATCTAGAAACGGAATACAAGGACTCAGTTTCTCCTTTATATTATATAAAATACTCAGTTAAAGGCACCGAGGAATCTATAACAGTAGCTACAGTAAGACCGGAAACTATTTATGCTGACGTAGCTATAGCAGTAAATCCTAAGGATAATAGATATAAAAAGTATGTTGATAAGGTTGTTATTAATCCCTTAAACGGACGAGAAATGCCTATTATCCAAGATGAGTATGTAGATATTGATTTTGGAACAGGGGCTCTAAAAATTACTCCCGGGCACGATATAAACGATTACAAGATAGGTAAAAAACATAATTTAGAGATTATTTCTTTAATAGATTTAGACGGTAAGTTAAATGAATTAGCAAAAGATTGTGCGGGTCTTTACCCCAACCAGGCCAGAGTTAAGTCTGTGGAGATTTTAAAGAAAAAGGGGGCACTTGCTAAAGTAGATGAAGCTTATGAAAATAGGGTGCTTATAGACTATAAAGATGGAAGACCTATCGAACCTATGATACTTCCCAATTGGTTTATAAATATGGAACAACTTTCAGAGGCGGCTATAAAATCGGTTGAAAACGAGGATATAAAGTTTAATAAAAAACTTTGGAAGAACGAAATCTTACGGTGGTTAAAAGAAAAAAAACCCTGGCCAATAAGTAGACAAACTATATTTGGTATAAGCATACCTGTTTGGTACCCTATTGAAGATAACGATAATCTACAAGTAACCTTTATTAACTCAAAAGGTGAGTCTAAGTTTGGAAGCATTAAATCTTTATTATCTATTTACAACTTAAAAGAAATAGAAGATGGGTTGCAAAAGGTAATTGTTCCTGCCAACGCAAAATATGTAGTTTCTGTAGATAAACCTGGTGATGGAAAACAATATTTACCTGAAACAGACACCTTTGATACCTGGTTTAGTAGTGGCCAGTGGCCTTTTACCACAACAGGGTTTCCAGATTCTAGTGATTTTAAAAAGTATTTTCCTACAAGTTTTATGGACTCTATGTGGGATATTATGTTTTTTTGGATAGCTAGAATGTTAATGTTTAGTCTCTATCTAACAAAAGATAGCAAAAAGGGTTCTCAAGTTCCTTTTAAAAATGTTTATTTTCACGGTGCAATCGCAGATAAGAGTGGTAAAAAAATGAGCAAGAGTAAGGGAAATACTATTGATCCTTTAGAATTTGTAGAAAAGTACGGAGCAGATGCTCTGCGTATGGGGATTTTAGTTGGTGGTAACACTGCTTCTAGGTACTCTCCTTTAGATGAAGACAAAGTTAGGGGGTATCGAAATTTTGCAAATAAAATTTGGAATGTAGCTAGGTTTATACAAATTAGCGAAGAAAATGCGGCTGTCCCATTTGGGATAGAGTTAACAGATAAAACTTTAAGATCGGAAGATATTAAAATACTTACTGATTGTAGTGCCCTTGTAGAGTCTGTAACTTCAAAATTGAATAAGTATAACTTTAAGCTTGCCGGGGAGGAAATTTATGAGTTTATCTGGAATAGACTAGCAAATCAGTATTTAGAAGAAATTAAAGATCGAAAGGATATAACTGCAAAAAGAACGCTAAAAGAAGTATTTAGTATTTGTCTAAAATTACTTCATCCTTTTATGCCTTTTGTAACTGAGGCAGCTTGGCAAGAATTAAAACAAAAGGGGGATTTAGATTTAATAGTTTCTAATTGGCCCAACTAAGATTTAGGTTATAGATCTTGGGGTTTAGCGAGCAAGTTTAGTATACGAGTGTTCGGGAATTTATTGCAAAATGCAAGATATTCCAACTTTACTTATCTTCTTTATCCTTTTTTTCCTCTTTTGCCTTTTCTGTTTTCTTTTCCCCTTCTTTCCCTTCTTCTCCTTCTTCTTCTTTATCTTTTTGCTCTGTAACTTCGATATCGTCAACATCCATAGGCTCTTCCTCCTCTACTTCTAGCATTTCAGCGTAGTCAAGCTTGGCTATAACTGCTTCTTTATCTTCTACTAAAAGAGTTACTTTAGTCGTATCTATATATTTTTCTAATTCCACTACTGTAAGCACATCTTCTATTTCTTTTAATCCCTCTATAGAAACTTCAATTTGGTGTGGTATATCTCTTGGCAAAGCCTCTATTTCTACCTCATCAAAAAGAACAATTAATATAGCTTTACCATTTTTAATTAGAGGATGGGTTTCTTCTCCTGTGTAAGTAACTGGTACTGATACTTTAACAGTTTCTGTTAAATCTACTTCTTGAAATCCTACATGAATAGGTGATTCTAGAACTGGATCATACTGCAATTCTTTTATCAAAACAGGTCTTGGAGTTTTTTCGCCAACAACATTTATGTCAATAATTTCAGTTTCCCCTGCCTTAGAAAAAGCTTTAATGAAGTCTTTTAAAACTAACTCTATTGAAAGAGATTCTTTACCCTTGCTAAATATAACTGCAGGTAAAATCCCCTCTCTTCTAAGTTTTTTAACTTTACTTCCTAGAACTTCTCTTTTTTTTACTTCAAGCTTCATAAAAGGTTTATATAATGATGTATTTGAACGTAGTTGATTTTAACTTCTTTTTCGTTTAAATACAAGGAAATTCTGTTAGTAAGCTTTATTCTTCCTCAATTATAAAATCTTTATTAATTATATAGTCTTTTTCAAATACTTTTTTGTCTGGAATATTTAATAAGATTTTAAAGCTGTAGTCCTTGGCACCAGGCTGTTTTTGTACCTTTAACCGGTAGGGACTTTCTAAAAATACTGGGTCCTTTACTTCGTAAGACAGGGTTACGAAAATTTCTTCTAAAGGTCTTACTGTAAATGGGATATAGACTACATTCACATTGTTGACTTTTTTAACAAAGATATTTCTAGTAATGTCTATTTCCTTTGAGGTGTCTATCTGCTTAACTTTTGCCCCTGTTACAAAACTTGATTCTGGTATGCCGATATTTAAATAACCTTGATAGTCTCCATAGGGCCAATTATAGTTATTACTAAAGTTTGAGATTGTAATAAATAGGTCATTAGATTTAATGCCTCTTCTTTGATCGTAGTTTACGTTAAGCTCAACTTTTTTTTCAGTTTTTTTATTAACTTTATTTTCTCCTAGATTACTTTCTAAAATGTATAAGTAATCTTTGGTTTTATCTCGATTAACAACATTTCCGTCTAATTCCAAATTTTGTATTACTCTTTGATAATCTAAATTTTTTGCATTAATTACAATATCTTTACTCTCCAAAATTTGTAATAAATTTAACACCAGATTTAAACTCATTTTGTCCTTCGTACTTAGCTTTTCTAAAACCTTACTGCCCAGTAGAGTTATAAAATTTTTCTTTTGAGTACTGCCTTCGTAGTAATTCTTTTCAGAATAAGTTTGTGCAAGAGTATCAAAATTTTCTGCCGTTACTTCTTCATTGTAGGTAGCCAGCTTTATGGGGCCGGTTATTTCCAAAAGTTTTTTTAGGCTATTAAGATTTACATACACTACGTAATCCAGCTTTAAATCTAGTGCTTTTTCAAAGTAAGCAGTTACTATTTCATCTCTTTGACTAGCTTCTAGAATTAAATTGGCATCCCTTGTGTACAAATAGTCGGTTTTAATAAAATTCATATACTCTTTGGGCATTTCTAAAAGTATGTTTTTATACTTTTCTTCTAGAGTTCCGTCTATGTTATAAATATCGTCAAAAATGTAATCGGTTATCTTCAAATTTTTAGTTTTAACGATTGCATAAGACCCTATAAACCCTCCAGAGGGTCTAAGTTCATTCGAATTTTGGATAAGTACTAAAGCTGTTTGCTCTGTTTTAGTATCGGGGTACAAAGATAGTAACTCCAGGTACTTAGTTTTTTCTTGTAGACCGTCAATAAGCTCCCTTTTACTGTTAAATAAGTCTCTCTCTAGGGGAGTTAAAAAATAAAGTGAGTCAATTTCTTGTGCATAATCTATGGCCTTTGTGCTTATACCCATAACTGAGGATATTGTTTCTTTATCTAACGTGCCTTTGGACTCTAAATCTCTATTTGTTAAATTTAAGGCACTTAGTGCATAATAAATGGCGTTGTAGGTGTTTTGGTAGTTCTCTCCAACTTTTGTGGGCATAGAAACAGCTCTTAGTTTATTTGCATAAAGGGTGGCCTTTTCAAAGTCCCCCGATTTTAGGCTTTTATATAAATAGTAGTTGTCTAGTCCCAAGTCCAAGGCACTTAAGAAACCTACAAAAACTAAAGCTATTATTAGTGTTTTAATTATTGAAAAAGTAGTTTTTACCCCTGATTTAAGCTGTATTTTAGGTAAGGAAAGCTTTAATTTTAGCTTACCCTTTTTTTTAACTTTTTTCGTCGGTAGAAAATCTTTGTTTAAGGTGGTTTTAATATAGGTACCTATTGTTGTTTCTGGTTTAAAACCAATTATTTTATTTGTCTCTACTTCAATTATTTTTTCGCTAAATTTATCTTTAAAGTTTTCTAATGGTTCTACAGAAAATTCGTAGTGTTCTGCAAGCCTACTAATAATTTCTCCTTCCCTTACTTTATTTAGGGTTATGTTAAAAATTTCACCTGAAACATTAGTTTTAATTATTTTTTCTATAGATCTTATTAGGTCTTGTAAACTAATAAAATACCTAAATTGGTCTCCATCGCTATACGAAATCTTTTTGCCTGATCTGATCTCCCTTATTAGGTTGTTGATGTAGCTTTTATTTTCTTCTAAAAGAGCCCCTGCCCTTATTGTATTTACTTTCTTACCCTTTTTGCTGTATGTTTTGCCAATTTTTTCTAGTAGTTCAAACTCCCTTCCATAATCAAACCCTCCTAGAGATTTAAGGTGTCTGATTTTAGATAATAAAATAACTTGGCCGTTAGGGTGGATGCCAAAAAAATCATTTATTTTTGACCCGATTTCTCTAGAGGTATTTTTAGGGTTAATTTCTTGTACCAAAACTTCGTATGAGGTGTTAATCCTATTTAATTGTTCTTTAAGAACTTTACTGGTGATGTTTACTGGTTTAATCATGGCAAGTTATTTACTGCTGTAATTTTAGCATTTGGCGTAGCTAAGGTCATTATTTACATTTTTACATCAAATAACTATAAGACATCGTGTTTTAATGCTATAAGTCTTTATAGGGGGTATATTGCTTTAAATAAGCATTTAAAGTGTATGTGGATAAATTCTAATAAGTATGTGGAAACTTTTGTAGTGAAGAGTCAAAAAGTAAATTAAAATAGAGTTATTAACTACTTAAGATTACTTTTTCCCCTCAAATATATAAATTTTGTGGTAAATTAAGCATTAAAGACTCTGCTTGCAACGACTGTACGCAAAGTTTATTTTTTAATTATGCTTTTATATGCCCTGTTTGCCAGCAAAAGTCTTTAGAGGGTTATACACACGATTTTTGTAGACAAAGTAGACCACTCCTTCCTGACTCCCTTATAACTCCTTATAGCTACTCTGAATTGGTTAGAGAGGCTTTTTAGCCTAAGCATTGCAAAAACAGAAGTTGTTTTAATAGATTCTCTGGTAAATTATTTAAACCCTCACTAGGAGCAGTTTAACTTAAATAATTTAAGTGGCGATACGGCGACTTTTGTGCCCCCAGACCATCAAAGGCTTAAAGAACGGGGCTTTTCTTTGCCGCGAATAATTTGCAACAAAAGGAGTAAGAATTTAAATATTAATTCAGAAGTATCCTTAAAAAAGACAAAATCTACAAGTGCTTTAAGCCTTCAAAACAGGGCAAAACGAAAAGAATTGGTTAAAAATTGTTATAGCGTCACTGCTTCTTCTATCCCCAAAAAAGTATTTTTAATAGACGTACAGGTTCGACTCTTTTAGAAAATACTGGGGTATTAAAAAAGATCGGGGGCAAAAAGCGTTGTGTGCTTTGCCTTAGCTTATAACCCTTTTAAATTTATAGAACAAAACTTAAATTAAAGGTTATAAAACTACTAGTATTAGCGCGAAGGCTAGCATGATTACTAACTGAAATCCTGCATCCACTAAAAACAGAGCTACACTTTTTCTTTGGTACAAAACATTAATTCCAGTTGTTGTTGCTACAAAGCCTATCCACAATACAAAGGCTAGCATTAGTGCATCTAAAACTTCTGTTAATCCCATTATGGTTATAAAGTAGTTTAGAATATTCGCCATAACTAAGGACAATACAAAAGATCCTGCAACAGCTAGATTCATTCCTGGAATTCTTCCATTTTTATCTTTTTTTAAACCCAACTCTTTTTGCCAGATATCTCCAAAAATTGCAGGGGAATACCACAAGATTCCTATCAATATAAAGCTAACCCCAGACATTAATAACGGAAATATATTTTGAAAAAATAGTGTTGTATTCATAAGCAGAGTATAGCTAACTAAAAACAAAATGTCACTTTTGAAAACCCGAGACTTATAAAATAATACAATGGTAGAATTCATTTAATATATGCCAAAATCGATTTTAAAACCCCAGTTGGGTGAAAAATGTGGAGTTTTCGGTGTTTTTGGCCCCTCTTTAGACACCTCACGTTTGACCTATTTTGGTTTGTGGTCCCTACAACATCGGGGTCAAGAAAGTTCAGGTATTTGTACTAGTAGCGGAAAATTTTTTTCAATTCATAGGGGTTTGGGTTTAGTGGCTAATGTTTACAGTGAAAAAAACTTAAAAAAACTAAAAGGGGGTATTTCTATTGGTCACAACCGTTATGCAACAAGTGGGGGAGGTAAAATTAAGTTTGCACAACCCGTATACGACGATGATAACAGGGTTGCCCTAGCTCATAATGGAAATTTGCCTGTAACTAAAGCATTAAAAGTTTTTTTAAAAGAAAAAGGTATAAATACTTTCGGACACAACGACTCAAATCTAATGCACAAAGCTCTTCAGTATTATTTAATTAAAGGGCATTCTATAGAGGGCGCTCTAAAGGAGTGTTTTCCTCTTTTTACAGGGGCTTTTTCGCTAGTTTTAATGACTAAAAACAAGCTTGTAGGCGTCAGAGACCCTATGGGGATAAGGCCACTGAGTATAGGAAAAATTGAAGGTGGTTATGTATTATCCTCAGAAACATGCGCTCTTCACACTGTTGGTGCAAAATTTATTAGAGATGTTAAACCTGGAGAAATAGTAGTTGTATCTAAAAAAGGAATAAAGTCTACCCAACTGGTAAAAGGGGAAGAGCATTTAGATATTTTTGAGTTTGTATATTTTGCCCGGCCCGACAGTGACCTTTTAGGTACTAGCGTTTATCAGGCTCGTAAAAGAATGGGTGCCTTATTATATAAACAGCATAAAATTAAAGCCGATGTAATTATTCCTGTGCCAGATTCTGCCACCTCTGCCGCCTTAGGCTATTCCCAAGAGTCTGGGATTCCTTTAGAAGAAGCTTTGATTAAAAACAGGTATATCCACAGAACTTTTATTAAACCCACTCAAAGACTTCGCGAAAATAGCGTTAAATTAAAACTTAACCCTATTAAATCTGTTATTAAAAACAAAAGGGTGATTTTAGTAGACGACTCTATTGTTAGGGGAACAACTTCTAAAAATTTAGTAAAAATGGTAAAACAAGCCGGAGCTAAAGAGGTTTATATGGTTGTAAGTTCTCCTCCGGTAAAATTTCCTGATTTTTACGGAATAGACACTCCCGATCAATCACAACTAATTGGGGCAAACAAAAGTGTAGAGCAAATTCGAAAATATATTGGGGCAGACAAATTAATTTTTTTATCGTTAAAAAATTTAATAAAAGCGATAGATCTGCCAAAGGTAAAACTAACCACAGCTTGTTTTACAGGCGAATACCTTATTGATATAGGTGTTAGAAATAGAGGAAGGGTTAAGTATGTTGACCTATAAACAGCATCCTCGATCTTCTTTATGACAGTGGTGAGTATTTAAATCACAGCCTGCACAAGAACATTCGCATTCTTCTTTTGTTGCTCCTTCTGATGCAACTTGCCATTGTTGTAAGGCTAATAAGTAGGCTGGGTCTAAAAAATCTAACTGCTCCCATTCCTCTATTACTGGAGTGTCTTGGAGTTCAGTTTCAGGAGTAACTGTTCGTAAATTCATAGGCTTTCTAAATGCCTATAGTATACTACTAGAAAAATATACGTCCACCCACTAAATAAGCTTTTAGGCTAATTTCCCACAAAAACAATATTTTTCTCTCGAAGGTTAAAGGTTTTGGTTATGTTTACACTTTCTACAAAGTATCTGTCGTGGCTTACTAAAATTAATGTTCCTTTGTATTCATTTAAGCTTTCTTCAATAACCTCTTTAGTTGAAATATCTAAATGGTTAGTAGGCTCATCTAATATTAAAACGTCGTAGTCGTTAACAGAAAATATAGCAAAAACAAACCTAGCTCTCTGTCCGGGGCTTAAATCACCAACTCTTTTGTATTCAACGTCTTCTTTGTTAAATAAAAACTTTCCAAGTAAGCTGTATACCTGGCCTATTTCTGCAACAGTTGAGTTTTCAAAAACAGCGTCTTTTAATAAACTTTTGTAGTTTAAAAAACTAGATTTTTGAGCAAAATAACCTACCTTTAAGTTTGGTCCGACGGTAACTGTCCCTTTTGTTAGCTCTAATGGGTCTTTTTCGCCCCCAATATTTGTATATTGATTATTGGTTTGCTTAAATGCCGTGTTTATTATTTTTACTAAAGTGCTTTTACCCGTACCATTTTGTCCATAAATCCAAATTCTATCTTTTCCTCTAATTTCTAAATTTAAATCGTTAAATACAGTTACATTTTCAAACTTTTTTTGTCCCTTTTGTATACTTACTACTAACTTCCCGGCGTGAATTTGGGTGTCAAATTCTACAGTTTTCATTTTTTCCTCTATATATTCTTCTTTTTTATCTTTAGTTATTTCTCTTTCAAAGCGTTTTTTAGCTGCCCTTACAGCCTTTCCTCTCTTTGTTCCTGCTTTTATTTTAGCTACATTAACAATCAAATTTTCTAACTGGGTCTTTTTTCTTAGAAATCTCGTGTATTCCTCATTCCATTTACCAATAAGCTTTAGCTTTTGTTCTTTGTAATTATCATAATCTCCTACAAAAGATATAATTTTACCTTTTTCTATTTCCCAAACAGAGTCTACAGTATTATTTAAAAATTGCCTGTCGTGGCTAATCATAACCACACTGATATCCAGGTTTTTAATATATTTTTCAAACCACATTATTCCCTCTATATCTAAATGGTTAGTGGGTTCATCAATTAGTAGGGTAGTGGGGTCTTTTAAAAGTTGCTCAATCATTACTAATTTCATTTTTTGCCCTTCACTTAAAGTTCCTATTCTTTGATACTCGTCGTAGTTATTAAATTCTAATTTTTGTAATAGTGCTTCAACTTTGTAAAATTCCCACTCCTCCTCTAGCAAATCTAATAAAAAAGTTCCCACCATCTGATTAGGGTCTAGTCTGAATTCCTGGGGAATATAACCTATTTTTTCATTTTCTAAAGTCACTCGGCCTTCCGTAGGGGATTCTTCCCCAATAAGTATTTTAAACAGAGTAGTTTTTCCACACCCGTTAGCACCAACTAAGGCTATTTTTTTATTTCTCGGCAACACAAAATCTATACCATTTAAAACAATGTTGCCGTTGTATATTTTTATTAAACCACTTGCTTTTATCATTTCTACAGTATTTTATACATTTTGGTTCCTAAAATAAACCAAAAAGTAGCTGAGTAATACTCTTTATATAGGGTGGGGTAAATTAAAACTTTAATTTTTCAACTTTTTAGCACCTGGATTATGGCTCACACCCTTCAGTGGGGGGGGGAGATTAAAAAGTAATCATTTTAAGATCTCCAGCAGGGATTTTAGGATACCACTGTCTACTTCTAAGCGATCTTTAGCACTGATCTCCGTGGAATATATATAATTATTGCCTACCTTTACTTTTGTTATTGCCCTTAGAGGATAATTACCTACCTTTTCTACCCCCCTTGGCTTGCTAACCAACTTTGCACGGATAACTGACTCTTTGCTTTTAATCCCCGCCTTATCTATGTAAGCATGGCCATATCTAAATAAAATATCAATTTCCCCACCATACTTTTTAGCAAGGCTGGAGTAAAATTTTATCGCCGTTGCGTTATTGAATTTTCCGTATCTATTTATCACAGGTGATTTTATAGATAATCCTGAATTGTCCTCTTTAGAAACATTTCCACAAAAGTCTAAAACATCATCTTGAGTTAGTACTGCGATACTTTTTCCTAATTTAGCCCAATAATACCGTGCCTTTTCTTCGGCAATTTCTTTTGGACTGAATCCTGTTTCCTTTGGCGCTATTATTTTTTCAGGTATATCTGCAAGAGATAAAATTTCATAATTTAGATCTTTTAGTAGTCTCTTTATTTTGGCATACTTATTTTCATTTTTTGTAGCGAAAATAATCTTTTTTTTATTACAGGACATAATCATGCCTCATTGCAAACTTACTATATAAATAAAGAATCCAAATAATTTTTGATTATAAAGCTAATATACCTAGCCAAGAGATCTTCTCTGATTTTCAGTCTAACCCATATTTTCCATAAATAGCAAAAATATTATCGCTTTATCTAAGATTTACGGTAGTCCTCAACCCGAACTTCTGGCAATCTTAAACCTATATTAAAACCCATTTCTTCCCTCTCGGATAGTCTCGGATCGTGGGATACAATTATTAAAGTACCTGTGTAATCTTCTAGAGCCTCGACTAGTAAATCTATATCTGCATTAGAAAAATCCCCAATTGGCTCGTCTAGTATAAGCAAATTGGGTTTGTCTAGCATTAATTTAGCCATATAAAGCTTCACTTTTTGGCTTCTGCTCAAATGTTCTTTAGTGACCTCATAAGGAGTGGAACCTACAAATCCCCAGTACGCTAAAATTGCTGCAGCGTGTTTTTCACTTATACCGGGTCTGTCTTTTATCATCTCTCTAATTAAAAGGTCATCTCCCAGGGCCTCCTCAGCTCCCGGAGTGTAAAAACCAATGTCAACATTTGTTCCAAATCCAATCTCTCCGGCGTCTGGGAGATTTTCACGATTATCTCTTTTTGCTATCATTCTTAAGAGAGTACTCTTACCTGTTCCATTAGGGCCGTAAATATATAACCTATCTCCTCTTTGAACCTGTAGTTCTAACTTTGATAAATCAACGTGAACAGTGCCTGCATCCGTTTCAAAAAGTTTTTCCACACCGCTAATTTTAACTACATTATCCCCACTTCTTCTTCCTGCTTCAAAGAACCTGTTCCTTGTATAGTCGTTTTCGTCTAAAAGATCCTGACCAGGGTGATTGTCTAATTGTTCCCCAATCCTTTCAGCACGTCTTTCCATCACCTTCACATTCCTCATCATGTCTTTACTTCTTTTAGCCATAGGCCTAAGTTTCGCAGCAGTTCTCTCCAACCTTTCCTTGTCTCTACTTAGATTAGTCGCCTCTCTTCTCCACTGACTAGTGACTTCAGCTACTTTTGTTAAAAAGTTCTTATAACCTCCATCTGCGCTAAATACCCTCCCAGTACTCGTTATCCCACAAGTTCTATTGGCACACGCTGTTAAAAATAGTTCGTCTCCCGTGGCAACCAAATAACCTCGTTTATCGTCATTTTTAATGTATTCAGCCAACCAGGCGGTAGACTCCCTATCTAAAAAAGCTGTAGGCTCATCTAATACTACTAATTCTGCTTTTTTATTAAAGAGAGTGGCCCCAATTAGTACGCGTTGCAGTTGGCCACTACTTAATTGATATAGTTTTCTTGTAAGCGGAATGTCTGAAATTCTTAAACCATCTAAAATTCTCAGCATTTCACTCTCAGCTGTATATGCCCCAAGTGTTTCGAGCTCGCGGGTTATTTCTTCTACTCGAGCTGTTGCCTCTGAATTTTCTAGCCATCCATCAGACAAATAAATTTCCTCTAGTTCGTGTTGGAGAGAAGGCAGCGCTGTTCTTCCCACACAAAAATCTAGTATGGATACGTCTCTGTTTTGGTCTCTAACTTTTTCTATATCTTGGGGTAAATAATCAATCACATCTTGCCCTACAAGTATATGGCAATCTCCCGAATCTGGTTTTCTTAATCCACAGGCAACTTCGATAAGACTAGTTTTACCCGAGCCACTTTCTCCAGTTACCGCCGTACAAGATCCTTGCTGCACGAGAACTTCCCCAGCAAAAAATAGATTGTCTCTACCATCTAATGAGCGTAAAGTTAAGTCATGGGAATTTATAAATGTTTTTCCAGTAATAGGCAATCGTTCGTCCATTTTATTTGAGTATAAATATAATAATGAGAACATTATACTATAAGTCTATAATATAGCAATGATAAAGTTTGTAAAAAAGTCATCATACCTTTAAATCCTTTAAGGATAACAAATTAATTGTTGACATATTCGATATGTATGTACTACTATAGGTATATTAAAGTTTATTTTTGCAAATGAAAAAATATATATTTTTGGCGGGCCCAATGAGAGGAGTACCTAGGGAGCAGTCTTTAGGGTACAGAGAAGAAGCTACAAGACTTCTTGAGGAGAATTTTAGAGTACTTCATGCTATGAGAGGCAGAGAGCTAAAAGAAACGATGCCGGATCCAAAAGGGGCTGTTATTCGGGATAAGATGGATATTGATCAAGCTGATATAGTTTTAGTAAACGATTCCTATACAAATGTAAGTAATATTGGTACTGCAATGGAAATAATGTATTCTTGGGAAAGAGGCAAGGCAGTAATTATTTTTGGAGAAGAACATTTGCATGACTACTGGATGAACTTTCACAGTCATTTAAGATTTAAAAATTTGGAGGAGGCGTGTCATTTTATAAATAAAATGTTTAAGTAATAGTTATTTAATTATGCAAAAGTTTCATAATATTAGCGGCCTGAAGAACTTGGCCAAAGAGCTAAAAGGTAACGAAAATATTTATTTAGGCATAAGGCCGTACGGTTTTCATTCTGGAAACGCATTGGTACTGTACGTGTACCCTCTCTTGTTGATGAAAGAGATGAAAAAGCTGGGTATTGAGCCGAAACTCAACTTTTTTGTTTTCATAAATGATTATGAGCAGGCCAAGCTAGATGGGCCAGACTTACTTAATCGCCCATTTAATGTCCACCCTAAATGCACTACACTTCAACAAAAAATGTGTGTTGAGTTTCCAGACATCCCCTTGGTAGATTATTGGCAAAGGGTAATAGAGTTTTATGTTAAGTTATTGTTGAACACTTTCCCAAAAATTAATATAAAATTCGTGAGAAATTCTGAAATGAAAAATTACGATGTATTTAAATCTGCCTTGATTAAAACGATAAAGAATCCTGAGGAATTAGCCAAAATTTTTAAAAAATACTCTAAATGGAAAGTGCCTAGTCAATATGCTCTCTATGCTTCCGCTGTTTGTCCTAAATGTAGGATGGCTAGGGGATTTACCGAGATTACTTCTAAAGGCAATGTTACCTTTCAGTGTTCAGTGTGTGGATCAAAACATCTTAGTCACTACGAGGATTTTGATTATTGGTTTTACCACAAACCTTTAGCCGTTCCCAGAATAGAGTCTTTTAAGATCGATTTATGTATTACTGGATCTGATCATCACGAGGAGGGAGATTTCGAGATAAGGAAGGCGTTAATGGACTACTTTAATGCAAAGGTACCCTACCCCAAAACACTATATACACCTACTGTTTTCTTAGGGGGTAGAAAAATGGGTAAGAGCAAAGGAAATGCCTATACTATTAAAATGAGTAGATTAGAGAAAGTTGCTTCTAAGGTTGATGTAGACTTTTTACACCTAGATGGGGAAGTTAAAAGGGATAAATTTTTACAATACATAAACAATGGTTACAATAAAAATGATGGAAAACAGTAAAACCTTTGTTTTTTTTTCTAACCCTTTTGGGTTTGGAACGGTAGGGACAATGCTTGCAGTTTTAGAGGAATTTCTAGAAAACGGGGAGAAAAGAATTATATACGTTGCGGATGAGACTACTTTGGAGCCTTTTGGGAGTAATCGGGGGGTAAAAATTATTAGATCCGATCAACGAGATTTAGACAAAATAAAAGAAATCTTGAAAAACATAAAAAACCCAGTTGTGATTTCTTCACAGAATAGGTTCGCCTTAAAAGCGGCAAAAGATCTGCAGATTCCAAACGCATTTATTGATACTTTAACCTGGTTCTGGGAGGCTATACCCGAGTGGTATTACGACGCAGATTTATATTTTACCCATAATATGCCTAAAACTAAATCCAAGATAAAGATTTTAAAAAAAGCATACGTAGTACCGGGAATTTTTGGAGAGGGGCTGCCTAGTGTAAGTAAAAAAAGTGATTTAGTAATGTATGTTGGAGGCAGTGTAAATCCTTTAGTCAAAGGTATTCCTAAAGACTATCTTAGCCTGCTGTGTTTAGCCTTAGATAGATTAGGTAGCTGTGGAGAAAGAATTACCGTTTTTTCTGATAAAGCATCAGTAAAATTCATGGGTAAAACGATAAAGAATCCCTTAGTGAGGATTGAAAATTTACCAAGAAAAGAATTTTTAGATAGGGTAAATAAGTCGAAATCTTTTTGTGCTACAGGCGGTTTGACTGCGACAATGGAGTCCTTTAAGCTGGGAACTTATGTTTCCTTCCTCCCTTCTACAAACCTTAGTCAATTGGGGTTAAAAGACTTACTCGTAAACAGGGGAGTTATCAAAAATTCTTTTGAGAGAGACGAAGTTTCTAGTAAGTTTAGTATACCTAAAAAAATTTCCGAAAAAGAAGCAATATCTAGATTCAGAGAGATGGATAGGGAAATACTTCAAAACGACCAATACAGGAAGAGCTTTGTCGAAAAATTAGAGGATTTAATTAAAAATTCCTTTAAAATAGATAGCAATGTTCTTAATTCGCAGACTGACTTTATTACCCGTGTTGGTACTAGCGGTGCTAAAGAAATATACGGAATTTTAAAAAAAGAGTGGGGCTTTTAGGTCTCTACTCAATCCGTTAGTATATTATAGATTTTCTCAGTATCTCCCGACCATTTTTGTGGTACAACCTTCTTTAATGGGTTTCCAGATTCGTTGTAGATTTTTAGGTATTGCCCCGCAATATTTTGCCAGGAGAAGTTGTTTGACCACTTTTTGCCTACTTTTATTATTTGTGTTCTTTTGTCAGGATTATCCAGTATTTTTAGCATAATTTTGGTGAGATCTTTTTCATTTTCGCTTTTGAATAAAAGCCCCGTATTGTCATTTATAATATATTCGGGAATACCCCCTGTATTACTGCCTACAGGCAGAGTTCCACAGGCACTAGCTTCTATGTTTACAAGACCGCCCCCTTCTTGTCTTGAGGGACACACATGTGCAATAGACCCTTTCATTATGGAAAGGGCTTTTTTATGTTCAATGTATCCTAAAAACTTTACTTTGTTCTGAATATTTAACTTGTTTGCAAGATTTTCTAAGTTCTGTCTTTCAGGTCCGTCCCCTGCAATTATTAAATTGGTATTTGGGTGCTGTTTTAAAACCTGGAAAAAGGCTCTTAGTAAAATATCTACACCTTTCTCGTAGTCTAATCTTCGAACAGTGCAAAAATAAGGGTTTTTGCACCTATATTGTTTTGTTTTTTTAATCTCCTCGACGTTAATACCGCCGTAGACTAACTTAACACTTATGTTTTTACTAATGTTTCTCTTTACTAAGCTTGATAAGCTACGGGAGAAGGAGATGTGCTCGTCAGCAAACATTAAGGCTGGTTTTACGGTATCTTTTCCCTCATTCCATACCTCTATGCTGTCCTGACTGTGCTCGTCTGGTAAATCTCCGCCAGCGTAGTTTGCAATAAAAGGTACCCCCCATTTTTTAGCCAATGATAAAGAGATAATAGGCATGGGTCTTCTGACTCCAATTAGATGTACCACGTCTGCCCTAATTTCCGATTCTATTGAATCCAAAAATTCCCTAGTCTTTTTAAAATCTTCAGCTATTTTAGGCCGATCTATTCGGTAGATCTTCGTTTCATTGTAGACGTCCTTTTCAGACAAATAAGAGGGGAATTTTTTAGTTAAGATAACAGTTTTGATCCCTCTTTTTTTATATTCCTCAATTAATTGTTCTATAACTGTTTCTATGCCTCCTACATTGGGTTTGTACACAGAGCAAATGATTAACACCTTTTTGATTTTATTTTGCATAGCAATTTATAGGCAATTAAAAGGTTTAATAATCCACATACTTTCAGTTTCTTCAGACCTGTCTTTTTCCATCTCTGTAAGTAGTTCTTCGCAGATCTTTTCACCAGAACCGGACCCCGTAAATATTATGTCTATTTTTTTAGTGGTTTCTTGGCTTATAGTTTTTTTGGCAAGTTCGTAAATATTGTACTCGGGCATTTTTAGCACAAATATTTCTCCACCCTTCATAGTTACTGCCGCGGTAATTACTAGGGACACAGCGTCTTTTATTTCCATAAAAAATCTTTTCATCCTCTTGTCTGTAACCGTCACAGGCCCGCCCAACTTTATTTGCTGTCTCCACTTAGGTAAAAGGGATCCTCTAGAGTTTAAAACGTTACCAAATCTAACAACAGCAACCTTGGTATTACATTGGGGGTTATTGATGGAGTATTTTATTAACAAGTGTTCCATTATAAGCTTTGTTGAACCCATGACAGATGTAGGATTTACTGCCTTGTCTGTAGATATCGCTATAACTTTGGGAACATTATTCACAGAACAGGCATTAATAATGTTTAGGGCACCGATCACATTAGTTTTTATAGCTTCCTCCGGGTTTTTTTCTGCGAAATAAACGTGCTTTATAGCGGCTGCATGGAATACAATGTCGATATTTTTAGTAACCCGTTCTAACTTTTCGTAATCTCTCACATCTCCCAGGCAGTATCTGATATTTATTTTGGGAAAATCTCTATCCATTTCCTGCTTTAACAAAAAATGTTTATATTCATCTCTAGCATAAGCAGTTATCTGCATAGGTCCCATTGAAGCTAGTTGTTTTACTAATTGCGTACCAATAGACCCTGTCCCCCCAGTTACTAATATTTGTTTGTTCGTAATTAAATTTTTCATAATAAACTCTTCAAGGTATTAGTGATCTCCACGATGTCCTTTTCCTTTAATCCTATATAAAAAGGCAGTGCTAGGGTTTTAGCAGAAATTTTTTCACATATTGGGAAGTCACCTTTTTTGTATCCAAACTTTTTTTTCATAAAAGGCTGTAAATGTATAGATGGTAGATAGGGTTTAGAGTGTATCCCTCTCTCTGATAGTTCTACAATAAGGTTATTTCTAATATTTTTTGGAACTTGTATAACATAGACAAACCAAGAATATTTACCATCTTTGCAGGATAGTGGGGGAGTAGTAATGTTTTGAGTACCCTCCAAATATTTATTATAGTAACCCGCTATTCTAGCCTTCTCAAAGTTCATCCATTCAAATTTGTCCATCTGAGTGCTGCCAAGAGAAGCACTCATATCATCCATCCTATAGTTATAGCCAAGTCTAGAGTGTTTTAGCCATTGCATATTTATCCCTCTACCTTGATTTTTTAAACTGTCAATTAAGTTTTTACGGTCTCTATTATTTGTAATTACTATGCCTCCTTCTCCTGTGGTAATTTGTTTATTTGGATAAAAGGCGATTACTCCAAAATCCCCTAATGTTCCTACATGTCTATTTTTATAATATGTTCCCAAACTTTCACACGCATCTTCGATAACCTTTAAATTATACTTTTTGGCTATTTTCTGAATTTCGTCAATTTTAGCTGGTCTGCCAAAAATGTGGACAACTAGTATCGCCCTGGTCTTTTTTGTAATAGCTTTTTCTATCTTAGAAACGTCTATATTAAAATCTATGGGATCCACGTCGACAAATACAGGTATTGCTTTTTCAAATAGGATTGCATTACTGGAGGCTATGAAAGAAAAGGGTGTAGTTATTACTTCCTCTCCTTCTCTAATGTTTAAAGCTTTTAGTGCTAAATGCAGCCCAGCAGTACCGCTTGAAACTGTAGAAGCATATTTAGCTCCTGTGTACTTACACATCTTCTCTTCAAAAAGTTTGCTTTTGGGTCCCATACCTAGAATTCCAGAATTCAAAACATCGATTACCCCATCTATATCTTTCTTATCTAAGTAAGGTTTAGCTAGTGGGTAATTAAATTTCGTCATAAGACTTAACTAATTTAAAACTTTCGGCATATTTATAGCCAGATTCCAGCCCTCTATATTTAGCGAAAACCTCAATCCCCTCTAAACTTCTAGGGTGGGGGTACCTTCGGATTTCGGTTTCATACAAAGAGAACGATCTTTTTTTATCTTCAATATACTTTTCTATATTTATATAGGTGTTTGGTTTAAAGGAATTATGTAATGACCATTCCGAGGAGGAAGGTACCTCATATTCAAAAATCTTGGATAGATATTTTTTTCCGGGTCTAGATATTACTTCTAAGGAACGGTTAACTATACTGTGGTCTAAATTTACATCGGTGTTCGTATGGGTAAAAACTATGTTTGGTTGTAGGGTTTTAAAAACATCCTCTATAACCTTGTTTAAATCTACATGGTCAACCTTTTCTAATCTCATGTCTGGCTGGTCTAAAAAAATAACTTCTTTAACCCCGAGAACCTTGTTAGCCGCCCTACACTCATCTATTTTTTTGCTGTATTTTATAGTATCTCCCGCATATTGAGCTGTAGAACCTTCTGTAACTATGCAAACAAAAACTTCATTTTCGTTTTCAGAAAGTAATTTCATAGTGCCTCCACACCCCAGGATCTCGTCGTCGGGATGTGCCGCAACTACTAGTATTTTTTGTTTAGAAAACATCTTTTTCATTTAATTGGTGCCCTTGTTTGAAAGCTTTAGTTATATCCACTTCTAACCCATCACTAAAGATTTTTGACAAGTATAGTAATTTATTATTAGAAACAATCCCTAAATGTTTTTTGCTAACGCTAACTATCTGGCCATTTCTACCAGAGAAAAAAGGAACATTGTCTTTTATCACTACAGATTTAAATGTATACTTTTGGTCCTCATAAAAAAAGTATGCAAGTGGGTATATATCTGTAACGGCTCTAACCTGGTTTAGTATATGTTGTGAGTCTTTATTAAAGTTAACATAACTATCCCTGGGTTCCCTCTTTAATAAATATGTAGCATTTTTTGAATACTGTGGTTTTGCATATTCTTTTGCGGTGCCAGAAGAGATATCGTCAAAGTACTTTAAAAATAGTTCAGCCCCAAACTTTGATATCTTTTCGTAATAGGATGAGGCATTGTCCTCCGGTTCTATTTTGAATTTTTTTTGGGTTATGATCGGTCCATCATCAACCTCGGCGTTTAAATAGAAGATGGTTATACCCCCGTATTCTTCATTGTTAATAAAATGCCAAGGTATTGGAGCCCTCCCCCTATTTTTAGGGAGTAGTGCTGGGTGTGAACCAACGCATCCCTTCTTAGAGCTTTGAAGTATTTCCTTGGTCAGAATCTGAGACCAACCATTTACGATCAGTATGTTTGGTCTTTCTTCTATAAACTGGTTTTTCAGGCTGTTTATATTTTTAGTATATATGACTTTAAGGCAATATTCTTTAGCTAGGGGTGTAAAGTCAGTATAGTCGGATATTTCCCCAGAACCCTCTTTAGGGCGGGTTATCACCACGTCCACTTTTTTGCGATGCTTTAATAAACTCTCTAATGCAAGATACCCATCCTTTGTCATAGATAAATATACATTTTTGTCTTTAAGAGATGTACAATTGATCATATTAACAATGCTTTTTGACCCCTGGCATTTAACACAGTATACTACTACATATTGAATATGTAAAATAACTTTTTTTATGAAAACAAAATCACAAGAATTATACGACAGTTTTGCACCGTACTACAGAAATTATTCAAAAAAGAAGCATTGTTATTTGGATTCTGTGGATAGTCTAGTTGTTGAAGAGATACGTAGTTTTTCCAAAACGGGGATTAAATGGCTAGATGTAGGGACGGGAGATGGTGTAAGAATAAAAGAACTACTAAAAAGGCTACCTAAAAAGAGTTGTAAAGTAGATCTGGTAGAGAATAGTGTAGAAATGGCTAAAACCTGTGAAGAGAACTTTAAGAAGCCCCATTTATTGGATATTTCCTCATCCGACTTGGCCGGGATCGATAGTAGTTACGATGTAATAACCTGTTTATGGAATGTATTTGGGCACATAGACCCGGAAGTTAACAGGGCTAGTGCATTAAAGAATCTAGCATCCCTGCTGGGGCCAACTGGGAAGATACTTATAGACGTAAGTAACAGATATAACCTAGAAAATTATGGAGAGAGTAATTTTACAGCCAACATAGAGGAGGATATTAAAAGTCCCAGTCCTAAAAATGGCGATATTTATTACCCTATTTCAGTAAGTGGTAAAACAATCGATTCTTTTTGTCATTTTTTTAGCCCCTTTGAGATAAAGGAACTTTTTTTAAAGGTGAATTTAAAAATAAAAAAGGAATTGTACATAAACTACGATACAGGTAAACTGGAAAAAACTTGGTTGAGAGGGCACTTATTCTTTGTACTGCAGCGGGGATAAGTTTTGGGAGAAGATCATAGATTATTTTCGTACCTACTCTACTATGGAATTTTTGCATTTTAAAACAATATTGCCGTTGTATATTTTTATTAAACCACTACTTTTGTGGCTATCTAGCTACTCATTACTAGTCACTTGTTATTACAAAACCCTTGACAAAAGTAAATCTGTCTGTTATATTAATGCCTAATTTGGGGATGTATCAGAAATCGCCTAATAGAAGCACATTAAAAAGCAAGCAGAGCAGAACTAACTCTTAAAACTTGATCAAACAATAAATGCTAATAATAAAGCTAAACTTCCTGTAGTTAACGCAAACGCTTTGGTTTTTGCCTAAACTTACGGAAGCCTTACTCCTTCTTTTTAGCGAGGGTTTAAGATTTATATTGCTAAAATAATTTAAAAAGCCCGATTAGTGACTTTTTACTTTAAACTTAAACTAATCAAACAGAGTGTAAACTCTAGGAATTATTATTTTATTCCAACCGATAAGTATTTATCAAAAGCTTGTAAACTTTTTAACGAC
>JAACPI010000001.1:0-209727 GCA_009995545.1 bacterium
ATAAATTATTTTCTGTTTAAAAAGGCTTTAACTAAAAAGTACACTAAAGTTACAAAGCTTATTAAAAAACCCACTATTAAAAGCCTTTCTGGTGTATAAAAAAGGATGTAATTAGCCGGTAATTCAGAGTAGGGGATAATGTATCCGTTTTTCCAACCGTCCACTATTACATGATCTGTAATTGCCTTTTTAAAGCCAAAAAAAGCTAAGAATTTACTATTAGTTTTATAAAGCTTCCACCCCTTTGCATAAGATTGATTAAACTCTATAAGTACTTGTGCATCCTTTTCTGGCGCTTTTATGTTTAATTTCCACCAGTTTGGAGATATTCTAGTGTAATTTACTTCCGCTTTTTCAAATTCTTGTTCTGCAAGTTCTACTTTGCTTGTTTTAATGAACCCTAAATTAGCTAATTTATTGGGAATGTGTTTAATTTCGAATTCGTTAATTGCAGTGGCTCCAAATCCCTGACTATTTTGTTCTACCGTGTAAATAGCCCGGCTAGGTTGTCTAGAGTAACCTGTAGGTTCTATATATACCCTGTTTTTTTCAAATTTAAGGCCGTCTATTACGTTTTTAAAGTAGTCTGCTTTGTTTTTGGTAATATAGTAGCTTAAATTATTTGGTACATATTGTAATAGCTTAAAACCATCTATAAAGGGGTAACCAGAGTACCTAGATGTAGTTTCGTTATATATTAAAGTGTCGCCTTGAGTAATCGAAGTTTTAGGGAACTTACCACTTAAAATATTGTAATTAATTGTCCATAAGTAGCCTGTAACAGGGTCGTAGGGTGCTCTTATAATTAACCCGTTGTTGCAGTTTTGCATAAACATAATTGTTTTTTCGTCTTTAACAGTTGTGCCTCTGTAACTATCTGTTATTCCACATTCCTTGGTATAAGATAAAAACCCGTCTACATCATTATTAAAATAGTAAGAATAAGGAGATACAGGTTTCACATTTGTGATATAGCTGGGTGTAATTCCTGAGTAATCAGAGTCTGCAGCATAAAACTCTTGTGACAAAATACTGTTATAGTTTGTGACCTCAACTTTAGAGAATGACTTTTTTCGTTCCTTACCGTTTACGGATGGTAATGAAATAAGTAAATTAATGGGACTGTCATTACCATAGATAAAAGACATTTTTGCAGTGTTTACCTTTGGCTTAATAAATTGGTGTTTATTAATGCACCTGTCGTCTTTAGCTTCGTGTATACAAATCTCGGTGAAATTATTTGGGGCTTGTTGATTTAGATATCCTAGTGCCTGATTTTCAAAGTTTGATAATATTTTGGAATTTTTTATTTTCTCAGTTGCTCCCCAGCTATCGTTAATTGAAATAATTTTTATTTCCGCTATACCTTTTTGGTCCTTTTTTAGCTTATCTAGATTAAGTAGGTGTGTTAAATCCGAGCTAATACATAAAGTGCCATTTATATTTTTGGTGTTAAGTTCTGTCCCAGCGCTTAAAAAATAGTTATATCCTTCTGTGCTGTCAAAATAGCAGTTTGTGTACTCTGTAAAGTCAAAGTTGGCTAAGTCTAGCTCTTTTGTTTCGGTATTTTCAAAAACATTTATATTATTTTGTCCTTTATTTAAAACAACCGTGCCTATTTTTATACTCTCGTCTGTACTCAAAAAGGGCAGGGGAATAATTATACCGTTTATAATCATTCTGAAATTGGAGTATTTTGTGTAGTTTAGTGCTTTCCAGTCTTCTAAGTAATTTTCTTTTGCAACTTCTCTGTAATTATTTAAGCCATTTTCTGGAAGTTTAAAGGTTTGGTATACTTCTTTTTTATTTGGTGGGGTAAATGTAATGCCTATCTCACCCGATGTTCTTTTTGCGTAGAGGTCTTGCATAATAAACCCGTCCTCAATGAAACTGTTTTGGTAAACTTGGTTTTCCGAGTCGCTCAAATTCTTTATAAAGCTACTGTGAAAGGGAAAATATACCCCTTTATCAGTAAGGCTAGTTATATATTTAACCTCTGGGTCGGTATTAAAATAGGGTTCACTGTTTATTATTCCTTTATTACTCTTACTTTCAACTATACTAGCGGGGTCTTTAACCTCATAAAGGTCAAGGCTCTCGCTACCAAATGTGTTTATGGTTACGTTGTAAGTATTTATCTTGCTTATGTAGTTATCTTCTTCCAGTTTTAGAATTGCTGCTTGGTAGTTTTCTTTTTCTAGATCCCCCCAAAACAGCATGTTTTTCTGAGTTACTTTATTATCTACAGTATTATCAAATATCAGATATTTAATACTTGTGCTTGCTAGCAAATTATGGAGTTCTTTCGTATTTATGTCTTTTGGATTGTTGTTAACCAAAGTTCTTAGCTTTTGATTAAACCGGTCTGTAGGATCATTTCCTGGTTCGAAAGTTCTTTCAACTAGAGGTTTATTTATCATGTATGCAAAAAAAGTAGATCCGTAGTACCCCCACTTATAAGGTTTCCAATAGGATATCTTTTCATTTGGTATATGCAGCACCCTGGAAAATTCTTTATCCTGGTTAATTACCTCGGCTATTTCGTAATATGCTTTGGGTATGTTCACTTTTGTAAGAGGGCTAACTAATCCCGTGGTTAGTACCCCATAGAAAGGACACAAATACACCAATAAAATAGCTGCGGGTAGGTATTTAAGATAGTTTGCTTTTTTTACATTGTTTAAACATAGGTACAAGTAGTTTACAAAGTATCCCGCTGATACCGAACCTACTATCGCGATTAGTGGGTGTAATTTGGTATCCCCGAATCTTAAAAGTATCTTTATACTTGGGGATCGGTCTGTAATTAATTGGTAAAGAAAACCTATCGGACTAGACTCCCTTTTTGCCAAAAAGATTAGAGCTATTAAACTTAGGGGTAACCAGTACAAACTCTTCTTTCTATCGATTAGTATTTTTATGGATCCGAGTATGTAGAAAAGGGGGAATATAAGCATCATGTAGTATAAAATCCCCCTATTTTCGTAAACTTTAGCCAGATTGTTTAGGTAGATTTTTTCTCCGGTGTCCATTGCACTAGGGTTACTTTCGTAAAAATTAGAGTACAAGCTAAGTGTTTTATCCCAATTAAAATCTCTAACACTTCTATTTAGTTGAATTTCGTTTACTTCAATAAAAGTTGAAGAATTGGCCACTTTATCTGCAAATCTTAAGGTATAGTCAGTAAAGCTTATTAACCAAAAGGAATTGATTAGAATAAATATTAACAATAGTTTTAACTTTTGTTTTATATTTCTAAAATCCAAAAAAGTTGCTAGTAAAAGCCCCAATATAAGTAAAAAATAAGTTCCTGTTATAAACGAACTCGCCCCCAGTAATGTCAAAATGGTAAAGAACACTAGATCTCTATAGCTGAATTTTTCTGATAACCTTAAAAAGATATAAAGAACACCCGGGAATAACCAAAACCTTGATATTAAAGGCAGTAGGGGAAAGGCGAACACGCTTGTTGTATGGGCATTAAATAGGTAGAAAATAGCTGCGGTAAAAACTCCTATCTTAGTATTTTTTTTATTTTTGCCTAGTAACAAAGAGCTTAGCTTGTAGATGAAAAACCCTCCTAATATATAGGTGGTGTAAACCCAAACATAATCAAATATTTTGTTCAGGCCACCTAAGTAAAACAAATAGGATAAAAGTTGTCTAAAAATATCCGACATTTCCGAGTCCGAAGGTGTTCCCAGACCCCTATACTCTCTCCAGGCTGAAAAGGTTCTAAAAAAGTTGATTTTCGGTGCCAGGTTAGTCGAAAAATTGTCCCAACCCGCAATTGTGGAACTTACTAAAAAAAACATTATAACCAGAGCAGTGGCTACAACTAGAGCTGTTGTTAAGTATATTATTTTAGTTTTTTCTTTTGTCATTGTTACGGTAACTCCAGTGTTCTTAAATCCCTGAGCAAATGGCTATAGGAATACCCAATTATTACTTGGTTAATCTTAAGACATTATATAAATTGTATCTGTAAAACCTTTTAAAATCGACAAATAGATAGATAGGTTGTTTTGTATTAGTGGGTAGCTATTATACGGGAGCCTTAAAACCTATAAATATAACCCATAGTAATTGACTAAAAGCTTTTATTGTGTTAATATTTATATTATGAAAAAGATATCACTGTCCTTTGTCATTCCTGTTTACAATGAGGAAAAGAGACTTAAAAAAACATTTAAAGCTCTAAAAGAAGCTAATATACCTTCCGAACTTATAGTGAAGGAAGTTATATTTGTAAATGATGGTAGTAGGGACGACACAAAGAAAATAATTGAAAAAAATATTCAGCGTTTGTCCAGTTATACTGGTGCCAAAGTGTCTTTAATTAACGTTACTCTTAATAGAGGTAAGGGACATGCTGTTAAAGTGGGTATGCTTGAGGCAAAAAGTGACTACACCTTGTTTTTTGATGCAGATATGGCTACACCCCTTAGTGAAATGAATAAGTTTGTTCCCTATTTTTTGAATAAAACAGAAGTAATAGTGGGAACCCGTAAGAATGGTCACTCTACTGTGGTAGTTCGTCAACCAAGACATCGGGAGATTCTTGGTCAGGGATTTACCTATTTAACTAAGATACTATTGAATACTTGGGTAACAGATTTTACCTGTGGATTCAAAGCTTTCAGTAAATCTGCAAAGAATAAGATATTTACGCAGAGCCTTGTTTCTAGGTGGGGATATGACGCTGAAATACTATTTTTAGCTAAGAATCTAAATCTAGAATGTAAAGAGGTTCCTGTTGCATGGAGTGATGACAGGAATTCCAAAGTTAAGGTTTTAAGAAGTATTTACACTACACTCAAAGACCTTCTTTTTATTAAGAAAAATCAATTGACCGGTGTTTATAAGTTTGGAAATTCTTCTAAATACACTGATAAGCTACAGCTTTTACTATCAAGGGTGGTTTAGTGTAGGTTTGTTTTTAACGTAAAGTATTTCTAGCTGGAAAAGGTATTTTGGGTCTAGTATTAGTACGCAAAAATACCCCAGAGCTACCTTCCTTTCACTTGACTGTTCTGCTTTATATATCCTACAGTAACAAACATTATGCTTAATAAACTGACTAGGCACGCACTAACTTTCTATAGAAACCACTTACCCAACGAAGAGAGGGACAAATTTGATATTTTGTATTGTATGTCTATAGCAGGGGATTATTTAAGCAAAATAGATTTAGACTACTATAGTCCCTCTGCAGTAAAAGTGATTAAGCTTAGGGCAGCCTTGGAGGTGCTTTCATTTGCAGCGGTGGGAGATTATGGCGATTTGGTTTTAGACGAAGTCTTTGGAAATTGCGCAGCCATTATGTTTAGTAACTTGCCTGATAATGTAGTTGCACTAAGTATTTGGGACAGTATTTACTTACGAGGTACTTGTGATGATTTTAGCCCCGAAGACGACCCTGTTTGGACTTTACATGGTGTAGCAGAGTATCTAGAAAGAGTTGCTCCTGTTGTGAACGCAGGCTTCGTCTTAGAGTAGTGCCTACAAATGTTGTATTAGTTAAATAGTCACCTTCTTCTAAAGCCCAAGCAAGTACTTACTTAAGGTGCTTGTTCCTGTTGATCCTTTATTGCTTTGTACGAATTATATAAGTAATAGTAAACGTATTCTGCTCTTTTATCTGCTACATTTCTAATTCCTTTAAGTATATTAATAAAATCATCCCTAAAATTACTATCACTGCCTTGTGGGTATTCTTTATTGGCTAGTTCGCTTAGTTGGTCTTTTTTTGCCTCTATGGCTTTATATATTTTTTCTGTTTGAGCGTTTCGACCCAGCCTTGGGTATAAAAGCTCCGCAATGGTTCTTGGATCTAAAATGACGTTAACACCGTCTCCAAAGTTAATAGTAAAGTGCTCCATTCTTTTTTCTGCTAGTTTTGCTACTGTAGCTTCGCCGTTTCTTATTGTACTTCCAATTTTAAAACTTTCTGTTGGTTCTTGTTTTTTTACAGTGTAAAAATACTTAGTTTTAAATACAGGTTTTCCCTCTGCATCTTTTTCTTGTTTACCATTTCTGTCCAAGGATGGTACTAAAAATGCGCCCTCGAAGGGTAAGTCTTCCTCTTTTAAAATTAGGTCTGGTAATTGTAGGTTTTCAGGTGCCTCCTCACCTCCACCCTCCTCATTCTCATTAAGTACTCTCCAGTCTCCATCTACAGGCTCTTCTTCTTGAGGTCTATTTACCTCAGGTGCTGGTCTTTGGGGTCTAATAGGAGGTACTGGTGGTGCAGGTGGGATATCTGGTTCTTCATTGTTCCGTGGTCGTTCTGGAGCCCGCTGTGGCCTAAAATTTGCGGGTCCCTCGTATTTATCGCCAAATACAACCAACCCTTCATTTACAGTTGACCATACTTCCGCCGCACTTACATAGGCAACAGAAAGCTGTACACCTGCATTTATCGCTTTAGCTATTGTAACTGCTTTATCTAAGTCTTTAAGTTGGCTAATCGCCTCTGTTTGTAAGTTATTTAAACCCTGAATTAAACCAACACCCCGGTTAAATAAATTTAGTCGTTCTTGATCTATATCTATGCTTTCAATTGGAGGGACAGGTGTATTTGTTAATAATCCATCCCAAATACCTCTCCAGGCAGAATGCAGGTTGCCTTTAGAGGCCTCTATTCCTTGTTTAAGGCTGTTTAAGGCATTTGCATCGGTATTAACTTTATCTAGCCAATTACTCACGCTTTCGTACCCAAAACCGTGTACTCCACCTATCGTTACGCCGTTTAGATCATATGGGGCCCTGGTCATAATTGCCTCTAGTAACTGGTCGTTACTAACTCCCAGGCTCTGTGCAGTCTCAGTGACTTGGGTTAGGACATGTGGGTTAGCCTGTAATTCTGTGTAGATCTGTTTTATAGAATCAAATCGTAAAAGTCTCTCTTGCCCCCCGGCTGCCAGGTAAGCATCCACGTTGTTACCAAAACCGGCGCTATCGGCCGCTTTAATTAGTTGGTGTTTTGCATAATCGTTAATTTCAACCCCACTTAATGAAAAAGAATCGCCTGTATGGGTTGGGGCCACATGCTTACTAAAAAATTCTTCGGCATCTCCCTTCCACTGGTCTATCTGATGATTAAAATTGTCTGCTAAATCTGAAAAATGAGCGTCCTTAGATTCAAAAGCATTCTTGGCGTGTTCTGCAATTTCGGAGGCATTATCTAGGGCGGTTACAAATAAAAAGGATTTAGCGGCCCTAGAAATAGCTGAACCTATAACGTAATTTCGCTTTAACTTTTTAACTGCCCTTGCAACTTCTAACCTGCTTCTGTTAAAGGCTATTTTAACCTCTTCTGCCTTGCCCTCTTGTGCCATAGCAAAAGTTACTACACTAAGTGCATCTCTTCTTTTAGCAATCACATCATCATCTATGCTTTCGCTAAAGCCTGTAAGTGTGGCCTGAGTCATTAAATTTTGTAGTAATTTTTGTACTTGCGGCGTTTTTTCGGGTTGGTTTTGTAGTATTTGGGTGATGTCGGCAAATAGGTCTTTGTCAAAAAGCTCTATACCTAAATCTTTTACGTCAGTTCTAATCTCTTTATTTCTAGCTTTTGCTTTAAATGATTTTCGGGTAGCAATGCTTTCGGGCAGACTTAAAAAATCTGAGACAACTCGCCAGGCAGCTTTTAATACTTTTTTCTCGCCTAGGGCCTTTTCTATTTCTCTTGTTCTGCCTGAAACTTTTCTTTGGTAAAACTCCTGGGCACCTGCACCCCTTTGATCCACTTTTCTTACTTCCATTGCCCCAGAAACTGTTCCAGTTATAGCACCAACTATACCTGCAAGTGGGGGACCGCCCACCGTTCCAAATATAAGTTCTACTCCTGATCTGGCTGCTATTCCTGCAGCCACTGGTAAAGCAATTTCAGCAACTTTACCTGCTATCCTTGCTGCCTTGTTGCCTGGATGGGCCCTTTGTTCATAGTTGTCTGTGACATTTTCTGCATTAACTAAATCAAAAAGGCTTTGAAGTGACTCACTGGCATCTTGAGGTATGCGGTAATTTCTTTTTACAACTTCGTGGATCGAGTCGGGGGCGGTCGGGGAGTAGCTTCCTTTGTGATCTGGTCCCTCGGTTGCGCTATCACGTAAGTTTTGAGCAATAAACCTTACTACTTCTGACATTTAGTTACTAAAATTTAACTTAGACCTAAGCATCTGGTACTGATCTAGGGTTTTTTGGTCGTCCTCGCCTAAAGCGTCTACATCAATTAAAGATAAGAGCTTTGTACATATTTCTCTAACTTTTTGTTTTGTTTCTGGGGTTTTAATTTTAGTATCAGCAAAGTTTAAGAAATCGTTAATTTGGGTTTTAAGTGCGAGTATTTTAATTTTATTCACCTCTTTTACTGTAATATCCGTAAAACCCGGCACTAGTTGAACTATTTTGTTCTGTACTTCCAGTGGGTCTTTGAGTGTGCTTAGACTATCCATTTGTTCCTTTGTAATAAGGTTCATTTCTTGACAAATTACAAGGGCATTTTTAAAGGCTAAACGTGCTGCTTGAAGGTTAAAGATGTCTTGTTCTTCTCTAGATAAACCATCTAATCCAAGAATACTTAATAAAGAATATTGAGCTATGAGGGCAGTAAAACTCATTAGTTAAATTTTATCCTAAACTGGCTAATTGTCGACTGATTTAGGCATTAGAAATTCTAAATGCTGATCATTATATGGCTAGATGATCGGTCTAGATCTCACTTATTTCAGCTTAATCCTTTTGTTAGGCTTATATTTATAGTACTTATCACTTGACAAAATACCCTATAATATGTATGATAGTGTTAATAATAAGATTTTTTCTTTGATATATAGGTTCTGCCTATGTTTAAAAGGATACAAAAACTATGAAAAATTTGATTTTAACCAGTTTAATAGCGTTAGGATTTCTTGTAACAACTAGTGCTGTAAGTGCTAGACAGGTTTGTTTTACCCAATATGGCGGTGGAGAAACTTGTGTAAATGTTGAAGACAACTCTGATCTTGATGTTGAAAAATTAGTATCTAAAGAAGATATTTCTGACAGTTACAAAGATCACTTAAAGTCTAGTGAGCATATGTTTAATGCTGAAGATTACGTTTACTTTAGAATTAAAGTTAAAAACAAAGGTGACGTTGATTTAAAAGACGTTAAAGTAAAAGATGTTTTACCTAACTTTGTTAAATACGACAAAACTTTAACTGATCAAGATTCTGATGTTAATGGTAACGAGGTTACTTACAATATTGGTTCGTTAAATGTTGGAAACGATGTAGTAATAAAAGTTAGAACTAAAGTAGTAGAAGAGGCTGATCTACCAGCTGATGACAAAGTTTGTATAACAAACGTTGCGGAGGCTAAGGGTTATAGAAAAGACAATAATAAAAAGGAAAGCGATAGTGGCTATGCAAACTTCTGTATAGATCTACCCGCTGTACTTGGAACCCCTACTCAGTTACCTAAAGCAGGTCCAGAAAGCACTTTAGCTTTAATAGGAGCTTTAGTACTAAGTACCGGGGTAATTTACAACCGTAAAGTTGTAAAGTCAGTTAAATAAATTTACCAGGCCGGACTAAATCCGGCCTTTAAATTCGCTACAAATTAGCGAAAATTTAATCATACACAATGAAAGACAGAATAATATTTATAATCTCATTAATAATAGTTATCCTTGGTATTTCTTATCTAGGTTACACCGCTTACAAATTTTTTAATCGTAAGGGTAATAATACTAATAACAATCAAAACAATAATAATATTATTGTAGAAAAAAAGGATATATTTAACGTTAAGGGAAGTACAAATAAAGACATTATTGGTGAAGATTTAAATAAAGGAGATCAGGTTAGTTTAAAAATTGAACTAGAAAATTCCACAGACGAAAGAGCTGAATACAGCTACGAAGGAAGAATATATAAAGTAGAAGGTCTATACACCTTTCCTAATGTGGATTCACAGATTCCTATAAATGTTTTTGCTTTACCTGTTACTTTAGACAAAAAAAGTGCTAATGAGTACGTTTACCCTTACACTGTCGAGGATTGTGGTGACTACTTTATAGCCATTGCTAGCAGTGATTACTGGAAACAGGGAAAAGGTAATATGGCCTATGGTTATTTTAATGCAACTTGTAATGAATCAAATGCTGTTAATTCAGGTCTAACAAGTTCAGACAATAATAGGGTTAAAAGCCCTCTGGCTGATAAAGTTTTGGGTGCAACCACAAAAGGTGGACAAACCGTAAGTGAATTACCTAAAGCAGGTCCAGCAGAGACTTTTAGCTTAATTGGTGCGGTACTACTTGGATTAGGTTTAATATATAATCTAAGGATTAATAAAACCGGATCTAGGATCTAGTATTATACTTTGTCTGAGGTACTAAACCCCTGTATTAAGGTTAAATTCGTCAATTTTTAACTTTAAAGCTTGTTTTGTTACACGTAGGTATGCTATAGTGTTCACGTACTACACTTAGTGCAGTTTTTCACCAAATCCCTAATATCGATTTACTCTTAAAATAAAATTTATAATAAATTACATTCGCTAGTTTTTTCTGGCGCTAAATTTCAAAATGGAAAATAATACACCTACTAGAAGAGTTACCAGAACCAGCTCTAGTTCTAGATCTAGATCTACAACCCCTTCTAGACCCCCCAGAAGTAATAACGATAATAACAATAGACAAAATATTGACGAGCAGTTTGTTTCTAATCCTGATTTTCAAGACACTATAGCGGTTGAAGGCCATTTAGAGTTTATGCAAGAGTACGGTATTTTAAGGCAAATAATTCCTGCTTTGGATCCAGACGTACCTCACGATGTTTATGTTAGTCAAAGCCAAATTAAAAAACTAGGGCTTAGAAAAGGCGACTTATTAAAAGGTTTAGCCCGAAAACCTAAAGAAGGTGAGAGATACCTTTCTTTATTAAAGGTAGAGACGGTTCAGGGAATGGATCCTGTTCTTGCTCAAAAAAGACCTCAATTTGCAAGACTTACGCCTATTTTTCCTACAGAAAGAATACTTTTAGAAACCGAACCTGCCGTTTTAAGTACCCGGTTAATCGACCTAGTGGCTCCTGTAGGAAAAGGCCAAAGAGGTATGATTGTTGCACCTCCAAAGGCTGGTAAAACATGGCTTTTACAGGAAATAGCCTCGGGTGTTACTAAAAATTTCCCTTCAGCTCACCTTATGGTAGTGCTAATAGGGGAGAGGCCCGAAGAAGTTACCGATATGCAAAGAAAAGTTACCGGAGAAGTTGTTGCCAGTAATTTTGATCAACACGCGGAAGACCAAACCAGAGTTGCCGAATTAGCTTTAGAAAGAGCTAAAAGAAGAGCCGAAACGGGTGAGGACGTCGTTATTTTATTAGACTCTATTACGAGATTAGCAAGGGCCTACAACTTAGTTGTTCCACCAAGTGGGCGAACCTTAAGTGGTGGTTTAGACCCAGTATCTCTGTATCCCCCAAAGCATTTCTTTGGTGCTGCCCGAAATTTTGAAGAGGGTGGTTCCTTAACTATCTTAGGTACTGCACTTGTTGATACAGGTTCCAAAATGGATGATGTTATTTACGAGGAGTTTAAAGGTACTGGTAATATGGAACTTCACTTAGACAGAGCTTTAAGTGAAAGAAGAATTTACCCCGCAATAGACATTAAACGTTCTGGTACTAGACACGAAGAGTTACTGTTTAGTAAAGAAGATTTAGAAAAGATATTTACCTTTAGAAGAATGATTGACCTTTTAGGTGCCGACGAGGCTACCCAATTGGTAATTGATAGACTTAAAAAAGGTAAAACCAATTTAGAGTTTCTTTCTGCCCTGCAAAACGGCGGGTAGAAGGATAACTCATAATTTTTCTTTATCTGTAAAAAAATGAGATAATAGAGAAATGTATTGTGGAGTGTCCTTAAAACCTAGGTATACCGTGGTTCAAGTTTTATACCCAATCCATATCTTATTATTTAAGGTTTTGCTTAAATTCTTCTAAATGTGAAAATAAATTTATTTTCTAAAAAACCCAATTCTTTTAACCTATTTAAAAGGAAGAGGCCGCGTATTAACCAATTGGCCTTTTCGGAGCTGCGTATTAAAGAAAAAAAGTCTATTAAGAATAAATTTAAACGTTTATTTGAATTTTTAGGTCATTTATCTTGGTATATTCAAAAAAAATATTCTAGAATCTTAAATTTTTCTTTAAAGTCGTTATCTAAAATCACCTCCTTAATATACAGTCTAAAGGGTAATATTACTGTAAGACTTATATGGGGTAGAGGGAGGCTAGGCAAGCCACTTTTACACTTAGGGACCTTGGTACTAGCATTATCCGTATTTTTGACCGGAGGTACCTTTCAGGGTAAGTTGATTGTTTTATCCAACGAGGAAAAAGAGGTATTTGTGACTTCCAGTAGTGATATTGTTCCCCAGTCAGTTTTGCTAACGACCTCAAGACCTGCTTTAGATCGAGACTCTGTTACTCAATACACTGTCAAGCCAGGGGATACCCTGGGGTCTATTGGAAAAAAGTTTGGCGTGACCACGGATACAGTTAGGTATGCTAATAATATTTCAGATATCGGATATTTAAAGGTAGGTCAGGTATTGGAAATCCCTCCAGTAAATGGGGTAGTGTACGAGGTTAAATCTGGAGATACCTTAGCAAGCCTATCTACAAAGTTTAAAGTTGCCGAACAAGCAATTGCCGACTTTAACTACCTAAGTAAGCCTTTTACTTTAACAAAGGGGCAGACATTGGTTCTACCCGATGCTAACATTCCCTCCCCAGTAGTAGCAATTGTTCCTACTCCTGTTTCTGGGCAAGTCAGTGGTGATTACTATACGGGGGCGGCTTATGGGTATATTCCCTATTCAAGCACGGGTAGAAAAGGTACAGGCACATTTATATGGCCTACAAACAACCGTACTGTTACTCAAAACTTTAGTTGGTATCACCCTGCGATGGACATCGCTGTTCCGAGTCCTATATATGCTAGTGATTCCGGTGTAGTAGTACGTAGTGGGTGGTGGACTAATGGTTATGGTTTTGCGGTACAAATTGATCACAGAAATGGATATGTTACTACATACGCACATATGTCAGTACTACAAGTTACAGTAGGTCAGGAGGTTGATCAGGGCAATGTTATTGGCCAAATGGGAAGTACCGGGAGAAGTACAGGTCCCCATGTTCACTTTACTATTCAAAAGAACGGGTCCTTTGTTGATCCCGCGGGGTATTTTTAATCTGATAAATCTTCTCTTTTCCTATTTGGTCTAAGGTTCTACTAAATAGTAGTTAAATAAACTCTAGCCTATCTCTCTATTTAAATTTGCCTCCCTAAACCTTTTGACATTTTAGAGACTAAATCTTATATTTAATTATAGGTTGTTAGGGTAATAAATTCAGTCCGTCTTCATCTTTGTGATTTGGACTTTAAATCAATATGAAAAATCTGCCAAATGTCCATAACTTGTCTATATATTTAATTAAAGCTTTCTTTTTGGTTTTTCCAATTTTCTTTTTACCAGTTACTTTTGATGTTTTAGAAATAAACAAGTCGTTATTAGTTCTCTTTGTCTCTGTGTTTTTATTAACTACTTTGGCGATAAAAGGTATAAAGGAAGGGGAGTTTAAGTTATCCGTAGGGTACATGACTTTACCTCTAGCTCTACTTTTTTTATCAGTCTTACTCTCCTTTGCTTTCTCAAGTTCGGGTACTTACAGTCTTTGGGGGTTCTATGGGTCCCTATCTAACTCTGTTCCTATACTGCTCGCCTTGATTATCCTTCCTAAACTTATTTCTAGTCATATAGATAAAAAAGAAGACGTTAAAAATGTCATGTTTTATGTTCTAATTGGTTTAGTGGTAGTTTTTGCCCAGACTTTACTTAATTACTTTGGTGTATTTAGTTCCGCAGCGGAGACATCATTTGGGTTTTTAAATAATGTTTCTTTTTCTTTTTTCGGTTCCAGATCTAATCAGTTGGTGATGCTTATACTCGGTGCATTTTTATCCTCCCATTTTATACTTAGGTATAAAGATGACTTGTCTAAATTAGTTGTTTCCTCTATCTCCTTGCTTCTTATTTTAGTAGTTTCGGTTCTTTATTATACCGGTTTTAGCTTGTTACTAGTTTTTGCAGCATCTTTGGGATCTTTGTATTTTTACAAATCTTTATTTCACAAAAAAGCGATTTATTCCCTATTTGGTGCCTTTGTTATTTCAATAGCTTTCTTTGCGGTGAAAATGAGTCCCAGCCTGTCTGATAAATTGATGCTTTCTAAGACTGTGAATCCGGATGTAAAATCTATAAATTTTAGTACCTCTTGGACTGTAACTAACTCTGTAATAGGTAGTAGATTGCCTTTTGGGAGTGGTGTAGGTACTTTTAACTCTGATTATTCTGCCTTTAAACCTCGTTCAGTAAATAATACCGATAATTGGGATTCTAGTTATACCAAGCCTAGTTCTTTTTACTTACTAACTTTGGCAGAAATGGGGTTGGTAGGTTTCTTATCGCTACTTTACTTTGTGTTTAAATATATTACCCATGGTTTAGGTCGAGGGAGTGAGTTATCTCTTAAGTTAACCAAAGACGGTGTAGAAGAGTTCCAAGCAGATCTAAGTGTTGCGAAAATATTTGTATTGGGTTTAATAATTTCCTTCATTTTTATTCCTAGCAATGCTTTAGTCTTAGGTTTATTCTTTGGAGTATTAGGTTTAGTTTTAGCCCTAGAGAAAATAAATAATACTGGCAAGGTAAAGCATAGAAAGATAGGTTTTGCTATAGCTTCTGACGTTAAGGATAGAGAGGTTTCTAGTTTGGTTATTAGTGGTTACTCTGTGGTTCAGTTACACGTTTTGGTTGTAGCCTTAGCTATAGTTTCTCTTGTGGGTGCTAGTATTTTCACTTATACAGTGTTTGCTTCCGACCTAGCTTATAGATCTTACTTTAATACTCCTACGAATCTAATAACCCTTAGAGATGCTTATAGAAAAGCTGCAAATTTAAATAGGAATAACGATTTTTATCAGAGATCTGTTATAGATATTAATTCTCAAATTGCTAGGTACTTAGCTCAACAAAACAATGAAAATACAGAATTAACTGAAGAACAGAAGCAGAATAATATTACAGATATTCAGACATTACTTAGTGAAGCTACTTCTAGGTCTGACTACATTACAAACGGCACTGATCTTGGGATTAACCCTATCAACTGGGAGGTTAGGGGTCAATTGCACCAAAGCCTAATTGGTTTAAACGAGCAATCTAGAGTTACAGCTTTACAGTCCTACAATGTAGCCTCTAGTCTAGATCCCCTTAACCCAAGACTTGTTGCAACTATAGGAACTGTCTACTACGCAGCAGAAGATTATGATCAAGCTCGACAGCTTTTTGAACGTGCTGTGATATTAAAACCCGACTATGCCGCCGCTAGGTTTAATTTAGCTAACTCACTAGAAAAATTAGGTAAAGAAAAAGAGGCATACGATGTGGCCAAGACTATACCTGCTTTATTAGATGTCGATAGTGATGACTATAAAAATGTAAATACATACATTACGTCTTTGGATAAAAAAATAAAGGATAAAGCTGAGCAGGTTAATTCCGAAGGTACGGTCCCTAGCGATTTAGGTTTGGGTAAGGATCAGGAGTTAACTAAGCAACCCGCCTTAACTAACCCCAATCAACCCCTAGAAAGCGTTTCTGAAACTACTTTACCTAGTGACCCCCAGCCTTCAAAGGGTTCTGAGTTACCTAACCAGAATCCCAATACAGATCCTGGAGCTGGTTTTATTGAGGGACAATAATTGAGAAAAATCTCCCTACAGTTATCTATCTGTAGGGAGTTAAAAATTCTTTTTAGTTTTCAACTTACTCTGTTACAATTAAGTTAGTAATTTTATAACTTATATCTAGCCCCGCTGCCATGAAAAATAAAAAAATATTTCATTTAAACTTTCTCTTTATTATAGCCATTCTATTTAGTCTTCCTTCTGTTATTAACGCTCAGAATTTGGGTGTTGAGGGCTTAGACAAAATGGGTAATAAGAACGGCAGCTTACAAAACAATGTTCATGTAGAGGACAAAAGTCGGCAAGAAAGGTTGCAAAACGTTGAGGAAATAAAGAACAAAAAAGAAACTAGAGCGGCGGAGCTACAAGAAAAGAAGAATGAGCTTAAAGAAAAAAAAGAGGTTGCTTCAGAACAAAAACTTGCAAGTCTTCGTTTAATGCTTTTCGATAAATTAGAAAAAGTAAAAGTTAGAGTTATAAATAGGGCCGATACTTTAGATTCTATAATAGTTCGTCTCGAAAATAATATTCTAGAACATTCCTCAAATATTGACTCGGCCACATTAGTTTCTGTGGGCAAAAAACTTGAAGAGGCTAAGCTGTTAATTAACAACTCTGTCTCCTCCGTGGAATCCCTCAAAATTTCCGAATCTTATCAAACGGGTGAGGAACTAAGGTTAGATGCACAAAATGTGCATTCCCAAATACTAGTTTCAGTTGAAGATTTAAAGTCTGCTAAGGATCTAATTAAGGAAGCTTTGGAAGAACTAAAGTCCTCTAAAAATCTTAATGATTCTGGTTCTTCGATTAATCAGTAATTTATTTGCGCGTATTTATGGTTAGGACTAGGTTTTTACTATGTTTAGCTTTTCTCACTATCCCTTTAATCTTAAGTGGTTGTTCAAATAGAGATTTGCAACTAAATAGTGTTTCTAAAGATGTTTCGGAGCCAACTGTTAACACACCGGGTGGGGGAGGGGAAGAGGAAAAAATCTTAGACACTATAAAGCAGAGTACTAACACAAACACCGAACAAATAGAGCGGGATCTAAAGGACTTAGAAGGTCAATTAGACCTGGACTTTAGTATTGATGATATAGCCCCTTAGCCTTGCTTATCCCTCGCCCCTAACAAGTTATGTCTTAATGGGGAAAATTATACCTTAAGAATGTCTTCGAAGTCATATTTTGTCTTTAGTATCTAAATACACTTTCAGACATATCGATATCTTATTATAAGCTCCCTATACGATTACCCTTTTAAAGTTCTAATGTCTCAATTTACTCTGTGTCTACTGTCGTTCCGTCTGAAGTTTTAAGCCCTTCTAAGGGAGCGACTGCGTTATTATCGTCTTCTACACTTATTATCATCCAACTAAACATTATGTCTTTTTCTGACTTTACTGGCACTTCAATCTTAAATTTTTCCCCCTTATATTTTTCTGTCACAGCTAATGGATATTCTACTAGACTTTCTGGGGTTACAATGACTAAGGAGTTTTCGGCAATTCTACTGGTGAGGATTTCTATTTCTTGGCTACCCGCTTTTATAGTAGCTCTTCCAGCTGTATATAGTTGGTTTGAGCTGTCTTTATTTGCATTGTCTGCCGTCGTCTTGTAGCTTTCTTCGGTTATACTATATACATCCGCAACGTACTTCTTGGCTTTTATAGTGCCATCTTTTTCTATAGTTATTAGTCCGTTAAATATATCTATATTTTCGGAATTGGCTGAATTTTGGATATATAATTTTGAGCCTAAGCTACTGATTGACCCTTGTGCTGCATCTATCATTATTAACCCTATATTGACTTTATTTGTTATAGTTAAATTTTTAGATGTTGTAGATCCTATAACTTGTAAGTCTTTGTATGCTATTAGATCCGAGTCACTGGTTACGGCGTTTTTAATCTCCTCCCAAACCCAATTATTGTCTGCTGATGCATTTATTTGATTCCGTTTTATTTCATTTAACGATATGTTAATGGCTGAATTTTGCTCAATAAATGAGACCCTTGTTTCTATTTCTTTAATTCTCTTTTTGTTGTCTTCTGTTTCTTTTTGACTAGCTTTTTCACTTAATAATGCATTGACGTCTTTAATTTTTGAATTTTGAATACCTAACGTGTCCGTTACATAATCTGGCAGGTATTTAAATTGATCTACTGTTTCCTTGGTATCCAGGATTATGCCTTGTTGCTGTTGAATTGCTTTTACCAACAAAGTGGGTATTCTTGAGTAGTTTATTCCCATGTAACCATCCACTTTATTGGTAAACACTATTTCTGGGAATATTTTAGCTGTTTGTTGTGCAATCAAACCAATATCGGTATTACTCGGTTGTCCTATCCAGTTAAAGGTGTAGGTCTTAAGATTTAAAACCTTTTCCAAAGTTGCGTCGGTTAGGGGTGATAAGTTCTCTTTTAAACGTAGGTCTGAAGATGAGGTTGTCAGGGTACCGTCCGCGGTTAGGTTTAGGTCATTTGCATACGCCCCTGAGCTTACTGAGCTGAATCTAGCGTTACCTGCTACGTCTAATCTCTCTCCTGGTGTTGTACTTCCTACACCCAAATTTCCGTCATACCCAATTGATATTACCGTGTTTGTACCTGTTGTAGTTCCTGTACCTATTCTTAAGTAGTCGTTATTATTCCCCAAACTGTCATTTACATTAGCCAACCAGAAATCCGTCTCTAGGGGTGTACTTGCATTAAATATCATTGACCCGTTATCTCTGTTAAGTGTGATATTTTCTGTAAAAGTATTAGTGCCTGAAAATGTTTGTGATGAGCCAAGTAGTGCAAAAGTTCCGCTTGCGTCTGGTAAATTGTAAGTTCTTGGAGCTGTTAGGTTTGCTATGGTGAGCAATCCGCGACCATCTGGGTCATAAAAGTACAGGCTTTTCCCCGACGATCCTGTAGCAGTAAAAGCATCGCCGGAAGTGACATCTCCTATGTTACTTATTCCGCTTGCGTCGTTTATTGTCCCACATATCCAGTTGCTTCCATCCCAAACTAAAAAATTCGATGCGCTACATCCTGATATTAAACTTAAGCCATCCCCGTCTACTTCTAGTCCACTGTAGGACTGTGTGTTTTTTAGGTTTTGGCTGGTGGGTAGCTTTATTGTTATGTTGTCTGCTCCTATGGTAAGACCGTTGCCTGGTCCTATATTTAAAGTTACGCTTCCGGAGGTACCTCCTCCAGTTAGACCACTCCCTGCAGTGACACCGGTTATATCACCTGACGAACCCACTGCAGTCACCTCTTTCCACTCTAGTGTGTTGCCGGTTTGCCATGTTAAGACGTAGTCTGCACCACCGGACTGCGTCGGTAGGGTGTAAAGTAAGTTATTTGTTAAACTAGAGGGTGCCTTAAATCCGGTGTAGTTAGAACCTCCGCTTGTACTCTCCAAAAGCCTGAATTCCCCCTGATTTCCACCATTCACTGTTCCTAAACTTATCCCTTGCGTAGTTTCAAACAGAATTGAATTACCGAGAGTTGTTGTGTTTGTCATTTTTGGTATATAATTTATCGTCCCTGAACCGTCAAAACCTGACTCACCAACTCCTAAATTTTGATCTATATTCTCTAACACCGAGCTTATATTTTGATCTATATTCTCTAACACTGACTGTAAATTGTTGCTTGTAGGTGAGATATTTGTGAAATCCTCTGTATACACCCCTATTAAAGAAGATCCAGAACTAGAAGTAACATAATCCGATAAATTAACTCCTCCTATGCTAATAGCGCCTCCTGAGGGCACCTGTATGTTGGTTACTGTTGTTAAGGTTGGGGATAGGGCAAAACTTATTCTTTTAGCACTGGATCTTGTCACGAGTATATCATTACCACTTATAAAATCTAATGCGTCCCCGTCCTTTATAACGTCACCGGAAGACCCATCTATAGTAGTTTTCCAAGAAGTAAAACCTTTGCTAGTTTCAGCCAATGCTATCTCCCCTCCATTTATGGAGATACCCGTCCCTGCGACTAAATAGTTCTCAATAGCTTGGACAGTCTCGTCACTGATATTTGTAGATATAGTTGGATTTTGAGGGTCTCCTGTAATTGAAATACCCGACCCTGCATTTAATTTGTAAACTATATTGCTCGCCGTTATAGAACCTGTACCCAGATCTAATGTCTGGCCATAAGCATTTATGGGAATATTTATTTCAAGAACTGGCGAGGTATTTATGTCTTTTGCTGCCAAAACACTACCTTTTAGGTCTAGGTTATTCTCAGTAACCGGGTTAATGTTCCTAACCTGTTTGTTTTTAAATGAGTTAATAAAATTAAAGGTTCTGAGGTTATATTTATTTAGTGCTGTAATTATAAGAGGTAACATCAAAATACAGGTTGTTACATAGATATGAGTTATTCTTATATTAGGAGCTTTAATTTTGGGGGTATCAATACCCCATTGAATATCGTTTACTTTATTTATTAGGGTTTTAAAGGTTTTCGTGCGAACAGTTTTTGATTTGAGTTTTACTTTATTCTCTTCCTGTGACATTAAAGCAGCCTTCTTTCTTTCTTTAAAAGCTTTTACCTCCTCAAATTTCTGAATAATTTGTGGTATCTTTAAGCTTTCTTCTTCTTGTAGTTTGTGGATTTTAACAAGTTTGTCTACTACATAGTCTGGTAGATAAGAATCCACCTGTTTTCCAGAGTATTTCCGAATCTGGTGGGGTAGTAGTCCGACCTTTATAAGGTATCTTATGCGGTTTTGTTCTTTACCAAAGCCAAAATACACACCCTTATCTTTAGCGAGTTGTATTACTTCTGAAGTCAGAATTAAATTGTAAGTCTTGGCAGACTGATCAGAGATCATTTAGGGCAGGTTATGAAATTGTACTTACGAGAAAATTATAGGAACATATTGCTATAAAAGCAATAACTAAATATATATACGACCTCCTGAGAAAAGGTATACCTATACCTACAGATTAAGCTTTAAAGATATACAAGAAAGACAGTAGTAACCAGCTGCACCTATCAGTATAGCACATCGATTGACAGAAATTATTAAAGGCTTTAGTAAGGGGTTTAGTTTAAGGTATACTTTGTCATTTTTGGAACCTTATGTAGTATTTAGTCGGTATATGTCGTAGTTACTCGTTGCTTTCGGATTGTAGTTTTTTGTCAATTTCCTCTTCTGTGTATTTTTTATTTTTAATTAACTTATCTATAAACAAAATACCGTCTAAATGATCCTGCTCGTGTTGTATTACCAGCGATAGGTATCCTCCGGTACTAAGGGTTTTCGTAACCCCATTTGAATCTGTGTACACCACTTTAATGCTTTTTGCTCTCTCCACGTACCCGTAAGTGTCCTCTATGGATAGGCAGCCCTCTAACGATCTAGTTTTGTTTTTGGATTTTTTTATAATCTTTGGGTTTACGAATACTATGTTCTTATATCTCTCCTGATCCCCTTCTAGCATTATTTTTCTTGCTATATAAACTCTTTTTGCAATTCCTATTTGTGGGGCTGAAAGTCCTATTCCCTCTTTTTTTGACATCTTAAGACTTTTTTCTAATTCTTTAATGACCTTTCTTGTTTCTGTATTATACTCAACCTCCTCACATTTTTGTCTTAGTATTTTATTTGGGAACTTTACTATTTCCATACGTCTTATTATACGGCGCTCCTTATATACTGACAAATTTTTGCAAAAGATTTCTTACTGTAGAGATACGTTGTAGGGTATAGTTACTCCCTCTCTAGTTACCCCCAAGTAAAGTATAGTTGAGTTTACTAACTCTATTGGAATATTTTTAGTCTTTACTACGTAGTTATTAGTCCCGAATACTCTTACATTGTCGTTTAGTGCTATTACTTCCAACACAATTTTAGGGTCATCCACCTTAATAAACCCTGTCTTTTCATTTATCGTAATCACTGGTGTAGTCTGTTCTGAGTATACGTTTAATTTTCCATCCCAGAGTCCTCTATTTCCATTTACGAACACTGTAATCTGGTAAAGGCCTGTTTCTCCGGGTAAGGATATCTCTAGCTCTTCGTCTGACCAATAAACAACATCGTCTTTCCTTATCGCCTTGTTATTCAAAAGTACCTTACTTTCTTTTTGTGCAGCTCCGAAGTTATGACCGTAAATTAGAATGCTATCTCCCGGTTTTCCATAGTATTTGTCTATATATACTATTTGAGGGGGTTCCGTTGGGTAGGGCACTTTAGACTCATCTACTAACATTACTGGTCTTTCCTTTCCCGCTTCTGTAAATATCTGTCCTTCTCTTTGTAGTAATAGGTAGATTAGAGGTACCGCCATAACTAATGACAATAGTAAAGAAACCCCTATAGCTTTCTTTATATTTAAATTATAAAGTGTGAATAAGAGATTTTTAAGCATTACCTCAATAATATCATAATATTAGACAGTGTTGTTATTAATTACCTCTTTGAGCTATTTATACTTTCTTAAAGTATTCTGTTAACGATTTCTGCCTGTGTGTTAAACTATATTTAATGCCAAATGGATATATTTTAAAAGCTTTCGTTAAGTTAATTTTTGTTATAGTTATCTTTTTGGGTATAACTTTGGGTTTTACCTATGCCTACTTTTATATGGCTAAAGGCAGGTTTCCAAGAATTGGCGAAGTAGCCTCAAAATACAACGGAGGTTCTGACATACTTATACTACCCTATAACTCTAAATCCTACTCTGGGTACGGGGCTGTTTTTGAGCCAGAAATAACCTTAAAGGTAAAAAATAAAGATAGCAGTTACGAGGATATAAGTTTTTTACTTGATAGTGGGGCCGTGGTTAGTACTTTACCTTTTGACTACACAAAAACTTTGGGTAAGGATATTACGAACTCCAAAAGAATAGTACTACGGGGTTTTGGGGATAAAAGAACTTTTGGCTATATGAGTACTTTGGATTTAAAAATTAAAGATAAAAAATTTGAAGTGCCTGTAGTATTTAGCGAAGGCGAAACTTCCAAGAGGATAATAGGTCGAAACGGGTTTTTTGACGTTTTTACTGTAGTTTTCGACCATAATGACCGAGTTATTCGGATCGCTGAGTAGTGTTTCTTGTTATTTATAATATTTAATTGACCTAATATACAACTTGTTTATATATGATTTGTTTTTATTTCTAACACCCGTTTCCTTAGTCTTGGAAAATCCTACTATGTTATAATTGAAATATGATTGATTATGCTGAAATTAAAGTCGCATCAGGAAAAGGTGGGGATGGTTTATCTCACTTTATGCGGATTAAATACAACGCCTGGGCGGGGCCCGATGGGGGGAATGGCGGAAAAGGTGGGGATGTTTATATCGTAGGTTCCTCAAAGATAAAGACTCTTAGTCATTTCCGGAGGAAAAAATATTATAAGTCTCTAGATGGCCAAGAAGGTCAGCAAAACTTTAAAAGCGGTAGGAATTCACCTTATTTAGAACTTAAAGTACCTATAGGTACCCTAGTGACAAATAGCGACACACATAAGTTAATTGCTGATGTATCAAGAGATGACCAGAGGGTACTTTTAGCTGCTGGCGGAACTGGAGGTAGAGGTAATGCTTCTTTTAAATCTAGTACTAACCAGGCCCCGGATAATAAAACTTTTGGAAATGAGGGTGAGTCCTTAAATTTAAGATTAGAACTTAAACTCTTATCTGATGTAGGTTTTGTGGGTTTACCTAGCGTAGGTAAAAGTTCCCTGCTAAATTTTATGACCGGTTCTAAGTCAAAAACCGCTGAATATCGTTTTACTACTTTAGAACCCTCTATCGGTGTTTTAAAACTCGCTGAACTAAAAACCTTAGTTTTAGCAGACCTTCCAGGTTTAATAGAGGGGGCTAGTGAAGGCAGAGGATTGGGTGAGGCTTTTTTAAAACATGTAGAGCGTAGCGGTTTAATGGTACATGTGTTAGACCCCTTTCAAAACACGGGTTTTACTGACAAGCTATCCACTGAAGATATTATGACAAATTTACTAAATGACTACCAAGTAATTAGAAAAGAAATGCAAAAGTGGGATAAAAAGATACTATCTAAATACGAATTATTATTACTTAATAAGTCAGACTTACTAAAAGAGGGGCAGGCCGAAGACATTCTATTTAAATTAGAACACCAATTTGTTTCAAAGTATGAAAAAATTTCTGAAAGTATGTATATTAATACACACCCTTTTAAAAATTCGAAAATACCTGTTGGCATAGCTTATTGTTCCACTTATTCTGGGTTTGGTGTAACAGATGTTGTTAACTTTTTTAACACTTACTATGACAATATAATCCAGGGCTCTCAAGCTCAGATAGTAGAGGAGTCTGAACAAAAATCAATTTTAGAGATTAATATAAATAACTTACCTAATAAAAGAATATTTTTTAAGTTCGATAAAATCATAAAGAGGGTTTAATCTACTTATTTCTATTTTGTTATTTGTCCTCAACTCTGAATCTACTATACTGTTAACATGAAAAGAGATTACAACCCAACTAAAATTGAAAATAAATGGAGGGATAACTGGTTTAAAGATAATATTTATGAGGCCGTAGATTTTTCAAAAAAGCCTAAAAAATATATTTTAGCCGAGCTGCCTTACCCTTCGGGTAAGTTTTTGCATGTTGGACATATGATGAGGTATACAGTGCCTGAAATATATTCACGCTTTTTACGTATGCAGGGGTACAATGTTTTATACCCAATGGGTTGGGATTGTTTTGGATTACCCGCTGAGACATTTGCAATAAAAGAAGGCATAACTCCTCAAGAAGCTATTAAGAAGGCTGTAAAGTCTTTTAAGTCTTCCTTACAAAGAATGGGCTACGCTTTTGACTGGAGTAGAGAGATATCAACCTCTGACCCTAAGTTTTATAAATGGACACAGTTAACATTTAAAAAGTTATGGGAGCAAGGTTTAGCAGAATTACAAGAAATGCCTGTTTGGTGGTGTGAAGAGCTGGGGGTATTGGCAGATGAGGAAGTAATTTCTACTTCAGAAGGGGATTGGAAGGTTTCTGAAAGAGGTGGCCATAAAGTAGAACGTAAAATGCTAAAGCAGTGGGTTCTAAAGTTGCCTGATTATGCAGAAAGACTTTTAGAGGGTTTAAATAGGGTAGATTATGAAGATTCTGTAAAACAGGCTCAAAGAAATTGGATAGGGCGTAGTGAAGGCATAAACATTAGTTACGATTTAGTTGGGTTAAATGAAAAATTAATTTGTTTTACCACCACACCCGTAAATTTTGGGGCAACTTTTATTGTTATTTCCCCTGAGCATAGTCTAGTTTCTAAACTTACTGCCCCATCCCAGATTCAGAAGGTTGCAGATTACGTTCGAAAATCTGCAAGTTTATCTGATCTTCAAAAACAACAAAAAGAAAAGTCTGGTGTTTTTACAGGTTCTTATGCTGTTAATCATTTAAATGGTGCCAAAATTCCTATTTGGATTGCGGACTTTGTATTAAGTAATGTTGGTACAGGAGCGGTGCAGGGTTGTCCCGGGCACGATGAGAGGGATTTCGAATTTGCCACTAAATATGGTATTCCAATAAAAAGAGTTGTTGTCGGTCTTGATGGTGATACTAGCGCCATTGATAGCAAAGAAAAGATTATCTCTAAAGGAATGCCTGGTAAAATGATTAACTCTGAGTTTTTAAATGGGCTCGAGTTTTCTAAAGCTATGGATAAAACCAAGGAATACTTCGTAGAAAAGGGGTGGGGTGAGTGCGTAGTAACCTACAAAATGCGTAATCAGATATTTTCGCGCCAAAGGTATTGGGGAGAGCCTATCCCTTTAATTCACACTAAAGAAGGTCGTGTTGAGTCAGTACCCGACGAAGAATTACCTCTGGAGTTGCCCATAATGGAAGACTTTCTACCCGGAAAGGACGGAAAAAGCCCGCTAAAAAGAGCAGAGAAGTGGGTTAACACAGTAGATAGTAAAGGTATGCCTGCTATAAGAGATACTGATACAATGCCCACCTGGGCTGGGTCTAATTGGTACTATTTAAGATATATTGATCCTCATAATGACAAAGAGCTTGTTGATATGGAAAAGGCAAAATATTGGATGCCCGTTGATAAGTATTTTGGAGATTCCGGACATACTACTGTTCATATGCTGTACTCTCGATTTTGGTATAAATTTTTATATGATCAGGGACTAGTTCCTAACGATGAACCCTATAATTACCGTATGAGTGGTGGACTACTTTTAGGTGCTGACGGAAATAAAATGTCAAAATCTGCGGGTAATACCCTCGATCCTAAGGAAGTTGTAGATAACTATGGAGCCGATGCTGTCCGAACTTATTTAGCCTTTATTGGTCCATACGAAGAGACCTACCCTTGGAGTGAACAGGGTTTGGTAGCCTGTTACAAACTTTTAAGAACTATTAATGGTTTAAGAGAAATAGTCTCGAAGGAGACAAAAGAAATAAACGACAGAACTGAGACTTCTTTGGCCTATCACAAAATGGTTAAAAATATGACAGGGATGATGGAAAGCTTAAAAATGAACACCTCCGTTAGTGAAATAATGATTTTTACTAACCATCTAAAATCGCTTAAAAAAATTCCAGGAGACATCTGGGGGCAGTTTATAAAAGTTATTGCACCCTTCGCGCCCTTTTTAGCAGAGGATATGTGGCAAGATTTTCAGGGTTATAAAACTTGGGAAAAAGAAAACAGTGTGCACTTGCAGGATTGGCCTAAATACGATGTAACTCTGTCTCAGGGTACGGGTACTACTATCCCAATTCAGATAAATGGTAAAAGAAGAGGGGAGATTACTATTAAAAATGAGGAGGTAATTAATAAAGAATTGGTACTTAAAAAGTCCAAGCAAGCCGTTAGTAAATATTTGGAAAACACTACTATTATAAAAGACATTTACATAGAGGGTAAAATAGTTAACTTTGTTGTTAAAGCCTAAGCAAGCAAAATTCTTTATCTCCTCCCATCTAAATATATTATAGTTAATATAAATTAAGGTAGTAACTTTTATCTATCTCGAGTTGGGTTAAGTAGTGTAGATAAATACAAGTTAACCTACGTCGTATTTTGCCCATTCTAAGTTTTGTCAGTCAAATCCCCCCATGGTTCTAAGAGCGGTTTTAAACTTTTACTTATATAAGCTAAATTCAAAATATACTTTTTTGTCCGTTTGTAAAAATAGCTAGGGTCAACCTTGCAGGTATTGTAGAGGGTTATTATAAACAAACAGGATTCCTGGTTTGCAGATCTAATAAAGATGGAGATTTATGCATGAGGTACTTTTTTTATCTCTTTAACAATACCCAGGAAAAACTAAATAACCTGGGGTTGTGTCTCCTGGATAAAGATACCTTTAACTAATGTGATGTTTTGCTTTATACTTAGCTTACAATGCTTTTGAATGAAGTTAAAGAAACTATAAGTGAATATCTAATTTCGGAGTTTGACATAGAAAATCCAGACTTTGACGTTTTACCCGCTGCAAAACCTGAGGATGGGGATTTTTATACCAATGCCGCTCTTAAACACCAAAAAATAACCTCTAAAGGCCCCTTATATTTAGCTGAGGTCTTAGCTAATTTGTTTGCAAAAAATGAAAACTTTTCTACTAAAATTGCAAAACCCGGCTTTGTTAATTTTTATTTAAATAACCAATTTTTAGAGGATTCATTAAGTAGTGCTCATAAAGTGGAGATGACAAACGTAGGGAAAAACGCAGTCATAGAGTATGTTTCTCCAAACACCAATAAACCTCTCCACATAGGACATATACGTAATTCAGCATTAGCAATTAGTTTAATTAATATTTTATCTAAAAGTGGTTATTTAGTAAAAAAGGCTATTGTTTACAACAACAGAGGTCTACACATAACCAAGTCTATGTGGGGTTATCTTTTATTGGGGTGTACCAAAGCAGGTGTGACTGCTAGCTCTGACTGGAAAAATATTATAAAAATTTGGTCTGCAGGTAGAAAAGATTGGTTGACTCCTAGTATTATGGCGGAGGGTCGTCTCAATAAACCCGACCATTTTATTGGGCATTTTTATGTACTTGCCAATGAATTTGTTGATAAGAATAAGAAAGTAGAGGAGGATTGGCAACAAATGTTACTTGCGTGGGAGAACAAGAACGACCCAATGCACGATTTAGTGAGAGAGCTTTGGAGTTTTGTTAATAATTACTTTTATACCGGTTACGAAGAAAGTGCTAAAGACTTTGAATTCCGCTTTGATGCTAGATACATAAGTTATGAGTCTAATATCTACGGTTCGGGAAAAGAAACTATTCTTGAAGGAGTAAAAAAAGGGTTGTTCGAAAAAGTCAAAGGTGGTGCTATTGAGGCCGATTTAAGTGATTTTTCGTTACCCAACAAAATACTTGTAAGAAGCGACGGAACAGGTATTTATATGACATTTGATGTAGAGCTTACCCGGCAAAGGACCCAATTAAAATCGGATCTTCTAATCTGGGTAGTAGGTAGTGACCAAAATCTTTATTTTAAACAGCTGTTTGCTGTTTCCCAGCTATTAGGTTTAGGGTCGGGCAGCAAGTTTATTCATTATTCTTATGGCATGGTCCGTGTACCTGGGGGAAAGATGAGTTCTAGGGACGGCACTGTTGTATATGCCGATGATATGCTCACTTTAGTTAAATCAGAGATTAAAAATATAATGGAAAAATCTTCTATTGGTAAGGAATCTGGGCTTGAGGATATAGAAAATACTGTACACGACATTGCTCTTGGGGCTTTGAAATGGTCAATGATTTCGAACGAGCCTGTAAAGGACATCGCCTTTGATTTAGCAAAAACAGTAAGCTTTACAGGTTTTAGCGGGCCTTATGTTCAGTATACCCACGCTAGATGCTTTTCTGTCTTAGATAAGGCTCGTTTTAAATTAAATAAAAACAAAGATATTAGTTTAGACTCGGAAGATATTATTATTGCCCGAACACTTTTTGGGTTTACAGAGCAGGTAAATATGGCAACCAAAGAACTGGCACCTCATTACATATGCCATTATTTATTCGACCTGTGTCAAACATTTAACTCTTACTACGCAAACACAAAAATAATAGGTAGTAAAAATGAGTACAGTAAGTTAGTTCTTACTTCTGCCACTAAAGAGGTTATTAAAACAGGGTTAAGTCTGTTAGGTATATCCGCCCCAGAAAAAATGTAGGTGAGTAAGTACTATCTTATAGATTTCTACTTTACTGAATTATTATTCCTTACCTCTTCAAACAGCTTACACCTTTAAGTTTTAGATACTCTATAATGTATTTATGCAAAAAAAAGGTTTACTGCTTTTAACCATTTCAATGTTTATCGTGTCTACACTCTTTGTTTGGTTAACTGGTCTTTTAAAAACGAACAGCAAATATATCGCGATCCCTCCTAAAAAAGAAGTAGTGTATTCTATTGCCCTATTGGCAGACTCCCATTTAGACTATCAACTTTTACAAAAGGCCTTAGTTGAAGTAGAAAAATTAAATGTGGACAAAGTTTTACACCTTGGAGATTTGTCTGATTATGGAGGGTTAAGTAATTTAAAAAAATCCCGAACCCTTTTAGATAATTCTGGGTTAGACTATTTAGTCATACCAGGAGACCGCGACATTATTAAAAATGGCTTAGAGGTTAAATTAGAGGATTCTCCTTTTATGGAGGTATTTTCCGATAAGTTATGCACCTCACAGCTTGTAGCCGATTATAAAATCATCTGTTTTTCTAACCCTTACAACTATTTAAAGGTTTCAGATTTCGATTTGGCTGATTTTTCTACTAATATATCAAACTCCGATGTTGTAATAAGTTCTCAGCCCATATTTAATTCTATAAGTGATCAGTATATGGGTATTTACGATGGTGGTGTTTTAGAACAAGGTCTGTTTGTAAAATCTCTACTTGAAAATTCTAATGTTAAAATGGCAATTTCTGCAGATACTCATTTTCAAAATCACTACGAAAGTAATAATATAAACTACTATACTATTGGTGCTATTACTGAACAACGTAATATACAAAGACCTAGTTTTTCACTGTTATACTACTATACAGATAATTCCTACTCAGTGACTCAGTTTGAAATTGAGTAGTTGCTACATTTAAATGTTGCGATAGAATGTTTCTAGTTATAAATTAAAAAATAATATGCACGAACAAACATTGGTGTTAATAAAACCCGACGCTGTACAAAGAGGAATTATAGGTAAAATAATTGAAAGGTTTGAGCAGAAGGGTCTTAAGATTGTGGGGTTAAAAATGATGTCCTTAGACGATGCCTTATTAAGAGAGCATTACTCTCACCATGCTGACAAGCCCTTTTTTGAAGGAATAAAGAGTTTTATGATGAGCTCTCCTGTTATAGCCTTGGCTCTAGAGGGATTAGAAGCTTGCTCCGCTGTGCGTTTAATAGTTGGAGTAACTAAATCTCGAGAAGCTACAGCAGGGACTATTAGAGGGGACTTTGCGATGAGTATTGGATCTAATGTAGTTCACGCTAGTGAAAGTTCTGCACATGCTAAACAAGAAGTGCCTAGGTTTTTTAGTAAAGACGAATTATTTAAGTATGGTAGATGTGACTACACTGTTGTATATGCAGAAGATGAAAAAGAACCCAAGTAGTTATACTATATAAATATATATTGTTTTACCTCAGTTCTGTATTAGCTATTGACTGTATACTGTTCTAACTCTATATTTACTATATGAGTAAAGTAGTGTTATCCGACCAAGAGCGAAAAGATTTTTTTAAAAAATTTATTGACGTCATTAAATACACTGACGAAAAAGATCTTTTACCAGATTTTTTTATAGATTTTTTAAGTCAAACAGAGCTGGATAGTTTTATAAAAAGATTAGAGGTATTCAAAAGGTTATACAATGGCCACAGCTACGCAAGGGTTAATCAAGAACTTAGTGTTAGTCCTATAACTGCAAGTAAGGTATCGAGGTCACTTAGAGATTCTTCTGAAAGATTTAAAAGTATATTAGAGGCAATATCAGATACTGTACCTCAGCAAAAGGTAGAACAAAAAGTAGAAAAAGACGATAAAAGAAGTAGTTACTTATAAAGAACTGGTGCACTTGCTCACTAATATACTTCGATTCCCAAGTAGACGTCTATCATGTTTTCAACCGCTCGTAATATACCTGTATCTAAAGTGTACTCTTTTATGCTACCCTCGGGGGTTCTGAGGGTAAGTTTATCCTTAATAATTGTTATAAAGTTTGTATGCATATAAAGCACGTCAAAGGGACCTGTAACATTGGTTGAGGACACCGAAACAGCATTGCCGCCGTATACAAGGCCTTCTGGATTAGTGATTTTAACGTAAAATTGCTTTTTATTTTGGGCCATGATTCACTACAATTTTTATTTTTCCTTAGGTTCTTTTTTAAAAAAGTTTTTAAATTTACTTTCTTTTTTCTCTTCTTCCGGATTATTGTCCAGAACTACTTTTGTCTTATCAGCAGCCTCCCTGGCTTTTTTAGCTTCGAATTGAGCTCTTAATCCTATATCTGTTGTTCCTGTTGCCTCCTCGGTTTTTTTAGTTACATCTTCCAGGCTTCCTATAAACAAGAATTCCTCTGGATCGTAACTATCAAATTTACCCTCTAAAATTGATTTTACATCTTTAACAGTTTGTTCCAGGGGTACTTTAACCCCGCTTTTTCCAGTTTGTGCCGCCACAACAAAAAAGTATTGTGTCATGTAGTTTTGTAATATTTTTGACTTTTTATATACTTTTGCGTTTTCATACGACAACTCTGACTCTCCTATTAAAGACACAATTCTTTCAAGGGTCGCTGACTTTTCCAAAAGAGATTTAGCTTCAATGTAGGTTTTATAATGATCCTCTCCTGCAAATTCAATATTCAAAGCTGCAGAATTTGACCCTAACAGATCGATTGCGGGCAACCTACCCTGTTGATAAATATCTCTTGAAAGCACTAGGTTGGTATCTAAATAAGGAAAAATAGATCGAACTCCATAATCTGTTAAGTCGTCTGAAGGAACAAAAATTGCCTCGACACTCGTTATAATTGCTTTTTCCGTAGAGTAGAGCCTTTCATGCACAGCTCCCATTTCTGATGTTAGTGTGGGTTGGTAACCATCCTCTGAGGGAATCACATTCATAAGTGTAGAGAGCTCGTTACCTGCTTGAGCAAACCTATACATATTATCCATAAAAAACAAAACGTTTTTTTCTTTTATATCTCTAAAGTATTCCGAAATAGCCGCTGCAGCATAAGCCGTTCTAAATCTTACTGCAGGGTTTTCTCCCATTTGACCCAGTAACATAGCTGTTTTAGAAAGAACCTCTGCAGACTTTAAATTTTCATACAGCTCCTGTGCTTCCCTAGATCTTTCTCCAACAGCGGCAAAAACAGAAACTGTGTCCGAACTATTTTTGTCTTTTCCCCCAACAACAATGTTGTTAATTAACTCTGTTAAAAGTACCGTTTTTCCAACACCAGCTCCTCCGAAAAGACCTGCTTTTCCCCCTTTAAAAAAAGGTGCAAAAAAATCTATAGCCTTAATTCCTGTCTCAAGTATTGTATTAGGGACCTGTACGATATCCTTATCTAAATTTGATTTAAAAATTTCCTTATACTCGTCTGTCTTAATTTCTATATTGCTGTCGTGGGTGTTTCCAAAAACATCTATCACCCTACCTAAAACATTTTCCGTGGCTGCTACTTTTAGCGTTTTTTCGGTGTTTATTACAACAGAGTTTCTACTCATGTCTTTTGATTCTGTTAGTAGTAGGCAGTAGAAGGTGTCGTTCGATGAGGATCTATATACTTCCAACTTTATTGTTCTATCAGCCTCAACTTCAAGTAAATCGTGTATATTGGGCTTTTCACCATCAAACATTATCTCTACAATTTGTCCTTTTATTGATATGACCTTACCTTTTGATTCCATAATTTAGTTCCAGAGACTCATTCCGGAGAGTCTTTGCAATTGTTTTTTATTTTCCAAAGATTTACCCACACTCCTATTTAGTCCAAGTAGATTCTTCATCCTATCTTCGGTGTTTTTAGAGGCCGTTTCCATAGCGTTAATTCTAGATCCTAAACTAGCTAAGTTGGTTTCCGAAACAGTTTGTTTAAAAAGCGAAGCAAAAATTTGAACTTCAAAAAATCTAAGTACTTCTCTTAGTGAAGGCTCAAAAACATATTTGTTTCTTTTTTCTGTCTCTAAACTTTGCTGCAAAAGTTGTGCTGTTATATCAGACACCACTCCTTCTTGGTTAACCACGTTAAGAAGTTTTCCATGAAAAACATCGACATCTGCGTAGTTAACAATCTCTGAGATAATATCTTTTATGCTGCTCATGCCTTCACCCTTTTCCGGCAGGTCGTAGTAACTATAACTTTTTTTAATGCCGTAGCTGTCATATAAAATCTTACCTCTTCTTCCTATAATTATGATATCCGAATTTCCATAATTAACTTTATCTATAAATTCTCTAAAAACTTTCTGCGAAATATCCCCACTTAGTCCAAAATTGGATGTCATTAAAACTGTGACTTTTTTTCCATTTTTATTTAAAGTAGAAAAAGTTATTTTTCCGGATCCCTTATTTTTTTCTATCAATTGGTCTATAACATCTTTATATGAGAATCTTACTTCTGCGTAAACTTCTAAAATTCTTTTTAGAAAGTCCCTTGTAGTTAAAACCCCGTCTCTTATCTTTTGCATTTCTAAAACGGCCAATTCTTCGTACGTTTGCACCACGGATTTCATAGTCTGAGTAAGGGCAATATCTTGGTGTATTTGTTTTAGTGAGTTCATTTTATGTTTTATCCAGCGATTCTACTTTATTACCAACAACTTCTTCAGTTACCTTAGGAATGCCCGCCCCTTTTAAACCCAGCATTTTAGTAAAGGTGTCTTTTTCCGCGAGTATGTTATTTGTTAGTTCCTTAAGCGTTTCTACCGTTAAAGCTTTTTGTACAAGGTTTTTAAATTCTTTTTCTTCATATTTTGTAACTAACACTCTTCTTTTATCATCGACTTCACCGGTTGTTACTTCGTCGAACAAACCTGACCATACTAATCCAACTCCTATCTCTTGTATCTCTAAGGGAATAACTTCTTGATAACTTTGCTCAAATAAACTATATATTTTATTTCCTTTAGCTATTGTTTTTTTCACCTCTTCTGAGAGTTCAGCTCCAAAGTGTGAAAATTCTAAAGCTTTCTCGTACCTGATTAAAAAAGACATTATTTCCTGATTTATAGACCGGGAGAGCCTGCTTTGAGTTTGTTTTCCTACACGAGTGACTGATAAAAATATATTTACAGCAGGTCTTCTACCCTTGTTGAAAGTTTCACTATCAAACAATATGTGTCCATCAGTAATACTGATAAGGTTTGAAACTATAAAATCGGTTAAATTTCCTTGAATAGTTTCTGCAAGAGGTAGGCAGGTTATAGAGTTTTCTTTATCTCCCTTAGTTACAAAATGCCCTCCCCGTTCTAAAAGCTTTGCATGTTTGTAAAAAATATCTCCTGGAAAGCTTTCCCTACCTGGAAACCTTTTTGCTATCAAGGAAATTTCTCGGTAGAATTTTGCATGTGTACTTAGATCATCAAAAATAACTACAACGTCATTTCCTTGTTCTCTAAAGTACTCTGCCAAAGACATTGCTGAATAGGGCGTTAATTCAATTAGACTTGGGGAGTCCTGAGAACTTGATGCCACTACAACAGTGTTGTTGTCTAATTTATTAGTCTTCAAATAATTTACTACCCTTTTAATTTCCTCTTTTTTCTTACCTATTATTGCATATATAATGATATCCCCTAAGTTATGCTGTGACTTGAGTGTAGTTAAAACTGCGCTGGTCTTTCCTGTTTTTCTGTCCCCAACAATTAATTCTCTTTGGCCTTTACCCAGTGGTAATATTGTGTCTATTAAAGTTACACCAGTAATTAGTTGTCTAGTAATTCTACGACGCTGCATTAATTTTAAAGGCTGCACTTCTATGCCTCTTTTTGTGGATGGGACTTTTGTACCTTTTGCAGTAAATAAATAATTTCCCAAAGGGTCAATGGTGTGGCCAAGGTACTCTTTGCCTACAGGAACTTGCAACTTTTCACCGGTTCTTGTTACCTGGATTCCAGGTTGTATGTCGTTTTGAGTGAAAATTATTATCTCAACTTTATCCCTAAGTAAAGACATTACTTGGCCAACTTCTTCATTTTCAAAGACTACTATTTCTCCGGTCATTGCTCCGGGAAGACCTGAACAAATGATAATAGGTGGGTTAACTTCTTCTACGACCCCGTACTCTTTTATTTTGTGGAGTGTTTGCTGGTAATTGTAGTCGGCCATAGGTTATTTTTTAGCTGCGCTAAGAGAGTAGTCCGCAAATTTGCCTTGATATTCTATGAGAGCCCCACCTAATATTTTTGGATTTGTATTTATTTCTAAAATTGTGGGTTGGTTAGTTCTTTCCGCAATGAAACTGCTTATTCTTCTAACCGAGTGTGTTGAAGGGACATAGGCTAATGTTAATACAGCTGTGGGGGTGTTTTCGATTTCTTCTAATAATTTCGCTATTCCCAATTTAATATTTTCTGTGCTTGTAATTTTTAAATTTTGCTCAGAAAAAAAATCTTTAAACCCCGCTTTCTCCTCGTGAGAAAAAATACTATCCAGTGTTTTATCTACATCATTTCCAATGTCAAAGATAGATCTATTCAAGGCAGATAATTTATTTTTAATCCTTACAGTGTCTTCTGTAGTTAGAATGTTGGGTAACATAATCTATTTAAATAGCCCTTCTTTTTCAGCTTTGATAATGGCCTGTTCTACTAGTGTTTCGTGATCTTCTACTGTTATATTAGCTGGCAGCAGTTCCCTTATTATATTTTCAATTCTCTCTGAAATATTACCCTTGACTCTTTCTTTTTCGCTTAATTTAAAATCCTCTAGCTCACTAGTAAAGGATTTTATAATATTGTTGATCTGCTCTTGAACTGTACTTACGTTTTTTGCCATTTGGGTATTAATTTTTTCGCCGTATTCCTCTAACTTAAGATCCCCATTCTGCTCTAGTTTTTGAGTGAATTTTTTTACAGAGTCGCTTAATTCTTGTGTGGCTTTTTTGTAGTACTTCTCATTTTCAACACTTATTTGGGTAACTGTTTTTTTAAAGTTGGCATCGGTTTGTTCTTGTAATTTTTTAGAAACTTTTTTTGCATTAGCTATTATTTCGTCGTGTTTTTCGTAAGCTTTTTCTAATATTTTATCTACCTTATTTCTAACTTTTTTTATGTCTTTATCTTTATTAAAAACCTTATTTTGAACAACTAACCAGTAGATTAAAAAAAGTATTAGCAGCGCAAAGTTAAATAGGCTAAGAATTATGTTTAGTGTATCCATACAGGCAAGAAATTTATAAAATCATTTTCTCATGAATCCTATTTTTTATACATAGTTATAAAGATTTTATAAAACCTTTTATCCTGGTTCTGGTTTAATGTTAATTCAAAAGACAATTGTTATTGATATTGCTATACTTAAAGTATGAATTCTGCCGATATAAAAATATATGCAATCGCTACAGGAGCAACCTTGGTTTTTTTACTGGGTGGGCTGTTCTTTTTTAAATGGTATACAAAACCAATGTTAAAAGATTACTGTGGTCAATTTAATAACTATAGCTGTTCCATAGGAAAGTGTGATTACATTGTAAAATATGATACTGGACCTGTTGGTTATTGTAGAAAAACATTTTTAGGTTTTTAATAAAATGAATTCATCAAAAACAGTTTTCTTTATATCTTTTCTAGTTTTTGTACTCACTTCTATTACTACTCTTTTTATTCCTAAAGTACTCGCCCAAGAACAAGGTCTAGGTGTTGCCAGGTATATAGGTATTTCAGATGTTGAGCCTGGAGATATTATTTCGCTTTATGAAAATAAGTATGATAAAAGTAGGATATTCTACGATCCCGGTGTAATTGGTGTAGTTGTAAATAAACCTGCCTTAGCAATAAGTTCAAACGACACTGAAGGGAAGGTAGCTATTTTAGGTATTGGTCAGGCCCAGGTTAAGGTTAGTACCGTAAATGGAAAAATAAATGCTGGAGACGTTATAACTACTTCTGAAACTCCCGGAATTGGTGCAAAGTTGGTCAGGTCTGGCTTTGCAATAGGTATTGCAAACGAAAGTTATTCTGAGGAGGGTAGCGGTAAAGTAGGTATTATTAGTGTTGATTTGAATAGACAGTATGCCTATTCTTCAAATGATTCTGTAACTCAAAAGCTGCAAAGAAGTGTTACCGACGTTTTGGTTTTAAGTGAGATTGCTAGTTACGACTCTCCCACCCAAGTTCTGAGGTATTTAATGGCCGGAATTGTTTTATTAGGCAGTGTTATTTTGGGCATAAGCACCTTTGGTAAAATTGCTAGAACTGGTGTAGAGGCCATAGGTAGAAATCCTTTAGCCGGTAAATCTATTAGTTTAGGTATAGCTTTTAATGTTTTAATAACATTGGCAATTATTGGGGCTGGGGTAGGCTTGGGGTACCTGATAATGATTTTCTAATTTGCCTTTAATTTAGTTAATGGGGACAATAATAAAAAATAAACTTTTCCATCAGTTTTTTCTGTCCTACCTGCTTATAATTGGCGGTATTACAATGATAGTACTGGGGTTTGGCAGTACAATAATTAGTGAAGTAAATTTTTATAAAGACAAGGTTAGTGGGGTAAAGTACTACTTTAAAGATAAGCAGGAAGTCGCGTCCTCAACCCCCGTGTCTTCTTTTGGAGGTTTAATAAAAAGGCAATTAGTCCCTTTAGTTCCAGTCAACAATGACTTTTCAATTATTATAGAAAAAATTGGAGTCAATTCCCCTGTGATTAAAAATGTAAGCGTGACTGAGGAAAGCGAGTATTTTGAGGCTTTAAAAAAGGGTGTGGCCCACGCTAAAGGTAAAAGCCTGCCAGGAGAAACTGGAAACGTTTATTTGTTTGCTCATTCAAGTATTGAGTTTTGGAAAATGGGTCCCTATGCCACTGTATTTAATCAGCTACGGAGACTGGAAAACGGAGATAAAATCAACTTAATTTATAATAATTCTGTTTATAACTACGAGGTTTTGGATAAAAATATTGTTAGTGGTTTTGATACATCACCCTACGAAACCCTATATAATTCTAAATCAGTTTTAACGCTACAAACCTGTGATCCACCGGGTACTACGCTAAACCGACTAATAGTTCGAGCTGTTCTAGTAACTAGCAAGTAAATTAAACACCTTTTCAAATTGTTTAATATCGACCATTTGGCTTAATTGGGGTAAAATAAGCAGGTTTATGCCCGCGTAGCTCAGGGGATAGAGCACAGGTTTCCTAAACCTGGTGTCGCAGGTTCAAGTCCTGCCGTGGGCGCCACACTGATAACAATTTAAATAAAGAAGATTTTATTTACAACTAGTCACTGATTATTAGCTAATATATACTTAAAGATATGAAAGGTTTTCAACGCAAGGTCCTTCCTATAATACTTACTTTAACTACAGTCAGTTTGCTTACTACCCTGAGTATGTTTTATGCTAAGGGGTACCGTTTTATTGTAAATCCTGAGTCCGAAGAAACTATTTCTATAGAGGTAAAGAAAACAGGAATATTGGCTGTACGCTCTATTCCTGATACCGCAAAAATATTGCTGAATGGTGAGTTAAAGGATGTAACAAATACAACTTTAAGTTCCCTTACCCCGGGAAAATACTTGTTGCAGGTAGAAAAAGCTGGATACGAGCCTTGGAAGAAGGATATTGAGGTATTCGAAGACTTAGTAACAGACATTACTGCTACCCTAGTGCTAAAAGGCGGGGGATTAAACCCGTTAACAAATGGGGGGGTGTTAAAATTCCAGCTTTCAAATAACGGTGAACACATAGCGTATACTTCTAAAGGAGAGGAAAAATCAGGACTCTGGGTTTTACAGCTTTCTAACCGTCCAGTTAATATATTTCAAACCAACAAAAAGTTAGTGGCTGTAGATCAGCCAAATTACAGTTTTTCCGATGCTACGGACATAGTCTGGTCTCCTGATGACCAAAAAATTATGCTTAAATTTACCGATAATTTTTACATGTTAGTAGATTTATCTAAGCCTGCCTTACAAGCTCCTGTAACTTACACTAACCCACAAGATGTTTTTACAGCCTGGAAAGAGACAGAACTTAAAAACAAAAGATCCAGAATAATATCCTTAGAAGTACCTGCTGAACTTACGGATATTGCCATCACGGGAAACTCCACTTGGTCCCCGGATGGTGAAAAATTTTACTATCTTCAAAATACTGATGACAACAAAACTGTTGTAAAAGTCTATGATTTTAAAACTCCCTTGCCCATAGGTGAAAGTAGATATAACGAGCCTTTAATTGTAAATTCAGTAGATCTTCCAAAGATATTCTGGTTTAGCGATAGTGAACACTTGCTCCTAGTCAAAGGTGACAGCGTGAGTTTTGTAAGAATTGATGGATCTAATTTTGTAGAGGTATTTAATGGTTCTATTATAGGGGATAAGGCTTATCCAACTCCTGGTGGAGATAGGATTGTTATATTATCAAAATTTAAGTCAGATACTCCTGAAAACCTATATACTATTAGCATAAGGTAGTTGAAATCGAGTGGTCATTATTTAGTGTCTATTAAGAAAGAATAGGGAAATCAATACCAAGTTAGGTGGGAGAAATTTAACTCTCTTCACTTTATCAAACTTCTTTCAAAGTACCCTACATTATTCATAACACTGGACAGGCCCCTAATTACGCAATACAAAGGGTCCTCTGCTCTTACTGCAGGTATATTAGTTTGTTCTGTAATGTAGTCATCTAAACCGCTTAAAAGAGCTGTACCACCACTTAGTACCATACCTTTATCTAAAATATCGCTGCTTAACTCCGGAGAAGTGTTTTCCAAGACTGCCTGAATTCCCTTTATTATTTCTTTTAGGGGTGCTTGAATAGCTTCTACCACCTCATTAGTGGTTAAAATAATATTTTTTGGCATTCCGGAAGCGCTGTTTCTCCCTCTAATTTCAACTTTCTGCTGCACATTTTCTAATACTTTTACAGCAGAACCAATCTTTATTTTTATACGTTCCGCTGTTTGCTCTCCAATTACTAAACCATGTTTTTTTCTTACGTAATTAATTATCGCTAGATCTATTTTGTTTCCTGCAGTCCTTACACTTTTATAACTTACCATACCTCCCAAAGACACCACTGCAACTTCTGTTGTACCACCCCCACTATTTACAATCATGTTTCCGGTTGGGTTAAAAATGGGAAGTTCTGCACCAATTGCTGCGGCCAGAGGTTCTGGTATTAAGTAAGAATTTTTCACACCAGCACTTTCGAGCGCGTCCACAACTGCACGGTACTCTACAGAACTAGAACCAGCCGGGACAGCAATAGTAATATCGGGTTTAATTAACCTGACGCGTCCTAGTGATTTATTTATAAAATAATGAAGCATTTGTTCAGTAAGCGTAAAATTTGCAATTGAACCGTCCATCAAAGGGCGTACTGCAATTAGATTTTGAGGTGTTTTGCCTATCATATTGTAGGCCTCTTTGCCTATCGCTAAAACCTCTTCAGTGTCTTCTACTACAGCTAAAACGGTAGGTTCGTTTAATAAAATTTCTCCTTTTTTATCACAAATAACGCTGTTTGCTGTGCCTAGGTCTATGGCAATGCTAGGATTTAGCAGATTTGCTAGGTTAATTTTACTAAAATCAAATACTTGAGTTTTAATCATGGTTTTTATCTAATTAGGTAATTGTTATTGTAAGTGCGTTTAAATTATGGTTATGTCTACTGCTATAGATACATTATAATGTAATTAATATTAGTCTATGGTAATAAAATGAAATTTTACGATAATTTAAATATTCTAAATATCCCTACTTCTACTATACCAAAAAAAGACGTTTTAGATTTAGTAAAAAAAGAATTACTTAAGAGTAGTAGTCCCTTATTTATAGCAACTATAAATCCTTCTTTTTTAGTTAAAGCTCAAAAAAATGCAGAATTTCTAGAAATACTAAGTCATAAGACTAGCCTGAATGTACCAGATGGCATAGGTATACAATTGGCAGGGGAGTATCTTAGCAAAATAAAAAATAAGAATATTTTTGGAAGACTTGGCACAGGTTTAAACTTAGGAATAAAGCATACATTTTTAAAAGCACCTTTTACTGTTCTTACAAATAAAATTACAGGGGTAGATCTTACCCAAAATGCTTTGCAAATATGCGAGCGGAGTAATAAAAAAGTATTGTTAGTTTTAAGAAAGGGCGGTTTAACCTCTGCAAAAACAGTACACAGTTATTTAAAAAATAATTACCCAAAACTTAAATTTATAATTCTAGAATTTACTTTAGATCAAAAAATTTCACTTAATAAAGTAGGTCACTTTGCTTTACTACTGTGTGGCTTGGGTGAATTTACTCAAGAAAAAGTTATTTTAAATAGTTTAAATTTAGTTAAACCCAACGTCGCTATAGGTATAGGCGGTACATTTGATGTTCTAACCTCCAATAAGAGCAACAGTGAATCTTTAAGCCAGTATGGTTTAAGCTGGTTGTCTAGATTAATTCAAAATCCTAAACGCATTAAAAAAATTTTAACGTCGGTTTTTGTATTTCCTTTTTTAGTTTTTGTAAATTATTCCCGCAATTAAAGCTTTTACGACGTTGTGTCGTTTTTTACCCTACTTTGTAATTGACATATAAACTCACTGTATTATTCTTTAAGTAGTCCTGTTTAGGTTAAAAAAACTTCTTAACAAACGGCATTATTTGTTAGCTAATTGGGGTAAAGAATGACCCTAATTAGGTAATAATTAATAATTTTATTGGCTAATCTTCATCCAATTAGCAAAGCAATTTTTAGAGTCTGCCTTCTTGCCCGAGAGACTCTGTCACATTAGTGAAATTTAAGTCATAAGACTTTTAAAAAAGCTTTTATGGGTGATAATACTGCCTAGGAAAGGGTCACATGGAACTAAATGACCGTTTTTATAAGTCAACTGAGGTCTCAGAGATTCTTGGAGTGTCTTTAAGAACACTCTATCGTTACATGGATTCGGGTAAAATCCAATCAGTACAGCTTCCAAGTGGAAGACATCGGTTTACTAAACAGCAAGTGGAGTCTTTTTTGTACTCTAATGGCTCAGGTGGTTTAGGGCAAAATGTTCCTATTCAGTCTTATCAAAATAATGCTGACAGAGTTTATGTAGATACTGGTTATTCACAAAACCAGAACCAGAACCAATACCAGAACCAGAATCAAAACTCAGGTCAGGGTCAAAACAATGCTTCTGGGATGCCAAATAATCAATATAACGGACAGCAGACACCTTTTAACGAATCACAAGGACAACAGCCTGTAGCCCAGGTTAACCCTTATAGCGCACCGGTGCAAAACCAGAACGCTAGTCCCTTTGCATCTTCACCTTCTGTAAGCCCCCAAATGGATAACAATGTCGCTAATACTCCTGCAGCTCCTGTTGAGGAAGAAGCAGACGATTTAGACGCTGAGTTAGAAGAGCTGTTGGCCTCTCTGGAGAGTGACTCCGAGGATGATACAGCTGTAGTAGAAAACTCATCACCTAATAGCGCCCCCCAAAATAATGCAGACACTTCTAGTGCTGACCAAACCAAATCTTATACAGGTGGTTTAGGTGGTTTTGCGGATGAAGAAGAGGTTGAAGAAAAAATTACTATACCTAGCGTAGATGAGAATAATGTTGTTTATTTCTACTGTCCTTATAATCAGTTAAGGGCTATCGCTAGAATGGTAAAAACAACTTCTGAAGATAATGGCAAAAACTATGCTTTTACAATGAACGCTGGTTTGTCGCTATACTTTCCTTTAGATCCTTTTTCTGTCATTCACTTCTATATAGAAGAATCTGATTTGGATTTTTGGAAAGATAACTTACAGCTTAAAGAAAGTAGTAAAAGTGACGCTAACATAGGTTTATTACTTACAAAAGGTGGGGCTTTAAACAATACTAAAGAAGTTAGTGGGTTAAAAGTTGTATCTAAAGAAGTAATGATAAACAACCTAAAAGCAAATGGCCTTGAAAATTTAATTTCTCAGGTCGAAAGTAAGCTTTAAGTAGGTTACTTGAATGAATCAATCCTTAACCTGGTCAAATTCTTTGGCTAGGTTTAAGGGTTAGTTTTAAATAACTACTAGAGAATTCTAAAACTCCCTTTTAATTTCGTTCTGTTTATATTCTCCTTCATGCACCCAGTCGACTAAGCTTCGAATCTCAGCAACTCTATTGTGGATTTGCACCCAAGCAGCCTCAGTTCATAAAATCACTGTGTTTTATGTGCATACAGTTCCGTACTTTATTTACTACCAATAATTATAACTTCAATAAATGAGTGTAAAAATTTAAGGGTAAGGTTGCGTCAATGATTAAATAAAAAATAATCGTGTGATCATTACGCTAGTGTTACCAGTAATTTAATACTTAAAATAACTTAGATTGGAGAATAAAGTAGGGGAGTGTTTGCACAATATTAAGTGCTAATTAAAACCTAAAATCGATTCTTTCTTTTAACATTAAGAGCTTAAAACCCACCTCGGCAACAAGTGTCCTGCCCAACCACTCGTTACGGGGGTGAGGTGGGTTTAAAACTCTTAACTTTTAATGTTCCAAAGCAATGCTGTTTAGCAATTCTTATGTAAATACTATAGCATAAGTCAGCGTACTTGTCAATACTATGGGGTCGATATAAAATGAAATCTTGTTATAAGCTTTTGTAACAGGATTTTGTCTTTATCTAATAAACATAGATTAACGAAAAACATAATAACACAGCAAAATAATTTAATCTATAGTCTAATTTAACTTTCGCTAGGGGATTGCTTAACTAATAGTAAAAGGGGGTTAAACCAAATGTGGGTATTTTATTATGCAAATTTTCCTCGGGGGATAGTCCCCCGAGGAAAGAGTAAACTATTTAAGTGTTACTTTAGCTCCAGCTTCTTCTAATTTAGCTTTTGCTGCTTCTGCTGCTTCTTTTTTAGCTCCTTCTAATATTACTTTAGGGGCTGCTTCTACTAAGTTCTTTGCGTCTAATAGACCTAATGAACTATCTAATTCTCTTACTGCCTTAATAACTGCAATTTTGTTACCACCAGCTTCTGTAAGCTCTACGTCGTAACTACTTTTTTCTTCTTCAGCTGCTCCTCCTTCTGCAGGGGCTGCTCCTACCATTGCTACAGGTGCTGATGCGCTAACACCAAATTTTTCTTCCATAGCTTTTACTAAATCTGCTAATTCTAAAACGGTCATTTTTTCTACCATTTCCATTACTTTTTTAGCATTTGCGGATAATTCCACAGTTGCTTTTTCTTCTACTACTGATTTTTCGTCTGCCATAATAAATTCACCTCCTAAGGTTGGTTACAGAGAATAGAATTTTAAGATTTGTATCTTGTTTCTTGTCTCTTGTTACTTAACTTTATAATTATTCCTTGCCTTCTCTAATAGCATTCAAAACCCTGGTAAAGCTTCCATAAACTTCTCTATTAACAGTTACAAATCCCGAGATAGGAGACATCATGCTTCCTAAAAGCTTGGCTCTAAGCTCTTCTAATGAGGGGAGTTTAGAAAGTTGTTCTACTTTTTGTGCCCCTATAACTTGTCCATCTAAAAAACCAAGTTTTACTACGGGTAAGTGATATTGTTTGATAAAACTATATAGTTCTTTTATAGGTTCCACTATTCCATCAAAACCATATATAACTGCAGTGGGTCCTTCTAGGTCAATATCTTTATTAATTTTCTTTAATAAAGAGTTTTTAGTAACTACCATTTCCGCACCAGATTCTTTTAATTTACTTCTAAGTTCGTTTACCCGGTTAACATCCATTTGGGAATTATCGGTAAAAACTACTGATTTAGCGTTTTTTAAATTTTCTTCTGTAGCAAGTAAATCTTTTTGTTTTTGTTCTTTTGTTTTTGGCATATTCTAGCTAAAAATTATTAATTATTGTTACAGATTGGAGTTTCTAAATAAGAGGGGGTTTGATTAGCCTAAATCCTAGATTCTAAATCCCAGATCCTGGCTTGCCTTCTCCCTCGGAGAGTCTTATTTTTACGCTCTCTGTCTTTAGGAACAGGGTTTATTATAAACAAGTACCTATGTTTGTCAATCTTATGCTAGCGTGGGTAAGCTAAAAAATTGCAGTGCAGCTAGTATCTAATATTTTACCAAATACATCAAATTATCTTATGGGGTGTTTTTAGAAATTAGATCGATTTCTACCTCGAAATCCTAAATCCTGTATTCTAGAGCTGAACCCTTACTGCAGGACTCATTGTAGATTTAATATAAACACTCTCAATTAAAACTTTTTTAACTTTAGCAGGTTTGTGTTTATTTATTTCGTCTATTACTTTGTTAAGGTTTTCTGCTAACTCCTCTGCTTTATTTTCTGTTTTTCCTAAAACCAAATGAATTACCTTATTGCTGGGTTGACTTCTAACTTCTATTTGGCCACCATCTAAGTTTTGTAAAATTTTGGTAACATCTCCTACGGTTTCAGTTTTGGGTGAGGGCATAAGACCTTTTGGACCTAATACTCTAGCTATCTTTGCAATTTTTGGCATATAGCTTGGGTCGGCAACTACCATTGTAAAGTCTTTACCTGCAACTAATTTGTTAGTGTTTACAGATTCTATAGCTTTGTCATCTCCTTTAACCACTTCTAAAGATTTAAATTTAAGTTTACTGAGATCTGCGTCTGTAAAAGCTAGTACTATTTTCTTTCTGCCAGTAGAGTGGGGAAGAGAGGTTGTAAATCTTATGTTTTGCTCATTATCTGCAACATCAATACCTACATTTATTTTAGCTTCAAATGTGGATTTAAACGAAGTATATTCAGCCTTTTTGACTAGTTCAATAGCTTCTGTTACCGAGTATAATTTACCCGGCTTCAGGCTTTTAGCTGCTTTTTTGTAGTTTTTTCCTCTTTTCATTTTTCGTTTTAATTAGTTATGCTTTGTTAAATTAGCTTGTTGCTTAAGCAACTTCTACACCCATGGATCTTGCAGTTCCAGCAACAATCTTCATTGCTTGGTCAATATCATGTGCATTTAAGTCGGGCATTTTAACTTCTGCAATTTCTTTTAATTGATCTTTAGTAAGTTTACCTACTTTTTTAGTATTTGGTTCTCCACTGCCTTTTTTTTGATTTAAAGCTTTTAAAATAAGACTAGCAGTAGGAGGAGTTTTAATTATAAAAGTAAAACTTCTGTCTTCGTATACAGTAATAACTGCAGGAGCAATAACGTCTCCAAGCTCTCTGGTTTGCTCATTAAAAGCATTACAAAAATCCATTATAGGTATTCCTGCTTGTCCTAAAGCCGGTCCTACTGGAGGAGAAGGGTTAGCTTTTCCTGCTGGTATATTTAATTTTAAAACGTTTATTATTTTTTTAGCCATGTACAGACGATAATTTAACAAAAAATAACGAATTATGCTAGCACTAGCTATTTATTAGCTAGTATTGACGTAAACTCGTGTCCTTACAAAGGTGAAATTTGACTAATATCGAATTCTACCGGAACTTCTCTACCAAAAGAACTAATTAAAACTTTAACTTTACCCTGATCTTCGTTTATGCTTTCTACTTTACCTAAAAATTCTTTAAAAGGTCCTTCTAAAACTTTAACACTGTCAGATACTTTAAATTTAGCCTCAAACTTAGGAGCATCCATTTTCATTACCTTTAATATCGCATCTACTTCGCTTTGGGGTAATGGTAGGGGATTAGTTCCAGTTCCAATAAAACCGGTTACGTGATCTGTACCCCTAATTAAGTGCCAAACCTCATCGTTTAAATTCATTCTAACTAAAACATACCCCGGAAATATTTTTTCTTCTACTTCTTTTTTTTGCCCATCACTTACTACTATCTTTTTTTGTACTGGAACAATTATTTTACTTACAAATTCAACTAAACCTGTGGCATTTAAACGATCTTCAAGACTTAAAGCTACCTTATTTTCGTATCCACTGTAGGAGTGAACAACATACCACCTAAATCGGTCGTCTGTTTTTGTATCAAAATCTATAACACTTTTATTTTTGGTAGCCATTTAATTTTAAAATTTTTATATTAGCTAGTAAATCCTAGCAGATATCTTAATCCTTCTGTTAAGCCGGTGTCTATTATAGCTAATATTCCCGCTAATACCAAGCTTATTACTACAACTACCTTTGTACTGTTGTAAACGGCTTGTTTATTTGGCCAATCTACTCTTTTCATTTCGGCGTAAACCTCTCTTAAGTAGCTGACTGTTTTGTTAATTATTTTCACAGTGTAGCTATTTTATACTGTATCTAGGTTTTTGTTAACGATCATTCTGAAAGTACCACAACATTCCGTCTACTAACTCTTCCATATGTTTTGGTGTAAGGGCCAATTTGTTTTGTTGATTTAACCAACTTACATATTCCTTAAAAAAGTCCGGGCCCAGTACTATTAATTGGCTTCCAGTACTCCGAGTTATGTTTAATACGTGGTCGGTTAATTCTTTAACACGAAAAGCTCCAAATATTTTGCCGTAACTACTGTTATTAGCAATAACTCTATGACTGCCGTATTTATCTTGGCTTATTACACCTGGGGTATTTTTTATACACACATCCAAAAGTTCTGCAAAAGCATAGCCCATAAGATCATTTGGTATGTATTTTATTAACCAATCTTGTGTAAGAGTATCCAGTGCTATCACTCTAGGGGTAACCTCCATACCTGCGGATAATGCTGCATTAAATTTATTTGCATAAGCCTCGTCGTAGTAAAAGACCTCTTTTTTAGTTTCTTGTTTTTTACTTGGCCCGCCAGTTTTAATCATTTTAGATCTTTTTATAGCAACTTCTACACCTTCTTGTGCCTGTATTTCTTCCAAAGCTTGTCTGTGGGCTGTACTACCGGGTTTGAAGGGCATTAGCATTTGTAAGTACTCAAAAATTTTATCGTAACTTATAAACTCTAAAAAGACCTGTTTTAAGTCTAAAATGTCCTCGTTGCCCTCTAAATTAGCCGTATCTACTAAGTAGTATAAAAATTTTATTCTAGCATCAATGTCTGCCTTTAATGTTTCTACAGTCTGGATAATACTTGGCCTTAGTCTTACAAGATTTGTTCGTTGACCTCTACAGTACCTTTTTATGTTTTCTAGCCTGCCCGCCGTAAAATCAAAATCCCCTAAGTTATGGGGGTGAATAGCCTGTTGTATCAATATTATAAGATGTTCACCCATTAAAATTACATCTTCGTCTGTTATTGCAATTTCTGGTTTTTTATCTTCATTTTTCAATTTTAGCTTGTAGATAGATCCTTCCAACTTCCAACCGTTCTGCTGACCATTTAAGATTTTGGAATAAATCTCTTCTCTTTCACTACCCTTTAACTGTAAAAGCAAACTTAAAGTTTGTGCCAGCAATTCCTGAGTTTCTATAGAAACGGTTGCTTTAGACCAGCTGTGTAGAGCGTTTTCTACATCCTGTATAGAAAATTCTTCACCCACAAAATTTTGTAGTGCCAGTTCTACTGCTTCTATCCCACCTACTCTTTGGGCAGTAGCATGCTCTTTGTTGGATCCATCAAACCCTTTTTTAGATAAGTATTGAAGTAATTGTCCTTGTGAGCAACATCTAAGTTCTTCTATTGCTTTTGCTAAAGATGGTCTATCTAACGAACTTAAAAAAGTTCTTGTTGTTGTGCCCAAAAAATTCGCTTTGTCTAACTTATGTTCTAAAGTTTGCAATAAAATTAAAAAGGTTCTGTGGTTTAGTCCCGATGCTGTAATAATACCTTTTACAGCTTCTAGTGTGTCTTGTGAAGATTTCTCTACTAAAATAGGTTGTACTTCGGATCTTACTCTACCTGAAATACCTCTCACTTCTCTAATCATTTGGTATATTCTTGCCTGTTTAGTATTTTGGCACAAAGTTAAGTACAGGTCTTGCTGTCTGGTAGCCGCGATTTCTTTTCTACCCAGGTGTTTAAAACCCGCCCCCTCAGTAGTTTTAATTCCCGATAAATCCAGTAGTTCTTGTATTGGGTCCACCCCTTCCTCTTCGTCAAAATTTTTCAAAGTCTCGGGATCAACAATTAATTCTTGTCTTTGTTTTTTAAGTGTTGGATTGAATTTTAAAAAATCCCTGTATTTTGAAACTTGCTCCCAAATATTTACTAAGGGTAAGTTGGTCGTTTTCTCAACGTTAAATAAAACTTCTCTTCTGTAGGCTGCAATGGCGGGTAATACTGGGTAAATAACTGCTCTAAAGTCTTCTATTTGTTTTTCTATTTCTGCTAACTGTTCTACTGCGTAATTTTGTTGGTACCTTAAGGCAGTTCTTGCCGTAGTTACAAGGCAAGGAAAGTCTTGTGCCCCATCGTAAATATCCTGTAATAGGGGAGTAGTATAGTAGTCAACTTCAAATCCAAAGTTTGCGTGTATAAATTGCTTTTCTAAGTACTCATAGTAGTAAATATTAGACGCTTCTTCAGGTTTTGCCTGTGGGGTAGAGTTTTGTGGTGTGAAGTAGTTTTCTCCAAACAGCTGTTTAATAAGTAATACCTCTTCTTGTTTGATATAGGGCTGTTCAAAAGGAATACTTGTTTCTTCCATCACTCTATTAGCGGCCTCTAGAAGACAGTCTCTCCACTCTTGTTGTGCTGGGTTTTCAAACTCTATTTGATTTTCGTTTGTATCTTGTTTTAGTTTCATTTATAAACAAAAAAGGCGCCCTTAAGACGCCTTTTAATATCAGTATAGGTTCGGTTAATTATTAATTTCCTCCGTTCAAAAAGTCGATTCGTTCCGCCTCTGACCAGTCAGTAGGGTCTACACCAAAATGATTCGCATTTGGGTTTGTCCAGTGGCTTTGCATAAAAGCAGTTTGGTCTCTTTCTCCCAATTTAACTAGAAGTGCCGTGTACGACGAATCTGAACCACTAAGATCTGTGTTACGGACCAGCTGCTTAGCTGTATTTCGGACTCTCTTTGTTCTACCTGCCACGCTAACTACACCAGCCTTGCTCTCTGTAGTCTCAGGTTCGAAGTAAAGTTGCAGAGATAAAACGCTCCTAGCGGCCTTAACCGGATCAAAGTGTCTATTTGAAAAATTTGGGTCCTGTAAGGCTTGTAGATTATTTTTATTACGTAATAGTTGCTCCACAATACCTATCCTAAATAATTCATACTCGCTCCCCATGTTTTCTAAACTATAGCTGTAAACATCGTCTGAAATATCCGTTTGGAGTATTCCTGACTTTCCTTCATCTTCCAAATCACAATGAATTCCCAAAATTCTGCAGGCTATCTCGTGTGCCTCTGTAATTATCTCCAGATTTGTCAGGTCAATATTTACCCCAAATAGTTGTTTTAGCTGATTAAATAAGGCTGATTCAAAGTACTCCTGGTTTCCTGATGCTATATTACTTAACACTATTAATAGTGTTTCCGCTAGTGCCACTTCCTTATTTTTCCTGTCCCTCATCAGTTGTTCTCGATCTTGCTCCCTTCCTTTTTGTTTTGATTGGTGTGCAATCTGTACTATTCTAATAATTTTAGAAACTGGCCCGGTACGGGATTCCATTATCTGCCTAGGTGTTTCCTCAAAGTCAGTAGGGGCTCCAAGTATTTGCATAATAGTTTCATTAGATAAAGCACTTGCCCCAGGGAAATATTTTTCCATTCTACGTGTAGAAATTGGGTGACCAAAAAGTGAACTTATTTCATCTAGTGCCCTGGGGTCTACTGTTTCTCTTTTAATTCCACTGGAAGTTCGTCTCCAAAACTCTTCCATGTGAGCCTGTCCAGTTGTATCCGCTATCCGACCTATCCGACCTATCATTATTAGGTCCTTGTCCCTGGTTACATAGGGAAGTCTCCCTGCAATTAAAGCAAACTCTCCGATTCCACTCCCGCTGTTTGCAATTTCTGAGGCTGTAACTCTTGCTAGCACGCCGTGGGTATTTAATACTGTGGCCACATCTGTAGCTGTAGGTATAAATTCTTGGATTTCCTTATTTTCCTTTACAGGCACAATTTCTGTGCCCATTTGTACAGATTCTCTAGATATGGGTTCGTTTGGTTTGTTTGACATATTTAATGTATAAAAATCTTGCATTATATTAACCTATAGGTTTTTTTATGTCAAGACATTTTATGCTCTATTAACAAGATATGGAACTTCTAAAATACAGTAATACCTCGTGGGACTGTAAGTTTTTGTTTTTTTTACTTAACTCTATTTTAAATGTATATAATTGACTTTTCTAAGTACCTATAGTATAAAATAGGTGCTGTTAATCGACGTTGTTAATTGAAGTACTAGTGAGAGGGCATTAAAAATGCAGACAACACAGGCAGTTGTAAGTGGGGATCAGTTCCTCGGTGAATTGGAGTTTGGTATAACGTGGGATCCGTCTCGTATGGAGGAGTCCAAGACATACTTTGGTCTTCTCATCGAAGGGGCCGGCGACCAGGGAATACTAGCTTCAGAAGCCCAGGAGTTGATGAAGAAGGAGGGGCTTTGGCCTGACGTAGGGCCCAAGGCCGGGGCGGTCGTGAGATCGTACGCAGTGAAGGATGTCCGGGACGAGGGGGTCTTTTATATTCCCAAAGCCTCCAAATCCACACAAGTTGTTGAGTCAGTTGGGGAAGCCGCCGTCTCTACAGGTGACCCTGCCTCTACGGTTGAAGCCGCCGCAAAAGTTGCTGCTGAATCCGTAGAAGAGAAGTCGGCCGCTGAGTCTGTGAAAGAAGAGATTGGGTCCAAAACCCCAACCCCTGAATTGGATTACATGCTCGCCTTGGTCGAAGGTCTTGAGTCTAGGGTTCACGAGTTGGAGCAGGTAAACAATGCTCTCACTGAGATGTTTGAACTGCTAGAGGCAAAGGTTATTTCCGGGCTCTCCAGACTTGAGGTTGAATTGGATCTCAGTATGGTGAAGGGAGATCCTCAGCCGAAGAAGCATGTTGTGCATCTGCACTTCCACGACGAGTAGGGTTAACAGCAACCGACTGGGGGTCGAGAATAAACGCAATGAATTATTGCAACTATATCTCGACCCCCAGTTGGAAACCCAAAAATATAAATAATATAAATGTCAAAAGCACTAGCAGAATCTCAATTTAAGGGTGATCAAGAAAAGGTTTTTATAGACTTGTTTGGTAATGCTTGCGTAGAGATAGCTAACGAGGAATACTTTGATGCTTACAATAAATATCCAAAACCTACTGGTGAGGAAGACCCTCATTTTAATACTTTTTTACAATCTAGAATTTCTGTTTACCAACGAGCTTTGGAAATAGGAAAATCCTGCTTAGATAATAGATTTACAAACGACCCAGAGGTTACTTTGCAAGATCCCAAAGACGGTGTATTTAAAACCTATAAATATGACCCTGTTAGTAGGGGGGTAGTTCTCGTTAATGAAGCAGTCTCCAAACAGGGTAATAGTTTTATAGATTTTACGCTAAATTTTGGAGAAGAATCTGCCTCGGACAATTCAGATAACGGAGACTTCCGCCGATCGGAAAATGACGAGATTAACTTTTACTCTGATTATACCTTGATGCACCAAATGCTTTCAAAGGGCATGGAAGAGTTAGGTGCTCAATATACTTTTTTTGAGGCAGCCTTAAATAAATTTAAAAGATTTGACTCCACTGGTTGGGCTACATTAAAAAACACACCCCCCATTGATATAAACTTAAAAAGGGCTAAAAACTATCTTGCGATTCTAGATAAAATGCCCTCAAATGTAGAAAAAAGCTCTTGGTTTGTAAACCAAAGGGTCTTAGATCCTTCTTTAGAGAACTGGTCAGATAGAAGTAATCAGTTGCTAGAAGAGGCTGAAATTTTGGAAGGATTTTTTAATTCTGGCCCGGAGTATAAAACTGTACGAACTTTAAACTCTGAGAATTCTTTTGCTGTAGCATTGATTGGGGAAAGATATACCCCTTCTTCATTTCCTCAAATATATATTGACGATGTTATTGCGATTAGTAGGATAATTTATGATCTAGCTATTTCTATACCCGATCCAATTGACAGAGAAAGTGCCTTAACAAATGTTGCTAGCGAGATTTTTATTAAAAGGTCTTCTCAGTTAGTCTCTTTATTGGAATCAAGAGGCATGCCTGTTGAATTGGGGTTAAATTACTTTAGGCAGATATTACAAAAGTACATTATGCGTCTCCCGGAACAATACTGCGTAGACTTTTTTGAGGGTAGAGAAGTTGAATTTACAATGAGAAACTTACTTTATGGTAGATATAACACTGTTCACGATGAAAGAGAAAACTCCGAACGACATTTAGCCTCTTTTTTACAGCAGTATAAACAGGGGAAGTACAAGTCAGACTCGTTGGAGTCTTTAGAACCCGGTACCGTTAAAGAAGTTTACGCCAAACTGGTAACAGGAAAACTAGAGGGTTTTGACTCAGAAAGCACTAGAAATGCCCTTATAGCCACTTTGAGATATTTTCAAATCGACTACGAGGATTCTTTGCAGGTTTTTGTTCCCACCGAAGGGTCGGTTACGTGCAGAACTTTTTTTGGGTCGATTAAAGATAACTTAAAACAGCTTTCCCCTGTGGTTATCGAAGTGTTTTCTGAAATTTACGCTTATAAAAGTCTAGTTAACGAACTTAATGAGCTTGGAAAAGCAGGTCAAATAAAAGCTGACGCCCTTTTGGTTGGAAGAATTAAAAACAAGTATTCTGGCGAGAACGTCTCTGATTTCAGATCTGGTGATAAATTATATTTAGATTTGGATGTTTTTGTTGAATGCCACTTGCCCCAGATTGCAAGAAACATTAAATCTGTAATTGAGCAAGTTTCTTACTATAGTCAGCCTTTAAGTTCCGAAAATATTATATTATCTGTAAAAAAATGGGTTAAAGAAAGACCAGAACTGGTAAGCCCCGCGTGTGCGGCTTTTGGTTTAAGCCCTCTCCAATTAGAGCAATATATAGCTGCTAAAGTAACCTTTATAACTGTAAAATCTAAGCGCTATTTTGCAAGTAACCCTAATTTTATGTTAGTTACCCTAGAAAACTCTTGGGCAGAAAACTTAGCAGAGCAAGAAAGTAAAAAAAAAGTTGAAAAACTTGTAAATAAAGGATTCACCTGGCAGGAATTCTCTGCTTTACCCGTTATAGTGCAAAATAGGCTGGTAGATGCTGTTTTCGAAATGCCCGATACCAAGGAAAAACAGGAATTGCTTTTAGATATCTTTTACTATCTAAGGCTTAAATATTCTATGAGAGGGCCACTAAAGTTGTTTGATGTTACAAAACAGAAATCAGAAGAGCCCTTAGTAAAAATTAAACGCATTCAGGCTGTGTCTCATTTTTCTGTTAGAGCCATTCAAGGTTTATCTAGTGAGTCTGTACTTGCAGATTATCTTGATACCGTTTTACTAAGGGATAGACTCTTTTCTACTATAGACAGCGGCATACCCAAACCTTTTACGGGTCAGTTGGGTAAAGAACTTAGACAAGAATTTTTTACATATTATTTTGCTAAACATGGCACTAGAAAGGGAAGTGTTATACCAAAAACCCTATACAGTAAAGACACTATATCTTTGATGGCAAGGGATTTTGTACAAGAAAACTTAAGTATAGTCGAGGAAAAAATGGAACGGAGAAACGTAAAAATTAGAAGAGCGGAAAACCATTATGATTTAGACCGATTTACTAATGAACTTGTAGAATATGCTGAGGATGCCTTTGAAAGAACCCGAAGGTTACTTTACGGTAATGGATACGTGGTTGAGAGAGGTTTAACAAGTAAGGTTGTTATACAAACATTAACATCTCTACTTGAGGCTTCCTTAGAAAGAATATAAGAAATTAAATAAACCTACTCAACAAGTTGTAAGTAAAGTTAATTACCGGGCCTAGTATTTTACCTGTAGTGCCTGTAAATATAAGCAAGAGTAAAATTATTGTTCCGTATCTGTAGGTCTCTTTAAATTGCTCGCTTAATTCGTTTGGCAAAATGCTGGATATCACATTAAAACCGTCCAAAGGGTAAATAGGTATTAAATTAAAGGTAGCTAATACTACGTTTATAATTATAAATTGTAAAATTATGGCTATTAGTACCTCGGGTATTGTCCCAAATCCAATATACAGTGTCCCAAATCCCAATAATGCCATAGCAATATTGCTTAAAGGTCCTGCGAAGGCAATTATTCCTGTATCTCTCTTGGGGTTTTTTAGGTTGTAAGGGTTAAATATAACAGGCTTTCCCCAGCCGAAAGTTGGTCCTGGTATAAGGGCTGTGATTACTAAAAGAGCCGTTCCTACAGGGTCTAAATGCTTTAAAGGGTTTAAGGTCACCCTACCCATCATTCTTGGTGTGGCATCGCCTAATTTATCCGCGGCATAAGCATGCGCAAACTCGTGAATAGATAAAGCTAAAAGCAGTACTGGTAATAAAAATAATAGTGTAAAAATAGACATATCGTTAGTATAGAGGATCTCCGACGTACTATCTAGGTTTAAAAATCACCTAAAAATAAATAATGTACTCAGGAGTATTAATTTCGGTAAAAATATTATTATTCCAATTAAAACGGCAAAGGCAGCGCTTATTAAAACTGCACCACTAGAAGTATCTTTGGCAACTCTAATACGTTCTTTGTACTTTTCATCTGCAACCTCATCGCTTAATGATTCTATTGCTGTGTTAACCATTTCCATAGCAAAAACTAAGGCCGAGACTAACATTAAAACTACTATCTCGTAGTACTCTATGAGGCTAAAAAAACTAAAAAATAGAATTGTAATTCCTAATAAAGTAAAAGCGTAGGTATGTATTTGAAAGTTGGGTTGGGTTTTAAACGCCCATTTAACACCGTTAAAAGCGTATTTAAAACTAACATGGTGAAATTTTCTTTCGCCTTTAGTTTTGGGGTAGGGGAGTTTTTCAACTTTATTACTAATTTTTTTGTGAAAATTAAATATTTTAAACATTTTTTGTTGTTATTAAATTTTTTCTCTTAACCATAGGTCTAGTCCATCGTTTTTGTACCTAGGTACAACATGCATATGAAAATGAAAAACCGATTGGCCGGCATCTTTTCCTGAAGCCTGGAGCAAATTTACCCCTGTGGCTTTGTACTTTTTGGTTAATTCCATACTTATATCTTTACTAACCAAAATCAGTTCTTTAAGCACACTGGGGTCAATATCTAAAATATTTTCAAAATGTTCTTTTGGTACAACCAAGGTATGCCCTTTAGAAACGGGATCAATTGGGTTGAAAACTATTATTTTGCTGTTTTCAAAAATTATAGTGGCTGGGGACTTACGATTGTTTATTTGGCAGAATATACACGATTCCATATAAATATAATATCATCAAACCTACTTTTTTGTAGTCGAGTTAAGGTTTGTCTACCTCGTGTTTTTTTGGCGCTGGCACCTCTTAAATTAGTGATATAATACTTATTAATGAATTTGCCGACTGGGTCAAACATCCAAATTAATGTAATCGATGATGCCGAGATGCTTAGAATCGGAAAAGAATATAAAGATAAGGATTACCCCACAGATGTTCTAACTTTTAACTACAGTAAAACTGCCGGGTATAAAAAAGGTGATTTATTTGGGGAGATATACGTAAATAAAAATGCTGCAAAACGCCAGGCAAAAGAAAATGGCAATACTGTAGAACAGGAAATTGCCTTTTTAGTACAACATTCTATGTTGCATATGCAGGGTATTCATCACGAGGGTGATAATTAGTCTTGCAAAGTATTAATCAAAATTCACTAATGTGCTAATATTTTGCAGAAGAAACTGAAGTTTCAGTTACCTTTAAACTAAGCCACCTTAGCTCAGTTGGTCAGAGCAACGGTTTTGTAAACCGTAGGTCCGGAGTTCGAATCTCCGAGGTGGCTCCATTGTAAAATTTGTTGCGGCATAGGCCTTTTAATTAATTTAAATTTTCTCAAAAGCCGTTGTAGCTCAATTGGTAGAGCGCGTCCATGGTAAGGACGAGGTAGCCGGTTCAAAACCGGCCAACGGCTCCATTTACGCTCTTTCTATTGTACTTAACTGTTTTGGGTGTTAAAATCTCAACTGTCTATGTCAAGAACATGCTCAGTGTCAGGAAAAACTAAATTTAAAGGGAATAAAGTTTCTCACTCACAGGTTAAGACTATTAGGCACTATTTGCCTAATTTAAGAACCGTAAAGGTGAAAAGTAATGGTGTTGTTAAAAGAGTTAAAGTTGCCATGAATGTTTACAAAAAACTTAGAAAAACAGGTGAATATCAGGGATTAGTAATGGTGGATAGTCGCACTAAAAATGCTGAGGCAAACTCTACTAAAGATAATAAAGTCGCAGAAGTTAAAGAATAAATAACTATGGCAAAAAAAGGTAATCGAATACTACTACTTTTAGAATGTACAGCTTGTAAGGCAAGAAATTACATTAGTGAAAAAAATAAAGTAAATACCCCTGATAAAATAACTGAGTTAAATAAGTTTTGCACCAAGTGCAAAAAGCATACTCCTCACAAAGAACAAACTAGGTTAAAGTAAAATTTACCCAACTACTTCAAAGTATCTTCCTCTAAGCTTGTATAAAATAGGTATAAATATTGCTAGCGCAAATACTGTCCACAAAAAGTTTCCTTTAGTTACTACACTTGTTAAGTAAAATAGAGGTATTCCTAGGGTAATTTGGGTTAGTATCATCGCAAAAATATATTTTTTGAAGTCTATTTTAAGAATCCCCGCAGCGTAATGTATAGCTTCTAGTACAACAGAGCCGGATAATATTCTAATTACTACTAATGACTCAATTTCCTTACCTTTTTTAATTTTAATTTTTTCAACTTTTAAAGCCCAACTTTCTCCAAACATTTTTCTAATTACAGAAATTCCGTACTTTTTGGCCAGATAGTAATTAAATATGCCCCCTAGTGTTGAACCCAGGGCATCGGCCACAAAAGCCGACTCCCATCCAATTATGGGTACCGTGGCTACCGTAACTACACCTCCAACCAGGGGAGGGTAAATAATAGCAATAAATTTGTATAGGGTGATTATAAATAAAAACAGCCAATAATTTTCTTTAGACCAAATAAGTAGGATATTAAATAGGGGGGTAGTACTAAACCAGTAGTAACTAATTATGGCTAGTACCGTTACTAAACCAATCCAAATAAAACTTTTTGGTATTTTCGGTAGTTGCATCTTAAGATTATACCAGCTTTAGTTGATAGTTGTTGTGCACACCCCTCTTGCACCCCAGCAACACCGGTTCGATCCCTCACCGTGTTTTATGTGTCCATGCACCCAAAACGAGTAAGCTTCGTTCCTCGGCAACTCTATTGTGCTATAATTTTGTCTGTCTAGGGCTATAGTGTTAGTGGTAGCACGTGGGTCTCCAAAACCTAAAGCGAGGGTTCAAATCCTTCTGGCCCTGCCATTTTTCTCATGAGGCTACGGACTGTAAACCAGACGAAACTTGCTTTGATGAAGTACCCGAAGAGTCTGAATCTTCCAACCAAGCCTGACTTGGCCTCCCCTTATTCGACATTGCGTGTCCGCAATTTTATTTTAACCCCAACCCTACCTCCTACATCCAATATCCTGATTTCTGTGTAACCCTTACTCCTTTTGACAAAATTTTCAGTCGGTGTAGTATTAAATTATTAGGGGACACAGTTTAAACGGTAAAGTCCCATTGCACATTAGTAATTCACTGTCCTGCGCTACATGTTTTAAAGTTGTAGTTTCCTTGTATAAAAAACTACCGGGACTTCTGATCATTTTAAACCTTGGTTTAAAGTACGAAGACCCACCTTGCGTTCGCAAGGAACTTTTTAACTTTTAACGGTAGTGTGGGTAGTATTAGTACGTGTATCAAATTACCGAAAGGCGTAATATGGTCGCACGTTACCAGACTTGGGGCGCAAGCACCTTTCCAGGGCACGGCGCCCCATTCACATATAAATACCCCTTTATTCTGCTAACTCTTTATATCCTTTAACTACTTACCTTTAATTATTTTGTAAACTTGTGAGATAATTTAATTGTTTGTGTTAGATAACAATACATACCCAAATATTTTAAATGAATAATATACAATACAGTAATAAAACATTAAATATAGTTTTCTTTGGATCCAGTGAATTTAGCCTTACCGTACTAAAAGAACTTTTGGATAGTTCTACTATAAAAGTATGTACTGTTGTAACAAAAAGTGATAAGAAAATAGGCCGCAATTCTAGTATACAGCAGAATATTATAGCTAAATTTGCACAAGGACGTGGCTTAAATGTTGTAAAGGTCACTAGTTTACTAAAAGACCCCACCCAACTTAAAGGTATTTTTAATAAGATAGACTACGCAGTGGTGGTTAGCTTTGGCTATATACTACCCAACGAGGTTTTAGACCTACTGCCTAACCTATTTATCAATCTACATGCTAGTTTGCTTCCTAAATACCGTGGTGCTTCGCCGATTCAGCAAGCTGTTGTCAGTGGTGATACAGTTACTGGTAACTCTATTATGATATTAGATGACAAAATGGATGAAGGCCCAATATTAAAAAATGAAAAAATAACAATAGGGTTTAATCAAACATCAAAAGACTTGTTTAGTGCACTTGCAAAGTCTGGTAGTAAGCTACTAATCGATACTTTACTACAACATAAATCCGGTAAGATTAAACCCACACTGCAAGACCCTTCTAAAGCCACATACACCAAATTAATTACAAAAGACGAGGGCTTTGTGACACTAACTGAAAATTATGTGGATATATACAATAAGTATAGGGCCTATATACAGTGGCCGGGTCTGTATACCAACATTCAGTCACTAGAAAAATTCCTTGGTATAACAACCAAAATTGACAATAAGCAACTTGTTGTCAAACTTAAAAAACTGGCGCTAATAGATGACAATTTGCATATTGAGTACTTACAGTTGCCAAATAAACCTACAATAAGTTTAAAAGATTTTTACAATGGGTACTTAATAAAATAGATATTTTTATTTATCTTATAGCTTTTACGGCGTTACTAAGCCTTGTTGTATTTATTTAATTCTTTATTCTTACTGCCCTTTACCTTATGACTTGGTAAATTTAGAACTTGTTTACACTATAATTTGCTTGTATTAAGCCTTAAATATGTGTAAACGTTACATAACCCATAGTTTATTGACAAGTTGTGAATTTTACTGTATTAATTAATGCATGGCCATAATGTACCAAGCTGTAGATAATGATCGTGTTCCAGGTGAATATTGTCCTTTATCAAACACAGTAGGGAGTGAAAATAAAGCATTATCTGAATTTACTCCTGCAGATATTTTTACAAAATCAGACCTTGGGCCTGTTCTTGCAGAAGTAATTACTGTGGGTAGGCAGTTTCATGAGGCAACCGGTATCATTCCCCGTGCTCTTATAATTCCTGTTTCTGGGACTTTGCAAGTAGAGACAAGGATACCCGGCGTATCCTCTATTGTAGTCCCTCGTTCCGTTGATTTTATAGGAAGTCTTTCTGTAGACCCTGTCTTATTAAATGAGCAACTTTGTGCAAACGGTGTATCCCTTTTAACAATTCGTAAACAAATAAAAGCAGCTAACGATATTTTAAATACACCCTCAACTTCTAGAACACTTAGGCAAAGTACTGTAAAACAATTAGCTGAACTTGAGGCAAAACAGTCATTGTTGGTGAGTGGTATTTTATCTGCATCAGGTGCTTTATACCTACCTTTTTCTAAAACAGAGACACCTGTATCTGTACCTCAAAACAGTACGGGTAATAAAACCCCCTTACCTCCGATTGTTCCCACACCTAGCAGCTCGGGTAAAAAGTCTTCAAAGACTACAGGAGGGGAAGTTGTGTCCCTTGATGAAGTTACTAAACCTTTGCCTCAGAAAAAAAGACGTAATGGCGCCCTTATTGCTATTACAAGTACAGTTATTGCCTCGTTGGTAGTGGGTTGTGCTTCAGGTAAACCGGTTGACTCTGCTCCCTCACCTACGGTGACTATTGCAGTTCCTGCTAACTCTGTACCAGAACAAATATTACCTGAGGGTCTAGATGTTAGAGAGGTAAATGTACATTTTGATACATCGGCAATTAAGGCTGAGCTTCCTAACGGCACTACCGTAACTATCCCTAATTTAGAAACATTGTTAGCGGAATCTTCTTTGGGAGTTAGTACTACTATTAATGCAGATTCTGGTGCTAAGGTACGAGGCTACACCTTGGATTCCGAGGGTAATCCCATAATTGATGGCGTCGTTAAAAACTTGCCTAACGGTAGCCCTGTTGTTGTTGTAGGTATAAAAAAAGCATCTGACGAGGCACCCGCCCCAGAGGATAACTGGGCATTGCTTGAGGACGGAACCTCCGTTGCAGCAAGTTTAGTAAACCTTGTCTCTGCAGAGCGTCTGATTGGTACTGGTGGAGATCAAGCATCTTTAGAAAAAATGAATGAGGAACTTGCTAAGGTAACAGGATTATCTGTAGGTGAGGTAGCTTTATTACCGGAATCGATACGTAGTATTTTAATAAGAGGTGCAGGTTCTTCCTATACTATTGAAGGCTATTCTGTCGCAGCTCTACTTCCCAACAGTAATTTATTTGTTTTAACAGGCCCAGATGGTCGTATTGTTTTTTCTCCCGCGGACAGTATAGCCTCAGTTTTGGGTCTTTCAGCTGAGGAATACTCTAATTTAATGGCAAATATAAGTGTTGTTGTAAACCCACAAACTCTAGGAGACCTTTCAATATACATGGGCACTGTACTTTCGGTAGATTTTGCTACTGAATATTCTCAGGGTGTACCGAATTTTGAGGCACAAAATATACCTACTGAACTCTCCAGCAGGTTTCCAGATTTGTCTATACGTGGGAAGGAAAGTACCGTTCCTCCCAGATTAGTTCAAACAATTTTGGGCAGGGATGTTACAGTTGCAGTTTGGGACACAGAATCCTCAAATTGGGTGCAATCTGGTTTAACACAAGCTGAGTTAGAAGAAATTGAAAGTAGTAACGTAATTCTTTTTAACGATGGTAAAGGCGACGGGAATAAAAAACCACTAGAGTTGGGTCCTTTTTACGAAGATACTGTTGGTAGCTTGGCCTTATATGGAATAGCTGCTTCAGATTACAAGTTTACTCAAGTTGACATTTTAAACAAATCAGATGGAACCCCAACAGGGTGGAAATTCGGTTCTTTGTCAATTGATATTTATCAGAAGGATGTTGATGGAAGTTACACTGCTCAAAATTGGTTGATTCAATCGGGGAGTGTCTTTATATCTCCAAATGGTAAAAGATTTACCTCAATCGTACAACAGGGTGGTTCTACAATCGGTATTGGTGAACTGCCAGAACATTTATTCCCAGATAGAGATTTAGGAGATGGGGGTAGTTTTACAAAAGTTGGTAATTCTCCCACCCCAAATACCCCTATAAGTGTAGGTGAACCTGTAGTACTTTGGTGGCAGAATTTTGCATCGGATAATGGTTATGCAGAAAAGGTAGCTTCTGCTACTGGTAGTCTTGGAGATTACCTGAGCTCAGGTAATTTAGACGGTACAACTGTCAGACTTGCAGGTCTAGCGTTGCAGAGAGGTGTAGATGCCAACTTTACGCTAGGTGGTTACTCTTTAGCACGATTCACCATGGAGGAAATTTCTGCAGCTATATCTTCCCACAGTCCCTTGCCAGTACCCGAAGGTCTTTTTAGCGGTGGACCTGGGTTTATAGTAAGATTTCCGGCTCAAAAATAGTATTTTCACTTTATTAACTCTTAATAAAAAGTGATTTTTATAGTAGATTGTATTTGTGAGAACTGCCAAATTAAAACTAATAATACTTTCATTTTTTGTTTTGCTTGTTTTGGTTTTAGTAACTTACTTACTATCTAGATCAAAAAAAAGTGATTCTCCCATTTCGGATATCAACACTACTCCTGTTTCCAGTGAACTTGAGTCTGATAAAAGTTGGTATTCTCGACAGGAAGGCTTATGGATTATTGGCACTTTAATTGAATCTAAGGAAGAAGGTGATGATTTTTATCTCAAAATAGGGGTAGATAATTTTGAAATTAAAGTTTTATTAGGGTCTAAAGAGCTTAGTAAGTTCGGTGTTTCCTATCCCGAAAACAACCAGGTCGTGCCCTTTCATTCCAAAAAATGGGAAACTCTTGGTTTTACAGAAATATCCTCAGATTTAATTTCCGGTCACAAAATAGCGGTTCTGATAAAAACTAGCTTTCCTGAATCAGCCTCTTTGTGCAGTAACAAGGTTTGTTCTTACTCTTTAGCTAATTTAGAAAAATATCTCCCTAATAACAAATCCCTGCAGGATAAGTTAGGTTCTGAGAATACGGGACATTTAGAATCGGGTTTAATATATGGTCCTGTATCTCAAATTTCGCTCTACAAATGAATACGAAGATCTTTAAGGTATTAGTGCTTTTTTTCCTACTCTTAACCTTAGTACTGCTTATTTTCCCATCTAAAAAACATGTTTCAGCTCAGACCTGTACAGGTTCTGCTCAATATGTCGACTACAGCTGTGTTTTTGATGACATAACTTTACTTTATAGCTGTATTGCTAATGGCGGTATGACCGTAGCCTGTGCAGGAGTTCCGTGCCAGACTTTCGGCCCAGTCTTTTGTTGGGGGGGTCTTAGTTGCGGCCTGTCTGCCTATGGTTCTACAGCAGGTTGCAGCACAACCCCCGTACCCCCTGCTGTTTGCGGTAACGGTACTAGAGAAACAGGAGAAGGTTGTGATGACGGCAATAAAACGAATGGTGATGGCTGTAGTTCTTCTTGTCAGATAGAAACTTCTAAACCCGTCTGCGGAAATGGTAAAAAGGAAACAGGAGAAGGTTGTGATGACGGCAATAAAACGAATGGTGATGGCTGTAGTTCTTCTTGTCAGCTAGAACCTTCCTTGCCCGTGTGTCCAAACGGTATTGTGGAAGCTGGGGAGGCTTGTGATGACGGTAATAGTAACAATTTGGATGGTTGCAGAAATAACTGCACCACTCCTTATTGTGGCGATGGTATTATAGACTCTCCAGGGGAGACCTGTGATGGGGGAGTGGGGTGTACTTCTAACTGTACCGGTATTACAGGAGGGGGATACGCTTGTAATGGGTCCTCCTGTGAAGCCTCTGTTGGTGGTCCATACACTGCCTCAGATTGCGGAGGAGCTTGTAATACTCCGACAGGACAATTTTTTTGTGGAAATGACCTGGCTTGCCACCCTTGTGGTGCGGGCGACTCAAATTGTAAATCCTTGGGAGATTGTCAAAGTGAGTGTGTATGTACTTCTCCAGGTGGGTGCTTTGTTTCTGGGTGTAACCCCTTAGCCACTTCGGGAATTTGCGATGGTGCACTTATCCCTGGCGCCAACACTACTGGCTGTATGGGGAACGGTTGGATGGATCTTTTAGATTTAGCTTCAAAAAGGGTTAGGTATAATTTAGATTGTGGTAATGCAAACTGGGGCCAAACCAACATTGGTGGTGGAGGGACAAACTACGAGGGGTTGGGTGTTTTACGTAAATTACCAAATCCCCCCGATCCAAACTACCCTTGGGTTGAGGTGGCACTAGTACCTAATGGCCAGGGGGGTTCTATTGATTTTACCGACCCTTATCTTACCACGGGTGTTAATCAATATAAGGTTATAGCCAGATGTGCTTATCGTGAAAACACAGGTACTGCCGATAGGATAAAATGGGTAAAGATTGGTGGTACTACATATCACAACAATGACGATTTCTACGATGTGAGTATGTACTCTGCATGTAGCCAGGATAAGATACTGCAGCTGGTTCTAACTCCCCCCGTCTGCAATAACTGGTTTGTTAGTCCGAACATAGACAGCATCCCAAAAACTGTAAGCATAGAATCCAATGCTTACGACGGCGAGGGTCTATCAGGGGGAGGTATGTATTACAGCACTACCCAAAATGGGGCTTACGGCAGCATAGATAGTAATGGAAACTTTGTAGCTGGGACGGCTGGAGAAATTATTGCTAACAGGGCAGATTATTTTTCTTCGGGTACTTTAGCAGGTAAAATAACTTCTACCTTTAACATACAAAACTTACCATCGGGTAATTATCAGTTTCAGGGTAATTATTGGAATAAATATGCAAGTTTTCCCAGTACCGACCCTTTGCACTTCAAGCAATGTCTCTCCCCTCAAGTATATATAGATAATACTCCGCCTACCTGCGGAAATTGGAATTTTAACCCCGCTTCCCCTTTGGATTCGACCCAAAACTCCTTTAGCGTTTCCACTTCTGCTACGGACAACTCTGCAATTAGAGATTTCGGTTTTTACTACCAGAACTACGACGAATCTACAAGTACCTGGGGATACTACGATGCCGGAGGTGTTTTTGTTCCAAATTCTTACGTACCTCTCGTAAAAAACAAATCAGATTATTTTACTCCCCCTGTTCCGAGCCCTACAACTACTAATTTTATTAATAGGTCCAATATACCCTCAAATAAATTTAGGTTTTTTGCAAACTACTGGGATTCCTCAGCACCTCATAACTTGTCGGCAGGGAGTAATAATTTTTCTCAGTGTGTTTCGCCCGTTTATGAAATAAAATCCTCGGCTCCTGTAATTTCTTTAACAATTCCTGCCGCAACTACTTACAAGGGATATAATAATTATTATTCTGATGGTAAATATTCTGTTCAGGTAAAAATTACCGATACCCCAGGAGACGTTAATACTTACAATTGGGGAGTACTAGGCGGGTTATTAACTGGATCTCTAACCAGTGGCTTAAAGAATGGTACAGTTGTAAATTATCCTTTCAGTTTAAGTTTAGACTGGGCTCCCGGATCAGCATTTAACCAAGTTGGCACATCTCAGGTGTCTTTTAATAGTATAGACTCACAGGGTAACGATATTACTGTTTCTGACCAGATAAGTACCGTATCCCCAACTTTTACAGCAAACACTAGCCTTCGTTATAGAAACAAGGTTGTTAGCGGTTCTCAGGACTTAAAAGCCTTTTGTGAAGATGCCGAGTTTAACAACAATGCGAATACCAAGAATTTCAATTCAGGAAATAATGGAATCTCCGCGATAGTCAATTTTACCTCTGCAGGTCCTCTTGCGAGTTCTTCCTACAACAAAAGCTTTAATACTAAAATCCAGGGCACCGACGTTTATACTAATTTAGTTGAGATGGTGGGAACTAGCTACTATACTGCCAGTTTTCTTCCCCAGTTTACTGTCCCTGGTTACGAGGTACTATGCATCAAAGACATGACGAACAACAAAACATACTCTGGGCAATCCGACTTGCTTGTTAACGTAGCTCGAGAGTCGACTCTGAATTTAAGAGCTGTATTTGGAAAGGTGACTCCCAAAGGTTGGTTTCAGGCAGTTGGTGGAAATATATTTACAGGTGCGGCGCCAACCTACCAATATCCTGATGTTTCGGAGGTGACTAGTGCCTTTACTGCAAATCTATATAATTTGAGTTCTAGTACTACTGCCTCTTTCAATACTCCTCCTGCTGAGGCTATATTTTCTAATTTAAAGGCTGGTATAGTTGTTTCTAATCTTTTAAATGGGACTATTACTCGCACAGGAGGGTCACCCGACAGTGTTAGTAGTAGTGGGGGTTCCGTTGCAAGCTGTTCTTCTACTGGGGACTGTAAAGCTGGTTTGGCTAGCTATTTTGATGGTTTATTAAATAACTTATCTTGGAATACGCTGCTTTGGAGTGAAGCTGCTCTTGGAGGCATAACTAACACCTCAGGTAGTACCTATACCCTAGCCCTTATGGACCATGATTTAGGACTAACCAACTTGTCTAAATTTACTAATGGTTCGGGATCTGTATTTCTACTATCCGGAGGAGATTTAACTGTAAGTGGTAATGTTACAAAGGCAAGTAATGAAAGTACTTCTATAATAATTTTAGTTAATGGGGATTTAACAATTACTAAAGACGTACGAAGACTAGATACTACTTTCCTAGTTAAGGGTTCTGTTACTGTCCAGGGTGAAACTAATGGCGCTAATTTTGAGAAAGATGCCCCCTTACTAGTTAATGGGGGAATTTATGCAGTACAAGGTATAACTTTAAATAGAACTACAGCTCAAAAAGCTCTTAATGAAAACCCTTATTATGGTCATTACGAAAACTCTCGTCCTGTAGATACCTTTATTTTCCAACCCGAAATATTTTTAGGAATTTCTCCAACTAAGGCCCAAACAGTTAATTTATACCTAAATCGAAACGATTAGTTTACTTTCTTTTCTATCGTTTTTAGTAACTCAGTATCGTTTAAAAGTATTTCACAGCCTTTTGCAGTAATTATTTCTGAATCTTTAGGCAAATTGACTTTTATTTTAGTTTCTAAAGAAATAACAGAGCTTAATCCTCTTATTTTAGATACACCACCAACAAGGTAAATACCGCTTTCAATAATGTCAGAAACTAAGTCTGGGGGAGTTTCTTCCACAACAACTTTTATCGCTTCATTTATTTGGTCTATTAATTCACCTAAAGCCGCCTCCACGTCTAGTTTAGATAGGGTAATGACCTGGGGTAAGCCAGTTTTAATATTTCTACCTCTACAGGTAATACTTTCTGAATTAGTGCGTTCCGACTTTAAGTTAAAATCCGCCACCCGCATTTTTACATTTTCGGCGCTACTTGCTCCAATAAGAACACTAAACCGGTTTTTAACGTAGCTAACTATTGCCTCATCCATATTTATACCCGCGATTTTTAATGACTTACCAACCACAATTCCACCCAACGATATAATTGCAATTTCTGTTGTTCCTCCACCAATATTTACAACTAAATTACCTTTTGAGGACATAACATTTAACCCTAAACCTAGGGCTGTCGCAAAAGGGGATTCAACTAAGTTAATCTGTCTGCAACCAGCATTTTTAGCGATTTTTACAACTGCTCTCCTTTCTACCTCTGTTGTTCCGTAGGGTATTGATATCACGACTTTTGGTCTAGGAATTTTTGGAGACGATTCTTTAGATGTTTTATGTAATTCTTTAATATAGTGCTGTAGGATTTTTTCGGCTGTATCTAAGTCAGAAATAACCCCGTTTTTTATCGGGTATATAACTTCTATAGTATCGGGGGATTTGCCTAACATTTCTTTTGCTTTATCACCTACCGCTATTAATTGTTTATTTTTTTTAACTATTGATGCGACACAAGGTTGATTAACAACAATTCCTTTATCTTTTTGAGTTATATAAATATTGGAGCTTCCCAAATCAATTCCTAAGTCGTAAGAAAAATATCCTAATAGTGAATTTAACATAAATTTAGTATAGCAGTAGTAGGTATTAGCTAGTAGTTGGTTTTAATCTCGACTGTTATATAAATATACTTGTTCATTGTTATAATATAAATATCTATGCCTTTAAAATCAGAAATATCCTTATTGTTGATCGGCTTGGTAATGTGTTTATTTAATTTTACCTCTTTGCCAAAGCACCTAAGAGGGGTAGCAAGCTTGGTGATATCTCCGGTAGTTTCCCCTATTAACCTCTCCTATATTAAAATAGCCAGTCAACTATCCTTTTTTACTAAGACTCAGGATTTGGTAGAAGAAAAACTTAACTTAGAAAAGCAGGTTAAAGAGTTAGAAAAAAGATTGTTAGTTATTAACGAACAAAAAGAGGATATTGTTATTCAATCTGAACTATCTCAGTTTTACGGATTTGACTCCCAAAAACTTGTTCCAGCTAATGTTAAAGGTTTTTACTCCTTAGAGCAAAATAATTATCTAAAATTAAATAGAGGTAGTAAAGTAGGCGTTCAAGTGGGGGATAATGTAGTAAAAGATAGGCAACTTGTAGGTACTGTTACAAACACTACATCTTTTAGCTCTACCGTGCTTTTATTAAATTCTAAAGAAGTGCAGGTTCCTGCAAAGGTTTCTGGGGTAGAAACGTTTGGAATATTCAGCTGCAGTAATAAAAGTTGTTTATTTAATAAGGTGTTAACAGAACAGAATTTAGAAGTTGGTGATATAGTTATTACCTCAGGAGGAGGGGACAGGTACCTACCTACTCTACTCTTAGGTTCCGTTGTTTCTGTAAATTCTGAGTCGGCTCAAGTTTTTAAATCTTCTATTGTGAACTACAGTATTGATCCCTCTAAGTTGGGTAAAGTAGTAATTATTTTACAAGATGAATAAACAAGATAATTCTTTAAAAATAATATTATTTTTTATTATCTGTATTATATTAGATTTTTCACTACCTATATTGGGTCTTAACTACTATTTATTTTTAACCCCGCTGTTAATTTTATATTTTGTAACAAAAACAAATGTAAGTTTTAGTGTATGGTTATTATTTCCCTTTATAATTCTGCTAGACCTATACGAAAACATATTGTTCTTTGGTTTTTATACTCTTTACTTCGGTATAAGTTTTTTAATTATTCGTTTTCTCAAAAAGACAATTCCTAGGATTGTTTTGAGCTACTTAATTTACCTGTCTCTTTTTGCTATATTTTTTTACCTAAATTCAACCTTACCTACAGCTAAATGGTTTTTACTTAGTTTTGTTGAGTTTACTTTGGTTTGGTATATTTTGGATAAAAAAGTTTTTTAATATGAACTACTCTTTAAGATCACTGAATAATTATCCTAAAGATACTAATTTTAAGGGCCCTGAGAAATGGAAGTTTTTTGTACTCAATTTTTTATTCGCTATTAGTTTTGTTGGATTGGTTTTTAGGTTGTTATATTTTCAAATTTTCAAATACAGTGATCTTAGCGCAAAGGCTTCTAATAACTATACCAATCGACAATATATTTTACCAAACAGGGGAATAATATATGACTCCAAAGGAGGTGCTTTAGTTGCTAATAAAGCCCAGTATGTTATAGCCCTGAATTTGCAATCAATAAATCGTTACAAGAAGTACTCTTCTTTGGAGCAAGTCTTAAACTCTGAAGAGATTAAAATACTTAAAAAGTATAAGGCTGTTTTTCAAGACGAGGCCAGTGCAGAAAAATTTAATGAGGACCTTGGATTAGGAAAAGAATATTTTGTATTTAAGGATTTGAATTCTGATACAGAGTACTATGAATATCTCTCAGATGTTGCAAATATTAAATCTACAAATTTAGTAGCTAAAGAAGAGGTTTATAGGAATTATGTCAGCCCCGAAGAGTATTCGCACATACTAGGATATGCGTCCTCGGTATCCGCCGAAGATTTAACTAGTGATTCTTGGTATACACCCAACTCTAAAATAGGTATTGCAGGTATTGAAAAAAGCTATGAAACTTATTTAAGGGGCGAAAAAGGTATTTTAAAGAAGTTTGAATTTTCAAATTCTAAAACTGGTAATACGGAATACATTACTCAGAAAAAAGATGGTTATAGTCTGTATACTTCTCTAGACCCTGAACTTCAAAGGGTTTCTTACGAATCCTTAAAGCAGGTTATAGAAGATTCCAACGCAATAGGGGGAGCAGTAGTTGTACAAAAAGTTATGACAGGCGAAATTCTATCTTTAGTTAGTTTGCCTAGTTACGATAATAATAGTTTTTCAAAAGGGATTTCCACTTCTGAATATACTAAATACCTCGAGGATAAAGGCTTGCCTTTAACTAACAGGGCTATTTCATCTAATTACCCCCCTGGAAGTACATTCAAGTTAATTGTAGCTTACGCTGGTTTAATAGAAGGTTCGCTTACGGTTAATGATTTTATAACCGATGTTGGGGTTATTAGTGTAGGAAACTTTAATTACAAAACATGGAAGGCAGGGGGGCACGGTATTATAAATGTTGTCGGGGCGATAAAGGAATCCTCAGATACTTTTTTTTATATACTGGGTGGGGGACACAGTAATTACCCTCAGATTAAGCCTTTAGGGGCTTGGAATATTTATAAGTATGCTAAGCTTTTTGGTTTAGGTGAAAGAACCGATGTAGATCTCCCAAACGAGGTCAGCGGTTTTGTTCCAAACCCAGATTGGAAGCAACAAGAGTTATTAGAACCTTGGTATATAGGCAATACCTACCACATGTCCATTGGACAAGGTTTTGTTTCTGCAACTCCTATACAAACTAGTATTGCTACCTGCGCAATAGCCAATGGTGGATTTCTATATAAGCCCCATATCGTGTCTAAGGTAGTAGATGAAGCTTCTGGAGAGACCATATTTACTAATCAAGTTAGTGTGTTGAACAGCACTCGGTTTGATAGTGACGCCCTTTTAGTGTTAAAAGAGGGGATGGTTGAGGCCTCCAGTCCGGGCGGAACGGCATATCCTTTATTTAACTTTCCTATTAAGATTGCTGGTAAAACGGGAACTTCCGAGTTTGGAGATAATGAAAACAAAAAAACTCATGCCTGGTTCACTGCTTTTGCACCAGCAGATAAGCCTGAAATTGCGGTAACAGTTTTTGTTGAAGAAGGCGGCGGAGGAGCAGATATCTCGGTCCCCGTAGCTAAAAAAATATTTGAAAGTTATTTTAAAGTAGAGTAATGGCCGAAGGCCTTACTCATAATCGAATAGATTTAAATGAGTCTCCCGACTTAGAAGTATAAATCTCTATACTATCTGGGGGATACTTCTTTACTAAAATTGGTTAGTATTACTGTGTTTGGGCCCCGTGAAATGACCTCTTTGGTTAAAGAGTTGTGGATTGTGTTGTTGGGGGGGGGAAGTCTATCTAATTATAAAGTATCCACAGTAAGTGGTTTTGTTGAAGGAGTAGACCTACAGGTGTTAAAAAAATCACTACACTACAATGTGCCCAACATAATTTGTTTAGCTTACGGTTTGAGATGTTTTTACCCTAGTTACTTAAAGAACCTCATAAATATAGTTGAAAATCCGAATAATTTAACTTTCAAGTATCTCTTAATTTCGAACAAAATTTTGGTTCTTTACCAATTTTCTCCAGACCAGGTAGCCGTTAAATGGACATTTTCTAGAAGCGAAGAATTACTTTCTAGCGTGGGTTCTTGTACAATTGTGGTTGAGGGTGACAAAAAATCTGGAACCCTCTATACCGTGAATCAGGCTCTTAAAGAAAATAAAAAGATTTTTTCTGTCTCAGGTTCGCTATTCTAAGCAAGTAGCCAGGGTACCAACCTCCTGCTCGCAAAAAAGCTTTAGCAGCAGTAATATTAAACCTTTTTTAGCTATTAGCAATTTAGTTAAGGAGCTTAATTTAGTGCCCAATTCCCTAGAAATAACTGGTTCCAAAAAACTTTTCATAAAAGGACTTGAGGACACAAAAATATTGACTGCCTTAAATGGAGAAAGTATGTATATTGATGACCTCACTAAGTTACTTAAGATACCTGTTTCTAAACTAAATAGTGACCTTACAAAGTTAGAAATACTCGGAGTAGTAAAAAAAGAAGGTGTTAAGTATTTTAGAATAAGCTAAATAAGCTATAATTAAATTAATGGAAATAATTAACTACGAAGATTTTAAAAAATTAGATATTAGAGTAGGTACTGTTTTAGAGTCGGAAAAAGTAGAAAAATCAGATAAGCTTTTAAAATTCAAGCTAGATGTAGGTAAGAAAAACCCTATCCAAATATTATCTGGAATATCTAAATACTATTCTCCCGAAAGTTTAATAGGTAAGCAGTTGTTAGTTTTAGTAAACCTAGCACCTAGGTCGATGATGGGCTTTGAGAGCCAGGGTATGGTTTTAGCTGCTTTAGATGGTGATACGGTTTTTCTGGTTCAACCTGAAAAACTTATCACCGCGGGTTCCCCGGTCAGTTAATGCTTTGCAGTTAATGCTTTACAGTTAATGCAATTTTGGTTTAGAATTACTTGTATATGAATCTGCTGTCCCGCAAATCGTTTCGTAAAATTACTGCTGTAGTGTTATTTGTTATTCTCGGTAACATACCCTTACTTAGTTTACACCCTAATTTAGTTAGCTCTGTCTCTCTTGCAAGTTACTCAGACACAATGTCTCGTCAAAAAATTAGTACAGACTCCTCGCACACTTTCGTATTAACCTTGGGAGCAACTACGGCTTTGGATGCTGCAGAGACCGTTGAATTTACCTTTGCTCCTGAATTTACTATTGCGGATTCTACTGATGCTACCACCGATTACACTTTTAATGATGGTACTGCAAGAACTATTACGGATGTTACCGGTTCCTGTTCTGCAGGGGCTAACAATGTTTCTGTATTGGCAAATGACACTGCCAAAACAATAACCTTTACTGCTTGTTCTGGTTTTACGTCTAGTGCTGCTGGAGCTACTATTACTATAGAAATCGGCATAGCTGCAGGTGGTGTAGATATAATTACAAATCCCGCCGTTACTAATACTTACGACATAGGCGTAGTTGCTGCGACTGAAACTGGGAATTTAAGTCAGGTAATTCTTAACGACGATCAAGTTCAAATAACTGCTTCCGTAAATCCCTCTCTGACTGTATCACTATCTTCTAACACTTGTGCTCTTGGAGACCTCACTACTGCTCAAGTAGATAGTTGTAATTATAATATTAATGTAGATACTAATTCTACAAATGGCTATACCGCAACTATTACTGAGGATGGAAATCTGAGGACAGGCGCAGGGGATGATATCAATGATGAGACTGGTAGCGAAACTTTGGTAGCAGGTACAGAAGAATATGGGGTTGGGTCAAGCGACTCTGATGTAGCTGGGGGGTCCAACGAATTTCCAACTTATACTGATTGTGGAGACCCTGTAATTACACCTGTTGCTGGAGCTATCACAGCCTCTCCTGCCAAAGTAGTGGGTAAAAATGCCTCTTCTGGTACGGAATCCATTACAGTTTGTCATATGGCCACAATTGGAAGTGGTACCGCCACAGGTAGTTACAGCCATTTGGTAACTATTATTGTTACTGCCTTGTACTAAACTCCCTTGCAAAAAATATATTTTTACGGTATTAAGAGACGGTGTTATTAAAATTTATCTAGTGTTTGCTTATAAAAAGTATGTCCAAAAAACTAAAATTATTAATTGTTGAGTCTCCCACCAAAGCTAAAACGATAAAATCATTCTTACCAAGTGATTACGAGGTAATTGCCTCTGTTGGGCATATAAGAGACTTGCCCAAAAGCGAATTGGGGGTAGATGTAGACAAAAACTTTAAGCCTAAATACGTTATACCGGAGAGGGCCGAAAAAAATGTTAAAAAACTAATTGATAGTTATAAAAGAGCTGATGAAGTTTATCTTGCCACAGATGAGGATAGAGAGGGAGAGGCTATTGCCTTTCATATCGCCCATGTACTAGCCTCAAAAAAATTTAAAAAAGCTCCTGTAGAAGGATTTAAACGAATTACTTTTCATGAAATTACTAAGCAAGCTATAGAAGAAGCTATAAAGTCTCCCCGTAAGGTTTCTATACCTATGGTGGATTCTCAGCAGGCGAGGAGAGTGCTAGACAGGCTTGTAGGTTATAAGCTTAGCCCTGTTTTATGGAAAAAAATCCAGTTCGGTCTTTCCGCTGGAAGGGTTCAAAGTGTAGCTCTAAGACTAATAGTTGAAAAAGAAAAGGAAAGAGACGACTTTGTTTCTCAGGTGTATTTTAACTTTCCTGCAATTTTTTTATCTACTAAAAAAGACAATATAAATGCTTCTCTGTTTAAGTGGGGTGCTAAAAAATTAGAGGAAAAAACTAGTAAGGGTGAGCGTAATTTTTTAGTCACTAGTCAAGAGGAGGCCGATAAGCTAATAGCTCAGGCAAAAGACCAGATCTATAAAGTTCGAGACGTTAAAGAACGGGAGTCTAACAGAAAGTCTTATGCACCGTATACAACCTCTACCTTGCAACAGGCAGGTAGTAACTTGCTAGGATTTAGCTCCCAAAGAACTATGCGAGCGGCGCAAAAGCTTTACGAGAACGGTCATATAACTTATCACAGAACCGATAGCATAATTTTAAGCACCAAATTTGTGGATCAAGCAAAAAAACACATAGAATCTAAATACGGAAAAAATTACTATCTACAAAATATTTTTAAAAACAAATCTAAGAATGCCCAAGAAGCTCATGAAGCTATTAGACCCACAAATCTTACTTTAGATATATCTTGTGCTGAGGAGGAACTTAAGGTTTACGAGTTAATTTATGCTAGAGCAATTTCTAGTTTAATGGTTCCAATTAAAACTCTTGGTACTAGCTTAATTATTGAGGATTCAAATAAGCATTTTGAATTTAAAGCTTCCGGATTTCAAGTTACCTTTGATGGTTGGTCAAAGGCCTACGAAAATCTCCCAAGTGTAAAATACTCTCCAATTTCGGCTGATACCTTGTTACCCTCCGTAAAAGTGGGAGAGAGTGTAGCCTTAAAAGATATTAAGTCAGAAAAAAAAGAGACACAGCCTCCTGCCAGATACAGTGAGGCTTCTTTAATTAAAACCTTAGAACAGTTCGGCATTGGTCGACCTTCTACATATGCCCCTACAGTCACTACTATAATAAGTAGAAAGTATATTGTTAAAGAGCAGGGGTACCTACACCCTACAGACTTAGGTATCGTAGTTATGTCACTTCTTATGGATAACTTTAGAGATATAGTAGATTATAGTTTTACCGCCTCAATTGAAGATAATTTAGACAGAGTGGCCTTAGGGGAAGAAAATTGGACAAAAGTACTTAAAGATTTTTATGCCCCTTTTAATACCAAAGTTGAGCTGGCCTCTAAGAATTTAACTAGGGATGACTATAAAATACTAGGGGATGCGCCCAAATCTACCAAGTGTCCTGACTGTAAAGGTAAAATGCTTATAAAACTTGGCAAAAATGGTCGTTTTTATACTTGTGCGAAGTTTCCTGAGTGTAAGGGGATAAGGGATATCGATGGTAACACTGACAAAGATATTGAAAAAAAGGTTTTATCTAAAGAGTTTAAATCTATGTATTTGTCGTCTCCTAAAACAGAGGATGGTCAAAGTTATATATTAAAAAAAGGTCGTTACGGTGAATTTTGGGCACACCCGAGCTACCCTAAAGTTAAAGACGCAAAACCTCTTGAATTCACAAAAAAATATTTAACTGAAAAGTATGGCCAAGCTCCAAAAACAGATAAAGGAAAGAGTTTTGTTTTTAGACAAGGTAAATGGGGGCCCTATTGGGCACACCCAGACTATCCTAAAATAAAAGAAACTAGGAGAATAAAGGTACAAAAAGATAAAGAAGATTAAGCACGTACTTTACAAGTACCCCAGGTTAGGCTAAATTATATTTAATGTCAAAAAATACTGCCAAGTCTAATAATAGAAAACACCTTTTGCTACACCACCCAGTAAATTTAAGTCACGCAATGCACGTGCTAACGGGCGTCACCTCATTATATTTATTTGGTATATTTTTTGCTTTAATTGGTTTTGTTAGCGGCTATGCTGCTGGGTTAACCTCTAATGTAGCTAAGCCCTCTCAAGATACTCAGAAAATGACTCAAGCCGAGGATTTAGATATTTTTGTGCAAGATATTTTTAATGATCCCGCTTTAGATGAACTAGATTCAAATGTAAAAGGTGTAGCCACCCAGTCTGATGAAGCTGAAATGGAAATTTTTAATCCAATTGACGGTGAGGTTATAAATACTCCTCCATTAGAGATACAGGTCTCAGAGCCTACAGGTATGACTCAAGAAGATTCCGTACTGTCATCCGCCCCTGTTATCCAATCAAGTAATAACACTTCTTCCTCCATGCCGGATGATATAGCAACTTACGGTCTTATTATTTCTATGGGAGGGATGGTTTTTGGCATGAACTTAATGTACGAAGAGGATTATAAAAGCAAACCTAAGAGAAAAAAGGTTAAAAAAGTAGCCTCTATTAAATAGTACTTTAATTTTACTCAACTTCATCTCAATCTTTTTCTTACTATTGTATACTTGGTATATGAAATTAATTGTAGGTTTAGGCAACATTGGAAAAGAGTACATAAATACAAGACATAATGTGGGTTTTTTTATTTTAGATTTATTTTCTGCAGAGGGCAGTTCTACCTTTACTGAAGTCCCAAAACTTAAGGTACGAAGATGTAAAGTAGGGGATACCCTTTTAGTAAAACCCACCACTTTTATGAATCTTTCGGGTCAGGCAGTGCGCGCTGTGTGTGATTTTTATAAAATAAAAAACAAAGATATTTTAGTAATTCACGATGATATTGATCAGCATATCGGAAATTATAAGTTTGTTGAGAGTGGGGGAGCAGGGGGTCATAAAGGAATTTTAAGTATTTTTCAGCATTTAGATGTTGCAGACAACGGTCTTAAAAGACTAAAAATTGGAGTAGCCCCAGAAATTTATAATCCAATGATTCACAAAGCCGAAAATTTTGTTCTAAAACCCTTTAGTAAAAGTGAACAAGAGTCTTTGGAGAGTATTTATTTCTCTAATTTAAAAGAAAAGATACTGAATTTTTAGTTATTACCCTGTGTTTGTCAAAATTTTTCGCAAGTTAACGGGAACAGCGAAATTAAAACAGGCCTAACTAATACTGTAGTTAAATGAAAATTACCCCACGATTTTATAGATTTGCGAGGGAATAGAAAAACCTCGATTTAATTATCTAAATTTTTGTAACCAAACAACTTAGCTACGGTGTCCCACTTACTTATTGGTATTGAATACAGCATACCAAGATTTACTTCTCTTGAGCACAAATGTTTCTCTAGGTAGTTTGCATACTCAGTAAATTCTAATACTTCCTTATACCAGGAATTTTGATCTGTCTCAGGTGTATTTGGGTCAAAAAATTTGTACAGATTTTGCATTGTTCCTTCGGTACTTGCAAATTTTTCCACCTTTTCTACGAAGTCTTGCGAATAGACTCTAGTGCCCTCACTTAATTCCAGGGCTTTTTTTACCGAAGTTATAAAGCTATTTTGTTTTTCAGTAAAAGATTTTTTAGCTCTATAACCCTTAATTGTTAACACAATTGGGCTAAATCTTAATAGATATGCTCTTTTAATCTCCTTTGCAATGGAGTCCCAAGTAATATTTGTTTTACTAGCTTGTGCTAGCATCTCTTCTCTTATTTTGACTGCCGTTAATTTTCTTACTAACAAAGAGTGTTCTTGTAAACATTCTTTTATAAAATCATTAATGTCAGCTTCTGGTGACTGTTCCATTTTTATTTTAAATCTGTTGACTAGTTTGTCCGCTAATCTATCACCCAACTCCTCTTCTGATAATTCATATTCTTCTGGGCTGTATAACAGGTTGAACTGGTGAAAAACCTCGTGCTTTATTACTTCTAGTGCCTCCTCATTATTTAATCCTATGTTTATAGTTCGGTTTACTACCGTAATTCCACTTGGCAACAATTGGCGTTGGTCACTTGTTAGTATTTTTTCCGCCTCTAAAGTGTCAAAATTACCGCTTAAGGCAAGCCCTTTCCAATCCTGATTAAATTCACCCTCAAACTCTTCTTCTCCATGTACTTTTCTCTCTAAATTATAATGGGCCCTGGCTATTTCGTTTGCATCTTTCTGCTCCCATACCTCAAAGTTTAAGCCTACAGGTGTTGGTCTTACTGTTACTATTCCCCTCAATTTAATACCAAAAAGTTCCTGTACAATATTACCTTGGTTCCTCTGATATTTTATAAACAATTTCATTGCTGCACCTGCAGTTTGCTCTAACACTTCAATAGTATTAGCAAAACTTTGTCTGTGAGCGTTTACATCTGCATTTTTGAGGGTGTGTTTGTCAAATATAGCCATTAAGTCGTCACGGTTTGGTGTAGTGTCTTCTTGTAGGGGCGGGGCTCCATAGGTCCAGGCAGACATACTTGCAGAGTCCCAAATGCCTTTATATCTCTCCCAGTAAGTTTCAAACATTTCACGACGTATAGATGCTAGTGTTATTAAATCTCCTCGCAGGTCTTCAAGGGTGCCCATTCCAGACTCTTGGTATAATTGCGGATCCTCTATATCTTCCGGGATACCTGCACCCTTAATTGTGGTTATAGCCATAAGTAAATTATCGCAGAAGATCCACATAACTTACAGGGATAAAGTTAATTTAAGAACCCTAATTTTATTTTGGTCTAACAAAATTATCCTTTTTTTCTAGTTGTATTTGTACTATTCTTTCTACATACAAACCTGTCTCTTAATAATTTTTTATTTTTAACTATAAAATCTACTGCCTGTGTTTTATCGTAAATACCGACCCCAAAATTTTTCGCAAGTTAACGGGAACAGCGAAATTAAAACAAGCCTAATTAATACTCTAGTTAAAGGAAAATTACCCCACGCTTTTTTATTTAGTGGGCCCAGAGGAACAGGAAAAACCACACTTGCTAGAATACTCGCAAAAAGTTTGGCTTGTGAGTCTTTTACTGATAATAATGACGCTTGCTGTAAGTGTGATACCTGTTTATCCCTACAGTCTGGTAGATACGCAGATCTAATAGAAATAGATGCAGCCAGTAATAACAGTGTAGAAAATATTAGAGACTTAAATGACAAAGTAGCCTTGGCACCAACCCATGGAAAGTTTAAATTTTATATAATTGATGAGGTTCATATGCTTTCAAAGGGAGCTTTTAATGCACTATTAAAAACTTTAGAAGAGCCTCCTAAAAATACTTATTTTGTTTTAGCTACAACGGAGCCTGATAAAGTTCCTGCTACCATTAAAAGTCGTTGTCAGTTATTTACTTTAAAACCCGCTAAAAACGAAGACATTGTTTTAAACCTAAAACGAATACTAAAAGAGGAAAAAAAAGAATTAACTGAGAAAGACTTACTACAGATTGCTAGGGCAAGTAAAGGCGGTTACAGGGACGCCGTAACTATGTTAGAGCAGGTAATTGTTGGAGGGCTTTCTGTGAAAGATGTTATAAACACCGAAGGTTTAGAATTTACCATAAGATTTTTTGAACAGGTATTAACAGCAAATACAGCAAATTGTATTAACTTAATTGATGACTACGCTAAGTCTGGAAACAGCCTGGAAAATTGGAATAAAGAGATACTATTTTATTTAAGGCAAGTAATTTTATTACAAAACAATCTAGTAGATTTGTGTGAAATAGAAACCAACTTACTTTCAATTGCCAGCGACCAAGCTAAGTTATTTAGTAGGCAAATACTTTTAAAATCCCTTAAAGCTTTTTCTGAAAGCCTAGAAAATATTAAATATGCTTATGTCCCTACTTTACCTATTGAAGTAGCAACTTTGGAGGTGATCGACCTAATTCATCCAGAAGAAATTTACAGCAGTAATTCTAATGGATCACCCTCGTTAGATGATGTATCTCCTAAAGTGGATAATACTGATACTAAATCTTCTACTAAAAAATCTACCGCTGATGACGTTAAAAAAACTGAAAACTCTAAGAAGGAAGCCTCTGTATCCAAATCTACTGCCGTTAACGAATCGTCTAAAAAAGTTTTGGATCAGTTAGATGATTTACAAAAATTAGTTGATAGTCAAAAAGCGGAGGCTGAACCAGTTGCCCAGCTTCCGATAGTTACTACAACAGTAGGAAATTTTTCGTGGGGGGAGTTTACCGAAAGGGTTCAAGATTCTAAGCCAAGTTTAAGTACAGCATTAAATGCGTGTAGATATATTGGGTTTAATGAAAAAGTTTTAATTATAGAGGCTTCTTTTAGCTTTCATAAAGAGAGGATAGATTTACGGGGCACTAAAGACTTTTTAATTAAGATACTAAACGAATACTTAGATGACAAATATGATTTACAATGCAACTTACAAAATAACGCTAACACAGATCTTACCGACAAAAATGTGGAGTATGTAACTATTAGCGAAACCGAGGTCCCCACCGGTCCTATAAAGCAGGCTAAAGACGATTTTGCAGCCCCCACTGACGATCCTAACTTTGTTCCTAGTAACGTTTCGGACAAACTTTCCGGAACAGGTGACACCGCCCAAGATTTTGGCGGCGACTTTAACGTTTAAACGTTAACTTTAACTAAAATTTACACCTGACTGCAGCCCACCAATTACTGTATACTCAATAATATGAAGTTACCTTCAGCTTTAACAAAACTAATTGAACATTTCGAGTCTCTACCTGGGATTGGTACTAAAACAGCAGAGCGTCTAGCTTTTTACTTTTTAAAGGCAAGTAATATTGAGGCAGAAAGCTTTGCAAGCAGTATTAATAAAGTAAAATCCGACCTTCAACTATGTGAAGTTTGTGGAAATGTGTCAGAGAATGACCTATGCGAAATATGCGACTCTAATTCTAGAAATAAATCAGTTATCTGTGTTGTCGAAAGTGTTTTAAATTTACTTGCCCTGGAAAAAACTGGCTTTGACGGGGTATATCACGTACTTCACGGGGTTTTAAATCCTATTAATGGGGTAAATTTAGAAGATTTAAATTTAGAAACCTTATTTAAAAGAGTTAAAGATTTAGTTGAAAAGGAACAGAGTTTAGAAATTATTTTGGCAACAAACCCAACTATGGAAGGGGAGAGTACTGCTATGTTTATAAAACGAAAATTAGAACAAGATGGTTTACTTAGTAGCATAAAAATTACTCGAATAGGTAGGGGAATGCCTACAGGAGGTGATATTGAATTTGCCGATAGAACTACTTTAGATAACGCTTTGCAAGGTCGAATCGATTTCTAAAACTTCTTTATACCTTAAAAACTTATTAGGTTTTTGTTAGGTTACCGTCCAATATTCTTTTTAAAGATCTATAGAATAGAAGTATGATTGTAAAGGCTGGCAAATTTTTAGAGTTACAGGCTACTGAAAATGCTTTGTATAATTTCTTTGCGCAAGGTGGGGATACTCCCGAGATGTCAACTTTTCGTCTTCACAAAAGCTTAAACGATGTTGCGTTTAGAGATTGGGTAACTGTGCAAATGTCTTTAGAACTTAAAGAGAGAAATGAAAATTTAGGGTACCTTAATTACCCAATACCTACTTTGGAGAGGCTTTGGTTGTTAGGTTCTAGCCTCGAGACAGTAGATTTTAGTGAATCAGTCGCCCTGGGTTACAGCTGGTCTATTGATTATATTAAATTTTCCGAAAATTGGGGCATCCGAGGTATAACAGCTTTTTTACAAAATAGGAAACTTAGTTCTCCCGTTTCTTTAAGTTGCGTGGTAAGTGAGAACTCTATGTTTCCAGTCTGGTTTAAGTTAAACGGTGAAAAATTGCCAGAAACCGAGGATTGTTGGCGAGAACCAAAAACAGTTGCAACTGTAGCTTATGAACTTTTAAAGCTTTTAGCCTATTTTAATACTGAAGATGATTTATTGTACCAAGAACCCCAAATGTAAAATTATGAACAATTTACTCTTAGTTTCTTTGGGATTTGACGCTGGGGCTATAAGTAGTGTACAAGGGGAAGAATTGGTTATAAAGAATCCTTGTACCGAGTCACTTCCTTCGTTACGGCAGACAGTTGAAAGAGGGAAAGAACTATATAGGTTATTAACCACATATGGCTATTTTTTTCCTGAGGATGGGATAGAACCACGCCCTATATCAGTTTTTGACAATAAAGGCGTTTCACATAAAATTCTAATAGAAACCCCTTCTACAAACCATCGAGTTATAATCCACAGAACGGTCGCTGATGAAATTGAGCCTGGCTATTATTATGCCTTTGTGCAATTGGATCCCAAAGGATTACATACCTCTTGTGAACTGGCCTTAATATCACCAGATTCTTGTGTCAAAATTACTTCAGTGGAGGAGCCCTTATTAATTGCTAATCTTATATTGGATGAGTGCCAGTGTTTTTTAGAGGGACTGGGTAGCTCCTAGTTAGGGTTCGTCTCTACGTAATAACCAATACCTCTAGCAGTTACTACAGAGTAGGGGAGTTTGAGTTTTTTTAAAGCTTTTCGTATTCTGCTTACTATTTGATCAATGGCCTCATTACTCACCCCCCCTCCTTGGCTTTCAGGGCTAAGCAATACAGCTAGTTCATCTCTTTTAACTACAGCACCATTTGATTTTAGCATTTCTTTTAAAACAATTTGTTCATTTTTTGTCATATTTTTTTCAATGGTATCTATCGAGTTACCCTCTTTATTCAAAACCGATCTTTGGCTTTCTACAGGCTTTTGTATACTTAAAATGGCATCTTTTATTGAAATTCCACTAAGTTTTTGAGTTAAAATCTGTCTAATAATCCTTGGATACCCTTTAACAACAGTTACAACTTGTTCTACTTCTGTATCTGTAATTTGCATATTTAAATTTTTAGCTAAGTTTATAGTTGTTACTATTGATTCCTCTTTTTTTAATGGCCCAAACGACACTTCAATAGGGGATATTTCAAGTAAATAGTTTAAATTGGTTTTATTTAAGCCTGTTTCTTTTTCGTACGAAAGTACAAAAGCTAACTTTCCTTTATTTGTGTCCCGGAGCGAGCGTAAAAATCTTACAGCTTGTTTATCAAATTCGTTTAAATTTTCTGCTTGGTCCAAAATAATATAAACTTTATCGCTTTTACTAAGATCTAAATTGATCTTTTTCTCTATACCCTCACCTGTGGAATTTTTACAGCCTAATATTTTACAAATGTATTTAATTAGCTGTTCTGTGGTGTTGGTATAAACCCTGTTTAGGTCTAGATAGTAAAGGGTAACATTTGAAAAATACTGGGCTTTAATGGTTTTAGAAGTGGTAATGTATCTAAAATACTTACTTTTACCCATTCCGCTTTCCGCAGGCACCCTAAAACCTTCACCAGTTTTACAAAGATGGCTAATTTTTTTAGTAAGCTCTTGTCTATAGGTAGGGTATAAACCCTCAGGTTCTACATAACCATTGCTCATTAACCTATAGTACCATGATGTCAGGTATCTGACAAGAATGTCAGGTAAGTGTTTAGCTTTGTAGTATTCTTTGTGCTTCCGAAGCTAGCACCCCGCCGGTTAAACAGAGAGGTATGTTTACTAAAAGATCCCCGAGCATGTAATTGTTACCTGCTGTTTCAGCCAACTCTCTTGCCTTGTTGGCTATAACTAAGTCCCTCTCAAATCTATCAATATCTAAGGCTTGATATCCGGCCACTATTAAGACTGTAGTAAGATCCCGCTTCTTTGGTTCACTTAACTGTTTTAAATTTTCTTTTGATCCTTGTATCCAGGCCGCCAAAATCTCAACCAGTTGTATTTCGGTATTTTCCCTCTCGGCTACGTCATGCAAGTTTAGATTTTGCAGTTTACCGCAGTATAAAATTGTTAGTGGGCCAATCAAATCGTTTCGATTAATATCTTTTAAATACTGAATGGTTGTCAAAAAGTCGGGTACATCTGGTAGCGTATCCGCAATTCTTTCTCTTGTTTTTTTTGCAATTTTTTGGCTTGAGCCATGTTTTACAACTGTAGGGTCGGCGTAATCTTCATTATGGTTATTTTCTAACCAGTAAAGGGTTCTTGCAGCAATAGCATTTTCTCCTGCTCCTCGTACTTCTAGCCCAAGGTGTGGTAATACGGTGACTTCTGTATTAATTAGTTCCTGTAATTCTGCTATGTTTGCTTCGTTTGGAATAATGGAGGAAACCCTACTCACAAATAGCGTTATCTGTGCCGGTAAACTCCCCCTCTCTTTTTTTAGCGCCTCTAAAGGGTATAGACTCATCATAGTGCTAATAGCGTAGTCCCTGTATCCCCTGTGCGATGGGTCTGTCTCAAAATTAGTTAAATGGCATACCATTGCTTTTATATCTTCGGTTGTCAAAAGTCCCCGGGCATACCTATATTTTGCCGCAAGAGCTTCCGCAAATATAATTTTATGTTGCTCTCTTACGCTCAAATCGTGGAAAGTTTTAGGGTCAACTCTGGAGGTATTTAAGTGCATTAAATTTACTGTGGCGGCAACTTGTTCGGCCTGCTCGGAATTTTCTCTTGTTAGTAATCCGTGTATAGCCCTAGATGTATCTCCTAAATGTGGTGCATCAATTGTATTTATTTCTTTATTTTCTGACCATGCCTGGACTTGTGATATTAATTCTTCGGTTGGGAGAGTTTCGTCTGGATAAGCCATAATTTTTTTTGTTAATTTAATTTTTTACTGGATACATTCGCTAAAGCTGTAATAAATCTTGGGTCTTTTTGGTCAATTCTAGCTATTATTAGTAACCGAATTAAATCTCCTGTTATTGCAAAAGTTCCGGTTTCTACTCTTTTAAACAATATACTAAGATGTAAGTTATAGAATTCTGTCGCTAATTCTTCTACTTGTTTCCAGTATTCTGAATTATTTTTCATAGAAAACACGTGTGCAGAAAGTATATTTTGGGCTACGCTGTTAAAATTTGGATCACTGAGCTGACTAGGTAATCCAATTCCCGTAAAAATCCTAGTTGAAACTCCTACATCGGAAGGTTGTCCCATTTTATTTCTTAACTGGAATAGTGTAGATAATACTAAGGGTAAGCTAAAATCCCCTTCTATTCTCCCTGCGTTCTCAGAAGCCGTAGCTATAACATCGGATTCACCTACATTTTGACCTAAAAACTGTAAATAGGTGGTTTGAGCCACCTGCCTTAATACTATATTAGCCATTTCTGGTTCAGTATCTATTTTAGTTACAGCCCACTCTAAGGCACTTAAAACTTGTTCTAGTGGGGGGTATAGGGGAAAGGGCCCCTTTAACATCTCAAGGGACTCTAACATCCGCACCCCTTGTTCGGTTAGCAGGTCCCTATTTTTTACTAAATCTATATCGACTCGGTTACTTAGTGCCCAAAATAAAACACCGGGAACACCTGCCTGCCTTGTAAATAAGTCCTCAGAGGTATCCCCGAAGGCCTTTCCTACTGTATTAAGCTCTTCTGCGGTACTTTGTTCACGTTCTTGGGCCGTAAGCCCCTCCGTGCTGGCTGTGAATTTTAAATCCATATATAAAACTATAATACAACAGTAATTACTTGTCTATTAAATATATACTTTTGTATTGAAATCATAATCTGTTGGATAACTTGTAGGTCTTAAAAAGTGCGGCTAGGCTTTTATAACTTTAACAACTCTGCATCAATAAATTTAGGATTTATACCCAAACCTTCAGCCGCTTTTTTAGCTGCATCTAAAATAGTTTGATCGTAGTTACTTATAGATAGGGGTAAATCTAAATCATAAGGGCTTCTTATAACATAAAAAAGGTAAGCTACTAAGGTTAGTGGTGTTAGGCAGCTATAAACTCTTTCAACTTCTGCTTTATTTACAACTTTTGAGTTTAGCATTAATTTCCAGTAATCGTTTTCACTAACAATTCCTTTTGTTATCCTGATTTCTTCCAACTTTTGTATAACTGTGGTTATGTGGCCCATTACAGAATCCCTACGCATATTGAGTGGTGGCGGGGTATCCTTTGAAATAGCCTGCTGCACTCCCTGAGCGTACACTTCAAATGCCTGTGGGTTAGCTACTAGGTTTGGGTTGTTTGCTCCTAACGATAGCAATATTGTTAACATAGCGAGCTGCATTCGTTTTGGATAAGCTGAATGGTCGAACCCAACAGCATTTATTTCGTTGAAAGATCCTGGGTTTAAAATATTCTCAACTGTGGCTCCAGCCATATAAGATTGGGTCATTCCTCCTGGAAAACCATCGATTGTAGGGTTTGAAAACATAGTTGTTGCAGGGGAGTGGTACCGATAATTATATTCGTTCCAAGAAAGTATTAAGTCTGTAAGAATAGCCAGGCTCTCATCCAAATGCGAGTTGTATCTAAATAACTGCCAATATAGCTCTGGGTAGGAGTAAGAAACCCCGCAATGAAATGCCTCGTGCGCGCAGTGACCATGTACCCTTCCGGGTAAGCCGTCGATAGCTGAGGGCATCTGGAATATAACTGGTCCTGAGTCTTGTACCCACCCTAGGCCTTCTATCCCAGACCCGTTTAAGTTAAATTTTTGTGGGAGAAAGGGGAAGACCATCATGGGCATGGGCTTGCCAAAATAACTTAGTACTTCCCTCATAGATCTTAGATATTGTAATGAAATTTCTACTGGTATGTATAAATTAGCAAAGGCATCAGGGCCATTAGGTACAAGTAGTCTTCCCTCGTCTAATGGGTGGTGTCTAGTCATTATTACTTCAAATTCGGTATTTCCAATTTTTACTTTCTCCCCGCTATATATCTGCTCAGATTGTTCGAGTATTGAATTTAAAAAAGCTTGTTGAAAAGTTACACTTTCGGGTAGACCTTGGGGACAGTGTTTTTCTGAGGCATCAATATAATCACCTAAGCCTTGTTGAAATAAAAGGTGTGGGGTTTTGTCCCCTAACTCGGTATTGTTCGTAACACCAGGTAACATAGGTGTATTATATATGTATATTATTTAGTGTCTACTGTATTACATACTAAGGTAAGTGGCAGATATCCAGTCAACCTGACATATGTGTTAGCTACTAGTCACCTTTTTATCCAATAACCCCTTATAGATAAAGGTAACTTGTTTATATGAGCTATTCCTTAACAAACTTATCTTTTTCCGATGCAGAGACTAGTGCCGTTTGCTTAGAAACACCCGCTGTTAAGGATGAGATGCAGTGGGTTAAGGAGTTTAATCTGACTGAATCTCAGTCAGGGGTTTTAAAACAGAGACTAACCGATTATGAACGAGCCTTGGAAAATGGAGATATTTTAAATGACTACGCGGACATTGCTTTAATAACAGTATTTTTAGATTCCCTAATGTTTAGAGATGAGGTGATCGATCCTGATCAAACTCCCACAGGCAAAATTGATAGATACATTGAGATACTTAATCAACCGAAGTTTACACTTGATGTTTTGCCTGACGGTATTTTTTGTCTAACCTCTGCATTTACTGATGTTGAAAAATATCTTGGCTTTGTAAGACCCCTCTTCACGGTCTATGTAGATGGTTGGGGTGACTGGTATACACTTAGAAATTTTATTATCCCCGTTTTACTGCCAGAGGGTGCTGTGTTGGTTAATAAAATTAACATTAGAGATATTAAAAAATTAGAGGAAGTTAAACATTACTTACACTTGCTTGGTTTAGCAGTGCATTTTATAGAAAACATTTTAAAAGTTAACCATAAAGAAGTTGTACAAAACTTTAATTCTACTAAATTACATTCCTAAAATATGATGGGTGCTTTAAAGGGACCGCGAGAATTGAATTTTAATGTTGTTAGTGACGGGGTAGAATTGGCTGAAGATTTAGCTTGCAGTGAAAAATTCCCACTTAAAAACATAGAGCTTACCTCTGGACAGCTTTCTGTGTGGCAATCTAGGTACGAGCAGGCCACACAAAGCGATGGGGCCCCTGCTGACGTAGCTTTGCTAGCCACTTTTTTTAACTCTCTAATTGCACTCCCACCTAACGAGGTTGAATTCTATTTAAAAACAATACTTGAGCCAAAATATGAGCAAACTGCGTTTGTGGAGTGGGATCAGGCATCTTTTAGTTTTAAAATCGAGGTTTCTACCCCCATAAATTTTTGTAACTATAAGGTTTTAATTCGTGGTGAAGATTATGTTATCGACGATTTTATTATTTTTAAACCTAAAAAAAGACACACACCCTTATTTGCAATAGATTTTAAAGATATAAGATTTGATCAATCTTTCATTGAGTTAGAAGACCTACAACAATACATTTATTTGATTGGTTTAGCCGCGCATTTTATTACTCAAGTTTTAGGTGAAGATACTAAAGAAGCGCTGCAAAATTTTAACAATTATTAATTTTAATTATTACAATGGAAAGTTTATCTGATTTATTCGAAGCATCCATCACATCACATGGTGACTTATACGTAGAGTTGGAACGAGCCTTAATTGCCCAAGTTGTTGACTGTCAAAAGGGCTTAGTGGGGGTAGCTTTTGATTGGGAAATCATCTTATCTACAGGTTATGTAGTTAGCGTTCGAAATCTGTCCCAGAGGCTTGCTGAATATTTTTTGGTTGATGGGGACGCTCAACATGTTGCTGGAGGAACGGTAGGGTTAGAAAATTACGATGGCCCCGAGCACCTTGCTTGGGATATTTCCAATAGTATAGCTGCCCAAACCCGTGCGTAGATTTGATATAAGGTCTGGCAGTTTCGAGCAGTACAAAAAATTGTTTGAATTTTAATCATTATTAAATTTATTTTTTATTATGAGCACACCTTTAAATTTACCCAAGGAAGCACAGATTACAGAAATTACTAGTCCTGTTCCTACAGTTGTCGATGTTAGCGAATTGCATACTCCAGGTGATCCAGGTAGCAGGGCTTTAATAACTTTCGAAGATGGTACAGAGGTAGCAGTCCACGATGCTGCCTGTACTGGGGGAGATCCCGCCCTTTTAAAATCCCTACTAGATTATGTTTTAAATTCGGGGATTCCTGAAAGTATTTCTACTCCAAAAGAAGTTACCCAATTAAGCCCTAGCTGGGAAATTAATACCCCTTTTGGTTGGGTCCGCATAGATTCTTATGGAAGAATGACTTTGGGGGCTGTTGATATGGTGGATCAACCCTATAATATGTTTCATCTGAATGCAGAATTACCCGCCGAAAGATACACTATTTATAGAGAATACGGCCACGTTGTTAAAATGCTTGAGGCAGTGAGGGCAAGATATGTTCCTGAGCCCGGGATTTGGTTAGCCAGTTTATCCGATAATAAACCTTGGGCAGAGTTTGGAGGAGCTATGCCCGTACAACAGGCCACTTTTAATTTACACGATTTTCAGTATTCTAGAAAAGTTTGTTTTTCGACTTCTAAAAATCCTTGTTTAAGAGATGGCGCCAATCCAGGCTACTATGTTCCCTATGCTGCTAAGATATTGACTACAGATTTAGGTTTGTACGCTATTTTAACTGGTGAACTTAGTTGGGATGCATCTTTTGCTAGGTGGGGTAGTTTTTTAAAGGCTTTAGAAGGTGAATCCCAGTTTTTAGCCTGGGCAAGCAGAGATACTTATATGTCCAGAGTTAAAGATTTGTATGCAAGAATATTTTTGCAAGGTTAAAGTTCTATAGATTTTAAATCTCTGCTAGCTAACTGTTGCTAGCTACTTTATACTTTTCCCATGCATAAGTTTTATTTATTTAATTCATTAACTAGTAAAAAAGAGGAGTTTATACCTTTTAATTCGCCAAATGTTGGTATGTATACCTGTGGATTTACTGTGTACGATCACACCCATATTGGGCACGTAAAAAAATACGTTGGTGATGATATTTTACGCCGAACTTTAGAATTTTTGGGTTATAAAGTTAAACACGTTCAAAATGTTACCGATGTTGGCCATATTGTAGATGACGCTGACCAAGGCGAGGATAAACTAGAAAAAGGTGCCAAAAAGCACGGTTTAACCGTTACTCAGGTAGCCAGAACCTTTGAACAAGAATTTTATAATGCCATGGACACTGTAAACAATTTACGCCCCACTATTGTCCAAAGAGCGGCCGATGATAAAAGCATTAAACAGCAAATTGAGCTAATTAAAACATTAATTGATAAAGAATTTGCTTATATAACAGACAGTGCTGTTTATTTTAATGTTAAAAAACTTCCCGAGTACAATCCTTTCTCAAACCAAGTTTTAGAGGACAAAATAGCCGGAAACAGAGAAGATCTAGTTATTGATGAACAAAAAAAGTCACCAGCCGATTTTACCCTTTGGGTTTTTACAAAAGGCATTCATGCAAATCATGTTATGAAATGGGAAAGTCCTTGGGGAACCGGGTTTCCTGGTTGGCATATAGAATGTAGCGCGATTGGAATTTGTAATTTAGGTGAGCACATTGATATTCACACTGGTGGAATTGACCATAAAGAAATTCATCACCCTAATGAAATTGCGCAAAACTTTGGAGTTACGGGGCACGAGGTTGTTAAATACTGGGTCCATAATAACTTTTTAACTGTAGATAATAAGAAAATGAGCAAAAGTAAGGGTACAATGTACAGCTTAAAAGATGTTACTAAAAAGGGTTTTAGCCCAATGGCTTTGCGTTACTTAGTAATTCAAGCTCACTATAGATCACAATTAAACTTTACGTGGGAAGGTTTACAAGGCGCCCAGAATGCTTACGATAAGCTTGTATCTTCTGTTAAGTCTTTGGTGATTTCTTCTAGTCATTCTGGAGCAAGCGGGAGAGCAGCGATAGAATCTAGTTATCTTAAACTTTTTACTAAGGCTCTTTCCGACGACCTAAATACCTCAAAAGCTTTAGCAGTTATGTGGGATTTAATAGGGGATAGTAAAGTCGAAGATTCTATTAAATTAAATTTAATTTTAAAAATTGACGAAGTTTTTGGATTAGAGTTAAATCAAATTGAGAGCGCTAACGTAAAAATTCCTAGCGAAATTTTAGATTTACAAAAACAATATGAAGGTGCAAGAGCTGCTAAAAATTACGTTCTTTCCGATAAAATTAGAGACCAGGTAAAAGATTTAGGTTTTGAATTTAAAACCACTGCTACTGGAACAGAAATAACTTCCTTAAATTAAAAGCCAGACTGTCCGCTTAAAGCTCTAAAACTCTAGTAAAATTATCCTAATAGCTATTTAAACTTCTGTAATCAGGAAAGATTCTTCATCAAATAACCCACACCTCTTTTACTTATTATTTGGTAGGGTAAATTTTCTTTTGTTAGTATTTGCCTAAGTCTATTTATGGTTTGGTCTACCGCATTGTTACTTACACCAGAGCCTCCACTTTCTGGGCTTAAAATAATTGCCAGCTCGTTTCGGTCTACTATTTGATTTATATGCTTTAATAACTCTACAAAAAACAAGTACTGGTTTTTGGTAAAAAACTTTCTAAACTCTCTTACCCTTAAGTCTTCTGTTTCAGTTTTAGCGTTGTTATTATCGAGTTCTTTTTTATCTAGGCTTAAATATTTTTTTAAGGATTTTTCAAAACTATCCCCAGATTTAATAGTTATTAAAACTTGTTTTACAAATAGGGGAGAGCCTTTAGATTTTTTAGCTAGTAAAAGTTCTTGTTCGTTTGTAAGAGCAAGATTGTACGTTTTTTTAAACTGTTGAACTGTAATTAAAATTTGTTCTGTAGACTGCGGAGTAAACAATAAGGTAGCAGTGGTGTGTTGGTTTATGTAATCCAAACTTTCTTGTTTGCTAAAATCTAAAAAATTAGCCGAAAATATTACGGCAAACTTTCGTTTAAATTTAACTATTAAACTAGTCAAAATTCTGTGGATTTCGTCATCAAGTATTGGCAGTAACTCGGATTGATCAAGTATAAGGTAGTATTTTCCGTTTAAGTTTTCTAAGTACTGTTCAATTTGGTCAATTTTTTGTGCTGTTTTAGTGCTTAATAATATATTTAAAAATTGTTCTGCAGATAAGGTAAATATTTCGTTAAGATTTACGTAAACAAATTCAATGTTTAAATTATCTAAATATGATTTTTTAAACGAGGACGAGTTTGCAACGTGCCTTAGGTATTTACTTTTACCAAGTCCTTTATCTCCCAATAAAACAAAACATTCTCCTGTTTCACAAAAAGATAATATCTTTCTTGTCATGTCCTCTCTGTGATTATAGGGTAGTCCTTCATCAATTTTAATATGCATATATGTATCTATATTTATCATTATTTATGACATTGTGTCAACTTATTGTCATAAATGCCTTGTAACAGCGTTTTTAAATATCAAAATGTAATTTATTTAAAGGACACTAGGCTGTTATATGTAAATATTGTTGGTGTATCTTCTGTTAAAAATATAAGTAGGTTAATAATTTAACTAACATGTATGTCTATTAAATCGGGTATTCCGAGAGGTGTTTTGGTGGGTGAAACATTTAAAGCGAACTATCCTTTATTAAATGGAGTTGAAGTTACAAAGGGAGCCCCAAAAAGCCCCTCGGCAGAATTTTACCAAAATGTTTTTCCAAATAGTTATGAAGCTTTACTTAGTAACGATCTTGCAGCAGAAGTAGCTTTTAATTCTGGGACTGTTCCTGTTGATATAAGTTGCTGGGGTGAGCATTTTAAAATGTGGGTAGATTTAATCATTGCTTCTAAAGATATAAATCGGTTTGCTACTAAAGAGTCTCTTGAAGAGGTGTTTACACAGGCTGCTTACTACACAGGGTTGCCTGTTCATGAAGAAGTTTTAGCAGGTTCTAATGAAGTCGTTGATGCTTTTAAAACAATAAATGTCTATGGGATAACCAGTTTAGAAGGCAACCCCGTCGACTCTAAAGAGGGTACACCTACTTTAATATTTAGGGGTTTAAATTTACGACCTGTATATATTTCTGGTGAGGGGGATTTGCCTTTGCCTTTTTACTATAATTTATCAAGCGGAAATCACGTTAACGGGGGTGAATATGTTCCGCCTGTTATGCAAAGGCATTATATGTTCCTTTTAGAGAGACACCTAGGAAACAATGCTTTTATTGAAGATCAAAAATCCAACCCACACCTTTATGACGTTTCTGCTTTTTCTAAAACAGTTACTGATTCTTTAGTTAACCAACCCTTTAGAACTTATTTTAATAATGGAAGTTACTGGATGCAGCATATAACTCAAAATGCGGAAAACTGTATCACTGGTTTTACTCATACCTTTAGGTACGATCCCTACCTTAGACATTATTTTACTAGGTACGAAGGGGAGGGTCTTATCCACCCAGGTAATCGTCTTGTAAATGAGGTAAAGTTAGCCGGTGATAGGGGTTTAAGGTTGTTAGGGTACATTTTTAGCCAGGCTGAATTTTTAGTAAATTATGATAAATATCACCTATCAAATAGACTGCCTCACCCTGTTGTAACAAAGCCAGAATGCACAACATTATCTTATTAATTTGCAAACATAAACAACTGTGATGAAACAATTAAATCTAGCTGAAAATTCTAGTTCTCTTATAGCCGGTGGGGAAGTGTTAAAAGTTGAAGATGTCCTAAGAAAACCCGATGAAGATTTTTATAACACGTATATTTGGAAAAGTAACGAAAAACTTTTTGGTCCTACTAATCTTTTATTGTCAGAAGTAACTGCTTTTGATTATACAGTTATACCCCCCGATATTAGTGGGTTTGGGGGACTATTTACAGCTTGGCTTGAAGCGATAAAAAGATTTAATCTTGCCGCCCCGGGATATTTTCCTTCTGAGAATGATAACTTAGAATTTGCCTCTTTTGTTGACGGTACCGACTTTTTTAAGTATAACCCCTTTTCTATTGGTACTTTCACAGTAGATGCGGCACGATCTATAGAGTTATCTCGGACTGGTGATGTGTCTACTGGAGAATTTTTACAGCAGGATAGTACTCCCGACTTATATATAAATGGTTTGGGTTTAAGGCCAGTTTTTATAGATATGGACCCCGGATTAAATAGGCCCTTGCCCCATATTCCAAGCAGTGTCTTAGATACATATTTTAGTTTGGGTTGGGCATCTACCTCGTTTATGAGTTTGTTAAAAAATTACACTAGAGATACATCCATTGCTATAGATGCCGGCATTAATAGGAATAGAAGAACGACTGATACCGCGGAACAAGTTTTGCAATTTGTAAAAAACGGCCATATATCTACCTTAGAAGATGGTGATTACTGGGGCTGTGAAAATTTTTTACCGGGGTGGTTTGATTCTATAGAAAGGGGTGGGTATGAAGCTTACTGGGAAGATCGTTTTAAATACGATCCCTATGGTTTGACCTTACACAGATCTTCTTCTCCGTACAGAAACGATCTACTAGTTTTTCAAACTAGTGCTGGTCAACGGGTTTTACAAGAAATTGCCAATGCGGTGGAAAGAGGACTTAGGTTAGTCGGTTTTTCTGAAACACTGTGTTCGTTTACCTGCAATCCGGATATTAAAAATGCTTATTTAGATTCAGGCGAGCTTTAATAGTTTTTAGGTTAAAAACTAAGCACCAATTTTAAACTCAATTAAGTCTCCGTCCTTAACTATGTATTCTTTTCCCTCTAGCCTTAGTTTGCCTTTTTCTTTTGCTTTTAACTTTCCACCTAAGGTTACATAGTCATTAAATGACATAACTTCTGCTTTAATAAAGTTTTTCATAAAATCAGTATGAATAGCCCCACTTGCTTCAACAGCATTAAAGCCTTTTTTAATTTCCCATGCTCTTACTTCCATAACACCTGCTGTAAAAAAGCTTATTAAACCTAGTTTTTCAAAACAAGCGCTGGTTATTTTATCTAACCCCGCCTCTTTAATATCTAGATCCAGCATGTACTGTTTTTGATCTTCTTCGTCTAATGAAGAAAGCTCCGCTTCTAGCTTTGCGCTTATGTAAACAGTTTGTCTACCTTTGTAATTTTCGTTTTTTTCTTGTTTTAACCTTGAGTCATTTTCGGCTACATTAAAAACATAAACCATTTGTTTATCTGTAAGCAAAAACAAGGGTTTAATAAACTCTAAATATTGTTCTTTACCCACCGAACTGTCCGTAGCTAATGGATTTAAATCTATAGCCAAATTACCGTCATTTAAGTGCTTTAAATAAACATTTAACAAATTTATTTCTTCTTTAGCAGTTTGGTCTCTACCAAAGCTTTTTATGCGTTTTTCAATACTTTCAATATCTTTAATTATTAACTCGCTGTTTATCACTTCTGTATCGTCGTCGGGGTTTTTGCTGTGTTCTCTGATTATATCTGGGTCATTAAAGTCTCGAACAACCTGTAAAACCATGTCTACCTCTCTAATATTCGCTAAAAACTTGTTTCCAAGTCCTTCGCCTTTGCTTGCCCCTTCTACTAAACCTGCAATATCTACAAATTCTATGTTGGCATAAACTAGGGGAGTATCCTCTATTTTTTTACCAATTTTGGCAAGTTCTGAGTCAAATAAAACTTTTCTAACTTCACTTAGTCGTTTATCTACTACATCTACAATACCTACATTAGGCTCTATTGTAGCAAATGGGTAATTTGCACTTAGTGCCTGTTGTCTTTTTAACACTGCATTAAATAAAGTAGATTTTCCTACGTTTGGTAAACCAACAATTCCAACTTTTAGCATGGGGATAGTATAAGACAGGATTTAGGATTTAGAAACTGGGATCTAGGTGGTAATAAATAGAATATAAGTTGTATTTACTTAGATTCTTGCCAAAAGCTTTATTACTGCTAAAATACTACCTGTTCTAATAAATTCCATTGCTTGTTATACTTTTAACAGGTAGCCAACCCAAATAGGGTTTGCATTTAAATAAATATGAATGACTACGAAATAATGATAATAGCGAAGGCTTCTTTAAAAGAAGTTGGTGCAAAAACAGAATTTAAAAAAGTTACCGACCTGCTAAACAAACATAAAGCCAAAGACATTAAAGAAGACTACTGGGGTAAAAGAGAGTTTGCTTACCCCATAGATGGAATGTTAGAGGGTTTTTACACTGTAATAAACTTTTCAATAGATCCTAAAGAAATTAATGATATTAAAAATCAGTTAAATATTGAGGAGGGCGTAGTAAGGTATTTATTAACCAGACCCGAAAAGTAAAGGTTAGGGTCCAGTCGACACTAGGTCGAATAGAACATTAAGCTTTTAAATCTTTATAGACTCGTATTTACATAACAATACAGGTCTATAGTGATTTATTTTTAACTAAGTTATATCACTATATAGTAAAAATTTAACTACTAAGAATTATGGCTGTACGATCCCTAAACTCAGCACAAGTAATAGGAAACATTACTGCTGATCCTCAAATAAGAAGTACTAACAATGGAACCGCTGTAGCAACTTTTGCTGTCGCAACTAACCGAGAGTACACAACCTCTGAAGGAGATTATCAAGAGGCTGCAGACTTTCACAATGTTGTTGCTTTTGGTAAATTAGCCGAAATATGTCAAAATCTTTTACAAAAAGGTTCTATGGTTTACATAAAAGGTAGATTACAAACTAGAACTTGGGATGACGATTCTGGTAAAAAGAATTACAGAACCGAAATAGTAGCAGAAGACATGATTTTACTAGCCAGGGGTAAACCTATGGCAGAAGGAGCTTCTCAAGGTTCTGGAAGTCGTTCTGACTCGAGTTCATCTACTAATGTAGGTGGAGGAATAACCGTTACTGATGATATTCCAGACGAAGATAGTGCTCCAAAAAAGAAAGACGTTAAGAAAGAAGAGCAAGTTGACGCAGAGGATATCCCCTTTTAATTAATATGGAACAAAAAAAACAATACAATAAAAAACCAAATAATAATCGTCCTAAATTTGACAGAGGCAGTGTTACTTCTGAGCAGATAGATTACAAAGATCATAAGCTTTTAAGAAATTTCTTTGGTAGTAGAAATCAGATAGTACCCAGAAGATACTCTAAGTTAACCTCCAAGCTGCAAAGAAAGCTTGCAAATGAAGTTAAAAAAGCTAGAACCATGGGATTGTTAAAATATACTGAGAGACACTAGTATAACTAAAAATTACTAGTGGGGTATTGAAAACTGCTTAGTTTTTAGTGTTCTCCTGTTATATCGGTTAAGGGTATTTCCGCCTTCATTTAGGGCGGCAAGTGTTAAATAACCTATCACCAATTGTTTTTCTATTCTCTTCGATCACCCGTACTTTTCTACTTTATAACTTTCAACTTTTCCCCTATACTAAAATTATGAAAATTGAAGAATATAATAATAAACTTACTCAGACTTTTAATCACTTTAAAGAGGAGTTGTCTCAAATTAGAACGGGCAGTGCTAATAACTCGTTGGTAGAAAATATAATGGTTACTGCTTATGAAGGGTCTCCTCCAATGCGAGTTTTAGAGCTAGCAACTATCAACGTTGTTGACCCTTACTTACTTGCTGTTTCTCCTTACGACAAAAGCATTACAGAAAAAATTAGTAAGGCTATTAAAGAATCTAGTGCGGGTTTAAACCCTTCTGTAGATGGTTCTATTATTAAGGTTCCTGTTCCTCAGTTAAATGCTGAGCAAAGACAAAAATTTGTTAAATTTGCAAAGGACAAACTAGAAGAAGCTAGAATTGCAGTTCGAAATATTAGGCAGGATGCTATAAAGTCGGTAGAAGAGAGAGAAGAAAACGGTGTTACAAGTGAAGATGAAATGAAAAGAGAAAAAACTCAAATAGAAGAGGGTGTAAAGAATATTAATAAACAATTGGAGGATTTATTTGATAGTAAAGAAAAAGAACTTACTACTTTATAACTTTCCGTATACAATAAACTCAATGTTCAAAGAAATTCCAATAATAAACTTTAACTAATATTATAAAAGTTATTTATTTGGATATAATTTTGTTCTTAACTGCTAATTTTAAATATTTATTTTGACTATAATAATATTCTTTTTAATACTTTCTGGATTAATTTTAATACATGAATTCGGGCATTTTTTTGTTGCAAAAAAAAGTGGAGTGAAAGTACATGAGTTTGGATTAGGCCTGCCTCCTAAAATCTTTGGAAAAAAATATGGGGACACTGAGTATACATTAAATTGGCTTCCTATAGGTGGTTTTGTACGCATAGAAGGTGAAGATCCTAGTGAAAAAGTAGTTGATCCTAAGCATAGTTTTCAAAACAAATCCCCTAAGACACGTTTATTTATTTTGCTAGCCGGAATTTTAATGAATACTTTTTTGGCCGTCTTTCTATTTTTTACTTATTTTTTAGCTAACAACTTCACCTCTAGTCCTATTGTTAAAATTACAGACTTTAATTTTGTAGGAGCAAAAGTTTTAAATGTAGAAACTGTTGTGTCCCAAGTTAAAAACGATGCCTTAAAAGATAAAATCGAGCCCGGAGATGTTGTTTACAATGTTTTAGACGGCGATAGATCTTTAACCGGTTTAAAACTATCTGATTTAAATAAACAGCCTAAAAATGTAATTGCGCAGAACTTGTCTGGTATTAGACTTACGGACTTTCAAGACTTTGTAGATAAGTCAGAGGGGGAGTTAACTGTAAATTTATACAATGTTCAAACAGGTAAGTTCAAGGATATTGTAACTACACCAACTTATAACGAAGAAGTAGGTAGAAAGCTTTTAGGAGTTTATTTGGGAAGTTTAGTGTATTTAGATTATAACCAAAACATTTTTACTAAGGCATCTTCGGGTTTTTTACAAAGCTACAATGTTATGGGTTACTCATTAAAAGCTTTTTCTGAAATAATTTCTTATTCGTTTAAGACCCGTGACGCTTCTGTAGTAAGTAGTGGGGTTAGTGGACCTGTGGGTATCTTTTCTATTATCCAGTCTGTTCTTAAAAGTGGCTCTATAAGTGTAGTCTGGACTTTGATTGATTTAACAGCGGTATTAAGTTTATCTTTGGCTTTTATGAATCTACTTCCTATACCTGCATTAGATGGAGGTAGAGCGGTATTTGTATTAGTAGAATCAATAACTAAAAAGCCTGTAAACCCTGTTATAGAAGGCCAGATTCATAAATTTGGCATGGTGTTTTTACTACTATTACTTGCTTTAATAACACTAAAAGATGTAATAAATTTATTTTAATTCTATGAACTTAGGAAAAATAGTAGAAAATGTTGCAAAAGGCTCTATCTCTTTGCTGATAAAATTATTTACTCAAGGATTTCACATAATTAAAATGAATAGATTTTACTCGAAGAATCGTAAAGGGGTAGAATAATTTCCAATTAATTATGCATATTGCCTTGTCCATATCGCCTCATAAGGTCACAGGACTAGCTGTTGATTCCACAAAACATTTAACTAAATCGTTTAACTTTTCTCTCCCTTTTTTTGAATTTAGAAATCTATCAAAGTCATATTGGGATGAGGTAATAGAAAGAGTTTTAGATATTTGCAAGGTGTCAAAAACGGAGGCAAAATTTATTATAACCGCCGAGGAATCTACCTATCTATCGAAATCCGAATTAAGCCTTTTTAGTTCTACATTTGAGATTTTACCAAATATAAACCAGTCTATAATATACCTTGGTGACTACAAGGGTTACGCAAATAAAAATGAACTGCCCTTAATTTTTGACCCCCAGGATTTTTATAAATGGTTTCCTCAGGCGGAGAATATAAGCGAAATAGAAAATACCTTTTATAACAGGCAGGCGTACGGCATTTTAAACAGAAAAGACACTTGGGTTTCTGATTTTGAACAAGCTTTATTTAGAGAAAAACTATCGTTTGTTCTCCAAAACACCTCTGTTGATTACTTAAGATCTACCCAGGATATTATCTTAACTGGCGAGGGGCTTATTGAGGTTACCGATCAAAAAAAGTTAATTTTAAGTTTTTTAGACGGTTTGAATACCTTTGGTTTTTGGAGGCTATATGCCGATTTTGAAAATATTCTACTTAATACTCAGTTAATAAAACATTTAGATGAGGAACTTGGTAAAAAAATTGAGGATAAAATTTTGTTTGAAGACTTATCTGGGTGTTTAGTTATTCCTGAATCCTGTAATATGGAGTTGGTATTTTCCGATGATTCTAAAATTGAGCTAAAACTTATTGAAAATAGTGTTAGCGTTGTCCCTCTAAATAAGGGAGATACAGTAAATGTTTATCAAAAGCTGTCTGGAAAAGAAGTAATTATCGAAGCTACTGGGGGCAAGTATGGATTAATAGTTGATAATAGAAAAAGACCTTTGCTTAGTAATCTTAGTAACAAAGAGAGGTTAGAATTAATTTTAAGATGGGAAAAAGAGATGAACTCTAAAGTGGATTTATCCAGCTTACCTAAAACAACTTCTTATTTAAAGAAATCAAAACCTTCAAAGCAAGTTAATAAAAAAAATGAAGCTTAAGATTATTAAAAAGTATTTAAATCTTTCTGAAACTTTTATTGAACGTAGAATGCCTTCTGAGGGTAAGATAAGTGTAAAAATAGGGGATAATGTAAATTCTTACGATCAGATTGGTGAGGCCACTTATTCCACTGAGGTTGAAAAAATACCCTACATAGGTTCAGTTGAGGTAAAAGAAGGAGATCGGGTTTACCCAAGTGATATTTTAGCCAAACAGAAAAAATACGTTGTTAAAAAATTAGAATATCGTACCAAAATTTCAGGTTTAGTTACCGAAATAGATAAAAAACTTTGTACTATCGAGGTAAAATCCCTGCCTAAAAAATTCGATTTAATCTCGGGAGTCACAGGCGAGGTAGTTGATGTTATTAATAATACTAGTGTATTAATTAAGTCACCCTCCTCAGTAGTTAGGGGTGTTGCAGGTGGCGGAGAAGAGGTAGCAGGTGAGATTACTGTTTTAAAAGATTCTGACCTTATAGATGAGAGGCTTATTAACGAAGGGGTAGCTGGTAAAATAGTTTTTGCTAATCGTATTACTGTCTCTGCAATTAAAAAGGCTAAAACCTTAGGTTGTGTAGGTTTCGTAATAGCTAGTTGTGACTACATAATGTACACAAATAGCTTAAAGGAGAATGTGTCTTTAATAGTAACTGAGGGATTTGGCAATTTAAAATTTAACAGTTATTTACTGCAGCTTTTAGATCAGTTAACTTCTAAATTTGCTATACTAAGAACTTACGAAAAGTCATTAGTTTTACCTGTGGATAAAGTAAGTGGTAAGTTTTACTTTCCTGCAAACAGGGTCGAGGAATTCGAAGCAGAAGCCAAAATAGGGGATAGGGTTTATGTGCTAAACAGAGAACTGTTTGGTGCTGTAGGAAAAATAACAAAAATTATTGAATACGAAGAAAAAGTTGAAATTGAAGTTTTGGGTACTAAAAAAGATCTCTCTAAGGATTTAGTGGCTTTGGTGGGGTAACAGTCGGTGCTTTATGTTGACCTCAAATAATCTTTTTATAGTAGAATTGTAGATCTTTACCCCCTTAATATAAACTTTACTTTTGATAATTATATCGTGCTATAATTCTTCAGTTCTATGAAAAAAGCCAACCTTCTATTTTTAAATATACTTTTAATAATCGGTTCTGTTTTAGGCGGTTATTACTTTGGTCATAAAGGGTATTTAATAGACATTAAAAAATCCCCAGTATCTATTAGTATCGAAAATAAAACTCCCAACCTCGATGTAAATGCTGATTTTAGTCAATTTTGGCAAGTTTGGGATGAGGTTAATCAAAGACACATTAGTAAACCTTTAAACAGCCAAGATTTAGTACAAGGAGCTATAAAGGGTATGGTTAAGGCTATTGGAGACCCTTATACTATGTATTTAGAGCCTAGAGATAATAGCTCTAACGACCAAATGCTAAGAGGGGAGTACGAAGGTATTGGTGCCGAGTTAACTATGAAAGACGAAATAGTTACTGTTGTTTCGCCTTTTGACTCTTCCCCTGCAAAAGATGCAGGTATTAGGCCTGGTGATAAAATTCTTTCTGTTGATGGAAAAACTACCGTTGGCGAAGAGCTTTATGATGTGGTGCAAAGAATTAAAGGGCCCGCTGACTCAAAAGTTCTTTTAACCATAGCAAGAGAGTCTAAAGATGCTCCTTTTGATGTAGAGATAACTCGAGGAAACATATCTTTAGATACAGTAACTTTTAAAATTAAAGATGACAATACTGCTTATATGAGAATCAGCAGATTTGGAGAAAAAACTAATGAAGAATGGGACAAGGCCGTACGAGAGATAATTATAAATAACCCGAACGTTAGCTCTATCGTTTTAGATTTAAGAGGTAATCCAGGGGGGTACTTAAATAGTGCTGTCCACGTTGCCAGTGAATTTATACCTAATGGGGTTGTAGTAAGAGAAGAGTTTTACGACGGCAAAAAAAACCAGCTTAACGTGGACCATAAGGGCCAATTTATTAATAAAAAATTGGTGGTTTTGATTGATGGCGGAAGCGCGAGTGCCAGCGAAATTATGGCAGGTGCACTAAAAGAAAGAGTTAAAGCTATTTTAGTAGGTACAAAATCTTTTGGAAAAGGTACCGTACAAGAACCTATCGATTATCCAAATGGTTCTGGCCTAAATTTAACAATTGCAAAGTGGCTAACACCCGAAGGTTTTTGGGTACATGGAGTTGGGATTGAGCCAGATACTTTAGTTGAACTTACAGACGAACAACTAGCTAATCAAGACGACAAGCAACTAGAAAAGGCAATGGAGTTAGTGAAATAGTTATACATTCTTTTACAGCTTTATGATGTGGGTAATGTGACGTGTTTTTACTAAACTATTTTTCCGTCTGAAAGTTTTATTACACATTTTGCAGACTTAGTGTAGTCTGCTTCGTGGGTTACCATAACTATAGTTTGCCCACTTTTGTTTAGAGTGTTAATTAAGTTAAGAATCAAGGTAGTTGTTTCTGTGTCTAAGTTAGCTGTGGGTTCGTCTGCAAATACAATCTCTGGATTATTACAAATAGCTCTGGCAATACTTACCCTTTGTTGTTCTCCTCCAGATAGCTGGCTGGGGTAATTATTAAATTTTGTTTTCAATCCAACTTTATCTAAAGCATCTTGTGCTTGTTTTTTAGAAAAACTAGTTGAATTTCCTCCCATTAAAAGGGGTATCATAACGTTCTCTTGTGCATTTAAACTTGGCATTAGCGCGTAGTCTTGAAAAACGTACCCAAGTTTTGTAAGTCTAAACTCTGTTCTTTGTTTATCATTAAGCAATTTTGTATCTACCCCACTTATTTTTATGCTTCCAGAGGTAGGTTTATCCAAAAGCCCTAGTTGATATAGTAGGGTACTTTTTCCAGATCCCGATTTACCAATAATTCTTATAAATTCCCCTTTTTTAATATCAAAAGAAACATTATTAACTGCGAGTAATTCTGCGTCTCCGTTTTTAAATTTTTTAGTTAAGTTTTTAACCTCAATTATTATATTTTTCATCTTCCAAGTATTGAGTCCAAAGTATTTTGTTTAACAATCATTCTGGCCGGCATGTAACCTGCAATAATTGCTGAGGTTATTAATATCAAGGTTCTTACAAGCGTGTCTTTTAAATCCGCGGATATAATCCCATCTGAAAACGGAAAGCTTATAGGGTTAGCAATTGAATATGGGACTATGTAACCATACAAAATTACTAGTCCTAGGATCGATCCCACTAACGAGTAAAAAGTTGCTTGTAGAACGTAAGATACTTCGATTGCCAAATTTGTTATCCCTATTCCTTTTAATATACCAATGTACCTTCTTTTTGTAATAGCATTTACAAAAATTACTATAAATAGGGTAATAGATGCAACAATTATTCCTACAGTTCCGATTAAATCTCCTAAAATTGAAAAAGTTACTTTAATATCGGACAAAAACTGTGGTTGGGCTTTTTCCGCTGTTCTAATGTAGGCATATTTCTTATAGTGGTCTAATTTGATTTTTAAGTCATCCACAGTGTTGCCGGGTTTTACTTTTATGGAAATTTCTCCTATTTTATAATCTGAGTCAGAAACCATAGATTTTAGCACTTTTTTTGGTATATAAACTCTTCTGTCTACTTGACTAACCTTGGTTGTAAGAACACCAATTATCGGAAGTACCTCTTTTGTACCATTAACTACTACCTCAATTTTATCCCCAACGTCGGGGGTATTTAAAGTTTGGTTTCCTACCCCTTCAACTGAGGTGTATTTACCAAGTATACTAGAGCCTACTACAATACCTTTTTGGTAAGAGCTGTTAAAATATTCTCCTTTAACTATGTAATTAGATAGGTTTGTAACCTCATCTTCTTTATCGAAGTCTATTCCTACGAGCTCCGCATTTGTTTGGTCAATTTCTAAGGTACCCGTTTGTGCCTTTTTATAATCAGCGTTAAAGTTTGCCATTAAAATGTACCTTGTTGAGTACCTTTGTATTGTTTGGTTTTTTTCCACCTCATCTAAAATTGTTTTTTCTCTTAGAATATTTTTCCTATTATCTAACTTTGTAATTATTAAGTCTCCTGCATATTGTGTTTTAAAAGAGTTAGTTGCTCCTTCCGGTAAGCCAATAAGTACGCCTCTTCCAACCATTAGGTTTAAAAAAGTGAGCATCATCACCATAATAATTAGCCCATTTGCTAAAATTGAGGATTTTTTAATTTCACGTACGGCTAAAAATAAGCCAACTTTTAGAGAGTTATAAAACATTTGGTAATTATAACCTAAAATTACTTTGGTTTTTTTTAATCTTTTGAATAATTCTTATTTTTTTCTTAATTTTCTTTTGTAAGTTTACTATGTATAATATTTAAGCATTTAACACACGCAATAAGTTTTGCCCGAATTCAAAAATAACCATGAAAATAATTAAATCTTTAGTTAAGAACAGTTTAATTTTAGCCGTAGTTTTTATAGTGGGGGTAAGTATTGCCGCTGTAATTTTAATTTCCGATACTCCTAATTTTAGTTTTAACTATAAAAGCCTTTTGAATTTAGACAAAGATAAACCAGGAAAAGTTGAAGAAAAAATAGCCGATAACGTTACAAAAAGAGTAGTAGTGTTAGAAGAAAATGCAGTAATAGACGTTATTGAAAAATCAAAACCCGCCGTAGTCAGTGTTGTTGCTGAAAGAACAGTGGTTAACCCCTTTTTAAGAAGTGCTACTACACAGTCTAGCGGTATTGGTACAGGTTTTATTGTTGAAGGTGGTTTTGTTTTTACTAACAAGCACGTTGTAGATGCCGATGCTAAGTATAGTGTTCTTTTAAATGACGGCGAAACTTCTATTCAAGTTATTGACGTACAAAAAGATCCTTTAAGTGATTTTGCAATTTTAAAATTAGAAACTCAAAATGATAAACTTCCCCAGCTTAATTTAGGAGATAGCGATAACTTAAAAGTTGGTCAAACTGTTATAGCCATAGGAAATGTTTTGGGTGAGTTTAGTAACACGGCCAGCAAAGGTATTATAAGTGGTATAGGTAGAAGTATTATTGCGCAAAGTGGTGCCTACGGGGCTTCTGAACTTTTAGATAACGTTATTCAAACAGATGCCGCTTTAAATCCTGGTAATTCTGGGGGTCCTTTATTAGACTTAGATGGGAATGTTATAGGTATTAATGTAGCAAGGGCCGGTGCCGAAAACGTAGGATTTTCAATCCCAATAAACTCTATTAAGTCTGTTTATGAAAGTTATCAAAACTTTGGTGAAATAAAAAGACCTTACCTAGGTGTTTCTTATAGAATGAACACTGCACCACAAAGTAAACTAAACAGAGTTCCTGTAGGTGCTGTGATCGAACAGATACTGCCTAGTAGTCCCGCTGAAAAAGCCAAATTAGAAGAAGGTGACGTTATTCTAAAAATAAACGATATTTCTTTAGACAAAGATAATACTCTAACTAGAGTAATTTCCAAACTTAAAGTAGGGGATATTGTAAAGCTTACTATCGATAGGGGAGGAGACGAAATGATTTTAGATTTAGAGTTACAAGCCGCCGGAGAAACTGTTAAAAATTAGTTTTATCCAACCTTAATAAATATTGTTATATCCCGTTGTTCTCCGTTTGTAAGGTCTAATGTATACTATTGACACTATGGATTATGTAGATGAGCTAAAAAATCAGCTTTTAGAAATTGAACAAAAAATTAAAGAAACCGAAGGCTTAGCCAAAGATCCTCAAATGAAAGAAATGGCTGAAGAGGAAAAAAAGAATTTATTAGAAAATAAATTAGACCTAGAAAAAAGTATTGATATGGCTGAGGGCGGTTATGAAGAAGACTCCGAGGATTCTGAGGATGCAAATATTAATCCAAATGTAGCAATTGTAGAAATTAGAGCTGGTGCTGGTGGAGACGAAGCTGGCTTATTTGCTGGGGATTTGTATAGAATGTACCAAAGATTTTGTAGTAGTGAGTCCTTTTCTTTAAACCAAATCGATATTAACGAAGGTGGTCTTGGAAACATTAAAAGTGTTAGTTTTGAGGTTAGGGGCCAAAATGCTTATAATTTACTTAAGCTAGAAAGCGGTGTTCATAGAGTTCAAAGGGTTCCAGTTACTGAAAGTGGTGGCAGAATACATACAAGCACTGCAAGTGTTGTGGTATTACCCAAAGTTAAGCCAATTGCTGTGGAACTTAATATGTTTGAAATAGAAATTAGCACAATGCACAGTGGGGGAGCCGGGGGACAAAACGTTAATAAAGTTGAAACTGGAGTAAGGTTAACTCACAAGCCAACAGGTATTGTAATAGGTTGTACCCGGGAACGCAGCCAGCCCCGAAACAAAGAAATAGCTTTAGAAATACTTAGATCTAGACTTTACGAGCTAAAGTTGGAGGAACAAAGATCTAAAATAGCGGGCCTTAGATCTGGCCAGGTAGGTACAATGGATAGAAGTGAAAAAATTAAAACCTATAATTTTCCCCAAAACAGGGTTACTGATCATAGAATTGGCAAAAGCTGGCACAATCTAGAGCTTATTATAAGTGGTTATTCGTTAAAAAAGGTTTTAGAAGAAACCCTAGAGGCTATGAATGCACAGGCAAAAGAGGACGAATAATTTTTTCAATCCAAATCGGTTACTGTAGAGATAGGAGAAGTAAAAACCTCTTTTAGATTTATCCGTCTACCCCTGAACTACAAACAAATAATTAAGATCCCCTTAAGTAAATCTTCCTGCTAAATTATTGGACAATAGGCTGTGTGAAATACAAAACTGTGTATTGTAGTTCAGCCGTAATTACTTCAGCACCCTATAGTACTTGACAGGTATAATAACTTATAGTATTATATCCCTGTACACTTAAAAAATGTATATTGTCGCTTGGGGGTTTGACAGTTTCTGCTCGAAACCTGCTTCGCCCAGTTTAAGCTTCGGCTTAAACAACTTTTAGAAGCCTTGTTTTACATCGAGTAAAGCATCGGCCCCCCAGCCTTTTTTTGTGCCCAAAAGCAAACACAAAACCTCGATTTTTAATCTACCTCTTTATTGTAAATACTTGCACTTTTTAAAATAATTTTCTATATTAAATAAGTTTGCGCGGGGTGGTAGCTCAGTGGACAGAGCGTCAGACTCAAAATCTGGAGGCCGTTGGTTCGAATCCAGCCCACCCCTCACTGCGCGTCGGGCGGAGAATTTTTACCTTTCTCCGCCCGACGCCTTGACCTTTAAGCTTTTAAAACCCTAGATACACAACACTAAATCCAGTATATTTAACCCATGAACAAATATTTACAAATGCAGGCAGATTTATTGCAGTCAATGAAACAAAAAAATGCTATGTCGGTGGAAGTTTATAGATATACGCTTTCGCAGCTAAAAAATGCAGCTCTAGAGGCCAAAATAGAGCCAGAAAAGCTTTTAGATAAAGATATTGATGTAATACTTACCAAAGTTGTAAAGCAACGCCAGGAAAGCATAAATAGTTTTAAACAAGGTAATAGACAAGACTTAGTTGATCACGAACAAAGTCAGCTAAATATCTTACAAAAATATGTTCCCAAACAAATGGGGGATGAAGAAATTAAACAAGCGGTAGAATTGGCCATTAAAGAATCTGAAGCATCAGGTATTCAGGACATGGGAAAAGTAATGGGTAAATTAAAAGTAAAATTTGGGGCCGAGTTCGATATGGGCAAAGCTTCTGGGTTTGTAAAACAGCACTTTAGTTAAAATCTGTCTCACTTTGTCGCATAAAACTAAAGGTCGGACCTTGAAAAGGCCCGACCATAAGTTTAGTTTTGGTTATTTCTATTGCTTATCTTTATTGTTAAAGCACGGGCTTTTTTAGCCTCTCTTCTTTTAGCTGCTGGTTTTTTTCTATACCTAAGTTCGCCAAGTTTTTCATTTAAACCAGAGTCTTTTAGTTTACGCATGAAGTCTTTTACGGCGTTATCGAAACCACCTGCTTTGTCTACTTGTATGTATACCATTAATTAAAACACCTCCAAATCAAAATTGAGTAAGCTTAAAATCAGTTAATTTAAAGCCCACCTATAGCTGTTACCCGGGTGTTTTTAAACACCTTCCTTGCACAATGCTATAAATTAATATTAAGACACCTACCTGAGAATTTTTGCTAATTGTAATTATAGTATACAAAAGGATTTAATCAAAATGTGGCAGTAGAAATCCGTTATTGACTAAATTATCCTACAGTAGCAGTATTGTTATTGCGCGATGAGCTGGGGTCGAGAGGGGGTGTGACGCCTTTTTTATCTCCCCCTGCTCATCGCGTTATTCTTTAATTATTTTTCCAAATTTTAAATACTGTTGAGTAGGATACCTGTTAGTAGCCTTATTGGTACGGGTTTGCCTACTTGGATCTAATTAGAATTGAACAAGGGTGTCCTCTCTTCCTTATTTTCCATTAACCAACCCTTTGACCCAAAACTTTTATAGGTTTATATTTTAAGTAATGGTAATAGATAATTTTATTCATCTAAAGTAGCCATGACTGCGGTTTGCAAATGCCAAATCGACCTCCAAAAACCCTCAACGTCTAAATTTTCTAAAACTTTATTAATTTTTATATATTCCTAATGGCTAGATCTATACACATGCCTTTGCCTACCCAGCCCTCCGGCTCCTCTTTTACCCCTAACAGATTTGTACAAGCAATAGACTATTCTCAATCTTTTGAAACCCCTGACCCCAAGTCTATTTTTGAAGAATACACCCCCTTAAATCTAGAAAATTCGGCGGGGGACAAAAAGATAATGTTTTCTAGAGAAGACTTAGGTACAGACCCTGATTTAGTTCAAACTTTAGTACTCAACAGAATTTATCAAGGCATAACAGACCCTGATGGTTTTTGCGCACATGCTTGCAATAGGCACGGTTCCGCAGTGATTAGCGAAATTTGCGAGACCCTTGGTTCGATTAACCCGGATAAAAATGCTCTAAGAATACAAGTACAGACCCGAAAAGGTGTACCCGAACATTCTTGGGGTATTATTGTTTCTTCTGAGCACCCTATACACTTAAATACAGGTCAGATTTGGGATGGGGGCGAGGTCCCTCTCCCCGTTGTTCTTTCGGCTTTACTGAGGTACGACTCCGAAAATCTTATAAAATCTCCCATACACTGTGATCCTAATTATATTGTTACCGCTTTCGCTATGGCTGGAGTTCCCGCGGAATTTTTGTTTGCTGATAATCCTAACAGCGCTTTCTACCTCCCGATAAGCTGTTTTCCGGGATTAACGATAGAGAAATATCATGAAATTTACGAGCAAGCTTACCTTATGTCCGAAGATGGAGTGCGAATACACGATATCTGTAGTCAGCTATTAATTTTACTTGGCCACACGGCAAGGGTTCCTGTAGCAAAAGGGTGGAATTTAGCTCTATCTCCTGTGATAATTTTTGCCTCGGCTTATAAGGGTGGTTTTGATAAAGGGTTTAGCACTGAAGCACTTAATCAAGTATATAAATCTAAGCTAGGGGGTCCCTGGTACACTAATGAGCCTGTCACTGCTTTTGGAAAAGTTTATGCTACGCGTCCTGGGGTTTCTGGTAAAAGAAGCATGTATCACTTACTTAATGAACTAGGTATAGTTAATTAAGAAGTAAAAATACTATCGTTATGAAAACTTCACCTTCCTGCTTAAACAATAATGAGGAAGAGGGTATAAAAGCCGACAGTAATGTTTGTTACTGGGATGAGGCATTAACAACTTTGGCCATGGTTCAAAGTTTGTTTTACCAACCGCTTTGTGAAAAATTTGTTCACATAGGGGGTTACGCTGTATATCAAAACCTAAAAGCGGCTTATGGCAGTGACTTTACAGATTTTCACAGAAATGTTGCAACAATAAACTTAGTTTGTCTGGATAAAACCCCTGTTACCCCTTTTGTAAGTTCCGCCAACTATGTTAGGCCAAATACTTTTTTACAGTTTGAAAGTATCGACCCCTATCTTGCGGGGTTTTACCTTTTAAGTAATCCATGTGCCCCTGAAGTTATTTTTCACTTAATGCAACCCAGTGGTGACGTAGGGTTATACGATAGATACATTAAGCCCAACACTATAAAATTTTTAAATAACTTTATTGTCGAGCCCCCAGTATCTGTAGATATGTACGTTGGACAAGAATCAAAGTTTAGAATTTTAGTAAGTTCTGTGCTAGACACTTTATTACTAAAGCTGGATTTAGTTTACAATTTGCAAAACTCTAGTGAGGTGCTGCCACACGATTTAGACCTAATCGCCTTGTTGCATTTATACGTAAATGGAGCAGATGGTGGTAGGGGATCTAAGGCAGGTCGTGTAAGCAGAATTTTTGGCTCAATGCCTCGGGGATTTCACTATCCTGTTACATTGCTATATATTAAGTCTTTGTCCTTCGCACTTAGGGGGTCTCTGCACAGGTATACTTTATTTTCAGAACTAGATGGTATATCTAAAGAGTCTCCCTGTTACCTCCCTAGCCTAACCGAAGCCAAAGAACTTCTTAAAAGGATTGATCTTTATCTAATAAATCATTTTTCTCTTTAAAAATAGTAATAATATACTTTTGTATAACTTATTACACTCAAACTAAAAACAATTTGCAATATAGAATTCTATAACTTACAATATATGTCATTAGGGGGCTGAGCCTTGGCAAAATTCTTTTTCCCACAATGGCGTGGATTCAAGAACTGTGGTTTCAAAACCACCAGCCCCACTCGTCGTTGAACGGGTGTAAATATTTATATCCGTTCAACGACTTACCAACTTAATTAATTTACAAAATTGTTATTTAACATTTATTGACAAACATATTTGTTAAGTATATTTTTAAAATCATGCGAAATACTAGATTTACAACAAAACCTGGAAACCTTAGGAACGGAGAAGACGGGACTTTAAATGTAATGTTGCCTACAACTTACGCCTATCTGCTAGAGCGAAAAAAAGAATACGAGATTCGCCTGCACCAGACTTTCGCAAGAAGTGTGGTAGACAGTGACGGAGATTCTTCTGCTGATACTGTTCAGGCTGATAGAAGGCGTAACGCTGAAACTGAAAGTGATCATCTAACTAGGGTCACCAGAGCTCTTTTGGATGCTGTAGTTTTAGAAGCACCTACTCAAGTAGAAACTGTGCAAGTAGGCCATACTGTTTTTATAGACTTTGGGTTCGACCCAGAACCCGTTCATATCTTAGGTTGTGCAGATGCTGCCTACGCTAGTTTATACTGCGGTACTTGTAATGTTTTATCGCCAGAAACGGCTTTAGGGCAAGCTATTATTGGTGCCAAACCCGGAGATGCGATTAACTACACAGTTGGCGGTAGAGACTTTATAGCGCATATCCCCAATGATCCTGAGGCTATACAGGTATCCTCATTATTCGCATTTACATTCGATTCCCCTGAGCAAGTTGAGTAAACATAAGCGATTTTTGCATTTTAAGTTGCGAGAGTTTACGCTCTGTTTTTATATTTGTTAAACACGACAGCGCTAAATATGTGTAATATACTTTAATTATGAGTACAAGTTTGCCTCTTCGTCAGACTGAATCTATAATCACGCCCCAAATTCCCAGAATTTTTGAAGGTGAACAAGGTTGGGAGCATACCGAAGTAGTAAATCTTTCCGGCTATACCGGCAATGATCAATATTTAGTAGAAACTAATTTAAGGCCTTGGTTAGGGTTTTTAGCAGGGGAGGCCACAAAATTAGTAGTTTTTCCCGATGTAAGCCCTACTCAGGGCGGCATTATTCCAACGGGTGTAGCTGCAGAATTTAATGTTGAAAAAACACCAGGTTATTTAGAATACTTTAGGGGTGCAGACGTAGGTTGTGGAATGTACGTTGCGGCCTTAAACAAAGATAAATGGTCTCAAGAAAGTTTTAGAGCCAACCCCCAAAATTTAGACAGATTATATGATTTAATGGCTAGGCATAATAAAGAATTCGCCTTAGGTGGGGGAAACCACTTTTTAGATTTTTCGTACGATATTGAATCCGAGGAGGTTTTTGTTGTAATACATACTGGGTCGTTTGGTGATTTGCAGTTACAGCTTGGTGGTTTATATCAGGACCCTTCAAAATATTGGGATACGTATGAGAGAACAATAGCAAGTGCGGTTTCAAATAGACTTAAAATCGCTGCAGTAGTGCAAGATATATTTGGACCTGTTATGTGGTCAAGTGATACTATTCACAACTCCATTGATACGACATCCGTAGATAACACAGGACATGTGCGTGTTTATAAGGGTGTAGTTCAGGTATCGGATACCTCTAAGCCCTTAATTTTACCAAGTAGTGCAGATGGCTTAATGCTACTTTACTCTGCCGGAGAAGGAATAAATGGAGAGGTTTTATATGGTACATCCCATGGTACAGGTCGAAGAATTAAAAGAGGGGATGCAAAAGGGGATCAGTTCATTAGTGATAATAGTTTACAGGTGGATATAAGTGGAAGGGTTCATTTATCGCAAGTTATGTTGCCAAGGCAAATTTCCGGTATTCCCTTAACAGAGTCTCCTGTAGTTTATCACTCTATAGACAGGTCCGAAGATTTAATGGAAAGATATAGTTTAATGGGCCCATCTGCTAGATATCTTCAAGCATTCGCTTACTTAGGCCATATATAATGAGACTTTTTTGAGGGAATATTTTTAAAAACTACCTCTGGGGATTTGTTGGTGTAGACACCAGTCCAAATCCCCAGAGGGTACTAATTACTTCTACTTGTACAGAACGAACACGGGTATCGTAAGACCATATAAAACTTTGGTCTGTTCCCATTTGGCCAGGCCCTCGACGATTGGTAGAAGCTCAGCTTCTGCCTTACGTTCTTTTCCAATCATTCGGGACATGAACCACGCACAGCGCCATTCGACCGTAAAGGGAGAGTAATAGTATGCACTCTCACCAAGACGCTTGAGGCCTTGTCCTGGTCCAACCTGGACTGGGGTTTGGAAAGCAAAATAGGCAACCTTATTGGTGGCAATGTAAATGCCTCCAATCGTCGCTACCATTGTCTCGCTGTCCACACCTGCCCAAATCTGAACACTCCCGTTGGAATGTCCATCTCCCTTTGACTGAATGTTTCCATTCAAAGCGGATTGGATTCCGGAACTTTCGTCGTGCCTTACGCTCATCCACCAGTTGTCCATCATCTCGGTGGTGAGCAAGTTCAACGTGTCTACGGAATTTCCCAAGGCTTGTGTGCCCTCAACGACAAGGTCTCCGCCGTTGTCGCCGATGCTCTCTACCAGCAGCCAGCTAACTCCGGTTGCTGTTTGAATCAATGCCTTTTCAGACCCATTGGGATATGGTCTACTGGCAGCTGTAACTACGGACACATACTTGGCTGAGGACCACGTGTCATAGTCTTTGACAGCAATGTTTCCACTGTCAGTTCGTCGAATGTTATACGGCTGGAATGGCCACAGTCCCGTTGGGGGATTAGTCTGTGCCATAATCCACTCTTTGGCTAGCGTTTGGCTATTCATCACTGTGTAGTTGGGAGAAGGGACCTCTCCTTCGTAGTTCACGATGACGTAAACTACCGTTGCAACTCCCACCGCAGCAACAGTGATTCCTATTACTGTCACCGTTGCGGGTAAAGCCGCCAAAAAGGCTGCCGCCATTAAGGCGTCCAACGTTACTACTGCAATCGCAGCTCCATTGTCTGCAGATGCTGCCGACGTTGCGTTACAACTGTAGTTTTTAGCAACCGCTTTCCCGCCAGACACGACCTGCGACTCGACGTTAATTTCGCCACAAGCAAGCTTGATTGCCTGCTCTAGCGACATTGATACAGGCATACATGCTGGTAAACTCGCCAGGTAGGCAGTTGCCGCGTTTGTGCCGGCACTGCTAACTGCAGCACCTGTGCTACAGCTCTGTGTGTTGCCTAGTGTTGCAAGAGTAGGCAAGAACATATCCGACCGGCATTGTGCTCCATTAACAACGGAACCAAATGCCTCAGCCGTCGCTGTCGGCGTCGCCGTTGGGCCAGGTGTCCAAGTTGGACAAGGCGTAGCCGTTTTCGTTGCTGTCGGGCTTGGCGTAGCCGTTTTCGTAGTAGTTGCTGTTGGAGTTGGGGTCGTGGATGCCTCTTTTCGATACTTAACAGTTAGCGAAAAGTCGTCATAATAAATCCGATCTGTAGATCCCTCCGCAGAGATATCCGTTGATCCCAATGCCAAGAGTAGAAGACCTGTAAGGTCCTCTGCTGGCCACATAAGTTGAACGTGGTGCCACTCTCCGTGTGGTGAAGTACCTGACTCTTGGTCAGTATTAGTTGACCACACATAAAGCGACTCCAAACCAGAGCTTTCGACTTTTGTAACTCTAGACCCTGGGGAACCTGCTTGAACTGCCAGCCAAAAGCTACTTTTGGCCTCGTAGGCTAACCACCCTTCTTCGAGGGGATTAAACTTCAGGTGGCACGCTGCGACTACACTGCCGGGATTCGTATCTTGGGTTAAGGAACCCCAATAGTTGCCTTCTCTTGATCCTCCCCCATATACTCCCCAGTTGCCGCAGTTGATCGGATTCCAACTATATACAATAGTTGTCTCCTCTGTGGTCGATGAGGTAACATTTTCCTCTGCCTGCATAGTGCCAGACAGAGATTCGGGAGCTTGGGGTACCTTTTCCAATACCGTCGTAGGTTCTAGCTCTTGAGAGAACGAAATCCTAGGTACAAGAATACCGGAAAAAGCGATAACAATAGACAGGACGACTGCGAACAATTTTCTGTTCATGTGATATAACTCTCCTATTTCTGCTGGATAAGATTCCCAAGCCTCAAGTGAGGTGGGTTAGGACGATTGATTTATACTTCGGATAAACACTTATGTGAACGCCTAAAACGTGTGTTTTAGAGCGTAATTGTTAAGCAAGGCTCTGTAAAAACCTTTGGTTTTTAAGTATCTAGTAACTAGTATTAAGTATCTGGCAAAGATCTTTACAGAGCCTTGCCTGTATACATAAGTATTTCGCTCAAAGTTTTTATTTTCAATCGATTAGAGGGGGTTTTAGCCACAGTAAGTCTGTGTTTGTAGAAGTATTTAGTTATAAAGGTACTTGAGCTTAAAGGCTCGAAACGAAGTATTAACATCAATTAAATACTTCCCTGCGAAACTATAAGTAAATCAAGCACCCTAACGTTAGGAGATATTATACACATTAAATGTGTAGTGTAAAGTACTAAAATAACCTATAGTATTAAGGTGCTGCAGTTTAAAAACAGAATTCCTAACCTCTATCTAAACTTGGAGTGATTCCTCTGGTTACTACTGTGGGAGGAGTTAATTCTGTGTTCATTTACAAAACCCTTTGATATATCTAAAATAGCAACAGTAAAACTAACACCACATTAACGACCTCGCCCGTCAAAAATACATTACCTATTATGATATTAGACAACGTAAACAACTTATCTAACGTATTAAATGTTCCAGTATACGCAATGGTTTTGCTGGGCATTGTACCTACAATAGCTACAATAGTAAGTTTTGGTAGACACGTTTTAGGCTTTAAAAGTTTTAGTATTTATGTGCCTATTATTACCAGTATTGTTTTTTTAGACTTAGGTTTAGTTTATGGCTTGGTAGTAGCCTCAATTGTGTTGTTTACTACTCTTATTACCCGAAGGTTACTGATTAAATTTAGAATGCACTACTTTGTGCGAATTTCTTTTATATACACAATTGTTTGCTTTTTGCTTTTTGGTGTTTTGGTTACTTTGTCGTTTTTTAGCTATGGTGAGCTTTTAAACTTTAAACCTCTTTTTCCGGTAATTTTATTGGTTACCCTAGTAGAAGAGTATTTTAATAGTGTAGTAAAAGATGGGGAAAACAAAGTTATGCTGATGTTTTTAGAAACCTTAGGTATAAGTACTTTAAGCTACTTTATAATTTCTAGTGCATTTTTTACTTCAGTAATTTTAAATAATTTATGGCTTTTGCTTTTGCTTTTTCCTATAAACATAGCTTTAGCAGGGTGGGAAGGCCTGCGTTTTAGTGAGTTATCTAGGTTTAAATCGGTAATTTTAAACGAAATGAACGCAATAGAAGCGGAGGCAGATACTAAAAAGGAGAAAAAGAAATGAACCGACTTAGCTTATTTTTAAAAGCTAGTCAAAATGTACTGGGAATAAATGAACGCAATCTTTCTTTTACCAAACGTTTTAATAGGGGAAAAAGTAGGTTGTTGGCCGATAATAAGTACAAAACTTATCGTTTACTTAGAAAAAACAAAATCCCAGTTCCCAAATCTTACGCAATATTAAAAAAACAATCAGATTTAGCTGATTTTTCATTCGAAAGTATTCCCAGTACCTTTGTTGTTAAGCCAGCATTTGGCTTAGGGGGGACAGGAAATTTACTAATTTTTAGTAGAAGTACTAAAACAGGGGATTGGATTGGTATTAATGGTAAAAGATATACCGAAAACGAACTAAAAAGTTTTTGCCAGGCTATTCTAGAAAATGCTTTTGCTCTAGATTTTGCAAAAAAAGACGACTTTGTAATTATTCAAGAGAGAATAAAAATAACTAAATCTTTTAGGGCTATAAGCTATCCTAAGGGGATACCAGATGTTCGAATAGTAGTGTACAAAAAAATTCCTCTAATGGCCATGTTAAGGCTTCCTACTAAAACAAGCGATGGTAAGGCTAATTTACATTTAGGGGGTATTGGTGTTGGAATTGACCTTGCAACTGGAATTACTACTTCTGCTGTTCATTACGATGAGCCTATTGAAAAACACCCAGATACTGGGGTTAATTTAAGTGGTTTTAGTATACCTATGTGGAAAGACATTTTAAAAATTGCCCAAAAGTCAGTCGATGTTTTGGGTTTAGACTTTGGTGCTGTAGATGTTGTTTTAGATATTGATCAGGGTCCTATGATTTTAGAGCTTAATGCAAGGCCTGGTTTGTCTATTCAGCTTGCAAATCAGGAGGGCTTAAAGGGCAGAATTAATCGCGTTAAGGGTATTAAACCCAGATCGCTACTCCATGCACGTAAAATAGGTACAAGCTTGTTTGGCGGTGAAATTGAGGACACTGTTTTTGACGTAACAGGGATGCAGGTCGCAGGTTTCATAGCTATGGCAAATTTTTATGGAATTGATCAAAAAGTAGCTAAAAGAATTAAAGTTAAAAATGACACCGGGGCTCTTTACAGTAGTATTGATAGGGATTTAGCTGATAAATTAGGTTTTGATAAAGCATTAAGTGATTTTGACGAATTAGAGCTTAATAAAACCTACCACGATAGGGTAGAGGCTTTGCAGCATAAAAAACAAATGGCCAAATTGGTTAAAGATCACCCTGAGATCATTGGTTTAACGGTGGTAAAGTCAGGAAATGGTATCACAATTAGACCAAAAGTTAGGATTGGTATAGAGATGGAGGGAAAGAGAATTGAGGCCATTGTTAACATTGCTGATCGAAGTAACATGCTCTATAAAGGTATAATTGGAAGAAGAACCTTGCGCAAAAACTTTTTAGTAGATAGCAATAAAATATTTAACAGGTACAAAGACTAAGATTACTAATTTCAAATTACTAACTGCACTAATTGTTCTAAGTGAAGAACAGAAGAACTATTACTGAAAGAAAACAAAAAAGTGTAAATTAATAAGTATTAAGTTTCGACTATTCTATGAAAATTGCATATATAACATCTAAACCAAATATGAAAGAAACCTACAGGGTTAGAGAAGAAATGGAGGCTTTAGGTCATAGCGTAATTTTAATTAATCTGAGCGACAGCAGCTTTATATTTAATGAAAGTGGGGTTAAAAATACCCTAATTTCTAAAGAAACCTTTGACATTATCATCGCAAGAGATGTGTTGTCCTACATTAAGCATTATGCAACTTTAGTAGAAACTTACCGTAAAAGAGGTATAAAAGTTTACGATAATGGTTTAACAGAGCTAAAATATGTAATAAACAAGCCTGTAGATTTAATGAAGTTAGCAAGTGTGGGGGTAGCTATACCTAAAACTTTTTTTACAAAAGATTTTGGAGACTATCGAAAAGCTGCAAAGTCGTTTGGTTTTCCTTTAATCTTTAAAAAAACCAATATGGGAAAAGGAGTAGGTATTTATTTAATGAAAAGCGAAGAAGAATTTGCCGCCTTTTTAGATCAAGAAATTAAAGATGAGGTAAAGGCAACTAGTTATTTAATGCAGGAGTTTATTGAGTACGAGCACGATTTGCGAGTTTTAGTAATAGGTGATCAAATGTTCGCAATGAAGAGAATTCCAAAAGAAGGGGATTTTAGAGCAAATTACTCTTTAGGCGGAACGGTAAAATTATTTGAAATAACACCTGAAATAAAAGAATTAGCAACAAAAGCTATAAATGCAGTCGGAATGAACTATGGAGGTGTAGATGTTTTAATAGACAAAAGTGGAAAACTCTATATTTTAGAGGTAAACCATAATGCAGGGTTTGCAGGAATGGAAGAAGCCACAGGCAAAAATATAGGAAAAATGTATGTAGAACATGCATTAAAAAGTGCCAAATAAATTTGTAATATTACTTTTCATTTTGCATTTTAAATTTTAAACTACTCTTATGAACATATTAATCGCTGGTTTAGTTAAAGGTTCACAAGCCACAAGGTTGATTGAAGAAGGAACAAAATTAGGACATGCCGTTCATGGCATTTTCGGGTCTCATTTAGTTAGCAGATTTAATGGTAATTTTGTAGATATTGAATTTAGAGATCACCCTTTAAAGCCCCAAGACTACGATATTGTATATTTAAAGCTAACTGGAAAAACTAAGTTCGACTGGTACCTGGTAGCAAGGCATTTACACGATAAGTTTGGTTTACAGGTTGTGCCCGATAAATACGTATTAGACGATTACACCGTTTTTTATTCCCCTCAGGCAGATTATTTAAAACAGGCCGAAGATGCTTCTTTAAAATACCCAAAATCAGTTATCTTTAAGAATGCTGCAAGTTTAAAAAACGCCATTAAAGGGTTTGAATTTCCTTTAATCTTAAAGCTGTCTGGAGGAAGTTTTGACAGAAAGGGTAGGGGAGTAAAGTTAGTTAGTAGTTTGGGGGAGCTAAAAGCTTTAATTAAGGAACACAGAGAAGACTCCGAAAGATTTACCTTACGTGAGTTTATACCTAATAATGGAGATTTAAGGGTTTTTACGGTGGGTTATAAAGCAATAGGTGCTATGAAGCGAACACCTAAAGAAGGGGATTTTAGAAGCAACATAAGCCAAGGAGGAGACGGGGAAGAGTTTGATTTGTCTACCAGACCCGATATTGTTCAAATGGCAGAAAAACTTAGCAAAATTACTCGAACGGAGGTTGCAGGTGTGGATATTATGTTACATAAAGAAACGGGTGAGCCCTATATTTTAGAAATTAACCCCGGTCCGCAATTCGAAGGGTTAGAGAAATACACAAAGGTAAATGCTGCAAAGGAAATAATTAGATATTTTGAGAGTAAGGTTAAGGGGTTAGGTTACCTTCCTGAGAGTTCATAATCTTACTTTATAGTATTTTTGAATTTACCTAAATTTTCCTCTTTTAAGGGTGATAACTCGCTTTTTGACAACATAGATAAAATTACCCCAAACTTTAATACTTGAATTTCCAATATGGATAAAAAAATTGTACAGAATTTTTTATTTATACCTTGAAATCACCCGAGATCTATCCGTATTAAAATGGCTCTCATTAGGGGTTTATAGGGTTTATTGAACAAAAAATTTAAGAAGTAAATAAAATTGTTTGGCAATAATCTAGGTGGTTTAAGTAAAGGGTTTTTAGATGGTTTAAAACTTATAATCGGTTAATTTGATATAATTTAAAATATGACAGAAAAAAGAGAAAAAATTGTTTGCATAGTTGATAATTTCGCGGAAGTACCAATGCCTGAGGTTGGGGATGTTAAGCTACAAGGACGATTAGATGCTCTTTTACAAGAACAGGATTACGCCCAAATTTATGAGTTGGGGTCTACTAATCCCAGTGCCTACCCCTATGCAATAGTTTTAGCTTTTAATTTAGGCTACTTGGAATCTATATCTGGTCACCTAAAGTTCTTTTATCACAATGATATAGAACCTTCCTCGCTCACTGTTAAAAACGGAGGTGATTTAGCTGTGGTTGCTGCTGCTTATACCTCTTTTTATACTAGGTGGGGTAATAGAGACAACCATTGGTGCAATATGGGGGTTTTAACAGGTCCACGTATCCCCATTAATGAAGATTACTTTCCTAGAATTAATTTTGGTTCTGAAAAACTTGATCAAGAAATATTAGAACTACTGCAAAAGGTTAATGGGGTTACCTACCAACAAGCCCTGGATCCGGAATACCTTACTTTTTATAAACAACTGTCTTTTCTAAGTAGAAAACGTGCAATTTACCACGGGGTTTATCCCCAAGGGAAAACACGAGAGGAAGGAGTGGACTACGTATTAACCCATGCAGTTTGTGAGGCTTTAATTGCCCAGAGTCAACTCGAAGACCCCACTTTACAGGGTTATCGAAAAGATTTTGTTACAGGTCGTGCAAGAAGAGCCTACACCCTTGCCCAAAAAACTATGGAGAGTATCTATGGTTTTAATATACCTGATTTAGAGAATGGGGGTTTAGATCGTTTAGGAGAATCCCGTAGAATAAAGTATTTGGCTTATTATCAGGAGGTAATTCAGCGACTTTTAGCTTATGACCCTGAAGATAGCCGGGTAATATCTAGGGATATGAGCAGCTGGTACCTTGATAAATCTACAAAATGGAGGGATTTCTCAAGGGCAGTCAGGCCGTTAGCTACCTCTCTAGGTCCTTTTTGGTTTTATGCTGAGGATAATGTGCCAAAAGAGGTTAAGGATAAAGGGGGGGGGGTATCGTAAACGCAGAGAAGCCTATAACGATTGGTTTATGAACCGAATGAGGAAAGAGAAATCAGAATCTAGGAGAGAAGAGCTGCTTGCAAATGCAAAAGGAGATATTGCAGTTTGGAATTCCCGATTTGCAGGCAAAGTTCCCTTCTTTATTCGAGGGGACAACGGTGAGCTAGAGGTTACTTTTGAAATAGACTTACGCGAAGCGGAACTGTGCCTTGGTTCACCGCAGGAGCTGGGGAGAATTCAGGCCACGGTTAGAACATCCTTTGCTATTGATTCTTCTAGAAAATCCAAGCTTGCCAAAATTTTACACCCTGACGCTCTAGGAATACCCGCCGAACTTGAGGAATCCTACGCTTTAGAACGAAAACTAAAGGAGGAGATTTTTAAAATCCGTAATATTTGATATTAGGTGCAAAGACCTCTATTTAGGGCCTTTATCGGAATATTTCCGCCAACAATTTTCATTAGGGTTTATATTTTGTAATTGCTTGGGTACAACTTGCTTTAAGCTGATTTAGCACCTAACAAGGTTGCAAATCACCCTAAGAGTAGTATATAATCACCCCTGTTATGAAAGACAAGATACACCCAAAAGTTAATAAAAAAGCTAAAGTTACTTGTAACTGTGGCCACACCTTTACAACTACCAGTGTTTTAGAAGAAATTAGGGTAGAAGTTTGTAGTCAATGTCACCCCTTTTATACAGGTGTTGAGAAGTTTATAGACACAGAGGGTAGAGTAGACAGCTTTAAGAGAAAACAAGATGTCGCAAAAGAAAGACAAAAAGTTATTTTGCAAAAATTAAAAGTAAAAAAGACTAAAGAAAAAGAACAAAAACAAGGCCCCTTGTCCTTAAAAGATTTACTTAAACAGGCGGGTAAATAATTCTTTAACTCCCAAATTGCCTCGGATTACTCTAGATGCGATCGTTTAATTCCTCTATACTTATTGTAATGTCTAGGGTATTACATCGTTTTTATTATAAAAAATATATATTTATTCTTTCCTCTATTGCCTTTATTACGGTAATTTTTGGATTGTTTTCTTACTATAATCAAAATAAAAACTATACAGATATTAACGTTATTGATCTGATTGAAGAAGAGGAGCAGTCAAACCTAGATAAGAAACCTAGCAAGGGGACTGAAGAGGGAGATTCGAAACTAAATTTTACCATAAAAGGAAAAGTTACGGGTATTACCAATAACTTAGATAGGCCTTCCGTAAAAGTAAGAATATCTACAAAAAATTTGACCGGCGAGATAGTTCAACGAGTTTTAGGTCTGGATTATGATAATAGTTTTTTATTTGAAGCAGGGGAAATAAGTAGAAACGAGGAGGTTGTGATTTTACTTGAAAGTCCCGACTATATATTTTACCCCTCACGGAAGGCTGTATTAACAGATAGATCTGTGGAGTCGTTGGAATTTAAAGCTACCGTAAAAGAACTGTCTTCGGATAACCTAAATCTAACTGGCAAAATAAGTGCCCCCGGAAATTTAACGGGGATTGTTTATTTAATAGGTTGGGATGCTGCCGATAACTCTAGAATTAAAAAATTTACTAGCATAAATTCTGCAGGAGAGTTTAAATTTTTAGACTTGCAGAGTGGTACTTACTTAATTCTTCCCGAGATTAAAGATTATAGATTTTTTCCTGAGAGCAAGCAGGTTGAATTGGTTAACAAAGATACTAGAATAAACTTTATAGGGACTAAAAGTTTATTCTAAATGAATTGTACTTGTTAGTTACGGGGGGTTATACTTACTTACTGTGAGAAAAGATGTACAAGAAATTATTGATCGGTATGAAAGCTACCACCCAAACCCCCGTTCACATATTATAAAAAGTGCATACAAGTTAGCTGAAATTTTATATTTTGGTGAAAAGCGAGTTAATGAAGAACCTTGGCTAGATCATGCAATCAGAATTTCCAATTATTTATCAAAACTTGGATTAGACTCCATTACTATATCAGCAGGATTACTTCACGACTCCTTAGAGTTTGGTTTAACCTATAAAGAGATTGAACAAGAGGTTGACCCTGATGTAGCCGAGTTAGTGCAAAACATTATTACTATAAAGGAGATTAGAGGGAAGGGAGTTGTTAATGGGTCCGACGGGGGCCAAGTAGAGTATTTGAGAAGATTAATTATTTCTACTGCAAAAGATGTTAGGGCTGTAATAATAAGATTAGTAGAAAAACTGGATTCTCTTAAAACTGTGGAGTATTTAGAGGGACAAAAAAAACAATTGGTTTTAGATAACGCTTTAAATTTATATGCCCCCCTGGCAGAACAAATTGGTTTAAATAACCTTAAGTCAGATATAGAAGATGCCGCTTTTGAAAGACTCGACCCAGAAACTTTTAAAAAACTTCAGCATACATTGGACACACACCCAGTAACTAACGACAAATATATTAAAGAGGTTACTGAAATTATTAAAGATATTATTCAATCAGAAAAAATAGATCTAGTGGACTATTATGGTCGAAAAAAGCGACCTTACTCACTTAATAAAAAAATCATTCGGTACATGCAAAAATTTAATTATAGTGAGGCATCCGCTATAGAGAGTATCCACGATAAAGTAGCCTTTAGAATAATTTTAAATTCTGTGGAAGATTGTTATAAAGTATTAGATCTGCTCCATAATAGTTTTAAATACATCCCTTCGGAATTTGATGACTATATCTCTAAGCCTAAACCAAATGGATATAAAAGTTTGCAGACTTCTTTAGAATTACTAAACGGTCATTTTGCTGAGGTGCAAATAAGAACTTTAGATATGCACCGCCACAACGAATACGGTATGGCTAGTCATATCATTTACAAGTTAAATGACGCAAAATCAGATGCTCCTGCAAGTGAAAAGATAGAGGTGCTAAAAAGATTAATATCTTGGAAAGATGGTATTTTAACAACAGATAAGAGTGGGGTTAATATTGAGGAGATAGAAAAATACCTTTTTGTTTTTACTCCAAAGGGTGATCTATTTGAATTACCTAAAAATTCTACAGCCTTAGACTTTGCATATATACTACACTCCGATCTTGGACATAAGGCCGTTAGAGCAAAAATAAATGGGGTACTAAAGCCCCTTAATGTTATACCAAAAAATGGCGACGTAATAGAAATTATTTGTGACATTAAAAAAAAGGGTCCTAGCAGGGATCACTTAGAATTTGTAGTGAGTAAGGAGGCCCGGTTAAATATCAAAAAATGGCTACGTAGAGATTTAAAGATATAATTTTTCTGTGTTCTATAGATTGTAGGGACATAGCTTTCTTATAATTTGGTGTTAATCTATAATTTATAAATGCCTAAAGACCTTAAACCTATTCTTGCCCTAATTACTGTGTCCGCCATTTGGGGAGGAGCCTCTGTAATCATTAAATATACTTTACAGTTTATCTCCCCTTTTTCTTTTTTATACATCAGGTTTGTTCTGGCTAGCATAATTTTATATTTTTTAGTTGACTGGGATAAACATGAGTACCTTATGAGGGTGAATAAAAAAGGTCTCTTTAAAATCTTTTTATTAGGTTCCTTGGGTAGTGCTGTTAACTTAGGGTTGTACTTTTTTGGTATTAAATACACTACAGCTATAGAGGCTACAATAATATATTCATTTACGCCCATATTTGTTTTATTCGGGAGTGTTTTTTTACTAAAAGAGAAAATAACTAAACGTATTTGGTTGGGTTACGGCATAACTATTTTGGGTTTTTTGGTGGTAATTTTGCAGCCAATTTTAGATAGAAATGTGGAGGGGAGTGAGACAAGACTCTACGGTAATTTTTTAATTTTTCTATCCGTTTTAGCTTGGGCAATGTTTACGTTGATAAGTAAGAACGTGTTTAATCATGATAAGACAGGAAAGAGATCTTCTCCTCTATTTATAACATTTGTCACTTTTTTTAGTGGTGCCCTTGTGCTTATGCCCTTTGGTCTATATGAAATTTGGAATTCAGATATAGATTATGTCCATGCTTTACCCGGGATTTTGTATATGACTATTTTTAGTACTGTTATCGCTTACAGTTTTTTTGAATATGGTGTGAAAAAAATAAAAGTTAGTCAGGCAAGTATTTTTCAGTATATACAGCCTGTTTTTACAATACCAATTGCGATGATAGCGCTTAATGAAAAATTCAGTATTTACTATATAGCTGGGGGAGCTTTATTATTACTGGGGTTATATTTTAGTGAAAGTAATGGTTCAAAAAAGTCTAATTTTTAATTCTTTTATCTAACCGTTTAACAATTTATCAATTAACACCTACAATACATTCATGGAAATAATATATTTAAATCACTCAAGCTTTTTAATTAAAACTAAATTGCAAGGAAACAAAATTATAAAAATTCTTTTGGATCCTTTTTCTAAAGAAATAGGACCAGATTTTAAAAGTACCGAGGCTGATATAGTTTTGATCTCCCACGACCACCCTGATCACAATAATTTGGCCGGTGTAAAAGGCTTGGACTTAAATACAGTAGGGGATGAATCCTTGGGTTCCAAGGGCTTAGGTCCTTACATTATTACTAAAGCGGGTCAATATGAGGTTGGTGGGATTCATATAAAAGGGATATCTAGTTATCACGATAATAAAAAAGGAGAAGAAAGAGGTAAAAATATCATTTACACTATTTTTAGCGAAGGTTACAGAGTATGCTTTTTGGGCGATCTAGGACATAACTTAACAGATAATCAAGTAGAGGCTATTGGTGATATAAATACCTTGCTAATACCTGTTGGGGGTATTTACACTATTGATCCTGAAACTGCCAGTGAAGTAATTGGCCAAATAGAACCAAGTTTTGCAATTCCGATGCATTATAAAACTTCCTCGCACAAAGAAGAGTTAACCTTAAAACCTTTAGAGGAATTTACTAAACAAATGGGTGAGTCTGATCTTAAAACAAAAGACAGTTTTGAACCTCACGAAAGCTTATCTGACGAAACAGAAATAATAGTTTTAAAACCAACCTATTCTTAAGATCTACAGACATCTTCTTGAAGTCCGTGGCTCCGTGGCTCTGAAAAGTATTTTGGCGTTGGGGACTTACGCAATAAAAACGATTTATGGAAAATATTAAACTTCAACCTCAAGATTTAGAAGCAGAAAAATCTGTTTTAGGAAGTATCTTAATTGATGACGAGGCAATGTTCGATATTGCAGAAATACTTCAGCCTGAGCTATTTTATGCCTCAAAGCATCAAAAAATATATGCAGGTATGCAAAGCCTATTTGAAAAAAGAGATCCCATTGACATGGTGTCCTTACCCGCAGAGTTAAAAAGACTTAAAACTTTAAAAGAAATTGGTGGGACAGCCTACTTAGCAACTCTAGTAGAGGGTACACCCACGAGCGCCCATATTAAAAAGTATTCTCAAATAATTAAAGAAAACTACACACGAAGGGAGCTTATTAAAACTGGGGCTAGAATAAACGAGTTAGCTTTCGATGATGGTACTGACAGCTCAGAACTTATAGATAAGGCTGAACAACTTTTGTTTGCAGTTTCACAAGACTTTGTAGAAAGAGATTTTAGCCATATAAAAGATGTATTAGCCATAACTTTTGAAAAGATAGATGAAGTTCATAAAAATAAAGGTCAATTAAGGGGTGTGCCTACTGGGTTTCCTACCTTAGACAAAAAAACCAATGGTTTGCAAGAAAACAACCTAATTATTTTGGCTGCAAGGCCTTCTGTAGGTAAATCTTCTTTAGCATTAAATATTGCTCAGTTTGCAGCTAACCAAAAAAAGTACCCGGTAGCCATATTTTCACTTGAAATGAGTAGTGAAGAGATTGCAGATAGAATGTTAAGTGCGGAGGCGAGTTTGGATATGTTTAAGCTTAAAACAGGCAATATGTCCAAAAGCGAAATGGCCGAACTGGGGAATGCTTACGGTAAATTAGCAGAATCCCCAATTTTTATTGAAGACACTCCCGGCATTTCTATTATGGAGCTTAGAACCAAGGCTAGGCGTTTGGCGATGGAACAAGGCATAAAACTCATAATAGTTGATTACATTCAGTTAATGCGTGGAAGGGGTTTAGATAATAGGGCACAGGAGGTTGCTGAAATTTCACAGTCATTAAAAAATTTAGCCCGTGAGTTAAAAGTTCCTGTTTTGGCTTTAAGTCAGCTTAATAGGCAGGTTGAAAGCAGGGGAGGGGGACCGCAGCTTTCCGACTTGCGAGAATCTGGGGCCTTGGAGCAGGATGCTGACATTGTAATGTTTTTACATAGACCAGAGGAGGAAAATAGACAAAGAATAGAATTATACATAGCAAAACATAGAAATGGGCCAACAGGAAAAATTGATCTGTACTTTAAGGGGGAACAAACAAGGTTTTTTGAGATTGATAAAACTGACCCCAATGAAGGTTAAAATTTTTCCTTCTTTTTTATTCTCTCTTTTATTTTTAGATTTAATCTTAAAGTTTGTATTTGTTAGGTGGGGGATGGTTACTATAAATAAAGGCATCTCTTTTTCATTATTTTCTAATTCTAATCTTACTTTTTCTCTCCACCTCGGTGCTCTTATTGTTCTAACTAATGGTTATTTTCTATTTTCTAGTAAAGCAACTTGGGCAGTTAATAAATTTTATCTTTTTTTAATTATACTGGCGGGATTTAGTAATTTTTTTGATCGAATTTTTTATGGTGGTGTAGTGGATTATATAAATCTCTATTTTTTTAAAAATAATTTAACGGATTTAGTAATTTTTTTGGGAGTTTGTGGTTTAATTTTGAATCAGTACATAAAACCCTCAAAATAAAACAGTTTAGCCGGTGACTGATGGCTAACTTATAATTATATGTTTATAATCTATACTATTGAGAACGGTACGGTCTCTTTTAAGAAATTTATTTACTAGTTTAGGATAAAGAATGATGGATTTAACAAAATTAATAGTCGAGGATAACCTTAATTTTTTTGCAGTAAACAAGCCAAAAGGTTTAATTGTTAATGTCTCCAATACAACTAGATCCGAAACCTTACAAGATTTAGTAAAAAAGCATATTGATCAGTCCTTAGATTATCATTTACAAATTCTTAATGTTTTAGAAAAAAAAGAAATTAAAGTTTTAAAAGAATCTAACTATGATAGTATTTCTAAATTGCTAATTAATGACCAGGTTAGAGAGGTGCTAAAGTCCTTAATGGGTGTTTCGACTGAACTTATTAAAGAATTTACTGATAGAAATGGAATAGTCCATAGGTTAGATAAAGACACAAGTGGTGTTATATTGATTGCTAAGAATGCTCCAGCCTTTAAAGAGCTAAAAAGTAAATTTGTAAAAAGAAGAGTCAGAAAAACATACTACGCAATAACCTTTGGTGATATTGTAAACACCTTAAAAGGTAATGACTTTATTCATGTAGATTTACCTTTAGGTAGAAATCCCAGACACCGAACTGAGTTTGCTATTGTTGCCACAGGTAGAAGTGCCGAAAGTTTTGTTTATGCAAGTAACCCTTACGAAATGCAAATTAGTGACTATAAAGAGTCAGCTAAAAAGAAAAAGGATAGCACTTTTTCCTGTGTTAAAGTTTTACCCAAGACTGGAAGAACTCACCAGATAAGAGTTCACTTAAAAGCTTTAAATCATGAAATTTTAGGAGATAATACCTATATGGGTAAAAGTCAGAGTAAAGTAGCCAAAAAACTTTCTGCCCCGCTTATGTTACATGCCCACACTATTGAATTTAAATTTTTAACAAAAAGTTATAAACTTTCAGCTTCTTTTCCAAAGGAATTTGCTGAAGTTGTAAATAATATTTTTAAGTAGTTAATTAAAATGGATTACAGCCTGCTCATAGATTTAACCATTATATTATTCGGAGGTACTCTTGGGGGAATAATAGCCACAAAGTTAAAACAACCCATTGTTGTTGGTTATATAGTTTCTGGATTACTTTTGGGATCATTAATACCTCATATTCGGGACGAGAGGGAGTTAATAACCGTTATTGCTGAAATAGGGGTTTCTTTATTACTTTTTACTTTAGGGCTGGAATTTTCTTTAAATAGATTAAAGAGTGTAGGGAAGCCTGGAGTCTTGGGTGCAATAATTCAAATTCTTTTTATAATTTTAATATTTTTTGGTATTTTGCCTTCAATACTTAATATTGACTTTAATGTTGCCCTGTTTATTGGTGGGATATTTGCTTTGTCGTCAACGGCAGTTGTTGCTAAAATTCTTACAGACAAGGGTGAGCTGGACAGTAGTCACGGGGATTTAATAATGGCTTGGTTAATTGTACAAGATATAGCTGTTGTCCCTTTGGCTTTAATTTTGCCGCAACTTGCTAGCAGCAACGGCTTTGAACTTATTCCTTTGCTTTTAACTACCGCAAAAAGTTTAGTGGCAATTTACCTTTTACTAATTTTAGGAAAAAAAACAGTTCCGTATTTGTTTAAAAGACTAGCACTATTTGATAACAGAGAACTCCTTTTAGTTAGTGCTTTTATGTTTTGTATAGGGGTTTCATTGGTGGCAAGTTTTTTGGGTTTATCTTTTGCTATTGGGGCTTTTTTGGCTGGACTTTTACTTTCGACTAGTGCAGTAAATCACGAGGTATTTACCGAAATTAGGCCCTTAAAAGACCTATTTAGTAGTGTGTTTTTTGTTTCTTTAGGGTTTTTAATTTCGCTGGGGGTTCTTTTTCACTACTTTTTTATTGCCTTAATGCTAGCGCTGTTAGTAATGATAATTAAAGTTTTAGTAATTTTAGTTTTAGTAATATTTTTTAATTATCATTCTAAGTTAGCATTTTTAACTGCAGTTGCTCTTTTTCAAATTGGTGAGTTTAGTTTTATTTTGGCTAAAGTGGGTTTAGAGGCAAACATACTTTCAACTGAAATTTTTCAAATAGTAATTGCCTCTTCAATAATAACTATTTTACTTACCCCCGTTGCTTATAATTATGCCCCATCTGTATATAAAGGATTTAGAAATTTTGTAAAACAGTATGTTCCTAAATTTTACGATTTAATTTTTAACATAGCAGATAGTGACGCAAAAATGCCCAGACCCCGAAGATCTAAACTCAAAAACCATATGATTTTGGTAGGGTACGGGCGGGTAGGATCTTATATTGGTAAGGTTTTAAGTTTAACTGCAATACCTTATGTAGTTATAGATTTGCATTTTAGAACCTTGCAAGATTTACGAAAAAGGGGAGTATTTAGCATTTATGGCGACGCTATAAATAAAGATATTTTAAAATTAGCAAATATATCCCAAGCTAAGGGGGTAATAATTGCTGTTCCAGATATTGTAACTAATGAGCTTATTTTAAATAATATTCGAAGTTTAAATCCAAGTGCCGAGGTTATAGTTAGAGCTCACCGACCTGAAGATATAGCTAAGCTTACCATAAGAGGGGTTAAACACATTATTGAGCCAGAGTTTGAGGCAAGTATGCAAATAGGGGAGAAGGTGCTTAAATTTTTTGGCACAGAACGTAAAGAAATAAACGCTCTTTTAAGAAAGACGAGAGAAGATAGAAAGTACTAGTTTTTTTGTCTTTAATTAACCTTTTACTCTTGTATGCCGATTGAATCGGCAATTTCGTCGAGCATTTTTGTTGCAATCTCTGCAAGTTTCAAGGATTCTCTTAAATCTTGTGCTGTGGGTGACAAAAATCTACTACCCCATTGTACCTCTAGATCTAAAATTCTCCCCATCCCAACCTGTCTAGAAGTAGCTACATCACTATAGATGGGAAATACATTCGGATCGTTGGGTACATGTTTATCAATTACTAGGGTTTCGGGTTCACTGAATCCTGTATGAAGCAGCCAGGTTTTGTATGTACCTCACTGTCCGTAGATAAGCTGCATTGGTTGAGCAATTGCCTTCCCATTTTTGCCTAGTGTTACATAGGCATAAGCTTTTTTTAAATCTTTTTTGTTTTTTATCTCGATTATGACGCCCACTGCGGGGGATTCGTTATATAAAGTGTCTATTAAGACCGCTTCAGGGAGGTAGGATTTATCCACGCCGTCCAACATAAATGATTCAAAATCTCCCCTGACAACAACCGCTTGTCCCTCTGTTCTAAGCTGTTGATTAGGAAAATCAAAATTCCTTGTTTCAAATAAATCTAGTAGTCTGCTTACTACTGGATGTTCAGAAACTCTATCTCTTGCTGTTTTATACTCTGTTATTAATTGCGCATCTCTTTGTCTTCCTTCGTTAAAATAGCCGGGTGGTGGTGACATAGTTTAAAATAAATTACATATTTTTTTACATACTCAATATAGTAAAAAAACTATAAGGTGTCAGTTTAGAATAGACTTAATCATGTTTAAATTATCTACTTACTTAAAGTTACTACTTTTGCAATAATGGTAGTAATGCTTTTAACTATTTTAACTTTACTCCTTGGATTTGTTCTGCTAATTGGCGGAGCTAATTATTTAGTAAATGGGTCTTCTGCTATAGCTAAAAAACTAGGTATAAGTGAGTTGGTAATTGGTTTAACGGTTGTTGCTTTTGGCACATCCATGCCAGAGCTTGTAGTAAATATTATAGCAAGTTTTGAGGGAGCTAGCCAAATAGCTATTGGGAATGTTTTAGGTAGTAATGTATCTAATATTTTTTTAGTGTTGGGAGTTACTGCTCTTATTTACCCTTTAACAATTAAAAAAACAACCGTAATAGGGGAGATACCTTTTGCCCTTTTTACAGTACTTTTGTTATTTGTTTTAGCTAACGATTCTCTTTTGCGATTTAAAAATGGTAATGGGGTGGGTATTGATAGGGCAGATGGGCTAATATTGATTTTAGTTTTTAGCGTTTTCTTATATTACACTTTTGCAATTTCAAGATCTAGTAACAAAAATACCCCAAATTTTATAAAAAGATTTTTATCGTTAAATGGTGACACGGCCAAACAATTAATTGAGGATGTTTTGAATGTAAAAAAAGTTTCTTACTCAAAATCGGCGGGTCTAATACTGTTGGGTCTTTGTGGTTTAACTTTAGGTGGCAAAATAATTGTGGATGGTGCTGTTTCAATTTCACAGTCTTTAGGGTTAAGTCAGTTTGCAATTGGCGTAACTGTAGTGGCTGTTGGAACATCGTTACCTGAACTTGTCACTGGTGTTGTAGCTGCTTTAAAGAAAAAAAGTGATATTGCCATCGGAAACATTGTTGGTTCAAATATTTTCAATATTTTATGGATTTTAGGTTTAACCTCCATTATAAACCCCTTACCGTTTGATTTAAAAAATAATTTAGATATAGGTTTTAACTTTTTAGCTACGCTTTTACTGATGCTTGGTTTAATGCTTAGTAAAAAACATATACTAGGAAGAGTTTGGGGAGCTGTATTCTTAGTTTCGTACGTAGTTTATATAACATTGCAATTTATATAAGCCGATAAGTTTGTAGTTAGCAACAAAAAACTTACTTTACACAAAGCGTAATCTCTCTTACAATAGGGCTTAAAGATCTAGTAAATAATATAAACCCTCGTTAAATCGAAAGATAACGTGTTATTTACTCAAATAAGGGGAACACCTACTTTGTAGCTATTCCACTTATCTTTTTAACTTTTTGTAAGTTAAGTAGTTTTATTAATTAATTTAAAAAACAATGAAAACAGCTATACCGAGCGCTCAAGAGCTATTACAGGCAGGAGTACATTTTGGACATCAAACTAGAAGATGGCATCCAAAAATGGATAAATACATCCATAAAAAGCATTCTGGGATTCACGTTATCGACTTATTTAAAACTAAAGAATTACTAGAGGAAGCTGCCAAATTTGCTTACGAAACAGCAAGAACAGGAAAAAAGGTAATTTTTGTAGGTACTAAAGAGCAGGTAAAAGAAGTTGTAGAAATAGAGGCAAAAAGATCTGGGGCTTTATTTGTAACCGAAAGATGGTTTGGCGGTACCCTGACCAATTTTGAAGGGATTAAAGATAACAGACAAAAAATGTTAGATTTAAAAGCCAAAATGGAAGATGGAACTTTTAAAGATCTTACTAAAAGAGAAAGATTATTAATATCTAGGGATATAGAGAAACTAGACTTAAGCTACGGTGGTTTAGTAGGTTTACATGAACAACCCGGGGTACTTTTTATAGTAGACCCTAGAAAAGAAAAAACAGCTGTAAAAGAGGCTTTATTAAAGAATGTACCTATTATTGCTTTAATAGATACAAACACGGATCCTACTAAAATAGATTATCCAATTCCTGGAAACGACGATGCCATAAAAAGTGTTGCTTTAATAACAAGAGTTATTGCAGATGCAATTTTAGAAGGCTATAAAGACTTTGCTAGTGCAGAAAAAACTAAAGTAGTTGTCGAAGAAGGATCTGCTTATCCAGAGCTTGCTGGTAGAGATACCGAAAAAAAGGCTGCAACTAAAGAAAAAAACGAGCCTAAAGTAGTAGCTAAGGCCGATAAAAAAGAAAAATTACTTAAAGATTCCGATTTATCTGTAAAAACGGTAGATGCATTGAAGGCCGCAAAAATTTCTAACAGATCACAACTAGATAAAATGAGCGATGAGGAACTCGAGGCTGTTAAAGGTATAAGTACAGCAGATATTAAAGAAATTAAACACTGGTTACAATAGAATAAAATTTCTAATTAATCTAATTTATTTAAATTTCTACTAAAAAATGGACAAAAAATTAATATTACAATTAAAAGAAGAGACAGGTGCAGGAATAATGGATGCAAAAAGAGTATTAGATGAAACAAAAGGGGACTATGAGGCTGCAAAAAAAGTATTACTTAAAAAAGGTTTAGAAAAAGCAGGAAAAAAATCTGACCGAGAAATTAAAGCAGGTTTGGTTTGGAGTTATATTCATGGCGGTGAGCAAGGAGGAAGAATAGGCGTAATAGTTAAAGTAGGTTGCGAAACAGACTTTGTAGCAAAAACAGCCGATTTTACTACTCTTTGTAAAGAGGTAGCTATGCAAGTAAGTGCTATGGATCCTAAAGATGTTAAAGCTTTGCTAAAACAAGAGTATATTAGAGATACGAGTAAAAATATTGAACAACTAATTAAAGAAACAATTGCAAAAGTAGGTGAAAATATTGTAGTTGCAGACTTTAGTAGGTTAGAAATATAAGTTACCTAACTCCTTCTACATAAAAATACTGGTTCCAGTATTTAATATATCTTATGTTAAGTGTGTTTTGTTATTGAATATTATCTATACTCATAAAACCTTTTTCAAGTTTGTTAGTTTGGTCTAAGAATTCTATCAACCCCTTGTATTCTCTTAAACCTCTTAATACTATGTCTAGCATATTGTATGTTGGTTGGTTTTCAGCTCCAGAAAATGGAGTATGAGTTATATTTATGATTTCACCAAATTTACTAACTGTAATTCTTCCTACAGAATTTTCAGAACCGTTCTCCTTTTTTATCGCTTCCGCAATTAAGGTATTTTCCACAATGTCGATTCTGTAAAATAAACCAGGTTCTGCGTCGTCGTTAAACTCAATCTGAGGCATTTTCCACCCAATTTGATGTAGCTTATCCGATATTTGATTGTAAATATAGGGCCATGCTAATTCCTCTATAAGCTGTTCTCTCTCCTCCTCTTCTATTTTAGTAACTTCTATACTGTACCCTAAGTTGCCTGTAGTTATCTGGTGCACCATTAGCCATAAGTAGCCCATGTCAGATCTAAAAGCTTGTGTAGTTTTATCAAAAGTAGTGTACTCTGGTGGCTCGTAGCTAGGGGGCATTTTTACTAAAAATCCATCTGAGGGGTTACAAGTCACGTAATAAACAATATCCTCATCGTATTTAGTGTGAAGAGTGAGGCAGTGATACTGGTAAATAGGCTTCATTATTGTGATGCCTGTAATCTCTCTAGGACCCCTTTCAGCAAGTGTTAGGGTGATACTTTCATCTTCTGCGTTACCTACTTTATCAATTTTTAACCCAGCAAGTCCCCTTAGCCAATTATGTAGGATTCCTATATCGTAAGTTTTTTCTACGAGCATAAACCTCTCCTCCGGACGTGGGATATCCGCAACCTGCATTTGCATTTGCTCTTTTCCTGCTGGAATCCAATTAAATAGTTCGAGAGTTGTAAAAGTGTTAAGTTGTGGTTCTTCTAAAGCAGCAGTTACTATATCAATTTCGTCGAATATTGGTGTTCTATTGGTCATACCTTTAAAATAACCTATAGCCTAAATTAATTCGTGACAAAACATTGCCAATTGAGGTTTAGGCGGGGAGGGGTGTTGTTCAAAGTAACCCATAGTAGTATAATATACTTATGGATAGTGTAAAATTAGAATATTCTTTACAAACCGAGGCAAAAAGCCTTGTACATGCTATTTTTGGAGTTTCTAACGGCTTTTATATAAAAAATGGTTGGTATGTTCTGCCTACAAAAACAGCCTATTTAAAAGATAGAAGTACAGTCTATTTACCAAAAATGGATTATACAATTTTGCTTGGTAGTTATGTAAAAATATCTGAAACGGACAAAATAAACAATAATAGCGATGTGGCCCAAAACAATAAAGCTTGGGTAAATGCTTTAGAAGATCAGCTTAAAAATAATAAACTTTATATAAATATTTCTACAACTAAAAAGCAAAAGTTGCTAACAGAATATCAACAGCTACTTTTCCCTGCAATAAAAAAATTAAAGTTAGCAATACCTCTTTATAAAAATAAAGAATTTAACATTATAGTAAACCCTACCAATTTTGGTGTTGGGTTGTCGTTTACAGTGTTAAGAAATAAATCTCTACAACAAAAAAACATAGACATTAATATTAAAATTAGAAACGACGTTCCCTTAGCATATTTAATTGAGGGGTTAGCAAGCAGTGTTAGTAGGGGATTGTATGAAAAAGATGTTAATAACATAGGGTGGAGAGAAACAGAGTCTATAAGCGACTTTTTAACTAAATATGTTTTTGAGCAAGAAGACTGTGTTCCTACATTAAGTGTTGTTTCTAAAAGAAAAATTAAGTTACTAGAGCAAAGCCTAAACTATTTAATATCTTTAAATGCTCCCACAGGAGTACCTTTTAAATACGTTGAAAGCACAAATACAGTAATGCTTTTTGAGGATAATATTACTTCTGATTTTACCCCATATGAGTTTAAAGCATTAAGAGCTTTATTAAAAAACAGAAATAAAACAATTACTTTTGATCAAATATCCGAACAGCTTTATGGTGAAGAAACAGACATTAAATTTACAATTTGGGGCATTACAAAAACTATTCAACGAATACGTGATAAGCTGCAAAACTATGGTTTACCGAGAGATATTATTTTAAATGTGAAAGGTCAGGGGTTTAAGCTACTAGAATAGGGTAGTGATACCCCACTGTCAAAAAAAGTATTTCCATTAACCCATCTTTATACGTACCCTATAATTATTCTTAATACAAAGAGCTCCGCCTTAAAACGGAGCTCCTTAAGTATAAGTTAGTTACTATCCCGATTTATTGGAAAGACATCAGTATAAAGTCATCCTCATTTCTGGGGTCATCAAGGCAAGCCTCTGGGTCGCCCAAAATAGCTTCTTTCTCTTGACCTCGTATATCATAATAGTCTACAAATCTTTCGACGTAGGCAATCATTCCAGCCTTTATATGTGCCTCTGTTTCTATTTCATTCAGGCCCTGATCCGCTGCTTCTTGACCGTAAACTCTTCTAGCGGTATCTGCCATCGTTGGTATTTCTATTCCGGGTTTTCTTTTTTCAGACATGATCTATTATTTAAATTTCTACTGCGATTATATTACAACCTATAGTAATAATTGTCAAGTATACTATGTAAAATTTGTTTCAAATTTAGTACCTTTAATTTGAAATACGGTTTTGATCTATAGTATTTTGAACTTAATAAATACTAAATGATTGTAAATACCGTATACTATCAACATGTTTTATAAGCAAACAGGAAAGCACCCCAGTGTGGGTGAAATACATACAGATCACGGGATTGTAAAAACTCCTAATTTTACCCCCGTTGGAACTAAAGCAAATGTTAAGTCTTTGGTGTCAGAAGATTTAGAAAATGCAGATTTAATTTTTGCCAATACTTACCACTTATTTTTTTCACCTGGGGTGGAAGTATTGCAAAAATTTGGTGGGGTTCATAAATTCATGAATCGTAATAAGCCTATAATTACTGATAGTGGGGGATTTCAGGTTTTTAGTTTGGGGTTTGGTAACAGTCTATCTAATATGGCTAGTATTACTGATAAAGGTGTGGAATTCACTAAACCAGAAAATGGTTTAAAGTACTTTTTTTCGCCAAAAGTTAGTATACAGACTCAGCGAAAAATTGGGGCTGACATAATTTTAGCTTTTGATGATTGCGCCCCTTATTACGATCAGTTTTTAAGTAATGTCGCTAATCTTTCTAATAATAAACTTAAAGAGTTTTTAAAAACCCTACCTTTTGATAAAGCAGCCGTAGGTTTAAAGATAGAAGATTACGTAAAAGAAAACGCTCAGAAGCTTTACCGAGATTATATAGAGATTTCTTTAGCTAGAACCCATAATTGGTCAGAACAAAGCCTTTTGGAGTTTAATAGTACAAAAAATTTGTACAAGTATAACCAACATCTTTTAGGTATAGTACAGGGGGGTACTTTTGATGATCTACGAGAGGAAAGTGCCAAATATATAGCCTCATTACCCTTTGAGGGTTTTGCAATTGGTGGGGTTAGTGTTGGAGAAACAAAAGACGAAATGGTAAGCGCTGTTAAATCTGCTACAAAGCATATGCCGGTAGGCAGAAAACCAATCCACCTATTAGGGGTAGGGGAGATAGACGACTTTTTTAATACTGTGGAATACGGAATAACAACTTTTGATTGCGTTATCCCCACTAGGTGGGCTCGGACAGGTTATGCCTTAACAAAAGGAAAAGAAAACAATTTTAGGTTAGATTTACGTAAAGCAGATTTACTTTTTGATAAAGGCCCTATACTTAAAGGTTGTAGTTGCTCTACGTGTAAAAATTATAGTAGGGGATATCTAGCTCATTTAGTTAGAAACAAAGAAATATCCGCATCAAGACTAATTAGTATTCACAATCTATATTTTTTAAATGAGTTATTAGAAAAAATTAGAAAAGCTTTAGGCGAAGGAAAGAGTTTGTCTGCGTTAAAGAGCGAGTACTACGGGGGATAGAAATTAAATTTGATTAATTTCTGATGTAAAATTTACCTAATTGTATTGTTTTTAAGCCTTAGGTAACTTTAAAATCACTGTCTTCGTTTGCTAACCAAAATCCCAGCAACTTACCCCTAGCTACTAGCTACTGTCTCCTATATACTGGTTCCAATGCCTGCCCGCAGAAGAGTTACTAGAAAACATACTTCATATAAACGTACAAAGCGCTATAAAAGTTTAAAGCGTGTGATTAGGGTGTTTACAATGTCCCTAACCGGGTTTTTTCTTTTAGGTGTATCCTATTATATCTACGTATTGGCCGTAAATATACAAAAACCCTTTGCTCAAGCTTCTGAGGGTTTAGACTATAGCTCCCAAGCTTACAATTCTACCAAACCAGCTAATATACTATTTATAAATTTAGAAGATATCAGTGCTACAAACCCCTCGGTTTTAAATTTACACCTATTAAATGTAAACCCTGTTGATTCAAAAACTTTGTTAGTAAGTATTCCTGCAGATTATAATATTGAAGATTATAACGGTTTGGGTAATGTACCTATTTCAAAAATTTTTACATTAAATTCACAGACCTCATTCGACAATGGTTTAAAATCACTAGTTAGAACTGTTGAAACAACCCTAGCCATAAACATTAATGGTTATGTAATTTACGATAATCAAACTTTAACCTTACTAAATTCAGCAGAAATTCACCTAACTTCTAGTGATTTACCTAAAAATTTAAACTACTCCGATTACTTTAAAATTAAGCAATTATTTGAAATTTCTAGAAAAACAGTTAAGTCAGATTTAAATACTTTAGAATTCATCAGAATAATTGCGGATATAAAAGATTCTGGATCTAATTTTAACTATAAAAAACTTGATTCTGATAATCTTACAGTCAGTTTTGATGAGGCTTGGCAACAGGGTTATACCTATGAAATGGTAAAAAAAGAAAGAAATTCAGTTATTATATTAAACTCTACTTCAAAGTCAGGGTTAGCTACCTGGGCATCTAGATACGTGTCTAATATTGGTGGTTTAATTACAGAACTTGGAAATTCCGAAAAGGTTTATGCAAAAAATGAGATATATTCTACTCTACCTCCTGATAATCAAACTTTAGGTTATATAATGAGCTTTTTTAACGTGAGTACTGTTAAATCACCTGATGAATTCACAAAAGACCCCTTTCTGGCAAAAAGAGCCGATATTCTTCTGGTGTTAGGTGAGCAGACAGTAGTAGAATTATATTAAGAATTTTTTGTTTTAAAATCACTTTGAAACCCGTCTTATGATTTATTTTATAGTTTTAATTGTAACTTTAGTAGTAATTGCCGCAGGCTATCTTTCTTTCCAAAAGGTACAAAAATTAAATAGTAAAAGTATACTTCCCTCAAACCTAGTAGTTTTAAATGTTCGTGTCCCAAAAGCTATTGAAAAGGAGGAGGTAGAAAATGCCTCGACTGCAGCAGAAAGAATGTTCTCTAGCTTACACGGTATTTTAAATAGTGCCCAGAAAAGATCCGAGGAGGTTATAAATTTAGAAATTTACTCTTCTAAGTCAGGTATAAGCTTTTATGTGGTTATACCCGAAGGGATAAAAAGCTTTGTAGAAAATCAAATATACGCTCAGTACAAAGGAGCTCAGATTACTGTTAAAGAAGACTATTTATCAGAGTTTAATTTAGAGAATAAAAAATCTAAATTAGTAAATCTAACCTTATCAAAAAAAAGTTTTTTCCCCTTAAAAACGTTTTTAGAATTCGATGTGGACCCTTTGTCTTCGGTTACGGCAGCCCTCTCTGAGGTTAAGGGTGAAGATAAGATTGTACTGCAACTCTCCGTTTTACCTCTGGCTGACTCTTGGCAAGAGGAGGGGCATGAGTACACCACTGCTTTAAAAGCGGGTACTTTAAACTCTCCTGGAATTTTTGGGATAATATTTTCTGCTCTAATGAAAGGGTTTAATAACTTATTATTTGGTTTTTCTGAAGAATCTTCTAAGGCGGTTTCTGGAAAGTCTTTGTCTGTTGTAGAAGAAAAGCATATCCAAATAATTGAGGAAAAACTAGCAAAAATGGGTTTTGACTCCCAGATAAAAATATTTGTAAGTTCAGATGATGACGCATCCTCTAGCTCTTATCTTAGGTCTGTAATAGGTAGTTTTAGACAATACACTAGTGCACAACATAATGCTTTAATTCAGGGATCTTTATCTTACGAGGATAGCTTTGCCTTGGACTTTTTAAAGTCACGAACGTTGATTTCTGAGGACTCTTACATTTTTAATACAGAGGAGCTTGCTAGTATTTACCATTTTCCCTCCGGTGTTGTTGCAACTCCAAACATTGCTTGGACAAACTCTAAAAAAGGTGAACCACCTTTAAATTTACCTATAGAAGGCGATGTGAATTTTTTTGGTACCACTAACTTTAGAGACAAAGAAGTAAAATTTGGGATTAAAAACAACCAAGATAGAATGAGGCACATGTACTTTGTAGGTAAAACTGGAACAGGTAAATCTACAGTTTTTGAAAACATGATTATTCAAGACATTATTGATGGTAGGGGTTGCTGTTATATCGATCCACACGGTGAAACTATAGAAAAAATACTTTCAAGAGTTCCTAAAGATCGAATTGACGACGTAGTTTTAATCGATCCTTCTAATGCAGATAGGCCCCCCGCAATTAATATTATGGAGTGTCCCGACCCTTCACAAAAAAATCTTTTATCTTCGAGCATACTTTCTGCTTTTAAATTACAGTTTGGTTACAGCTGGGGTCCGAGATTAGAATATCTTTTAAATTTTGCCCTACTTACCTTAACTGAAATCGAAGGTACATCTCTTTTGGGTATTACAAGACTTTTAACTGATAAGAACTATAGAAAATATATATTACAAAAAACAGATGATCCTGTGGTTCTAAGATTTTGGAATGAGGAGTACGCTGAGCTAGAGCAGAGCTTTGGAGCAGAGGCTGTAAGCCCTATTCAAAATAAAGTTGGTAGACTATTGTCCTCAACTACCTTAAGAAATATCTTTGGACAAAGAAATTCTACAATTCAGTTTGACGAAATAATGAACGAAAAGAAAATTTTACTTGTTAATTTGAGTAAGGGAAAAATTGGAGACGATAACGCAAACTTAATGGGTTCATTAATAGTTAACCGACTAACCTTTTATGCAATGCAAAGGGCTAGTTTATTAGAAAAAGACCGAGTGCCCTTTTATTTGTATGTAGATGAGTTTCAGAACTTTGCAACAGAGAGTTTTATTACAATATTGAGCGAGGCCCGAAAATACGGCCTATCTTTACATTTAACTCACCAGTACACTGCTCAGCTTCCAGAACCCATTAGAGATGCTATTTTGGGTAATGTGGGTACAATGATAGCACTAACTCTTGGAGCTCAAGACGCCTCCACATTAGCACCCGAATTTATGCCCACCTTTGACGAGACTGACCTAATTAGCCAGGAAAAATATAATTTTTACTGTAAACTTCAAATAGATGGAGCTACTAGTAAGCCATTTTCTGGTAGGGGATTGCCTCCAGTGTATTTAGAAGAGTCTAACTACAGTAAAGAAATAAAGGCTCTATCCTCGGAAAAGTACGGTAGAGACAAAGCTTATGTACAAGAAAAAATTAAAATTTGGTTGAATAGACCTTTTGATGTCGGTATGGCAATAGCCGAAAATTATCGAAAAACAGCCAATAATAAATCTTAGTAATAAAACATGGATTCAAATAACAGAAATAAAAATAGAAGATTTCAGGGCAAAAATAATTACAAAACCCCGAGTAGGGGACAGTCTTCGGACGCATCAAGCAAAGAGCAATTGCTAGAAAAAATAAAAGATTTAGAACAGCAAATTGTTGATCTTAAAAATCAAAACGTCCCTGCTAAAACTAGTGCTTCTGATATAGCGGGTCAAAAAGAACAAATTACGACATCTTTTATGGTGTCTAAAGATTCTAAAGTTTCTCCTAAATTTGAAGCCTTAATGTCCGAGGACTTTACGGCAGTTTCTAAAGAAGATAGTAAAGTTAAAGTTAAACTCTGTGAAAAAGATATAGTAGACAACGAAATAATTTTGGGGGACACCTTACTAATTGAAGTACATAAAGACCTTAATATTAAGAGTGTTAAAGTAGCTCAAAGAGCTAAAAGAGCAGAGGTTGAGTCTTTGGTTACTCAGCGAGATAACACGTTTTATGCTGTTTCACAATTTGCTACCCACAAACTTCTTAATTACGAAGTTATGGCTAAGGCTATCTTAAAAGGTTTTGAGGTCACTTTAATTCTTCCAGAAGGGCACGAAAAGGAATCTTATTATGCACTAGTAAAATTCGTTGAGGGTGTAGTCTCAACTGAAGACAGTGTGTATGCCCCAACACACACCAAGCCTACCTTTGATCCTAGAGTTATCGAAGACGACGATTTAGTTTAGATTGCCTAATTTTAAACTTAATACTTGGGCTTTAGATTTAACCTTTACAATTTGTTGACAAGCTTAGGTATGTACTCTAAATTCTCTACTAGACAGACTCTGCCAGATATACTAATTTTCAATTATAAAGAGTTTTGTGATTAAAATATGGATAGTATAGAGCAACAAGCAATAAAAGCTGCTATAGCAGGAGACTGGGAAACAGCTATAAAATTAAATAACCAAGTTTTAGACTCCGGTACTAAATCAGTAGCCTTATTTAATCGTCTGGGTAAAGCATATTCTGAAGTTTCTAATTGGGCTAAGGCTGTAAGTAGTTTTGAAAGTGCCTTAGAGCTAGACCCTGTAAATTCAGTTGCCGAAAGGGGAATTACTTCTGCAAAATTAAATAAAAGAGCTGGCGTTTCTACACTAAATCCAAGTGACACCGTGGTTAAAGATATGAGTACGGTTAAAATAATAGAAACAAGTAGCTTTAAGTTAGAACTAAATAAAGATTATGAGCTAGTTATAGGTAATAACGATACTTTTTACTTCTTATTGGATAGTTTAAGCGGAAAAAAATTAAGAAGAATTAGTAAAAAGAATTTAGGGCTAAAGTCTGGAGCCCGACCCCAAAAGTTGCAAGCTAAAGTTATCGAAATCAATGATGATATAGCTAGAATTAAAATCTCTTCTGATTTGCCTTCGTTTACCGCAGAAAAAGCCCAGACAGACCCTTTTTTAGAGGTAAAATCTAAAGTTCTTGAGGAAGAGAAGCTCCATTTTACGAAGCTTTATGAGGCTGAACAAGAGATTGAAGAATAATTAAGATTTAGTCTTTTGAGGTTCTTTTATCCTTTACAACTTTAATAACTCTATTAAACTTAACTCATGTCAGGTCATTCTAAATGGAGTACTATAAAAAGAAAAAAAGCTATAGAAGATAACAAAAGAGGTAAGGATTTTACCAAGCTTGCTAAAGCGATTACTGTTGCAGTTAAAAAAGGTAACAATGGTGATCCAGAACTAAATTCATATTTAAGGATAGCTGTAGAAAAAGCCAAGCAATTAAATTTACCCAAAGATAAAATCCAGTCTGCAATTGATAGGGCACTTGGCAAGGAAGGTGAGGCACTTATAGAAGTCAATTATGAGGCTTATGTTTACGGTGGAATAGGCCTTATTATTTATTGTGGAACAGATAACACTAATCGTTCAATAAACGAAGTAAAAGCAATTCTTTCTAAACACGATTCCGGTATAGGTACACCTAATTCCGTAGCCTATCTATTTAATTCTGAGGGACAACCTTCATTTAAAATACCTTTACAAAAAGAATTGACGGATAGATTTAATGATTTACTTGACGAGCTTGAGGACTTAGATGACGTTATGGAGCTTGCACACAATGCTGAATTTTAAAATCCCTAATCCCACCCACCTGAGTATTACTTGTTCCCCAGTACTATCCCTATGAAAACTTTAGATAATGCTTTAAATAGGTTAAAAAGTGTGGATCAATCCATTGAAAAGAGATACAAGTTTCTGTTTGTAACGGGAATTTTTTTAGCATTACAAACCATATTCATACTTTTTTATAGTGACTATGATTTGATTCAAAAGGGGATTGTCTCACAACTAATTATTTTTTTTACGGTTTCCATAATAGTGTTCTTATATCCTATAGTATATCAAATTACTTTATCTAACTTGCCTAAAATAATTTCTGTGCCCTTTGGTTACGTTATAAGTAGTTTTTTGTTACTAAGATTTTTTCCCAATTTAAATATCTTATTTAAGCTATCTTTCTCAATCTTTTCTACTTTTATATTTTATTATCTAGTGTTGGCTACAAATGTTTTTCTAGTTGTAGAAGAGCGGGGGAGAAATATACCTTTAGTACGGCCGGCTAAAACTGTTTTTTTGTTTATCGAGATCATAACCTTGTTTTTCGTTCTAACTAATACCTTTAAAATGATTCTTCCGGGTGCTTTTTTGGAGCTGTCATTTATTTTTCACATGTTTGTTGTTTTTATTTCTACTTACTTTTTTGCACTTCAATATTGGTGGTCACAGAACTTGGAGCAGGAGCTAAACAGTTTAGTAGGTAACGAGTCTTTTGTAATTGCGCTCGTAATGGGAATATCAGCTCTCACTATTTCCTTTTTTCCTTTAGAAAGCTTTTTTAAGGCATTAGCTTTAACAACTGTTTATTATATTTTTATAAGCTTTTTTCAAGCAGTGGCATTGCATAGGGTATATAAAGGTTTATATATAGAATTCTTATCTATTATTCTAGCTGTAGTAGCGTTTTTGCTTATCTCCTAAGTAGGGAAGTAGGGGGGGGGATTTAGACCTATAGTAAATACCCTATAGTAATTATTGCAATATATAACGACATATTATCAACAAATTGTATTCTTGTCAGGTGACACTAGTGCCTGTATAAAAGCTTTTTATATGTGGATAACTGTATCTCACAAACAAACAAAAAATTTGATCTGGTCGCAGAGTAGGGGGCTATGTGATAATGTCATATAACTATAGGTCTAAATTGTCATAGTTTATATCTTGTAGTATTGTCATAGTTTTTGTAGGACCCTTGCTAAACTACTTTATTACTCCTATAAATGCTATTTTTATGGATGCAGTATTTATTTGATAAATTTTAAAAAACAAATAAAAACAAATAAATAGCTTTTTTTAGTTAGTAGGTAGCTTGGTAGGTCCCCTGATTTTTATTTGACTATAAATTGTGACAATACCTTTTGTCATCTAAAAAGCTATTTAATGTCGTTAAATATACAGATTACGACAACTAATTTCTTTCTTATAAATAGTAAAAGTATTCCCTACTTTGGGTTTTTATACTTATTTTAAATCTGCTCGTGTATCCTTTTAATTATGTCTGCTTCCCTATTTTGTTTTTGAGTTCCCTATTTTAAGTGAATTCCCTTGTTATCCTTTTTGAATTCGAAAATATTACGAAATTAAATTACGAACTTTACGTATTTACTTAGTTCGTATATATTGTCGTTTGTGTCTAAGTGTAAGTTTACCTATCTAAAGCTGCTTTTGGTGTAATGTTGCTGTAACTAAACATCAATATGGTCAATAAATGCTTTAGGTAAAGCAATAAATCAAAATAATCGTTTTAAGGGGTTTTAAATAATACAAGGTGTTGGAACACCTTTATTTTTTATATTTCTCTGCACTAGAAGCTTAAAACTACCCAAGGCGATAATTTAGAGTTCAAAATCTAAAATCATTGGTAAGTGATCTGAGATTTCTATATAGGGAACTTTAAAATGCTTAACTTTTATTTTAGAATCCGTAAAAGTGTAATCTGCATAAAGCTGTTTTTTCCCGGGATGAATTTTCCAAGATTTTTTATTTCTGGTGGTTTGTATTTTATATTCGTTTACTAAGTTTATAAATCCTTTTTGCTCAAACATTCTTATACTTTCGGTTTGGGGCAATAAATTAAAGTCTCCGCCAATTATTATTGGATCAGTTAGTTTACTACAATGTTTTAGAATGGTTTTTGATTGCTGTAGTCTTTCGTCTGTGTCCAGTTTGGTGCCTGGAAAAGCTACTCCATGAACATTTATTATATTAAAGTTTTTATTTTTATAATTTAGTGTCAGGTTTATGGCTAGTCCAATATTTAAAAAGCTATTGTCCATTAAAGAGGTTATATCTAAGGTTTTTATAGGTTTTTTAACTAATATGGCGTTAGAAAAACTACTATTTTTATCTATATATTTAAAAACAGTGTAGCTTTTAAACTCTTGTAAGTATTTGAAGATAACTTTTTGAATATTGTAGTGGCACTCTTGTAAGCAAAAAATATCTGTAGTTGGAGCTAAAGCTTGTAGAAATTTTCTTATTCCTATTGGGTCGATTTCGTTGTTTGCAGTGTTTAAGAATATAACTTTCACAGACGTCGTATATTAAATTTTGCTTCTATTTAAATACGTTATGTAGAATTCTAACTGAGTTTTCATGACTTCGTGTAAATTGGATTTCTGTGTTCTATAGAATTCCCCTATCCCTTCTTCGGATACTTCTATTATATCTGTATTTTCCTTATCTATAAGTTTTGTGATCTCTACTTCGCTATAAACTAAGAAATTTATTCTAGAAGACTTAGGATATTCATAGTACATACCTATAATTTTTACGTTATTAATATTTTGTGCGTCAGTTTCTTCTTCTAGTTCTCGTATAGTCTCCTTTAAAATATACTTAGGGAATTCCTCGTCTGTTATTTCAGTCTTGTAGTCTATCACTCCGCCCAAATTATCAAATGTATTTTTACCTATGGCAACATTAGAAGATTTTTTAACAAAATAATAGGAATTTTTTTAGGGTTTTTGGCTATTGTACTTATACCTGTGGAGTAGCTACCGGGTATATAATAATTTTCTTGTCTAGCCCAAAGGTAGGTTTTATAGTCAGTCTTATTTATATTAATCACATATTTCCCATTTTCAAATTCTACCCCAGAGCAACCATAAGACACTCCGCTAAAAGCATTTGGTGATTTTTTAATTATTTCTTCCCATAGATGGTCTTTCTCGGTGACCTGTTCCTTGTTTAGCTGGGGGAATTTATGTGAAATCTGAAATTGTAGGTTTTCTTGATCCGAAAATATGAAGATCATATTAATATATTATCACACCCAAAGGTGGCTAATCGGATTTTTGATTTTTACCCTATTATTTTCTTAGACACTATTGGGCCTGCAGAAACCATTCCTAATAATAAAACAATGGCTATGTACCCTTTAGTTTTATCGGTTTGTGGCTGTTGTTTGACGCCTACATCTTTACTAGTCCCCTGCTCTGTGTTGGGATCTAAGATTTTGGATTCAGGATTTTGTTTGGTTATACTATCTTTATTTGTTGCTTCTGATTTTATATCGTTTTCTTCAATAATAGTTTCTTGTGTGTTGCTACTTTTACCTTGTTTGCTTTCGCTAGTAGATTTAGTCTTTTTGTTTGAGTCTTTAGTTTTTATATTCTTTTGTCCCTCAGGTTGAACATTTCCCACGGGAGGAATACCGCCTATTGCTGGTATATTATCATAAATCGAATCACCTGGATTATCGTTAACAGGAGGGATATTTGGTTGTTCTGTTACTACAACAGGGTCTAGTTTTTGACTTTCATCAATACCTTCTCCTTCTACCTTAATTTTAAAAGTAGGGTGGTTAGTATCGTTACTACTAAAAACTATTTCTTCGTAATACAGTTTACTGTCTTTTGGTTTAAATTTTATAAACAACGTCTTTGATTCTCCTGCATTTACTGATAAATCGCTGTTTGTAGAACAAGCATCAAAAGTTTTTCCCTCTAAAACTGCGGTATACGAGTCGTGTTTTGATGTACACTTAAAAGACAAAAAATAGAACTTTGGTGTGGTATTTTCAATTTTAATTTCTTTTGTAACGCTTTTTCCTACTTCTAACTTTCCAAAATACAAGGCATTTGGTGAATACTTTAAAGAAGGATTATTTGGTAAACCCTTACCTGTAAGCCTAAATGGTATTTGTTCAATTATATTGTTCATTTCACTATCTGTGGCTACCCTGACGTAAATGGTTCCAGTTTGATCTCCAGATTTGTTAGGCATAAATCCTAAACCTATACTCCAGGCATTATCGTCGTTACTGTTAAACTGAACTACTCTGCCTGAGGCATAAGGGTCATAAAAACCATCAGTTGAATTAGGGTCGTAAATATCTATGTAAACATAATTAGGAACATTAGAATTAACCGTAGATTTAGGTTTTTTAACTATAAAAATACTAATATTGTTACTTATATTAGAACCATCTGTGGTAATTACGGTATCCTCAAACTTGTAGCTTGATGGAGTTACAGTAATATTACTAATACCCGCATTTATAGGGTTAAAAGTACTTCCAATTAAAAATGAACTAAGCACTGAAGCAAGTACGGCTAAAGGCTTTTTCAATATACTCATATATGTGTATTATACCATATTTAGAGTAATGAGTATACTATGGGTTATGTAAGATGCTTTATTTGTAATGTTTAACTAGCAGGGGTGGGTATTAATCTAGTTTGTTTTAGTAAGTTTTTTATATAGATTTAGTGTAGTTAAGGATGTTAAAATTCCAATAAAAAGTGAGTAAAAGGTTACAAACATTGACCAGGTTCCAAAGTATTCTCTTTCGTAAGATTTAACTACAAAACTTTTATATAAAATACCGCCTATATCTATCCAGGCAGGGATATTAACTACCAAAATAAAAAATCCAAAAAACAGTACAGTTTTAAAATTATTCTTAACTAACCTAAAACTTTTTAATACAGAATGCTTTGCCGAAATTTTTTCGTTTATAACTATTGCTGTGGTAAAGGTATTAATTAAAAGCCAGCTTAGTGTGCTAAGTGAAAAAATGGTCCCAAATAAACCCAATTGTACTGTGGTTAAATTTTGGTAGGCCCCCGCCAAATTTTTATTTGTACTAAAAACTAGCCAGGCTATGAATATTACTAAAAAACTGGCCAAAACACCTGCAAATATAATAACGTTTGCCCAGAGGTATTTAAGATACAGTCTGACTTTAACTACAACTTTTTTATCTAGTGATATCTCATTTAATTTTATTAAAAGAATTAACCCTAGGTAAAGGCTAAATAGTGTTGAGGTTAAGGTGTATAGAGATGCTAATATGTCTGATCCGGTAGCCAGCAAAAAATTGTTCTGCATCAAATAATCAAAAATATCAAAAAACAGTAAAGCTAATACAACTTTTTGGATCTGTTTATAATCCTTTAGTATTTGATCTACCGACTTGTTAAACAAGGAAAATACTGTTTTCATTCCCTAAATTATAGCATTTAAATATTATCCTCTGTATTGGGTAAACTCTAAACGTCGTTAAATATTGACTAATCCCCTACTTACTTTTAAACTTGTTTTAATGCCAAATCTTAACAGCTTAATAGCTGGTTTTTTACAACACGCCGAGGTGGAGCGTAATTTATCTCAGGGTACTATAAAGATGTACCATATGTATCTAGATAAATTTGAGGAGTTTAGCAAAGATCACTTACATAAAAAGGAGCTAACCGAAAAAGATATTGATAAAGACTTAATTACCGCCTACAGAATCTACCTGAACCGTAAAACTTCTGAGACCAACCCCACAGAAACCTTGAGTAAGGCTACTCAAAATTGTTTTTTAATAGGTCTTAGGTCGTTTTTAAAATATTTATCGGTACAAAAAGATTTAAAATCTTTAGATGCTAACAAAATAACATTAGCAAAAACTGGTGACAGGGTACCTAAATTTTTAACGAAAGAAGATTTAGAACGATTATTTAGTAGGCAAAACGTTAGTAAGCGATCCGGTCTTAGAGATCGGGCTATTTTAGAGCTTTTATATTCCACCGGCCTCAGGGTTAGTGAATTAACAGCTCTAAATCTAACTGATCTCAGCCCCCAAGTACTAGAAAGTAAGGAATTTACTGTAATAGGTAAAGGAAGAAAAGCTAGAACGGTTTACTTAACGGACCCGGCTGTAAATTGGTTAAAAAGATACTTGTCTATTAGAAAAGATCCGTTTAAACCCTTATTTGTTAGGTACAGCGGTAAAAGTATGGACCTAAACGATGCCGACGGTAAAAGTTTAAGGTTAACGCCTAGAAGCGTGCAAAGAATGATTAAAAAATACTCGGTACAGGCGGGTATCGCTGTAGATGTTACGCCTCATGTTTTAAGACACAGTTTTGCCACACATATTCTAAAAAAAGGGGCAGATATTAGAAGTGTGCAAGAGCTTCTAGGGCACAGCAATATTAGTACAACCCAAATATACACTCACTTAACAAATCAAGACTTAAAAAAGACCCATCAAAAGTTTCATAACGATACACACGACTCCGCCACATCTAGTATTCTTTAGATTCATCCTACGCTTTTAATTAGTTGTTGACTATCGATGTATAGTTTATATACTTTAATATAATTAAAAAGTTATTTAAGTGACAATGAGTGATAGTTTATTAACAATAAAAGAATCTGCAGCTTACTTAAAAGTTCACTGGCAAAGTGTAAGAACTTATATAAAAAACGGGACACTCCCCTACTCTAAAATTGGTAAAAATATTCGTATTAAAAAAAGTGATTTAGATAATTTTATTTCTGGTAAAAAACAAATTAAGTCTTTTGAGGTGGATACTTGGTATAAAGTGGCCGATATAAAAGATATTCAGGGTAAGTTGCTAAACTTAAATGCCAAAGTCGCTTATTCTGCAAATATTATTGATCACTGGTTTTGTCCCTTAAACGTCTCTAGTTTAAAAGAAAATTCTGTGTTTTATGAGAACTCAAAAGGGTTTGGTTTAAGGATAAGAGAATTAAGTAATGACTTGCTAGGAAGTAAGGTTTCTATTGATGTAAAAAAACAGACAGAGGAAGGTGGTTATCATGACCACAGAGTAGTGTTTGAAACTAATATGTCGGTTAGTTCTTATAATTCTGCAAAAGCCTTATTAAAGGCCATGGGTCAAAAGGAGTTTTGCACAGTTTACAGAGATAGAACTATGTATCAACTAAATGGTTTAAAAATTAGTGTAGAAAACATTAAAGAGTTGGGTATGTTTATAGATATTGGGATAACAAGAATTAGCGAAACCGAGGGTATTAAGGAGATTAATAATCTGGCTAACAAACTTAACTTAAAAGAATCTCAAAAATTAGATAAAAGCATTGGTTATTTGGCTATTCAAAAAATGTCACATTTTTAATATGCATAAGAAATTTCTAATGACAACGCGAACTAAGCAAAGATTAGATTCTGACCTTATTCGACTTAAAAACAGGTTAAGTGAGGTATTGCTAGAAATGGGCGACGCTGCTAAAAATAACCCAGATTTACGCGAGAACTTTGCCTATATGGAGAGTGAACGAGATAGCGAGTATATAAAGGGTAGAATAATGGAAATTAGAGAAAAAATAGCCTTTTCTAAAATAATAAATCCTGTATTAGGTACTAAAAAAATTAAAATTGGCAGTAAAGTTACTATAAAATTTTTAAAAACTGGGGAAAAAGTAACCTATACTATTTTAGGAGAAGAGGATGCTTTAACAAAACCGGGAGAGTGGTTAAATTATAAATCTCGTTTGGGTCAGGTACTGCTAGATAGGTTAGAAGAAGAACTGGAATTTAATGATTCTAAAATAAAGGTTTTAAAGATACATTAAAATTAATTTATACTATTTTAGGGCTAGTATTAGCTTCCTACTTGGCAGGAGTAATCACACAATCCAATTCTTTGGCTCATTAAATTGTAAGTTTCCCTTACTAACATAAATCCCATAGCCCATTCTTCAAAGTCTTCAGTACTGACTTCTATCCCCATTGCCCTTAGCTCCTCAAATAGCTGTGGGCACTGTGTGTGGAAGAAGGCGGGGTCAAAAATAGTAGCCACAGTATTTTCTACAGTTCTTCTGTTTGCTTGTCTACTTGCGTTCCAATTTAAAAATTGGCACGCGTAAGACATCCCTGAGAGGAACTCAGTTTTTATCAAAACGTTAATAGGGTCTTCTTTTTCAGTGATTATGCCTTGTTCTATGAGAGATTTTGTTAAAAAGGGTAGTGATCTGCTAAAAATGGAAAGAGTTTCACATAAATCTTTAGGGCTATCTAGATTTTCTTGCAATGTTGTTTGCATCTTTGAAGATTTTATAGCTAAGTCGGTGTATTTTACAAGGACCATTTAACTTTATGGATTCTATATGTTGTTTTGTTCCGTACCCAACGTGTACATTAAAACCATATTTTGGGTAGGGGGTATGAAAATCCGCCATTATTTTGTCTCTGCTAACTTTAGCAATTATACTAGCAGCCGCGATACAAAAAGACCTAGAATCGCCTTTATCAAAGGATAAGTATTTAGCAGTAATGTTAGCAGTCATAGGGGTAGAAAGTTTTACTTTAGATATATCCAAATGGTCTGTAAGAATAAAGTGTCCCCCTTTAGTAATCATAGGTAGAGTATTAATCATACTTTTTATATTGGCCTTTTGTAATCCTATTTTATCTATTTCGGTACTATCGACTATTCCCAATTTAAACTCCCCTATTTTGGTAAGAATTTTATAAAGTTTTTCGCGATTAAGTTTAGTAACCTTTTTGCTGTCGTTTAAAGTTACCAAGGTACTAATTATTTTTTCGTTTTCGGAAGTATTTATAGCTTCTTCTTCTAAGTCAGTTATTTGTTCTGTAACTTTAATATCAAACTCAATCAGCTTTTTTAGTCTGTCTATGTTTTTAACAAACGATTTACTACTAGTATCTTTTTGTAGATTTTGTAATTGAGATAAGGTTTGATTAAGAAAACTAAAGGAGGTGGTGAATGATGCAGAAACAACAGGACCAGCTAAAGCTCCCCTACCTACTTCGTCAACTCCTGTTATCCGCATCTTGCTTAGCATATTGATAAAATTCAAAAATCAGTCTTAACGCTTCCGCGGGACTTTCATAAAGACTATTACCATTAAACTTTATTTGTTGGAAATTTCCTACTAGTGTTAAAACTCTGTTGGATATAGCCATCCTAGAGTACATAATGTTATCTTTTTCAAAAGCACCCACTACTAGGTTGATTTGCCCAATCTTAGTCTCACATACCTTTTTAGATTCATTAGAGTTTATTTTAGAAAAGCTCATTTTTGGGTTAATTTCTTGAATTTTTAAAATGAAATTCTTTATAATTTCTTCTACAATACTTACTTCTTCCGCATTTATATCTAGGTTTGTAACGGAAAAAGATACGCCGTATCCTTCTCCCGCCCAAGGGGACTCTATATTTTGATAATTAAATTGTAAACCGTTCTCAGGGTTTATGATTATACACCATGAATCTTGGTTATTTAGTAATTGGAAAAATATACAGTCTTCAGTTTCGAAGGATCTAATATACGTCTCACGTTCGAGATCTTCTAGAAGTACTTCTCGTTTATAGCCATTATAATTATCTGGTTCGTGAGAGGTTTCAATCTCTAGTTTTTCCTCGTCCTTTGGACTTGGTTGTGTTTTACTCATCCAAATAAGTTACTGTGGACAGGTAGTCAGTTTTTCCTTTAAATTTCATTAATATAACGCCTTGTGTACTTCTTGAAAGTATAGGGACCTTTTTAATGGATATTCTAATAACTACACCCTCTGCGCTAGTTAGTAGCAGGTCGCCCTGGTTACTTACAATTAAACTATCAGTTAGATTTCCCGTCTTAGGTGTAATGTTAGTAGTTTTAACCCCTTTACCCCCTCTGGTTATCTTGCTGTACTCTGTAAGTCTAGTTTTTTTACCATAACCTTTTTCGCTTACAGTTAGGGTGTAAAGGTTTTCTTCGTCTTCAGGTTTAAATGTTTGTACCGAAATTACTTCATCGTCTTTTCCAAGTTTTATTCCTCTTACTCCCCCAGCAGATCGGCCCATTACTCTCACATCACTTTCATTAAATCTGATACTTTTACCCTGTCTTGTAGTTATAAGTATGTTTTGATTCCCACCTGTAAAATCCGTAGAAGCTAGGGTATCACCTTCTTTTAACCCAATGGCAATTATTCCATTTTGCCTTACATTTTGAAAATCTTCTAAAGGTGTTCTTTTTACTGACCCCTTTTTAGTAGTAAATAACACATACTTGATTTCAGACTTAGTCTCTGGATCATAACTACAGAATTCAGTTACTGTTTCGTTACTCTTTAAATCTAAAAGGTTAATTACATTAGTACCTTTAGACTGCCTTGAGCTTTCAGGTACATCCCAGGCGCGTTTTTTGTATGCCCTACCTAAATTGGTAAAAAACAACATCTCATCGTGTGTTGTAACGTAAGTTACACTTTTAATTTGGTCTGCCTCTTTTGTAGACATTCCTAATACTCCCTTACCTCCCCTGGTTTGTTTTTTGTAGGTACTTGGTTGAAGTCTTTTTATGTAGCCTGTTTTTGTTAAAGATATAATAGCCTCCTCTTTTGCTACTAGATCTTCCTCGTTTAAAATTCCTACTTTTCCAGCAACAATTTCTGTTTTTCTTTCATCACCGTAGTTCTTTTTTATTTCGGTAAGTTCATCTGTAATAATCGAAAGGATTTTTTCGGGGCTAGCAAGAATTGCTTTTAATTCGCCAGTTTTTCTTAAGACTTCTTTAAGCTCTTCTTCTATTTTTTCTCTTTCTAATTGAGCAAGTCTTCTTAGCTGCATATCTAAAATAGCTACAGCCTGCATTTCACTAAAGCCAAATTTAGCCATTAAGCTTGTTTTTGCTTCTTCTGTGTCCTGGGATGCCCTTATTGTTTTAATTACTTCTTCAATATTATCTAAAGCTATTTTGTAACCTAAGAGTATGTGTTCTCTCTCTTGTAGTTTAGCCAAATTATATTCACTTCTTCTAATTATGATGTTTTGTCTATGTCTTACAAACTCCTCAAGAATCATTTTTAGATTCATTACTCGGGGTTCGTTGTTTACTAGAGCTACAAAGTTAGAATTAAAGTTTGACTGAAGTTCTGTGTGTTTATAAAGTTTATTTAAAATCTTTTGAGGTCTAGCGCCCTGTTTAGTCTCGATTACTACTCTTATCCCAGTTCTATCACTTTCATCTCGTAAATCGGTAATGCCTTCAACTTTTTTATCTCTTACTAGGTCAGCTATTTTACTTACTAGTCTTGCTTTGTTCACCTGATAAGGTAGTTCAGTAACAATAATGGCAAATTTTCCATTTTTAAGTTCTTCGATATTTGTTCTTGCTCTCGTAACTACTCTGCCTTTTCCTGTTGCGTACATCTGTAGTAGCTCTGTTTTATCATAAATAATTCCAGCAGTTGGAAAATCCGGTCCTTGTACATGTTGTACTAGCTGTTCTATAGTAGCCTCACCATCAAATACAGGGATTTGTCTTTCTTCCATTATTTGCTCTCTTACTAAATAGGCGTCTTTATCCTCAAAAGGTACTCTTGCTTGTGGTAAAAGAATTTTATTCTCAATATCTGGTTTGTAGCTTTTAATTAAGGTAATTGTTGCATCTACAACTTCGTTTAAGTTATGTGGTGGCATACTTGTTGCCATCCCTACCGCTATCCCTTGGGCACCATTTAGTAATAAGTTTGGTACTACACTTGGTAAAAGAATAGGCTCTCGGTATTCTGCGGAGTAGTTATCCATAAAAACGACTGTTTCTTCGTTAATATTTTGCATTAACTCTAGTGATATTTTACTTAATTTGGCTTCGGTATATCTCATTGCTGCAGCACTGTCGCCGTCAATTGAACCAAAGTTTCCCTGCCCATTAATAAGTGGGTATCTTAAAGAAAAAGGTTGGGCCATTCTAACCATTGCATCGTACACAGAAACATTATCGTGCGGGTGGTACTTTGCTAAAACTTCTCCAACTATTTTTGCACATTTCTGATGCTTGCTGCTTGGAAGCGCCCCTATCTCTAAAGCCGCATATATTATTCTTCTTTGTACTGGCTTTAAACCATCTCTAGCATCGGGTAGGGCTCTAGCTACGATAACACTCATTGCATAGTCTAAGTAGGCCTTTTGCATTTCATCTACAATCTTTACGTCTCTTATTTTGTCATTCCCCTCCCCAACTGCGGAGTTTAAATCTTCAGCTTCGTTTGGTATTAATGAATCTACTGCATCTATGTTTTTCATATGTTAGTTAAGTTTAAACTTTTCATTATAATCTTCCATTGATTTCAAAATATGTATATAGGCCTCTTTAGGACCTAAAAAATTTCCTACAGTAACGCTCTGTGGTCCTGTTTGAGCGTGTTTGTATATTTCAAAAAAATGTTGCATATCTTTAAGTCTCCAAGGCGGTAAATCGTCTAATGATTTAACATGGTCGTATCTAGGATCCACATTATTTACGGTAATTATTTTATGATCTTTTTGCCCGTTATCCACCATTTCCATCATACCTACTACCCGCCCTGCAACCATGGATCCAGGAATTAGATTTCCCGTGGTAAATAATACCGCGTCTAAAGGGTCGTTATCGTGTTTGTTCCAAGTTCTGGGGACATCACAATAGATTACTGGATAGTGAACAGGGCCGTGTAAGACTCTATCTACTTCTAGTATCCCATACTCCTCTCTGTACTCATACTTAATAAAGTCTCCTTTTTGTATTTCTACTACAAGATTTAAAATTTTAGGAGCTTGCTCTTGTGGGATAATGTGAAAATGTGTTCTTAATTCCATCGTTCTAAATCTTAATTAATATCAAGGCTACCGAAAGAGCCGTTAGTAAGTTTAACAAAATAATCTCTAAATATGTATATCCTACGTCTTTTTTAATTATTTCTTTGGAGAAAGTTCTTAGGCTGAAATTATTTTTTATGTAAATAAAGCTGATTATGCCAAATAAAAAGGATCCTAAGGATTCTAATTTTCCAGTATCCAGTATAAAAAATAGTAACATGGCACAAGAAGCAATAGATACAACGCTAAAAACACCTACCAAACCTTTTTTAATCAGTCTTGATTGTAAAGTTTCTCTTATATCTTGTATTAAATAAACTGTAAAAATTCCTGCTATGAGCATTATTAAGTAATCTAAATCTGCAATATTTAGTTTTGTAATTAAACCCCCTGCAGAGAGTGTAAACAGAGCCCCTAAAAATAAAAACAGATTAGTACTAAAAGATTTCAAATTTAAAAGCCTTGTTGTTAAGTCGTGAAACCTGTCTCTTTTTTCAAAATAAAAAGCATAAAAACTGACTACACCAAGAGTTGAGAATAGAATTCCTATATACTTACTAATATTCCAGGGGTAATAAAAAACTAATATTAGAGGGGCAAGTGTGTAAGCAAGTGTGGTAATAGTTCTTCTGAATCTGAAGTCTTTATTAGAATTCAAGTAGCTAACTACACTTATTATAAGTATTCCCATAAACCCTGTTATATAAGGAAGAATTATATTTAGTGATCCTACCTCTAAAAAGGGTTGATATAAAAGTGTCGAGGCAGCTAATATTGTGGTAATAATTACTAAATTAGAGTATGTTACTAAATCTAACTTTTTATGAAATTTAGATATTACGGTTTGGGATAACCAAACAACTAAAACCAACGTGCTTGTAAATAGTATTACTTTCCAGTCATCCAGTTTGTTTTGTCCCCTTGTGTCGGCAATTATTTGACTATAGTAAAAATAAAAACTGTATAAAACTTGTATTACAAAGATATTTTTCAAAACGAATGCGCTAAGCTTAAGATTGTTCGTGTACTCTAGCTCTTCACTTTTAACCAATTTATAATTAACTACTAAATATCCTGCAAAGCTCGTACCTAAAAGTACCCCTGCGAGTTTATGCATGCCAAAATCATAAAAACCCGAAAAAAATATTATTGGGTATAAGAGGGCGTATAAAAAAGGGTGCTCTTCAAAAGTTTTGTACAGTAAAACTAGTAATATAATTAGAACATAAGCTATTGCAAAGAAATTTGCCGTTACGCTTCCCGCAAATATATAGATATAAAAATAGAAAAATAATAAAGCATATGTAATTTCGCTTTTTAATATCTTTTTAACTAAGTTCATATTTTATAAGTCTAATTCCGCCTGATCTGCGTGAGATTGTATAAATTTTCTTCTTGGAGGTACTTCAATACCCATTAAAGTGGTAAACACTTCGTCGGCTTTTTGAACATCATTAATTGTTACTCTTTTTAGCACTCGTTTTTCTGGGTCCATGGTAGTTTCCCAAAGTTGTTCAGCATCCATTTCTCCTAAACCTTTGAATCTTTGTACTATTCCCCCTTTTAATTCTTTTAGCATTCTATCTTTGTCACCATCTGTTAACGCGTACATCTTTTTTTGCCCTTTTGAAATAATAAATAACGGTGGTTGCGCCATATAAAGGTAACCATGTTCTATTACTTCGGGTACATGTCTAAAAAAGAACGTAAGAAGTAACGTTGCAATGTGTGCTCCATCTACATCAGCATCTGTCATTATTATAATTTTGTGGTATCTAATTTTTTTAATATCCATGGATTCCCCAATGCTAGTCCCCATAGCAATAATTAGATTTTGTAGTTGTTCGTACTTTAAAATTTTATCTAGCCTGCTTTTCTCCGGGTTTAAAACTTTACCCTTTAAAGGCAGAATTGCTTGATGTCTACGGTCTCTTCCTTGTTTAGCACTACCTCCAGCAGAGTCTCCCTCTACAATAAAGAGTTCACTTAAAACAGGGTCCTTAGACTGACAATCGGCTAGTTTACCAGGAAGGCTGGTACTGTCTAATGCTCCTTTTCTTACTACTGTCTCTCTTGCTGCTTTTGCTGCAAGTCTAGCCCTTTGGGTTAAAACTGCTTTATCAATTATGTTTTGTGCATCTTTAGGGTTTTCTTCCAAAAAGATTTCAAAGGTTCTTTTAAATACATTTTCTGCTGCACTTCTTGCTTGTGGGGTTCCTAGCTTCTCTTTAGTTTGGCCCTCGTACTGAATTCTATCCCCATCAATTTTAATGTTTATTAGTGCTGTTAGACCCTCTCTTATATCTTCCCCACTTAGAGTCTTTTCCCCTTTAAGCATGTCTTTACTTTTAGCATAGTCATTTATTAATCGAGTCAGCGCTATTTTAAATCCGGTAACGTGGTGTCCGTGGTTAGGAGTTACTATATTATTTGCAAAGGAGATTAAATTCTCAGTGTAGGCATCAGTGTATTGTAGTGCAACTTCTACCTCCATATCGTCGTCTTCACCTTTAGCGTAAAATACTTTACATAAAGTTTTTTTGTTTTTATTAAGGTCTTCAATGTAGGATTTAAGCCCGCCTTCAAAGTAGTATGCAAGGTTAACATTGCTTCTTAGGTCGGTAATTTCAAACTGTAATCCCGCTATTAGATATGCAAAACTTTTACATTTCTCCTTAATTTCAGACAATTCAAAATCTACTGTTTCGAATATTTTTTTATTGGGTTTAAACTTTACAGTTGTGCCTGTCGTTGAATTTAAAAACTCTACTCTTTTTTCGTCTTTAATAATCTTGAGAGGTTCCAAAGGAACACCATTTTGATATTTTTGATAGTGAAGTCCGTCGGGTTTTCTAACCCAAATTTCCATATCATCTGAGAGCGCATTAACTACTGAAAGACCTACTCCGTGTAATCCACCAGAAACTTTATATCCGCTACCTCCGAATTTTCCTCCAGCATGTAATCTGGTTGCCGCTAATTCTAAGGCAGAAACCCCGTATTCTTTTTTAATATTGACAGGTATTCCCCTACCGTTGTCGCTTACTGCAAATGAATTATCCTCGAATATTGTTACTTTAATTTTATCCGCATAGCCATTTAATGCTTCATCAACGGCATTATCAATCATTTCCTTAGCTAAGTGATGTAGCCCCGTTATATCGGTAGAACCTATATACATCCCAGGCCTTTTACGAACAGCTTCTAACCCTTCTAAAACTTGGATTTCGTCTGCGTCGTAATTATTTGTTGGTTCAATCATAGTTTAAGAGTTTAGGCGGTATTTATAAAATTCAGTAATTTTGCTTCTGTTTAGACGTATCTGATTATATCATAAAGAAACAGTGTTTCCATCTATACTTTTAAAGTAAATCTAAAAATAAGTTAGTTAATTGAATATCTTTATTTAAAGTTATACCACTTAATAACCGCTTTTTAAGTAGCATAATTTTTTTTGCAGATTTTGTGTAATTCTTAGGTTTATTTTCTTTAAGGTATGTTTCTAGACTGTTTATAAACTCATTAACATTTTCCTTTTTTACATCCCATACTTTACTAACTTGTTTATCTTTAATTATCAAACCGATATTCTCCATACGTTTCTTGTTAACACTTTCAGTACTTATTAAAGTACTCACAACTACTCTTGAGAGTGTTGTAGGTAAAATATTTGCTATAGAGTTGGCGTGAAGTAAAATCTTTACCCTACCCTCCTCTAGTGTTTTTAAAAGCATGTTTTGTATTCTCTCACCTACTCTATCGTAATTATAAAAACAAATGTACTTGGAATTAAGGGTATTGGGTTTTAATGAAGTTTCCGATAAAAGAGTTCTAACTTCTTTTGTGGATAAAATAGTATCTCCCCTATTGCAGTTAATAATATCTATGTTGTTCAAAATATTTATGGGTGTACCTTCAACCTCAGAGATGTATTTTGCAAGGTGATTTTCGGCATTTTTTTCGTTATTACCTATAATTAAAATAGACATTATTATCAGAATAATTTTAGAGACTTTTTAATAAAATTGAAATACATTTATCTTACAGTTATAGTTATATTAGTATAAAAGAAATAAACACTATATGTTTAGGTGTAGTTTTTTTGTATTTAATATAAAATATCATTAAGTTGCCCATACGTATAACATCGAGATAAATAATTTTTTTAAACATTTGTATCTTCTGCCCAAATGACAACGAGTAAAGACATAGCTGAAATACTATTTGACCAAAATAAACTGGATAAAGACCAGTTAAACGCGATTAGAATAGAAAGTGTTAATACAGGTAAAAGTGTAGAAAATATTTTGCAGGAGCGTAATTTGGTAACCAGTGATGACTTGATAAAAGCTAAAAGCTTCCTGAACGGTTTTGAATACTTTGATCCTAGTCTTAGTACAATACCCAATGAGATTTTAGACTTAGTTTCTGAATCTATTGCTAAAAAGAGTCTTTTAATCCCCTTTGATAATAAGAATGGTGTTTTAAGTTTGGCCATGGTGGACCCTTTAGACCTTCCCACTATAGAATTAATTGAAAGAAGAAGTTCGTTGAGAGTTAAGCCTTTTATGGCATCCTCAGATAGTGTTCAAAAAGCGATTGCATCCCAGTACGGAAAAAGTATCGGAAAAGATGTTTCTGAAGCCTTAGGTGCCGAGGATGATTCTGCAACTAAACTTGAAGAAAACTTAAAAGACGTTGGCGACGCTGATAAAATAGTACAGGATTCCTCCGTAGCAAGGGTTGTAAGTATTATTTTGGAGTACGCTGTTAAGGTGGGTGCTTCGGATGTTCATATAGAACCTGGAGAAACATCTACACGTGTCAGGTATAGAGTTGACGGAATTTTACAAGAAAAGCTTTCTAAAATACCTAGAGAAAGTCATGATTCTTTGGTTGCTAGAATTAAAATTTTAGCAAATTTAAAGATTGACGAAAAAAGAAAACCACAAGACGGTAGGTTTAAAATTGAAATGGCTGGAGAAAAAGTGGATTTGCGAATTTCTATTATCCCCACAGTCAATGGCGAAAAAGTTGTTATTAGGCTATTAAAAGACCAGGGTAATGTAGTAAAACTTAAAGACTTGGGTCTTAGAGGTGCGGCTCTTAGAAACTTTGATAGCAGTCTTTTAAAACCTAACGGAATAATTTTAGTTACTGGGCCAACTGGGTCAGGTAAAACTTTGACGTTGGCAACAGCCCTCAGAAAACTTAATTCAGTACGTGTAAATATTATGACCTTAGAAGATCCTGTTGAAATTAGAGTACCTGGAATAAATCAAATCCAAATAAACCCTGACGCTGGTTTGACTTTTGCCTCAGGTCTTAGGTCATTTTTAAGACAAGATCCTAACGTAATAATGGTGGGAGAAATTCGAGATAGTGAAACAGCTAACTTAGCTGTGCAAGCTGCCTTAACGGGTCACTTAGTTTTAGCAACTTTACATACGAATTCTGCCGCAGGTTCTATACCTCGGCTTTTAGATATGAAGGTTGAAAACTTTTTGCTTTCCTCCACTATTAATACAGTTTTAGCTCAAAGGCTTGTGCGTAATCTTTGCCCCTATTGTAAAGTTAGGTACGATGCCCCCGAGGGTACGGTTAAAGATATACAAGAGGTTTTGGGTAAGTTTTATTCCACCGAACTTATAAAAATCAATGCAAGTGTTCCCCTGCCACAAGAAAAGACTTCAACTGCTCAAGAACAGGAATCAAAGGCGTTCGATGAGAAAATTAGTGAGCTCAATCTAGAGAATGCGGATACAAAATCTACAGAAAATAAAATAAATTTGTATAGGGGCGAGGGCTGTGATAGGTGTAATAAAGTTGGTTACCTGGGTCGTGTCGGTATTTACGAGGTTTTAAACGTAACTGATAAAATTTCCTCAATGATTGCAGGAGATATTACTACCCAAGATTTGGAAAAAGAGGCTATAGCAGGTGGGATGATGACTTTAAAACAAGATGGATTTATAAAAGCCTTAGAGGGTATCACTAGTCTAGAAGAGGTTCTAAGAGTGGCTAGTGAGTAGTTTTATTACGTTGAACTTAGAAAGTCATTCAAAGAGAGATTAAATAGTATATAATTTAAACATAAATTTAACTGCCCATGGAAATAAATCTTAAAGAACTTCTTCAAAATATCGTTGATCGTAATTCTTCTGACTTGCATTTAACAGTTGGTTTGCCCCCCATGATGAGGATAGACCGAGCCTTACAGCCGGTCCCAGGGTTTGCTAGTTTAACTAATGCAGACGTTGAAAGTTTAGTTTATCCTATATTAAATGACATCCAGACTAACCAATTAAAAACAGAGCGTGAATTGGATTTTAGTTTTTCTCATGGAGAAAAAGCTAGGTTTAGAGGTAACGCCTTTCATCAAAAAGGGTTTTTATCTGCCGCGTATAGAATGATCCCTTACACAGTCCCTACTTTGGACCAACTAAATCTTCCATCCAAAGTTGCTGAATTTTGTAAATTACCCCGCGGGTTTGTTTTGGTTACTGGAGCTACAAGCCAGGGTAAGTCTACAACTTTGGCCTCCATGATTGATCACATAAATACATATCAAGCTAAGCACATAATTACAATCGAGGATCCAATTGAATATGTTTTTAAAAACAATAAAAGTATTATTCAACAAAGAGAACTTTTTCAAGACACTATGTCTTGGGCTAGAGCCCTAAAGTCAGTTTTAAGAGAAGACCCTGATGTTGTTTTGGTTGGTGAAATGCGTGATTACGAAACAATTAGTAATACTGTAACAATAGCTGAAACAGGCCATTTGGTCTTTGCCACTTTACACACAAACTCAGCCGCCCAGTCTGTAAATCGTTTAATAGACGTTTTTCCAGATATTCAGCAAGCCCAGGTTAGAACTCAACTTGCGGACTGTTTACAGGCCATTTTGTCGCAAAGGTTAGTTCCTGCTGCTGGGGGTGGCATGGTACCCGCTGTAGAAGTTTTAATTGCTAATAGTGCAGTTCGGAACACTATTAGAGAGGGTAAAACCCATATGCTAGATAATATTATTAATACCAACTTAGACTCTGGAATGATAAGTTTAGAAAGATCCCTTGCCGATTTAGTTAACACTGGTAAAGTAACTTTAGATACAGCCCTAGGTCAAACTTTAAAACCAGACGAACTAAAAAGATTAGTTAGAAATACTACTAGATAATAGATAAATGCCTAAATACTCTTACAAAGCAAAGAACGGAACTGGACAAGATGTTGGTGGTGTAGTTGAGGCTGACTCTCAAAATATTGCAGTTTCCCTTTTAAAAGATCGGGGTTACATAGTTTACTCTTTACGACCCTATAAAAAAGAACTAACTGTGGAGTCCCTTCTATCCTTTAGAGGAGTTTCGGATACCGATAAAGTAAATTTTACCCAAAGTTTAGCCAGTATGACCAAGGCAGGATTGCCTTTAGCCAGTGCCCTAGAAATACTGACAGACCAGTCTAAAAACCCTAAAATGCGTGAGGTAGTACAAACGGCTCTTACTGATGTTGAGGCGGGTATGCCTTTATCTCAGTCATTAGCCAAATACCCGGACGTGTTTCAAGAAAATATAGTTTCATTAATTCAAGCCGGGGAGGCTTCCGGAAAAATCGCAGAGGTTTTGGAACGTCTTTCTTATACTTTAGAAAAACGTAGGGAGTTTACCGCTAAGGTTAAGGGAGCAATGATTTACCCTGTTATTATAATGATTGCAATGAGTGCAGTTTTTTTGGTAATTGTAGTTTTTGTTATTCCAAAACTTGTTGATATGTACTCTAGTTTTGGAGTCGAGTTACCCTGGGCCACAAAAGCAATGATATGGTTTTCCAACTTTATTAAAACAAAATGGTATTTAGTTTTGGCAATTATAGCGGGGTCGGTATACGGTTTTAAAACCTATGCTAAAACTACCAGTGGAGCACATAATTTAGGAAGGATGACCTTAAAAATACCTGTTTTCGGTTCAATTATGATTAAGCGTGATTTAACAGAGTTTACCAGATCGCTCTCCTTACTTGTTTCAAGTGGTGTTGCTATTATTGATGCCTTATCTATATCTAGAGATTCTGTAGGCAATATTTTATTTAAAGAGGATATTTCAAGGTTTGTGGATGCTGTAAAAAGCGGAGGGTCTCTTTCGGATGCTATTAAGAAAAGTAGCAACTTTCCTCCAATTGTTTCTAAACTTATTAGAGTTGGTGAGGAGACCGGTACTACGGATGATAGCTTAACTAATATTAGTAACTATTATGAAAAAGAAGTAGACACTTTAGTTAAAAACCTTTCAACTGCACTAGAACCCATGATTATGGTGGTTTTAGGGGTAATGGTTGGTGGTTTAATTGTTTCGGTAATTACCCCTATCTACAAATTAATGAGTCAATTCTAGTTATAATATGACTACAAGGAGGTGGTATTTATGAATAACAAAGCAAAAGCTTTTACTCTTATTGAACTTTTAGTTGTTTTAGCTATTGTTACTGTACTAGCCTTAGTATTCACTGTGGCCCTTAATCCTTTTAAGAGGATTCAAGAATCTAGAGATAGTAAAAGACAAGCCGATTTACAGAGCGTTAGATCTGCTTTAGACATAGCTTTAACTGACGGAACTATAACTTTAACTGGAACTGAGCTATCCCCCACTACTGGAAACTCTAAAACTGATACACGTGTTGCAGATGGTACCGGTTGGGTTAAATACACATTAATTGCCGAGAGTGGTTTAGCCGAACAAATTTCTATATTGCCTGAGGACCCACTTGGTAATAGTGCACCTTGTAACGGTTACGAATTTTCTTCTGATGGAACTTACTACGAACTAAAAACTTGTTTTGAGACCACTAAGTATCAAGGATATTACACTACAGATGGTGGGAATAACGCAGATCGATGGGAACTCGGTAGCAAACCTGGTTTAACATTGTAAATTTATTATTTTTGTTCCGGGGGCCTTTCGTTCCCGGAACTTTAAGTTTTCCTACTATATCTAGTTTCTAAACTAGCTTGGTAAGTTCAAAAGTGCTTTTTGTTCCAACCTTGTTATTTTTTTTTGATTAATATTCTGTATCCAAAATTCTAAATCCTATATACTAACCCCATGCTTTATTTGTTACCTGCTTTTATATTTGGTACTGCACTGGGGTCATTTATAAATATGGCGGTTTATCGTTTAAATAAAAATCAGGGCTTTGGTGGTAGGTCATACTGCGATTACTGTAAAAAGACACTGAGTACAACGGCCCTAATCCCATTTTTTTCCTATTTTTTACTAAAAGGTAAGTCTAATTGTTGCAATAAAAAACTTTCTAAAGAATGTGTGTTTGTGGAGTTTATGAGTGGTATTTTTATATTTGTTATATCTTTGTATTTTTTAGGTTACCTAAACAGTTTTGGTGTGGTCCCCTTTTATTCTTTTAATAAGTCTATTTTAATAGGTTATTTTTTGTTTTATTCAAGTATTTTTGTAATTTTAGCAACTATATTTATTTACGATTTAAAATTTATGGTGGTTCCGATGTTTTTTGTATACTGGGGATATGCTCTTGTGGCTGCCTTTAAGATTGTTGAATACTTTTTGTACAGAACTTATCTTGTTAATTCTCTGTCGTCGACAACCCTGGGAAAATATATCTTACAAACAGACTATTTAAATAACAGATTAAATTTTTTTATTCAGGATAACATGTGGAGTTTATTAGTAGCCTCCGGTATTGCCTTATTCTTTATTTTTTTGGTATTTATTACTAAAGGTAAAGGAATGGGTGTTGGTGATATTTTTGTAGCTCCTTTATTATCGTTCTTACTCCCATACCCCAATGCTGTTTTATACGTATTTTTATCGTTTATTATCGGTGGGATTTTTGGGTCTTTTTTGCTTTTATTTACAAAAGCAGGTAGAAAAACAGCTGTTCCATTTGTGCCTTTTTTAATTATTGGGTATCTATTTGCACTAATTTTTGGAGATGCTATTATTAGTTTATTAGTGTAAGACTATTAATATAAATTTTGTCCAACTGCCATGTTTAAATCAAAATCCCAAGGATTCACACTTATTGAACTTTTAATTGTTATTGCTATTTTAGGTATGCTTATGGTAGTTGTTTTAGTTTTAATAAACCCCGCCAAAGTATTAGACAAATCTAGAACAAAAACGGCAGCTACAGTTGCTGCTAAGATCTGTACGGCTGTTCAGGTTTGCCAGGTTAACGCCGCTGATGGAATCTGTAATGCTGCCGGTCTTACGGCTGCAACGCCAGCTAATGTACCCAATGGTATAACTTCTATGGTGGCTGCAGACAATCTTATAACAGTAAAAACACCACAGTCTACAGGTATCAAAAATTGTACTGTTACATGTGTTCCTAACGTTGGTGAAATAGTATTCCTTGCAGATGCTACAAGTGCTTGTACTCAGTAATTTTAATGAAAAAAAGCGCTTTTACACTAATTGAATTGTTGATAGCCTTTACAATTTTAGGTCTTTTAACCAGTACGATAATACTTCTTATAAAACCTCAAGAGATGAGAAATAGAGCACAAGATGCGGTTAGAAAACAAGATATTAGTGTAATCGCCGGATCCTTAGAAAGATACTACGCAGACAATAATAAATACCCTGCTAGCTTACCTGTGTCACCAAATTCCTTTGCAGCAAATAGTATTACTTATCTTAAGGTTATGCCTAAAGATCCAGACGGTGCTGTTGGTTATGTTTATTCCCAAACTACCAACCAGGATTTTAGTATCTGTACCACCTTAGAAGTACCTGGTAGTGAAACTAATCCTTTTTGTATAAAGAACGCTTTTTAATTAAAGTAAAAATGTTTAAGTCTAAATATTTTGCCTTTACCCTTTTAGAACTTTTATTTGTAATTGCCCTGCTTAGTATTTTAAGCGGAGTAACTTATTTAATAATCAATCCAAAAAAACAATTAGCAAAATCTAGAGACGCTCAACGGCTTGCGGATATCGCCACACTAGTTACTGCTATTCAGGAATATAATTCAGAACATGGTACCTTTCCTGACGATGCAGAGGTTACTCGAGTTAGTAATCAACTCGCAGTAGGAGACAACTTATATTTATCTACGGGTAGTTGGATAAACGTTAATCTTTCTGAATTTTTGCCTAAAATTGTGATTGATCCCTTAAATACAGGGCAATATGTTTATAGATACCAGCACAATAATATTGGTTACGAGGTAGATACTACGTTCGAAAATTATAGTACTAAGCAAATAGAAGACGGGGGTAATAACGCAAATAAGTTTGAACTTGGCACAGACTTAACTATATTGGATTAGTTAATTCAGTGTAATTGGTAATGAGGTGTTTTAAATATTCATGTCCGGTTAGTTTAAATAAATTCTAAATCTTGTATTCAATATCTGTCCTTTTTAACACTCCCCTATTCATAAACAAGTTAAAATGCTCTACAATATAAGTAATGCCAAACTCATTTTATTCGAATAGCTTAGGTTTTACTTTAATAGAACTTTTAATAACTATTTCTATTATGGCTATACTGTCTGCTATGGTTTTTCCTGGTTTTGCAGGATTTGCCGATAATCAACAGGTACAACAACAAACTTTAAACGTAGTCTCCGACGCAGAAATTTCCAAAAACAAAGCTTTAGCTGGAGCCTACTCTACTGGATCTACTACTAAGTCTGCTTACTGGGGAATTATTTTTTGTAGCAATAGTAATAATGACGAATATACTTTAACTGCTTTCGACGACACCGGATCTCCTTTAACTGGAATTTCTACTTCAGATACTAAACTTGTAAAGCTTCAAGGTGGGGTGTCATTTAATTGTGGTACTACAGAAAAAAGTTGGGTGTTCGAAAGATTAACAGGGGCACCTTTTTTAGACGAGGGGGATGTTAAAATCAGTAAAGGGACCCGGGCAAGAACTATATTATTGGAGCCCTCCGGTGCTATTTCCATACAATGATATGTTTATAAAAAAGTATAAAGCACAAACTTTAGTTGAGGTTACAATGTCTATAGGAATTGCAGTTATTGTAATTGTGGCTTTAGTAGTTTTAGCAACTAGTGCCCTTCGAAATGCACAAGAATCTTTACGTAAAAGTGAAAGTAGTAAGTTTGCTAATGCAGGTATAGAAGCAGTTATTTTTTATAAGAATGTAAAGGGCTTTTCCGGAGTAGCTGGTGGAAATTATCAAATAGATAATGCCGGGGGAACTTCCGTTTTAACCCCTGTATCTACTCCAATAGACGGATTTGTAACTATAGCATCCCCCAGTGGGTTAGTATACCAAAGAAAAATTGAAGTTACTAAAGCCGGCACAACAATGGATGTTACAAGCACTGTTAGGTGGGAAAGTACCCAAGGTACTAAGCAATCGCAAGTTAACCGAAAAATTACAGATTGGCGATGAAAAATATAAATAACAAAAAACGAGGTTTTACTTTAGTCGAGTTACTACTTTCGATCGGAATTATGGGTATAGTTGTAGGTATTCTAGGAGATGTTTTTGCAACCGTGATTAGAGCATATCGACGTGCTGAGGTTTTCGGCTTAACTGAAAAAAATGGAAACTTTATATTAACTACAATTGAGCAAGACATTAGGGCTTCTATCGGTGTCACTGTTGACGAAAGTACTAATAAAATTACTATTATTAAACCTACGTCATCTGGTACCGAGTCAATAGCATATCAGTTTACGTTTTGTAACGGCAGTGACAGTGGGGCTGTAACTAGAAATGGAAATGACTTACTTACTTCTGACAACCCTGTATCAAACTCCACTTTATACCTAGAGGCATTTCCAAACGGCAACCCTACAGGTTTAGAGCCTATAAAAAGAATAAATGATACAGCTAAATACGATATAGTTTATATATCTTTTGTTTTGTCAGATAAATGCGATCCTACTGTACAGAATAACGAAGGGTACTATCAGACAGCTGTCAATTTACGGGGAGGTATACAGTAGTTTTAGTGACCTAAACACTTATTTAAAATGTAAAAATGTGTTAAATTTTTATTAATCAATGCCTAATATTTTATATCTTTTAAATCAAAAAAAACCTGCTTTTGCAACATTGGTTGCGGTTTCGATAGTTATGTTTACCTCACTACTGGTAGGTTTGGCAGTGTCTCAACGGGCTGGGTCGGGAATTCGCAGGTCTACTTATACTGGGCAAACAGATCAAGCTTTTTCTTGTGCTACTTCAGGTGTAGAGGATGCCTTACTTTGTGTTACAGACAAAGAAAAAGCTGGCCAAGACCCTACAACTTGTGTAAAACCACCACAAGACTTAACCAGCTGTTCATATAGTTATACTGTCTCTTCTCTTACGGATACTAGCATAACTATCGACTTATTAGAAAAAGACTCTGTACAACAGTTTAATGTGGCTGGTGATGCAAGTGTAAAAGTTACTTGGGGTGTAAATTCCTCGGGTGGAGAAAAGCCGGGTATTGAGATTTCTTATGTTTATAAAAATGGTACTGCTTTTGAAATGAAAAAGAGTGCTTATATTTGTAACGGTATTCCTAATACTTCCGATCACTCGCCTACCCCTACGGGTTTTACTAGTTCAACAGCGGTATCAGAAAAATGTAGTCAAACAATTACACTTGGTTCAACAAATTCTCCTGCAGTACTTAGAATAAGGCCATTTTTTTCTGATGTGAGCTTAACCGTAGGTGGCCTAAGTGGTTCGAATAGCCAGGGTTATAAAATTAATTCACAAGGAACTGCGGGTACGGTTACTAGAAACATCGAGGTTTTACGAATGAACCCCCAGCTGCCAGCAATATTTGACTATGTTTTATACTCTGAAGAAGGTTCCATCACCAAGTAACAGGCTATGAAATATATAAAAAACAAAAAGATATATGTTTTTATACCTGTTTCTATGGGTGTGTTATTTATTGTACTTGGATACTTATTTTTTGACTCTTATTTTTTAAAACAAAAGAAAGTCTCTCCACAAAATCCCTCCTTGGAGAATTCCAAAGAATACTCTAATTATAGTGAAGAATCTTTGTCTGTTTATGACAAGGTTATTGAACAATCTTTAACAGACTATTTTAATAAGAACTCAACAGATTCCCCTGTATCTTACTCTTCTAGGTCTCTTCCTCTTGAATACTTGCAAGATTTACCAAAAAAAGCCCGCTACAGTATACAAGGCACTGACTATGTTAGACATTTGGCCTACCTAAAGCAGGTGGTTAAAGAAGGTCAGCTTTATAAGTTTGATTTAGTGGGTGGGTATGTTGCGGATGTAAACTATAGCGACAAAGTAAAACTTCTAGATGCGGACTACGGTTTTGACTCAGATAAAAATCTTGTCAGAAACGAGTTTTTTCCTGTCGATACTAAAAATATAAATCTTCTAAAAGTGGGTGCCCCTGTTTATCTAGTTTTTACAGAGGATCAAGTAGATTCATTAACCTTATTCCCTACAGAAGTTGTAATACTAAACTATGAATAGAACCTTATTTTTAACATTATTTATTTTGCCGTTGGTTTTTTTATCTGTGAAAAATAAACCGGTTAACGCCGGAATTTCGTGTGGTTGGGAGTGTAGCGGTACTAGTTATAGTTGTAAAGATGCTAACGGTACAACGGAAACTAGGGATACTACTTGTTCTGATGGTTCTCCTGGAACCTGTGTGGATACTTGTACCGGCAGTATAAGTGGTGCGGAGAAAGAATGCGGTGGTAAGAAGGTAAGCGTGTCCTGCAGTTCTGCAACTAAGTCTTCTACAGGATGTTGTGGTGGGGGTGGTATTACTACCTCAAACCCTCCGGAAGGTTTTTTAGATATAGCTAGTTGTACTAACTTAAAACTTCGTACAGTTGGTTGGGCGAAAGACAGAGATGTGCCTGATAAAGTCAAGGTTGATATCTACCTTGACGGTACTGATCCCTCTAATAAAGTAGCTACTCTAACCTCAGATCAGTTTAGACAGAGTCTTCATGATGGGGGTTACGGAGACGTTCAATTTAGTGGCGATAATCTTAAAACTCTTACAGTTGGTACCCACCAACTTCGTGCTAAAGCAAAAGACCCAAACGGTACTGAAGATAACTGGCTTTTTTGTGGCGCAAATAACCCCAATTGTAAGGGCGGTACTGACTTAGGCGGGTGGGTAGTTGGTGGTTACTTGGAATTTACATGCGACTCCCCTATAGATACGGAGGCTCCTGCATGTGGAACTATTACGGTTACCCCTACACCTCCGGTTAGTTCTGGTAGTGTAACAATAACTGCTACTGCTACAGACAACGTGGCTGTTACCCGTGGCGGTCTTTATGTATTAGAGCCAAATGGTAATAATGCTGAGTTATACTCTAACAATAATCCTAGCTCTGGTAGTTTAAGTAAGGTTTGGACAACCCCCTCAACTGACGGCAGCTACCATATTCAAGCTAATTGGTATGATGCCGCTGGAAACTTTAAACAATGCCCTTACGATTTTGTAATAGACAAAACTCCCCCGGTGTGTGGCCCAATAACTTTTACACCAGATGTAAATAATTCTAAAAAAGTAATAATTAAAGGAAGAGCAAGTGATAGTGGCTCCGGTCTTGTACGGGGAGGTCTATACGTAGGAACTTCTCCAGGAAGTGGTAGTGCTAACTACCCTATTATTCCCAATACCTATACTTTTGGACCTCAGGCTAATGGGGAAATTTCCGAAGAGTGGGATACAACATCCTTGCCCCAAGGAAAGTACGCAGTTGCATTTAATTGGTGGGATGCCGCCGATAATGGTGATTCTGCAACCTACGCGGGTAATCACCCAGGAAACTTTGTTCAATGTAGATCAGAATATAATGTAGCTCCCCCAGTTCCGGACTGTGTTGGTTTAAAGGTTTACGATGCAGATTTTAACCCTGTAGCATCTAACAAGCTAATCTCAGGTGAGGAGTATTACTCACTCGTCACCGCAGATCCCGGGCCTTACGCCAAGCAAGTAGATACTGTTGGGGTGAGCGTACTAGATTCTGCTCTGTCCTTTGTGCCAAATAATTACAACCCTAATGTTAACGATGTAAATAAACAAGTATGTACTACTAAAAATATTGGTTATTATACCTCTAAATTTGGGTATAACCTTACTAAGGTAGAATCTAGATATGTAGGCCCTATAAAATTTGATAATCCTGGAACTTACTCTCTATACGGTAGGGTTTGGAACGACAGTATTTCTGAGTGTAAGTCCGCTTGTGTCGACGGGCCTCCCAGGTATTTATGCAATCAGGGCCAGAGTGTTTGTAAATCTGAGGTTACGGTTACAGATCTGCCTACCCCTAATGATTTAAGCTGTGAGAGTATAACCTCAAACCCTCTTGGACCGGTTTTAGCTACCGACTCAACCTCTTCTTTGGAATTAGTAGTAAATAACTTCACTAATCAAGTTGGTTTTTATAATTGGAGTGCTCAAGCGGGATCGATTTCTACTCTACAAGATCCTAACTGTGCACCGGGAAGCCCTACCTGCAATCTTCCGGTTGGAAATAGAGTTTTAAGTGGTGCTGTGTATAGTACTCCTACAAATATAAAAGGTTCATCTGTTATTGATACTATAACTTTTAGTGCCACTGCTAATTCTAAAACCGTAAACTGTACAAAACAATTTAAAGTATGCTCCCCTATAAATGTGGTGTTATCGTTTGATCCGCCTGAGGTGAATTTTGTTAAGGGGGAGAGTTTTGAAATTTTTGTTAATTCAAGCATTAAAGATTTTAGTAATGTAAACACGTATCCAGATTTTGATTATGAACTCCTCCTAAATTGCCCCACGGGAGTTAGCTGTGTTTTTGAAAACGGTACCACAAGTAACGTAGTAAAATTTTCCATATTAAATGGCAATACATTTAGTTCTAAAGTAATTGTTAATTCGGCTAATGCGGCTAGTGGACTATTGACAGTGGTTGGTAATTCTTTAGATAATAGTCTTTGTCTGGAAAATCCCAATAATACTGTCAGCGCTCCTTTAGAAGTTTCCGGTACCTTTGATATTGACTTGAAGGTTGAAAAAGTTGATACAAGTAATGCCCTGAGTCCTTCAAGTGAATATTGTAAAAACGGGGTTAGCCGAAATACTTATAGTGACAATTTAGAGCTGAAAGTATCTAAATACACCTTGTCTGGAATCTTTAGGGATAGTACCTCCGCTGGGCTGAAAAATGGCAGTAAGTTTCCAAACCTTGTCTTTGGTTTTGACTACCAGATCTCTGCTTCGCTAGCTGGAAATACTGGATTAGAGGTAAAATGTATTAAAAGTGACTACGAAAATGTCTCGGGTAATCAGATTTCTCTTTTAAATAAAAATCTTGATACCACTAAAACTTCAACACCTTTGTTAGTAGTTGTAGGTCCCCCTACGCCAGATTCTTGGTTTCAGGCACTAGGTGGTTCTGTTTTTTCTTTTGGGGATATAAAATCTGCGGTTCCGGATAACAAAGGAAAGTTTTTGGACAGCTATTCGAATGTTTCCTCTGGGGTGCTAATTGCTGGAAACGATATAAATCCCCCTGTGGATACCTCTAAACAGTCGGACAGGGTAGTTAAAAGTTATCCGAGTGTATCTAAACCCAGCTTAAAAAACTTGGCAAAATTATTTACGGCAAATTCCAATTCTTCAAATCTTTCTGACATAGACTTTGATGCTACAAAAACTAAGTTTTATTTTATTGACGGTGATTTAGACTTTGATAATAACGATGAATTTGAGGCTAAAAAGGGCTATGTACCGGTTGTATTTGTAAACGGTGATGTGAATATCTCTGGAGAGGTTAAACGTTTAGATTCTTATATATTTGCAAAAGGTAAGATAACGATTAACTCCAATATTAAAGACCCCTCGGATAGTGAGGTTAATATTATAGTTAACGGGGCTCTAATAGCCAAAAACATAGAGTTTGGAAAACTTCCCTTTTTACTTTCCACAGACCCTTCAGAAAAAATTCAGTTTACACCTAATATATTTCTGGGTGCCACTTCAGATATTTTAGGATTTCCTGCTCACGAGGTTAAGATATATGTAAAAAACATTGATTAAATGACCTTTAAGCAAAAAATATTAAGAATCGTTAAACCCACTTTAAAATTTGTAATGTTAGTGCTTTTTATATCTTTTTTGGCCCTTCCGGTTATCCAGAAATACAAGGTTAGTAATTCTGGTGTATTTTTGCAAAATAACTTTGACGTTTTAAATTTATCCAAAGATGCAAAGGTTAATCAAATATATGAGGTATCCCTGTTACAAGATTCCGTGGAACCAGAATCTATCTATTTATATTCGGGAGATGTTATTAGATTTATTAATAAACAAGACTCAGAAGTGACTATACTTATAAATGGTAATCAGGCTGTAGTCAATCCTTCTAAAGACTATTTTAGTATCTTTGATACTCCCGGAGTCTTTAAAGTAGGAGTTAATTATAAACGTATTCCAAAAACTTTTAGTGTGGAGGTGCATGTTAAATAGGACTTTGGCCCTTCCTAAATCACCCCCCTTTCGCTAAAAAACTTTACTTAACCCAAAATTGGGGGTATAGCTAAAATTTATTGGGAGTAATTTCAAAATTAAATCCGTTACTTTAGGTTTTGAGTTAGATATGATATGTTCTATACTTGTATATAGATTTAGCTAATGCAAAGTAAAGTAATTATTTTTTTGTAAATTTTTGGTTTGTTTTACAGAAGCTATACTATATAACCACCTGCTATGAACTTACTTGGTATAGATCTAGGATCTCAATATTTAAAATCGGTCGAAATTCAGAGAAATTCTGATGGTACAACAGAGCTGATTTCCTTATCTAAGGTAGACATATCTGGCTTAGATATGTTTTCTGGTAAAGTCTTCGATCCTAAACCCATAACCGACTTTTTACGAGATTACGTGATGCAAAATAAATATATTGGTAAATCTGTAAATTTGGGACTACCCTCTTCCTTAACTTATATCAGAATAGATTCTTTCCCTAAGCTTACTGGTAAGGAGTTAGAAAATGCCGTTAACTTAGAGTTACAAAATCAGACAGTTGTACCTTTAGCCGAGTCTAGTGTTAGTTTTCAAGTTTTGCCTAATTCTGGTAATACAGAAAAGACCGATGTTCTTTCCGTTATTGCACCAAAAACACTTACAAATAATCTTTTAGCTGTTATAAAAGACTCAGGTCTTAATCTGCAATCCATCGAACCCAATGTTTTAGGTACTATAAGGGGTGTTTTAAACGAGGAGGCCGTTAACCCCGCCACAGTAGTTTTAGATATTGGGTATAAGTTCTCCGATATTTCGGTTTTTGCAGACAATGCTCTTAGATTTACTAGAAATGTTCCTACAGGAATGTCCTCTTTAATTAAAACTGTAGCTCAGGGTTTAAATTTGGAAGTAATTCAAGCCGAAGAATATATTAAAACTTATGGACTCTCGGCGGAAAAGCTTAACGGTAAGGTAAGAGACGCAGCTGCTTCTGTAATAACCCTTCTTTTAGACGAAGTTAAAAGGTCAAACACCTTTTATGAAACAAGAGGCGGTAGCTCAAAAATTAAAAGACTTGTATTGGCAGGTGGCGGTGCCTATATTCCTGGATTAGTTGTACATGCTGCTAATTATCTTGGCTTGGAGGTAGAAATAGCAAACCCTTGGGACCAAATAAGAAATTTAGGTGCCTACTCTAGTAACTTGGCCGATTTAGAGCCCCAAGCTCCTTTGTACACAACTTCTGTTGGTCTATCCCTTAAAAAATTGTTGGATAGTTAATACTTTCAAAAACAGTATTAACAATATAGAATATTAGTAATGCCAGACAATATTAATCTAATTCCTTCTGAAGTAGTAAAAGAAAGGTCTCTAAAGAGGACTTACCTAAGAGTATTGTACGGGTCTTTGATTTTCTTAGTAATGATCTTGTTAGTTTTAGGAGTGGTGGTTTTTTTGCAGTCTAAATCTCAATCAGACTTAAATTTAACAAAATCAAGGATTAGTTCAAAGCAGGATGAGATTGAGAGTTTAAAGGATGTCGAGCGTAAAGCTTCCTCTTTAACTGCAAAGCTTAACTACATTGATCAACTACTGAAAAACAAAATTTATTTCTCTAAGATAATGAACGAGTTGGATTTAAAATCCAAGCCCGGTATAACTATCACACAGGCCAATGTAACTGATGCTTACACAGTTGAAATTACAGGTCTTTCTACTAGTACCACCACTTTACAGACATACATTAATGATTTGGTCAAAGAGCCCGATAACTTATTTTCCGATGCTAGAATCTTAGAAGTAAGTATAAAAGAAGGCTCTGGTCTTGCATCATTTAAGGTTTCGGTTAAGGTGTCTAAAGAAGATTTAATAAAAACTACTGCATTAAAGTAAAAATGGAAACAGGAATAGATAAAGAACAAATCGTAAAGGCTAAATACCAAGTAAAGGAGTATGCACAGTTGATACTATCTTTTTTGGTTTTTGTTGGGGCTATTTTATTATTTGTATTTGTTATAAAACCAACATTTGCAAAATATCAAAATAATAAACTAGAGATTACCAATCAACTAAGTCAAGAAATGCTCTTAGACAAAAAGTTGGCTGAATTGCAAAAGGCTAAAGAGCTTCAATCTAGTATCGAAAGTAATATTTTATTAGCTAATCAAGCAGTCCCCGACGATTCAGATATACCTACAGTTATGGCAATGATTCAAGACGTGTCTTCTAAATCGGGTGTGAAGGTATCTGCTTTTAGTTATATTGGTTTAGGTAACTCTGTAGTTGTAGTAGAAACCCCCACTCCCGCTGTTCCTCAAGATGGATCCTCAGGTGAGTCCCCTGTTAATAATGGTCTTGAATCTCCTGTGGATTCAGAATACTTCGATGCCTTTAACCTGAGTATTTCTGTTCTTGGAAAATTTGACAATCTTAAGGATTTTACAAAAAAAATCGAGAGTTCCCGAAGGGTTTTAGATATGAGTGGTTTTTCTTATAGTATTGAAAAAGAAAACGAACAAATAACTAGTGATTTTTATACTCTTAAAGTTCAATTGACTTCTTATTATAGGTCCTTTGCAAATGTGGCTCCCCTAGTAGCTCTAGATCAATATTCTGGAACTATCTCGGACCTAAATGAAATGGTTTACTACGAGGTAGATTTATCTAACACCACAATAGGCAGAGATGACCCATTTAAAACTAATAATGCTAACCCTAGCTCTGGTTCAACGTCAGGCTCTACTTTTTTTGGAGGTTCAGGTAGCGGAGGTACTACTACAAATTCTAGTGCTCCAAATCAAGAGAATCCCGGTGTAAATGTAGTAGAACCTGTTCCTGACCAAGGAGCTCAGACCGTAGACGTTCAGCAGATGCTTAAGGATATGGTTGCCAAAGAGGGTTTATAAACTAGGTTTAAATCTAGAATTGGCTTTTCTCCAATCTTCAATTTCTTTATGATTTCCCTCTGTTAGAACTTTAGGTACTTCTGTAGAGTCGTACAGCGCGGGTTTAGTGTAAACTGGGTGTTTAGACAAGACGTTCTTACCATAAGATTCTTTTTCGGTAGATTCTAGTTTCCCTAAAACTCCGGGTATTAGTCTAATAGCACTTTCTATCAGACACAAAGAAGGAGCTTCTCCACCCATAGTTATAAATTCACCTATACTAATCTTATAGTCCACATATTTAAAAACTCTTTCATCAAAGCCCTCATAACGGCCATTTAAAATTGTTACTGATGAAGATTTTGAAATTAGAATTGCAGTTTTCTGGCTGTATAGATCTCCTTTTGCGGTTAAGGCTATTACCTTACCCTTATTTTTAAGGGAATCCAGTGCTTTTTTAACCACGTCTACTTTGATAACCATCCCCGCTCCCCCACCGTACTGTGTGTCGTCTATTCTTGGAAACCTACCTACCCCAAATAATTTTAAATCAACAATATTAAATTCTATTATGTTATTGTTGATGGCTTTTTTTACAAGTGATGTATTTATAAAAGAATCGTAGAATTCAGGGAAAGCGGTAACAATATTTATGAGCATTTTTTTACTCTTTATTGTCAGCTGTAGAAGATTCTGGCTCTCTATCGTCTATATTTAGATTAATTTTAATCCCGTCTTTAACAGCCTTAACTTTAAGTATATTTTTAATGTTATTTATCATTTTTCCCCCTCTTCCAATAATAACACCGTAGTCATTGGGATTGGCTTTAATATATAAGTTAACTATTGTTCCATCAACTTCTTCTCTAATCTCTACCTCTTTGGGGTTATCAACCAAAACGGTTATTATTTTTTCTAAAGGCTCTTTGTAATTAAATGAATCTTTCATTTGCTCAGTCTCAAATTATTCTTTTGTTCCAGGCTTTTTTTCTACCTTAGACTCGTCTTTAGGGGCAACTTCCTTTACTGGAGATTCAGTTTCAACCTTTTCTACTACAGCCTCTTCGGATTTTTTCTTTGCTTCTTCGTCTGCCTCAACTAAAGCTTTTTCTGCTTGCTCCTTTAATGCCTTTGCATCATAAGGTGTATATTTGTAATTGCCTTCTTTAAGCTTAACTACAGCTTCTGTTGGTTGGGCACCTCTTTTTACCCAGTAGTCAAACCTTTTTGCATCTAATTCATAAAGTGCAGGCTCTTGTGAGGGGTTAAAGTGTCCTAGTATCTCTAGAAACCTTCCATCTCTTTTAGATCTAGAATCAGAGACAACAATTCGATACGAAGGAGAGTTCTTTTTACCTGTTCTTGTAAGTCTAATTTTTACCATATTTACTGTTATTTTTTTGTTTTATAAGTATTTAATGTGGCTATAGTATATGTTTTTATTGTTATTTAGGCAATATACAATTATTTTTCATTCTCTAAAATTTCAATTCCCTTGCTTGCTGCGTCACTTTCCGCTCTTTGCTTAGAAGACCCTGTACCCTTAGATATAAGTTTTTTATCTAAATAAACTCCCACCTCAAAGGTTTTATCGTGGTCCGGTCCCCATTCTTTTATTACCTTATATGTTGGCGTTATGTTTTTTAGTTCCTGAGATATTTCTTGAAAATGGGATTTACTATCTCTAAAGCTACCGGAGCTTACTATTTGTTCAAGTTTATAGAATAAGTTTTTTTCTAAAAAAGTTCTACAAGTGTCAATTCCAAAACTTAAAAATATTGCACCTAAAACTGACTCAAATGAATTAGCTAAGATATACTCATTTCCCCTTCCGTTATTAGCTTCCTCACCTTTTGAAAGTAGCAAAAAATCGCCGTAACCTAGTCGTTTTGATTCAAACCCCAACGAAGTAGTATTAACAATAGAAGCTCTATAGGCTGTTAAATCCCCCTCAGGATTTTTTGTATAGGTTTTAAACAAATATTCGCTAGATAAAAACTGCAAGACTGCATCCCCTAGAAATTCTAGTCGTTCATTGGAGTTGATTTCTAAAGATTTATTTTCGTTTAAAAAGGATCTGTGAGTAAAAGCCCTTATAAAAATTTCGGTGTCAGTGATTTTTAGCCCTAAAACCTTTTCTAGCTTTTTTTTATCTAAATCCATACTAATACCTTTATAAATTCTTTATTATTTGTCAACTGATTTTTCTACCACTCTTGCCAAAACACCGTTTACAAATTTGTCAGATTTTTCGGAGCCAAACTCCTTTGCTAGTTCAACTGCTTCATCAACAGAAACTTTTATAGGCGTTATTTTAAGTATTATTGACTCTAGTGTAGATAGCTCAATTATTAAAATATCCATGTCTAGTAGTTGGTCTTTTGACCAAGTGGACAAAAAGGGCTCAACTAAAAATTTTATTTGCTCAGTATTATTTACGTAACCCTCGGTTAATTTTGTAAATAAAGATTTATCGTATTCATGTATCTTAAGTAATCTAAATATAGGCTTAGGATCTTGCTCGGGATTACTTTGTATTGAATATAGATAAGCTAAAGATGCTCTACGAGCTTGGTGTCTCGGGTCGGCAAGAGTTTTCATTACTTTTATTTATTATAAGTTCCACAACTACCACATATTTTATGGGGTAGAGTTTGCTTTCCGCATTTGCTGCATTTTTTAGTATTAACAGGTAACTCTGCGTGATTTACTCTCCTTTTGTTTTTTCTAGATTTGCTAGTACGTTTTTTTGGCTCGGCCATTTTGTAATTTCAAATTATAAATTCTTGTTTATCCTAGCACCTTTAAAGCCTTTTGTATAGTACTCTTACGGATTAAATCTTTTTAAATAAGTGACTTAAAAAGGAGGGGTAAACGTTTAAACTGTAGTATACACACTGTAGCTAGACTTACCAAACTTTTTAGTTCTAATAAGCTTCATTTCTTTAACCAATATTTCGGTGTTAGAACTTTTATGAAAATAAATAAATAGGCCTTTTGGCTCAATTATTTTGTTCACAGTATTTAGTAAATGGTTTACAGGGATAGTATAAGGAGGGTCTGCAAAAACTATTTCAAATGACTCTTTAGCATGCTCTATAAATTTTAAAACATCTTTAACTTCTGCCTCTACCTTATCTGATATATTTAGTTTTTTTATGTTGTTATTTATACTTTTTATTGCGTCGTAATTGTTTTCTACTAAAACTGCGTAAGTGGCTCCCCTGCTTACTGCCTCTATGCCAATATTTCCTGAACCTGAATAAAGGTCGACAACTGTTTTACCTATAACTAATTCGTCTAAATAATTAAATAAAGACTGCTTTATAATAGCTTTAACTGGGTCCGCACTTTTTGGAACTTCTAAATTAGATTTTTTATATAAGCCGGCGGCTACTGTAAGTGTCATAAATGTTAAGTAACTAGTAGATATTATACAGTATTAAAAAAGATTTTATTTTGATCTAATTTTATTGTTACTTCGATTAGATTATTGTGGGTTCCTAGTTATCCTTAATATAAAAAAACTCCCTAGTAAAGTAATTTCGTTTATATTCGTTTAAAAAGTCTTCGTTTGAAAATATACTTTTGGCTTGTTTACTTGCGTCTTCTAACACTTTTTTGTTACTAAAATCTACAAATTTCAAATCTATCTCCCCACTTTGCCTTATACCAAATATCTCCCCACTTCCTCTTGTTTTTAAATCTAATTCAGCCAACTTAAAACCATCGTTTTCTTTTTCTAAGTTTTTAAGCCTACTACTCTCACTTTTATTTTGCGTAGAGGCAATTAAAAAACAATAACTTTGTAAATCGTTTCGGCCAACCCTACCTCTTAATTGGTGTAAACTTGCAAGTCCAAATCGTTCGGCACTTTCTATAATTATTACAGTAGCCTCTTTTATATCTACCCCAACTTCTACCACTTGGGTTGAAAGTAAAATCCCTCCTTTTACTTCTCTAAATTTATTTAATAAATCAGTTTTCTCGTCATCTTTCATTTTTCCGTGTAACACGTAAACATTATTTTCGCCAAAATATTTTTTTAGTTTAGGTTCCATTTCTTCAATATTTTTAACATCACTAAAGTTTTCTGCAGTACTCTTTTTAATAAAAGGAACAATGTAATAGGTTTTTGTTTTATCAATTACATCTTTTTTTAGCCATTTATAACAGTCAGTTTTTTTTGATTCGCTTAAAACTTTTGTAGTTATGGGTAGTCGGCCTTGTGGCTTGGTTTTAATACGGCAAACCGAAAGTTCTTCAAAAAAAGCTAATGCCATTGATCTTGGAATTGGTGTGGCGGTCATAGTTAATACATGTGGTGGCCCTTTTTTATTCATGCTTTCTACAAGCATTGCTCGCTGTTTAACACCAAATTTATGTTGTTCATCAATTACTACAAAGTTGGTATGTTCTGCGAGACCTTCTATATTTAACAATGAGTGGGTTCCAATTAATATATCTGGAAGTTTTGTTTTAGATCTAAATAACTTACTTGTTTTTGAGGTAACCAGTTCAATTTTAACGTTGGGTAAAAATTTACAATACTCTTTATATACTTGTTCCGCTAAAACAACCGTTGGAGCTAGGTAGGTTACTTTACCTCCATTTCTCACTACGTCATTTGTGGCTGCAATACTTACGATTGTTTTACCGCTTCCGACATCCCCGCTTAATAAAATGTTCATTGGGGTGTTTTCTTTTAATTGAGTAATTATCTGTTGAGAGCTTGTTATTTGATCGACTGTCAATAAATAAGGTAGTTTGGTAATAAAATTGTCGAAATAAGATTTTTTAATACTAAAGTTTGTTTGTAATGAATTGTGAATTTCTTTAGCTTTTATTGAATGTAATTTAACGTGTATCAGCTCGTTTAGCGCTACCCTATCTTGTGCTTTATTAACAAGGTTTTGCTCACTTGGAAAGTGTAAATTTTTGTATGTTTGATTTAAGTCCAAGTAATTTTTGTCATCTAAAAAATCTTTAATGTCTGTGTTTTCTAAAGCTTCTTTAATTAGCTTTCTAAGAGTTGTCATGTAAACACCTAAAACATTAAAATATACAGGTACAATACGGCCTGTATTTGTAGAATCTATGGTTGCTTTATCTACCCTAGGGTTAACAATACTAACCTGGTCTTTGTAAATTGAGGGATTAGCAGTAATTAAGTATTGTTCGTTTTCTTTTATTTGTTGTTCTATAAAGGGTGAGTTAAACCATAAAATACTAATTTTATCTACCTCGTCGTAAAATATTGCTTTGGTCATTAACTTTCCGTTTCTTGTTCTAAAACTGCTTATATTTTTAAATTGACCTTGAATTACCGCTTTTTTTGGTTTTTCTGCTTCTTCATTTGACCAAATATTTTTAACTTCCTCCAAAGTAAATACTTTACTTAAATCTTCATATCTAAAGGGAAAATAGTTAAGTAAGTCCCCTACTGTTTTAATGCCTACAGCTTTAAGTTTTTTAGCAGCAATCTCCCCTACCCCTTTTAAGTCTTCAATTTTATCTTCTGGTTGGTACATAGGTTCAGTTTAGAATTTAAAGTGCCTAAGGTAAATGGTGTTTGCTTACAAAAATTGTTTTGTAGGGTACTATTTTTTATATGAAGTACTTAGTTTACTTTTTTGGAGTTATATTTACTTTAATATTTTTATTTGTAATTTATATAAATATAACACCCGGCTACTTTCAAAAAGATTGTAGTTGCTGTGGAAGTTACAAAGTAATTTATTCGACTCGTATATTTTGCAAACCTTGTATGGAATTATGTGTTTCCCCAAAACCCAACTTTATTTCTACTATTTTACTTGCTTTAAATAAGTTAGATTTTAATCAAAATTAAATTCTAATTCTTTAGTAACTGTTTACTATAAAAAGTGAGATTAATAAATAGAATTGCTCTTGCAAGCTGAATTAACCAGCCCTCACCCCATTTGGAACGGGACTTTCGGGTATAGCTAAAACAGGTATTATCTTGTCTTCGTAACCTATATCAAAAAGCATTCCCTCAGATTTATGTCCCATTATTTCTTTAGCTTCTAGGTTAAGAACAAATAGCGCCTGTTTGCCTTCTACTTCTTTTGGGTTTTTTCTTTCTTGTTTCATTCCTACTACAATATTTCGCTTGTGGTCACCAAAATTTACAGTTAGTTTAACTAATTTGTCTGACTCAGTAATATCTTCTACCAATTCAATAGTTCCGACTCTTATATCAATTCTGGTTAAGTCGTTAAAATTTATTGTTGGTTTTATTGGTGCTGGGGTTATTGTTTTCATAGTCTAATTATAACCTTTTTTCTTAACCTAGTTAATTAAGCTGTTGATTTAACCGATAGTTTATGATTAAATTAATAGATAAGCTATTAAGCTTGGACAAAGTAGGTTTTTAATGTGAAAAAAGAGATTTTGCGGTTGCTGAAAGCAAAACACGGTTAAAAACTGAATTACCCAAGTTAGCTTGTTTGTAAAAGCATTTATGCAGTGCAAACACGGTAGAGCCCGTTAAAGCTTAAGACCTTGTCACCCTAAAAGGCGGAGAGGTTAAAGGTTATATTGGTAACAATATAACAAAGCAAGGTGGTACGTCTTTTACAAGGCCCTTGCAAAGACACTTTATTAAATTAAATAGTGTTTTTGCAAGGGCTTTTTTTATTTAAATCCCAAAGCAAAACCAACCAAAGGAGGTGTATTTATATGCCTTGTAATTCAGAAAGTGGGGTTGTAATTGAGCCCACGATTGAGGGTAAAACTAGAGAACAGTGGTTAGCTGAAATAGAGAGGGACAATACTGTGCCCTATAGACTACCTGGGGATAGGGTAGATGAAATGTTTGATCAAATAGAGGATATTGATCAATCACAAGATTAGTCAACTAGGGGGTAAGGAAACAACATAACCTTACCTCCTAAAAATTTTGAATAGTTCATAAAGTTAATAAATTGTTATAATTAAATCATGACTACTGAAGAAAAATTAAATTTAATAAAACAAGTTGGTGAAGAAATTGTTAGCGAAGAGGAGCTTGTAAACCTAATAAACTCTAAAACCCAAATGGTTGCTTACGACGGCTTTGAACCTAGCGGAAGCTTACATATTGCACAAGGACTACTAAGAGCTATAAATGTTAATAAAATGATTGATTCTGGGGCTAAATTTAAAATGCTCGTTGCCGACTGGCATGCTTGGGCTAACCATAAGTTTGGTGGGGATTTGGAAAAGATACAAATAGCCGGTAAATATTTTATAGAGGTTTGGAAATCCTGCGGAATGGATTTAAACAATGTTGAATTTGTTTGGGCTAGTGATTTAGTTAAAAAACCTGGGTACTGGGAAACAGTAATGAAAATTGCTGTAGCTAAAAATTTACCTCGAATTATCCGAACTGTTCAAATAATGGGTCGAGAAGAGACAGAGTCGCTTTCGGCTAGTCAAATTTTATACCCATTAATGCAGGCAACAGATATTTTTATGTTAGAGACTAATATTACCCAGCTTGGGATGGATCAGCGTAAAGTAAATATGCTGGCCAGGGAAATTGCAGAAGATTTGGGTTATGTAAAACCTATTGTGATAAGTAATCACATGCTTTTGGGTTTACTTCCCCCCGATGATAAAAAAGAAGGCGAGAGTTCTACCGACAGAGCAATAAGGCTAAAAATGAGTAAAAGCAAACCTGATAGCGCAATTTTTATGACTGATAGCAAAGAAGAAGTTGTTAGAAAAATAAAGCAGGCTTGGTGTCCAGAGGGAGATATTAACGAAAATCCTGTTTTAGAATACTGTAAATACATTGTTTTTGGAAAAATAGACAAAATGGTTATAGAGCGTAAGGCTGAGCATGGCGGAAACCTAGAGTATAGTAATTTTGAAGCATTACAAAAAGACTTTGCCAGTAAGGCTTTACACCCTATGGATTTAAAGGCAGGTTTAATAAAATACTTAAATGAATTTTTAGATCCTGTAAGAAAGCATTTTGAGGAAAATGAAGATGCTAAAAAGCTAAAAGAACAAGTAGAAAGTTTTAAAGTTACTAGATAATTATGCTTAGATTTTTTCAAAAACATAAAAAATGGGGTTTGGGTTTAATGATAGTAGGCACTGTAGCCTTAATATCTTTATCCATACTTCCCTATCTGTTCTAGTCTTTGCTTTATTATGTAGCATCCTTTTGCTATTATATAGAGCAGTTTAGCGTTACCCGAGGTAGCTCAGCTGGTAGAGCAAGGGACTGTAAATCCCTGTGTCGGGAGTTCGAGTCTCTCCCTCGGGACCACATAAGATTAGGCAGCGTTTGAGCGTGGTGATTTACACTGCCTTATGTACAGCCTAAATTTTGAAAAAATTTTAGTCGCTGTTGTGCAAGGCCACATAAGATTAGGCAAAATTTTTATCTTTTATTCCTACTATTATCCTTAAAATGTTATACTTATAGGGTCAAAAACCTATGAAATATAAATTTAAAATTCCAAAATCTAAAACCGATTTTTTAGAGCTAATAGCGTACTTAAGCCACATAGGTGTTTATTTTATGTTATTTGGCGCTATAGCTGGTTTAAGTGTTGCTGGATATTATAGTTTTAAAGTTCCTTCTCCCGACAAATTAACAAATAGAAAAGTAGAGCAGAGTACCAGAATTTACGATCGAAACGGTATTTTATTGTATGAGGTATTTGGTGATCAAGACAGAACTTTAGTTGATTTAGACTATGTTTCTCCTTATGTAGTTAATGCTACCCTGGCTGCTGAAGATGCCGAATTTTATACTCACGGAGGTTTCGACGGCTTAGGTATATTACGCGCTGCGTTTAACTCTTTAACCGGACAAGGGTTGCAAGGAGGAAGCACGTTAACTCAACAGTTAACTAAAAATGCGCTTTTAACACAAGACCGAAGAATTGAGCGAAAGATTAAAGAGTTTATTTTATCTGTTCAAATAGAAAGCAAGTACGACAAAAACGAAATACTAAGTTGGTACCTAAATGAAACTCCTTACGGATCAACTGCCTATGGAATTGAAAGTGCTTCACAGTTGTACTTTAGTAAATCTTCTAGTGAATTAAACTTAGCAGAAAGTGCTTATTTGGCAGGGCTTCCACAAAGGCCTTCTTACTATTCACATTTTGGTGTTAATCCCGACAGTGGTATTGCCCGACAAAAATATGTTCTTACCTTGATGTACGAACGTGGTTGGGTAGAAAAAAATGGTGAGCGAAAAAAAATAAGTAAAGAAGAATTCGACGAGGCTAATGCCTTTGAACTAGTGTTTAATCAAGGAGATACCAGTATCCGTGCTCCTCATTTTGTGTTTTATGTACTAGATAAATTGTACGAAAAATACGGTGAGGATTACGTTAAAAGCTCAGGCTTAAAAGTTAACACAACCTTAGATATTGGAAAGCAAGATGAAATACAAAAAATAGTGCAAGAAGAGTTAGATAAAGCAACGTATTTAAATGTGGGTAATGCCGCTGTTATGGCTATAAACCCTAAAACCAGGGAGATTTTAACTATGGTAGGTAGCCGAGATTACTTTGATTCTGAAGCAGGCGGGCAATTTAATGTTGCTACTGCAAAAAATAGGCAACCAGGTAGTAGTATAAAGCCTTTAGTATACGCCACAGCTTTAAAGCAGGGTTATACCGCCAGTACTGTTTATATGGACGTTCCTACCACATTTAAAGCAGTAGATAGTGGTAGTAAAGATTACTCACCTAAGAACTACGATGGTAGATTCAGAGGTCCTATTCAATTCAGATACGCCTTAGCAAACTCTATAAACATAACTGCTGTAAAAACTTTATATATTGTAGGTATGGATAACTTTTTAGAAACAGCTACAGACTTTGGTATTACAAGTTTCGATCCTAATGTTTACTATGGCTTATCTTTAGCATTGGGTGGTGGAGAGGCAAGCCTATTTGAAATGACCAATGCTTACGCTGTTTTCGCTAGCGGTGGAAATTTTCAAGAGCCTACAGGCATTAAAACAGTTTTAGACCGAAACGGAAACGATTTAAACTACAGTATTTCAAATCCAACTACTAAAGTTTTAGATCCTGCAATTGCCTATATTATCTCTAATATCTTAAGTGATAACAATGCTAGGCTCTTAGCTTTTGGACCAGGGAACTATTTAGAGTTTAAAGACCAGCAGGTAGCCGTTAAAACTGGAACAACTGATGATATAAGAGATAACTGGACAATTGGTTATACAGAAAATGTAGTTGTAGGGGTTTGGTCGGGGAATAATGATAATACTCCTATGAATAGTCAGCTTGCCAGTGGTGTTACTGGTGCAGCCCCTATTTGGAACCGTTCTATTAAACAGTTTGTGCAGGCAGAGGGTGTAGAGCCAAACAAATTTGAAAAACCCGAAAATATAGTTGAAAAAAACGTAGGTAAAATTACCGGGGGGGATCCTGTGGAGAACCTAGAAGAATCTAGACTAGAGTACTTTGTTAAAGGTACCCAGCCTGATTCTAGAAGTGATATGGTTGTAGAACTAGAAGTTTGTAAAAAAGATGGAAAACTTGCAAATGATGACTGTAAAAAAGACAAAAAAACGGAAACTCGTGAATATATTAAATTAACTACCTTAATGCCTCTTTGGCAAGAAGACTTAGATAAATGGTTAAAAGAAAACTATGAGGATAAAGATGAATTTAAAAAGTTTTTTCCTCCCACAAAAATAAGCAGTTACAAAAAAGATTAGCTCTAACTTGGGCGGTCGACTTTATACTTTAAGTCGTTTTCAATAAAATTTATTAAATTATTTCGTAACTTTTGTACTTCTGTGTCGGTTATATTTTTAGTATTGTCTTGGTAATAAAACGATAACGTTAGTGCTCTTTTTCCACTCTTTACAAAGTCGTCCTTGTGCTCGACTTTAATAATTTTTTTGTCTAAGCTACCAAGACTATCTATAATTTCCCCCGCTTTGCTATTTAAACTGGTCTGGATTGTTAAATCTTCAATAATCGTTGCAAATGAAACAATTGGTGCAACATACGGATACTCCCTGTAATTTTTTACAAGTAGGTCAAAGTAAAGTTCAAAGTAGCTGTATATGTCTTTTATTCTTAACTCCCCTACCCTACTCTTATTTATAAGAATTACTAGGGTGTCGTTAGTTGGGTACTTATATTCAACATCGTCTATATTTAATAATTTAAAGATTCCAGTTAGTTTGTTTTTTAATTCGTTAGTATGATTAGTACAGTTTGTAAGTGCAGTTAACATTAGTTCTTCTGTAGGTAATTCTTTAGAACCCTTTGCATACCTATTTGACAATTCAAACACTTTAACACTGTCTTTGTTTTGGCTTATTGCTGCTGCTAAGCTTGGTTCGTGGCTAGTTCGCATATACTCTGTGTCTTTTCCTAAAGGGTTGTCTATTTTTATGGCAATGTCTAAATCAACTTGGTTTTTAGGTACAAAAGAGTATGTAATAAGTTCGTTAAATCCGTTATCTCTTAAGTAGTATTTAACTAATTTTTCAATACTATTATCGGGTTTAAAATTATCTGTATCGTAATAATTTGGTGGTAAAATTAAGCCTATTTTGTCGTACCCGTATATTCTTACTACTTCTTCAATTAGATCTTCTTCTATTTCAACATCACTTAATCTGTAACTAGGTACCCCTACAGTAATTTGTTTTTCTAAGTTTTCTAAAATTTTAAAACCTAAAGCAGCTAAAATATTTTGAGTAGTTTTAGGTTCTATTTTTGTGTTTGCGTATAATTCTAATTTTTTATAAGTTAGGGCAACTTTCCTGTTTTCACTCGTAGTAGAGTTTAAATCGTATAGTTTACTAGCTACTTCAAAATTTGTCGATTCCTTAAGTATTTTTAAGCCCCTAAGCAGAGCTCGGGGAGCAAGACTAGGGTCTATACCTTTTTCAAACCTTAAGGCCGCATCTGTTCTGTGGTTTAGTGCTAGGCTAGTTTTTCTAATGTGTAAAGGTTCATATATTTGTGTAAATAAAACTATATTTTTGGTGTTTTCATCAATAGCACTATTTAAACCTCCCATAATTCCACACAGGTCAATTATTTTTTCACTATCTTCAATGATTATAGAATTTTCTGGTAAGTCTCTTTTTTGTCCGTCCAAAGTTATAATGTATTCTCCCTTTTTACTTTCGCGTAGGGTCATTATTCCGTTTTTTATTTTGTCAAAATCAAAAGAGTGCATGGGCTGACCTGTTTCTAACATAATATAGTTTGTGATATCCACTATATTATTTATAGGTCTAATACCCACTTGTTTTAGTCTTTGTTTAATGTATTCTGGTGACTCTCCAATTTTTAAATCTTTTAATACCAAAGCTGTAAATCTGGGATTAAGCTTAGTATCTGTAACATTTATTTTAAGTAAGTCTTTGGTGCCTAATTCATCTGTGTATATCTCATTTAGTGGGTTGTTAAAAGTTACATTTTCTCCTTCGGCACTTAAAATAGCGTGAAGTTCTCGGGCAATTCCCAAAATAGATAAGTTATCACCTCTGTTTACTGTAATTTCAACGTCCATTACCTTGTCTCCCTCTTTATCTAAAATATACTCTACACTACTACTTCTTAAAGTTAGTAGGTTAGCAATTTTACTTAAATCGTATTCTGTTTTTGTAATGGATTTTAACCACTTTTCTGGTACTAATATATTCATTGCATGTAACATTCTTGATAACCTTCAAAACACTGTCCCCACCAGGCGCGGTAAATGTCATTTCTCCTAGTAAGATTAATTTCCCATTTGTGTCCGGGATAAAGTCCTACACTAGGCGGAGTTGGTTGTTCACTTTTTAGATTCAAAATAGCTTCTTCGGGGCAGTCACCCCAAAAGTTACCCTCAGTATATCCCCTTTCTAGGTCTTCATGCACGGGATGAATTGTTTGTTGCTCCAAGTCGCTTTCAACTGGAATGAACTTTGTATTCATAATCTAGAAATTTTTTAAAACATCTAACTTTGTAGTATAAAACATTCTTATATCTGGAATATTTATATCCCCTTTCATCATATATGGTCTTTCTACGCCAAATCCAAAGGCAAAACCATTGTAAACTTTAGAATTAATTCCAACATTTTTTAAAACATTTGGATGGACCATTCCAGCGCCACCAATTTCTAGCCACCCTGCTTTACAGACTTTACATCCTTTACCTTTGCAAACGTCACAAGTTATATCTACTTCAAAACTCGGTTCTGTAAATTTAAAATGATAAGGCCTAATTCTTGTCTCCCTGTTCGACCCGAAAAAACCCTTAATAAAGTAATCTAGCGTGCCTTTTAAGTGAGCTATAGATACATTTTTGTCCACATACAGACCTTCAAACTGATGAAACATAGGGGAATGCTTTGGGCTAATTTGTCGTCTGTAGGTTTTTGTAATGTTTAACATTTTTATTGGGGGTTTTTTGTTCTCCATTTCCCAAATTTGCCCATTACTAGTATGAGGGGTTAAAACCCATTTTCCATTTTCGCAAAAAAAAGTTTCCCATTCATCTCTAGCTGGGTGGTTATCCGGCATATTTAGTGCTTTAAAAGGGTGCCAGTCGTCGTCAATTTCTCTGTATCTTTTTCTAACAAACCCTATCTGGCTTAATATATCTTGTATTTGAAAAATAGCATGGGTTGTTGGGTGTAATGAGCCGGTACTCGGCATTTTATCAGGTATTGAGTTGTCTATCTCTAGTTTGTTTTCCGAATCTTTTATTTTGTGCGATTCCAGTATTTTTGTAACCTCTTGCTTAATTAAATTAAGCTGTTTTCCAAACTCACTTCTTTGCTCGGGCTTTATTTCTTTAATTTTTTGAGCTAAATCATTTATAATTCCAGATCTGCCCAGGTAATTAAGCTTAATAACTTCTAATTGTTTAGGGTTTGAAGCCTGAAGTAACTCTTGATTTAATTTTTGTAAAATGCTTTCAACTTCCATGATTAGAAAAAGTATAACTAATTTAGTTACCTTTGCAAAATAAGTCTGCTGAGATAGCGTTTAAGGTTGAAGTTTTAGAGAATAGTAGGGTTTAGGGTTACTTCATAACCTTATCAACGACTTTTTTAAATGTGTCAAAGTCGTTAACGGCTAACTCGGATAATACTTTTCTATTAAGTTCTAGCTTGCTTTTGTTAAGTTTGTTTATAAATACTGAATACTTAGTATCTAGTTGTTTTAAACCTGCATTTAAACGAGAAATCCAAAGTCTTCTAAAGTCCCTCTTTTTCTCTCTTCTACCCCTAAACGCGTGTTCTCCTGACCTTATATAAGCTTCGTGGGCAATTCTGTATAACTTACCTCTTGAACCCCAAAAACCCTTAGTTTTTGCTAGCAGTCTATTATGTCTTCTTTTTCGTGTAAAACCTGTTTTTACTCTTGGCATTTTATATTATTGGTTAATTAATCTTCTTATTCTTTTAGCAAAACCTTTACTAACCTCTGACATCAATTTTTTTCTATGCTTATTACTAGCTGTTTTCTTTCTTTTTAAATGACTATTATTTACAGCACCTTTAAGCATCTTTGAGTTACTTTTACCCTTTTTGGTCATTTTCACTCTTTTGCTTGCTCCTTTATGTGTTTTTTGTTTCATAATTATCTTTTGTAGTACGCATCTATTCTACGGTAATTTATGCCTATGTAAAGCAATTTATACTGTAGTTTACAACTTATATATTTATATTACAATTCGGCTTTGGTTTTTGGTGTTAAAGTCACATCCATTTGCATGCCTTTTCTGTCGATCGGTTTTTCAATTTTAGATATATCTGAAAGCTCTTTAACAATGCCTTCTAGTCTTTTGTGGCCGAGCTCGGCATGGGTTACTTCTCTTCCTCTAAATCTAAGAGTAAATCTTACTTTGTCTTTTCTTTGCAAAAATTTTCGAGCTCTATTTATTCTAACTAATATATCATTTTCGGCTGTATTTACCCCTACTCTAAACTCTTTAAGTTCTTGTTGCCTGGTTTTTGCTCTAGATTTTTGTGCTTTTTGCTTTTTATCGTATTTATATTTAGAAAGCTCCATTATTTTACACACAGGATCTTGTCCAACAGGCGAAGCAATCAATATTAAATCTTTTTCTTCTTCCCTGGCAATTCTTAATGCTTCTTCTCTGGTAATTAAACCTAAATTTGTATTACCGTTTATTACCCGCATTTTATCGCCTCTAATTTGCTCGTTTATTACGTATCTTTCTTCCTTAATATTAAAACTTCTAAAATTTCTTTTGTGGTAAGCTTTTTGCATATATTTTTACTTTAAACCTAAACTTTTGGAATTTATTACTTTTTCTACTTGACTAACAAATTTGTCTAATTTAATAGCATTTTCTTGTTCTCCATCTCTATATCTTACACTAATTGTGTTTGCATCTAATTCTTTATCCCCAACAATTATCATATACGGTACCTTTTGCTCTTGCGCCTTTCTTATTTTGTTTCCCATTGTTTCATCTTTGGTATCTATATTGTATCTAATTCCAGATTGATCTAGTTCTTTAGCTATACTTTTAGCATAATCTACGTGCTTTTCAGAGATAGGGATAATTGTTACTTGATTTGGATGTAGCCAAACGGGAAAAGCACCTGCAAAGTGTTCTATTAAAAACCCAATAAACCTTTCGTGACTTCCTAAAGGTGCTCTATGTATTACTGCGACCATAGCCTTTTCTCCCCTGTCATTTACATATTGCAAATTAAATCTAGTAGGCATATATAAATCTAGTTGATTTGTAGAAATACTAAATTCCCTGCCGATTGCCGATTTAATATTAAAGTCTATTTTTGGCCCATAAAAAGCAGCACCACCTATATCCTCGATACATTTAATACCTGACTTTTCTATCGCATTTCGCATCATTTTTTCTGCTTTGTCCCAAAGTTTTTTATCTCCGTGGTATTTATCTTTTTTCTCTTCGCTAGGTAAACCTATTACTATATAGTAGTCGTCCCTAGTTAACCCTAAAGTATTGTAGTAATACTCGTGTAGTTTAATTACATCTAAAAACTCCTGTTCTGCATCTTCTTCACTGCAGAATATATGGGCATCATTTTGGGCAATAGCTCTAACTCTCATTAAACCAAAAAGTGACCCAGACTGTTCGTATCTATAGACAGTTCCATACTCCGCGAATCTTAACGGTAGATCTCTATAGGAATACTGTGTTCTATTAAATATTTCAAAATGGTGAGGACAATTCATACCTTTTAGGTAGTAGTTTTCTCCCTCAATTTCCATTTCTGGATACATATCATCTTTATAGTATGGTAGGTGACCACTTGTTATATATAGATCCTCTTTACCAATATGAGGTGTAGCTACCCTAACGTATCCCCACTTTTTTTCTGTTTCTTTTGCCCAATCTTCTAGTTGGTCTCTCACAATAGTGCCGTTTGGGGTCCATAGTGTTAATCCTTGTCCGACTTTATCACTGTAATGAAACAAGTCTAACTGCGCCCCAATTTTACGGTGATCTCTTTTTTTAGCCTCTTCTAAAAGTGCTAAATACTCTGTAAGCTCTTCTTTAGATTCAAAAGCAGTGCCATAAATTCTAGTTAGCATTTTATTTTTCTCGCTCCCTCTCCAGTATGCACCCGCTATAGAAAGTAATTTAACAGCGCCGATTTCTTTTGTAGATTTAACATGTGGACCTGCACAAATATCTACAAAGTCGCCTGTGGTATAAGTTCCAATTTTTTCTCCACGTTTTATAATTTCAGCTACCCACTCCTGTTTGTAAGGATTTCCTTTAAACATTTCTCGTGCCTCTTTTTCATTTACATATTTCTGTATAAAAGTTTGGTCACTTTTAATAACTTTAAGCATCTCTTTTTCTATTTTAGAAAAGTCTTCCTCAGTTAAAGTTCCCTTTAACAGTTCAAAATCAAAGTAAAACCCATCATCAGTAGCAGGGCCCATGGCCATATGGAATTTATATCCTAAGTTTCTCATAGCTATCATGAGGACATGCTCGCTACTATGCCTTACTTTATATAATTGGTTATTTTGATCACTCATACATTTAAATTTTAAATTTTAATCGAAAAAGTTTGAAAATAAGGAATATAGATTGCATCAAAATTCTAATACCCACGAGGGGTTGTTTTTCTTAGATTGTATAAAGTTGTTGTCGAGTATAAGCTTTTCACTAACGGTAATATATCATTAATGACCCTAATTAACAATTGATAAAGCACTATTATTAAAGTTAATTGCTTTAGGTAAGCTACTCACCAAAATTGTATGACACATTGTTTTTATAACGTTATAATTGCTCTATAAATTGTTCTTTTTAATTATTAATTCCCAGTTTGCAAAATGCCAATAATAAGACCCTGTATACTAAATATTAATAAACCCATTGGTTGGACCAGTAGAGATATTTTAAATAAACTTCAATCTCTATATGGGTTTAAAAAATTCGGACATGCAGGTACCTTAGACCCTTTGGCAAGTGGCGTGCTAATTGTTTTAGCTAGTGATATGACAAAAAAACAAGATTATTTTATGACTTTAGAAAAAGTTTACAAAACTAGAATATATTTTGGGATAGACTCCCCCACCAAAGACTTAGAGGGTCCTTTTACCTTAGATAAAAATATGTTTAAACTAAGTATTTATGAGCAACAGGTTACTTTATATTTAGAGAGTTTAATAGGTGTTCACGAGCAAATGGTGCCTTTTTACTCTGCTGTAAAGGTAAACGGTAAAGAGCTTTATAAACATGCTCGAACCGGTGCAGATGCGCCAAGTTTACCGATTAAAGAGGTAGAGTTAAAAAAGTTTATAATTAACGATGCGCATTTAGCAATTAAAGATGCTGTTCCTAAAGACATTACAGAGATGCTAAATACCGAAACAGACTACGCTAAAAAATTAGAACTGATCAACAAAAACTTTCCTTTTGTTGAATTAACTTTAACAACTAGTAAAGGTTTTTATGTTAGGGCCCTAGCCCGAGATATGGGCGCAAAATTTGGAACAAAAGCAGTTATGGGTAGTTTAATAAGAGAATCCGTGGGTGATTACAAAGTAGGAGATTCTTTAGATATAAGCTATTTTGAAGATACTCCCGATTTAGTATAGGGCAGTAAATACTGCCCTTGTTGAAACTAAGAATAAAAGGCTTTAATAAATTCTATCAAATCCTCTTCTTTTAATATTTTGCTCTCTTTTTCTGATCTTAATTTAACCTCATAACCCCCTGCTTCTAGGCTTCTCTTACTTAACACAACTCTTATTGGAAGACCAATTAAATCCGCATCGGCAAATTTTTCACCTGCACCCGTATCCCGCTCGTCCCACAGCACCTCAAACCCCTCATTCTCTATTTTTTTAATGACCTCTCCCGCTTGTTTATTATTATCTTCGGCCAATGTTACAAAATGAATGTGAAATGGGGTGATACTTTTTGGCCAAATAATACCCATTTCATCATTGTGAATTTCAACTGTTGTGGCTAGAGTTCTACCTATACCTATTCCGTAGGCTCCACTAAACATAAGTTTTTTGTTACCTTCTTTATTCACAAAATAACCATTGTGTTTTTCTGTATAGAAGTGGTCATACTTAAATATGTGGCCTAACTCAATGCTTTTAATTAAACTAAGCTTACCGCCACATTTCGTACAAATAGATCCTTCTCCGGGATCAGCTATGTCAGCCTCTATTTTGTGTTTGAAGTCCCTTCCGTAATTTACAAATTTAGGATCAGTGGTCTTAGTTTTGTTTCCACCGTATAAATTTTTAGATTTAACAATAGATTCATCAACTACATAAGTTATTTTGTCTGCGTGCTCTTCATACCCCCAGGCGTGTAGTGCTCCTGCAATTGCTCCAATGTTGTCTAAATCTTTTTTTTCAGCTTTTTCTAATTCTGATTCTCCTACTGCTTTCGCAAGTTTACTGGAGTTTACTTCTAGGTTTCCTGTTAAAACTGCCAACACTAATCGACCATCTTTTCTTTTAAAAGCCACTGTCTTTATCATGTTACTTTCTGGCCTTTTATAAAATTCGGTCATTTGTTTTATGCTTTGTGCTTCTTCCCACTTTTGATCAGTTATTTCTAGCTCCTTAATTTCTTCATTTTTATTTATTTCTTCTTTTACAAATTCTGCCATTTCAATATTTGCTGCATAATCACATTTGGTACATTTAACTATTCGATCTTCTCCCGATTTACTTGGAATTTGGAATTCGTGAGAATAATCTCCCCCCAAAGCTCCGTTATCTGCAATTACTGCGTAAAAAGGCAACTCTAGTCTTTTACAAATACTAGAGTAGGCCTCGTAAAAATCCTGATAGGTTTTCATAAAATCTTTTTCGTCTGCATGGTACGAGTAAGCATCTTTCATTACAAATTCTCGTGCTCTTAACAGTCCTCCTCTTGGTCTTTTTTCGTCTCTGAATTTTGCAATAGTTTGATGAATAATTATTGGCAGGTCTTTGTAACTTGGTTGTTCTGCCCCAACCATCTCAGTAACCACAGCTTCCCCAGTGGCGCTTAGGGCAAATTCAGCTCCTTTAGAATCTTCTACAGTCATTAGTAAACCTTTCCAGGCTTCATCTCTGTTTGTTTTTTTCCAAAACTCAATAGGTTGAAGTAGAGGGATAGCCATTCTTTGAGATCCAATAGCCGTCATTTCGCTATCTATAAGCTTTATTATGTTGCTCCAAACTCTGTAACCTAAAGGTAAGAATTCCAGTCTTCCTGCGGCAAGTTCTCTAATAAAGCCTGCCCTGTAGAGAAGTTTGTGGGAGGCAAATTTCATATCTTTCTTTGCTTCTCTCCTAGTTTTTCCAAATAATTTTGAATATTTTTGCATTTTGAATATCTAACTTATTAAATCTCAACTTCTAGTAAAAAATTTTTATACCCTGAGGGTTTTTTATTTTTAGTATTTACTGCCTGCATACAATAAACATACACTAGTATGAGTTTATTTTGAATATGTTAACTCCCTATTATTTTACTAAAGAGTTTATGTCTATAAAATTCATTTCATTAGGTGGGGTAAATTCTACCTCACTAATTTGAGTACTAGTACACTTTAAATCAGCACTTTCAAAAAACGGCTTTAAAGCATTAGTGAATTCTTTTTGCAGTGCGGGTTTATCACCATCTTTAACTATCTTAGCGCCATTTGTGGTCCCCTGCTCCCAGGTATACATAGTATTGCCTGCTATAATTGTTTTGTAGGTTTTTAAATTAGATTTGTAAGTTACAGTAGAGTTCGTTTTTCGACCCTTTATTTTAATAGTTGCTGTAATGTTTTCAGTATCTATCTCACAAGTTTGGTTATCCATGTTAACTAGATCCGCTAATTTTTCAGTTTCTGTGGGCATTTCTTGATTACCGCTTAATTTTGTGTTGATTATATTCCCGCTACTTTTCCCTCTTACTGCAACGACGGTAAAGTATGTAAAGCCAATTACTGCAATACCAAATATTATAGCTAACGGAATTATAATTTGTTTCATTAAGAAAGGCTTAAATTGCTACCATTTTCATTTAACCATTTTTTTGCAGTTTTGTATTTAGGATGTAGGGATTCAACTAAGTCCCAAAACCTTTTAGAATGGTTTTTGTGCTTTAAATGGCAAACTTCGTGAGCTACAACATAATCAATTACCCATAATGGGCAAAAGGCAAGTTTATAATTGTAGTTTAAATTTTGTTTGGATGAGCAACTTCCCCAGATGCTAGAAACCCTTTTTACAGTAATTTTATTAAATATTTCGTCAATTTCTTCTGCGTAGTCTTTAGAGGCTATCTGCAGATAGTTTTTTAGTACTGTTTTAACATATTTAATAAATGCTTCGTGGGGGGTTTTTGTGTATTCAATAGTTATTAGGTTATCTTTTATACTGACTCTATTTCTACCTTTTTTAATTGCATCTTCAATTAGGTATTCGGCTCCTAGCATAGTTACCTTGGAGCCTTTACTAAGGCTTATTGTAGTCCTGCCCTTAGTCTTTTTGCTTGCCCATTGAATACTTTTGTTTACAAATTCATCAATTGAAAATTGCGGTGACCAATGAGGGACCCTTACTATAAGTGTGTTTTCTAATATTCTAGCTGAAAAAGACTTTAAACGTTTTTTTGATTTTATTATTTTAACTTCCATAGGTAGGTTTTTTTAATACCGTATTGTATTTGTTTAAGATATACTAATAATAATGCTTACCCATCAATACTCAAAACTATGCCTACCTCATCACATCAGGGTTATGTAACCGGTTACAAGGGTGTGAAAATTTTCCACTCTGTAACTATGGCGGACCGACCTGAATGGATAATATTTTTACATGGTCTTGGTGGTGACTTAACTGCTTGGCAAAAAGAGAGAGCTCATTTTAGTAAACTTGGTTTTTCCAGCATTGCCTTCGATCAACGTGGTCACGGATTATCTGACAGGCCCACTAATTTTGAAGATTACAGAGTAGAAATTTTTGTTAAGGACCTGCTGTCATTGGTTAATCACTACCATATCTCAAAATTTTATCTAGTTGGTCATTGTTTTGGTGGTATGGTTTCTATGACGGCTGCAGCTATGCACCCTTCTTTGGCTCAAAGGCTGATTTTAATCGATACCAGTTACAAAATACCTGCTTTTAGCGAACATCGGATTGAACGTACCTTACTTTCTCACCTTTTTAGTTTTCTAGGTAAAAATTTATCTACCAAACATATCTCCAAACACGCGAATTTTGACAAATTCTTTGGTACTGCGGACCTGGACTTTAACAGAGTGCTTTCCGATATCTTACACACCTCTCTAAAAAGTTATTTTATGATAATGCACGAATTAACTGCCTTTAACGCGACCGAGTTACTTAGCCTTATTAAAATTCCTTCTTTGGTGGTTGAGGGATCAAAGGACAGTGTATTTCCACCTGAGGTTGCTTTAAGTTTAAAAAATAGAATTAAGAATTCTGAGATTGATATTGTTGAACAAGCAAATCATATTATTGTTTTAAATAATCCGGTTGATTTAAACAAAAGTATAGAGCGGTTTTTATTTGAGTAGTGTTTTAGAAAATTTCCTGATAGCATTTGCCATTAATTTGGGCTTTTGTATTAGTAAAAAATGAAAACCACCTGGATAACCTATGCAAGAAAAAGTGTTGTGGAAAAGTGTTGAAAAACTTTCGGGTTTAACCTTGTGGTACAACCAATCCTCTTTTCCATATAGAATTGTTGTAGGAATATTAACTTTTAGATTTTCGGGTAAAGAATAATTTAGAGCAGAGATTGTAGATTCTCTAATAGACTTAACAGACATTAGATTTAGAGTTTCTAGGGCATACTTATCTATTTTATTAAATGTAACAGATCTAGTATTATCGTCTCCAAAATAATATACTATTTTTCTCCCTAACTTAAATTTGCTTAGCCATTTTAGAAGGTATGGTATTGGAGTTTTTTCTAAAATAAAGTGCACTTGTATTTTGCCCTTTTTGTCTAGTTCCATTTTGTGAAGTAGGGGTGAAAGAAGCACCAACCCGGCTATTTTGGGTTTGGAAATCTCGGCCCCCAATTTTTTATGGAGCATTTCTAGGATTATTGCGCAGCCCAAAGAACACCCTATTAATATAATTTCTTCTGAGCCATTTATTGAGATTATAAAATCATCTAGGCACTGGGCAAATTCTTTAATATTGTGTTTTTTAGTTTTAAATTCCGGAGAGTACCCGTAGCCGGGTATCTCCAAGACCTTACAAGTATAGTCTTTTTTAAGGTAAGAAATCATAGGTTGAAAAGTTAAATGGTTTCCAATCCAAGGTGGGACAAAGACTAAAACGGGGCCTTTACCTTCTTCAAAATATACTTGATTATTTATTTCTTCTTTGTCCATAATTACTTTAAGCTATTAGCATTATAATTTTGATTTACTTGCCGTGCCGCGGCAACTACTCTAGCTTGTTTTAAGTTCTTGGGTCCTGCATGGGTACCTCTTAACACATGCACTCTAATTCTAAGATCCTCTTCTTTTTTTAAAGCGATTAAATGTTTTAGCGTATCTTTAGAATTAGTGTAATCAAAGTTTTCATCATACTCCGGAAATCCCAGCAAGATCTCACGATTAGTATAGTCTTTACCCGGGTCTTGATTTGGGCTTTTTTTAGACTCTCTCGATAACCAGGCTAGCATCTCTAACGCCCCTTCGAATTCAAAGTTATTTAATGCTTGTAAAGTTTTAAGAGTCTCTGGAATATTTCTGAGTACATACTGCACAAATCTTAGTGTCGGTTTTAACTCTGGTTTTTCAAGTTGCTTTTCTGTCATTGTCTCAGCACTCCAGTGGCCATGTTCCTGTCTAATTTTTTGATCAAGAGATACATCTTCATCTGTTAAACTTTCCTTTTCGTTCTTACTTTTAGGGTTTGAATGCGTTGGTGACAGTATAGCCAGTTTCTTAATTCTAGGCTCTATTAAGGCAGCAACCAAGAGCGCACTAGCGCCTCGAGAATGGCCTACAAATGTTATGTCCTCAGTTTTAAAAGGAAAATTTTTTATAGTATCGAGGTAATGTAGGGCTTCGTCTATTAAATAATCTGGAACAAATTGTAGAGCCGATATTGCTAATTCACTGACCCCTCTTTGTTCTAGCTGATTAATAATTTCATCGTGTGAAAATCTTTGTTCTTTGTGTGGGGATATTTCTGGGGCTTTAGTTAGCTCATACTGTGATTTATCGTCAGTGAAACCCCAAAGGGTAACATAGGGACCCGCTTCTGGGTCTATTTCTAGGGTAATTTGTTTGTCTTTTCTACCTTTTTCTACTCCGGACAAACTAACCACAACCTCGTTTTTGTAATTACTCTCTTGAGGTGCATTAATTCCATTAGGCATTATGCGTATTTTAGCATATTTAGTTACGTAGAATGAATAATAACGGTGCGTTTAGTCTAATTCAGGTTCAAAAAAATACCACACAACGCCGTAGACGATATTTTATTTATACCGCCTAAGCGTTGGCAAAAATATAAAATAAAACAATAAGCACTGTAATAATCAACAATACAGCTTGCAGCTTGTTTAGTGGGTTTCCCGCTACGTTAAGTGGTTTATAAGAATGCTCTGGTGTTTTTAAAGGTATGTTAGCCTTAATAGGCTCTTGCTTCTCTAAAGCGCTGTTTAGTGTCTTTTTTTGAATTTGAGCTTCTATAAAATCAGGAACTTGGTTATTGTTTTCGTCCGTAAGCACTTTACTAGCAATGGATTTAAATGGCTCGGGTATATCTTCCAAAGATTTAATTTCTTTTCCGTTATATGAAAAAGTTTTATTAAATGGGTCAATTTTTAGGGATTTATTTTGAATTGCTTTTTTAACTTCGGGATTATTGTAAAGTGATTGAATAACCTTATTTAAACCCTGATTTTGGCATTTAATTGCAGTTCCCCCAAACATTAGTTTTGCAATAGAACTAATTCCACTGGGAAGGTCGTCTAAGCTTTTAATCTGCTTTCCATTCATTACAAAGTTAATGTTTGAAGAAGTGTTTATTTTAATATTTTTATCTAACGCCATGTTTGTATTTTATATTTAAAAAAACCTTTTTTCTATATCCTTATACAGGTGTATTTAAAACTTTAAGCTCTTGTTCTAAAATAGCTAAATTTTTTAATTTTCGTTTCTCGAATAAACTTTGTGCGGACTTTGTATTCCAAGAATGATTTTTAAATATACTAATAGTTTTTTCTAAAAAGGCTTTTCTTCTTGATATTTCGTCTAACTCATACTCTTTACCCATTAATTCCCTATAATAGGCCAAGAATAGGGCAATATTATCTCCCCTCCCAAAGTTTGTCACATCGGCATCTTGAATTATTTTTTCAATATTATTTGTCGGTGTATCTCTTGTATTCAATTTTCCATCTACTTTGGTAGATTTTATTCCTCCAACTACTTCTTCTATGTCTTTGGGTTTATATCCTGCTGCGCGCATTTTATCCTTAACAAAGTTAGCATTTTTTTCTTCGTGATCTGGTCCTTGAAAGTAGTCGTGGTACGCTGAGGATATACATATGTTAACTGTTTCTTCAGTTGAAATTCCTTCTTCCATACATATCCTTACTGCGGTTTTAACAACGTCTTGGGTATGGTTTAGGTTGTGGTATTGTCTTGCGGAATGTTCCTGTTCTATATAATCGTATGCTTCCTGAATTATAGGATGTTGTTTTAATACCTCTGAAATTTTAGCATCGACTATTTGATCTATTGTTAATAATTCATCCATTTTTCTAGTTTTGTATGTAGTCTCTCTGTCTTAAATAAGTATGATTTTGCATCCAAGCGGCTAAAATTTCTACTAAATTAAGGCAAATGTCTAATGTAGTGCGGCTCGACACGCGTAAAACCTACCTAATTTTTTGTGGTGGGTAGTACAGGACTTGAACCTGTGACCTCTGCAATGTCAATGCAACGCTCTAGCCAGCTGAGCTAACCACCCCTGTTTTTTATTTGGTTATAACTTTATCTACTAAACCGTATTCAACAGCGTCTTTACCTTGTAGCCAAAAATCTCTCTCTAAGTCCTCTACGATTTTTGCTCTTTTCTGACCAGTGTGTTTTACGTATATATCTGTTAATTGGTCTTTATGCTTCTGATATAATTTTGCGTAAATATTTATATCGGTTACTTGACCTTTCATTCCACCATGAGGTTGATGAATCATTATTTCCGAGTGAGGTAATACATATCTTTTTCCTTTGGTTCCACCCGTAACTAAAATGGATCCACCCGAGGCAGCCGTACCTATACAATAGGTGGCAATATCCGGTTTAATATGTTGCATGACGTCGTATATAGCTAAGGTTGCAGAAACTTCCCCCCCTGGGCTGTTAATGTAGAAATGTACATCCTTCTCTTTATCGTCACTTTGTAAAAATAGAAGCTGTGCAATAATTGTATTAGCTACAGCCATATCAATTCCTCCCGTTAAAAAGATAATTCTATCTTTTAAAAGTCGACTGTAAATATCGTAGCTTCTTTCTCCTTTGTCCGTCTGTTCTATTACGTAAGGTACTAATTGAGCTTTTGATGTATTATTTTTCATACTTATATTTTACAGTTAATTACTAAGATTTAAATAAGTTTAGGCTTTTTGCGCGATGTCTAAAAGCATCCTTGCTACTTTATTTTTAAGTAAGGTACTTTCTATGTAGTACTTCTGCTCAGGTGTTGATAGCATCTTTTTTTGCTCTTCATCAGGTGTGTTATCAATAACAGCTTGTATTTCTTTTTCGTCTATTTCTAATTTTTCTACTTTGCTTATTTCGCTTAATATAAATTCTAATTTTAGTGATCTTTCAGCCTGTGTGGCGTAGTCTTCTCTAATTTTTTCAATTTTAATTCCAGTTTGTTTTAAGTAGTCTTCTAATTGAATACCTAATCTCGAAAGCTGATTTAAAAACTGTCCCATAAGCCTATTTGCCTCTTCTTGTTTCATTATTTCAGCAAGTTCAATTTTGCTTTTATCTACCATTTGGTTGTAAATTTGAATAAGCAATTTTTGTTCCATCGGGATTTCTTGCTTTGTACTGTCAATTTTTTCACTAGATTCTTTTACTCCCTCTTTAGCTTTTTGTTTTGCCTCGTTCATATTTTTAGCAGTTACTATTTCGCTCTTTTTTTCTGATTTTTCTTTTTCATCAAGTTTTTTTACTTCATTTAAAGCCTTTTTTGCTATTTCTTTATATTTTGCTAACTCGACCTCAGGTCTTTCTACAAACGTAAGTGTTCCTGTAAAGTTTTTACCGTCACTTAATTCAGTAATTTTAAGTTTAGGCTGCATTATAGGTATTATTTTATGATCTTTAATTGCTTGTTCTACAATTTTTGGAAACAGGTGTTGTAAAACTTCTTGATCCAATTTGTTTTTATCTATTTTCTCTTTAACTAAGTGGTTTGGTGCCTTGCCTTTTCTAAAGCCTTTTACAGATACCCCATCCTTAAAGTGCACTAAAACGTGTTCATATTCGTGTGATACCTCTTTTGCGTCGATATCGAATGTTACTTCTTTAACCTTATTTGAAAGTTCTTTTATTGTTAATTTCATGGCTTCGCTTTTTAAATTAATTATTTATAAATAGGCGTCTATAGAGTCTACAAAGGATTATAACAGACCCAAAAGAGTATAGCTAACCTAAGATGGGGATCTACCGGTAACTCCAATAAAGAATTATGCGACTTAATTGTTGTTATTTAGGTTAAAAAATAACTTAATTTACGTTTTGAACTTACAAAATAAAATGCTTGTAAATATCCTATAGTTATATTATAATACTTACTTAATATGTACCGAGTAGGTTTTGGTTTGGAGTTAAATATTTTACATCACGCCCCTCTCTCCCCTTCCGATGAAAGTGCCCTTGGGGGTCATACTTCCTCGGCTACTCAGTCCTTAAATCGTCTTTTAGAACAAACCCGTTATGTTTCAACAAAGTATCTGCAGTGTTCCTTAGTTTCTATCCTGCTTGCGTCATCTGTCATTTTAGGAGGTTGTAGTGGCGAGGTTAACTCCAGCGTTAATCATATAATAAATGGTTATACATTTCCTGCAGAATGTTGGGATTTATTTACTGGTTTGGATAGAGTTGGTTACACTAATGAGGCTAATTCCCACCCCTATGGTGATCTATATCAGCAAGTTCATTTTAATGATGCTTGTAAAAGAGCCGGTTACAAAGAACCTGAGGTCTTCGGACCTTTACCTACAGTAACTCCATCAGTGCCTTAAGGATTTACTCTACTCATACCTTAAAGCCTCGATTGGGTCTTTTTTAGCCGCTTTAATGGCTGGGTAAGTTCCAAACAGTATTCCAACACCCACACTAAAGCCAAATGCCAAGGCAATGGCCCAAATAGGTATTTCTGTGCGTATAAAACTTTGGGCTGCAAAGTTTGCAATAAAAGCTAATATTATTCCAATGCTTCCCCCACCAAAGCTAATTAATACACTTTCAATCAAAAATTGTGATGCAATATTAAAAGGCGTGGCCCCTACTGCTTTTCTAAGCCCTATTTCTCTAGTTCTTTCTGTAACACTTACCAACATAATATTCATTATTCCTATTCCACCAACTAACAAAGATATGCCTGCTATTCCACCAATTGCAAGGGTTAGCATCCCTAGTATTTCTTGAATACTTCCTAAAATATCTTGTTGCGAAAGAACACTAAAGTCATCTTTATTTAAATCTCTGCTGACAGCCCTTTTAATTTGATTCATTGATACTTCAACAGGAGCTCCCTCTTTAAGCTTTATTACAATTCCGCTTAAATTTTTAATTGAGAAAGTACTCTTGGCACTAGTATAGGGAATTATCACGCCATTGTCGTAGTTTTGACCTTTTTCTTTAAAAGTTCCAATTACTTTATAAGAATTGTTGTCCATTTTTATACTTTCACCAATTGGTGAGGACTGCCCAAAAAGCTCTTCAGAAACTAGCTTTCCTATAACAGCCACCTTGGCTTTAGACTTTACTTCTGACCTTATTAAAAATCTTCCCTTATCTATTTCATAGTTCATTACTTCATTACCGTTGTAATCTAATCCGCTAACACTTGCAAAATAGGATTTATTTTTATGAACAACAGTACTTCCAGTGCTTACCCAAGCAGAAAGAGCACTTATATTTTCATTGGCGTGGGTTTTAATTAAGTCTACATGTTTATCGTCTAGTTTATTTCTAGTTAAGGCTTCTGCCGGGTCTCTGCCTACCCCTGATTTACCTGGAGAAACAAAAATTAAATTAGAACCAAGCTGTTCAAATTGATCTGTAATAAAATTTTGAGCCCCCTGGCCTAATGCCACCATCATAACCACTGCAAAAACACCAATAATTACACCTAGCATAGTTAAGGCGGCGCGCACTTTGTTAGCGCTTATAGCTGTAGATGAAGTTCTAAATGTATCAATAAAGTTCATAGTTTATTTAACTACTAGCCCATCACTAATTGTTATTCTTTTTTTAGCTATTTTTGCCAAATCTTCGTCGTGTGTAACAATAACTATAGTTTTTCCCATCTTATTTAATTTTTTAAAAAGTTTAATTATTTCATCCCCGGTTTTAGTATCTAAATTTCCTGTAGGCTCATCTGCCAAAATTATTGAGGGGTCGTTTACTAAGGCCCTTGCAATGGCTACTCTTTGTTTTTGACCCCCACTGAGTTCATTACTTTTATTGTGTAATCGGTCCCCCAGTCCTACTAATTGAAGCATCTCTGTAGCCGTTTTTATTCTGTCCTTTTTTTTAACTTTAGCGTACTTAAGAGGTAGCTCTACGTTATCTAAAGTGCTTGTTCGTTGAAGTAGGTTGAATGATTGAAATACAAATCCAATTTCTTTATTTCGTGCTAAAGCTAGCTCTGTTTCAGTATATTTGCTAATGTCTTTACCTTTTAACAATACTTGCCCTTTGGTTGGTGTGTCTAATAGACCTATTATATGCATTAAAGTAGATTTACCTGAGCCAGATTTACCTATAATTGCTGTAAAATCTCCTCGCTTTATTTCTAAATTAACCCCGTTTAAGGCTTTAATTGTCTCACTACCTACTACATAGTGCTTTTTAACATCTTTAACAGCCAATATTGGAATGTCTTTACTCATGAGTTACTCTACAATGTTTACTTTAAGACCTTCTTCTGGGGTTACTTTAGTATCTTCAATAGATACTATTTTGCTCCCTTTAAGATCTGTTTGTAAGTCGTAATAAAGGTCGCCCTCTAATGAAAGATCTACGTACTTTTTTTCTAATCTATTTTGATGGTTAATTGTCCATACAAAGTCTCTTCCAGCGTCATCAGTAATAACATACTGAAAAGGAAGTGCTGTATCTGTTTGCTGACTTTCAACTACAATATCTGAATCCCCTACCATTCCGTATAGAATGTCTTTTTGCTGGGTATCTGTAATACCAATTTTTATTTTAATATTTTCGCTGTCTTTAGAAATATAGTTAGGAACCTCGATAACTTCGCCCTTAAAATCTATGGAAGGGTAGCTGTCTAGCTTAACAATGGCCATTTGCCCATTTTTTAATGTACCTAGATCTTCTTGATCTATTAAAGATTCAAAGTATAAACTACTTAAATCCGCGAGTCTTATTACTGTTGATCCTAAGGTTGCTATTTCACCAACTTTTTTATCTATACCTACAACTGTTCCCGTGAATGGGGCATATACTTTATAGTCTGTTAAATTTGATGCAGATGCTTTATAAGAAGAATCGTATTGATTAACAATATCGTTCTTTTTTCTTAATTGTCTTTCGTATTCTTCTCTCCCCCCTGCTGCCTCTAGATTATCGGCGTAGTTATCTATGTATTGTTCTCTATCTACAATAGTCTGTTGTTTTAAAAATTTAGCGGTTTCGCTATTTTGCCATTGAGTTGCAGAATCTGCAGTAGCTAAAAGTTGTCCTTTACTCACTAATTGACCTTCTTCTACATAAATAAAAGTTATTTTGCTAGTTGCCCCAAATGATAAGCTTGCAGATGCTTTGCTTTCTATTCCCCCGCTTGCAGACACTGTTTTAATTACATCTTGTGTTTCTAAACTAACAGTTTTTACCGTAATTACTTTTTCTTTAAATTTTGTGTTGTAAACAACAATTGAAACTATAGCTACAGCAACAAAAACTAAGATATATTTTATTTTTAGGAATTTTTTTATATTTTTCATCTAACAGATTTTAACTTTAATACTTTTAATTAACAAATGTTCCTTAAATTATATTCTATTGTGTATAATATGGGTACTAATAAACCTTATATTATCAATTAAGTCGTGTTATGTTTGGATTAAGTTAAGTTTGGTGCAAAATGACATCCGACGAGTTTGCGGGTCGAAGATGGAGTTAAAATAGGGTAAGTAACTTAGGCCGAGGTGGCGGAATGGTATACGCGCATGTCTTAGGAACATGTGAGCTAGTCTCGTGGAGGTTCAAGTCCTCT
>JAACPI010000001.1:209751-210520 GCA_009995545.1 bacterium
AAAACAGGTATTTGGCTTTGTACTGCAGTTTTTTGTCTTTTAGCTTTGGGTACGAGCCAATTGTATTGAAGATAATTTTTTTGGCTTCTGAGGTCCCATTTTCAAATCTTTTTGCAGCTAGTAATCCAAAGTTAAAACTTTCTTTTGCAATATTAGCCCACTCGGTATTTTTAGGATCAGTTTGAGATAGTTTTTTCATCAACTGTTCTTTCTCAATAAGCAAATTTCGTTTTCTATCTCCAAATTCTTCGTCAGAAAGCAAACTTCCGTCTGAATTATCGGGAGATATTTTAAGCGAAACAAGGTTATTAATTCTTTTGTTTATATTCTCTAATGCCTTCTGCTGTGCCTCATGGCTATTTTTATTTACATGGTCATCTTTTTCTTTTACTTCTTCTAATGCTTGGAATGCTATATCAGCAAATTCTGGTATAAGCTCGAACTTTGTAAGATCCTCAACATATTCGTTTTCAAGCTTATCGGTGGAAACATATGGTTGATTACACTTACACTCTTTGCTTTTTTTAGTGCATCTATAGTATGCAAATACCTGTGAATTGCCATTTTTATAGTGCTTGGTGTGAGTTTCTACAGTAATGCGATATCCACACTCGCCACATGTGATTAGTCCATTTAATGCAGAATCGTGTTTCTTGGATTTTCCTTTTGATCTACCTTCAACAATATCTTGAAGTAGATTAAATTCATCATCGTTGAGCATTGCGGGATGGTTGCCTTCATACAGCTTTCCGCAATACATAAATTTACC
>JAACPI010000001.1:210574-210841 GCA_009995545.1 bacterium
ATTACCATCTTCCCATACAATAGTATCTTTGGTATTGATCGTTGAACGTGAAATGAAACTGTATTCATTTGACATATCTTTGAAAACAACTAAACGGTAATTCTTGGGGTGAATGTCTTTTTTCATCGCTACAATTTGGCTTATAATTTAAGGGCTGCAAAATTACAGCCTTTCTTTGAAATATCCCAAACAATTTTAGGATTTTTTCATTTTTTCTATTTACGGCTGCAAAAATATGCTCTTCGTCAAGACAAACCCAGCAAAAAA
>JAACPI010000006.1 GCA_009995545.1 bacterium
TACAAGCAATTTTAACCTTGCCTACAGGTATAATTGCAAATTCAGTTACTAAAACCGTTACCGAAATTAAAAATGACGATTACCCAAATGGCCTTTCGTTATTTTTTTACTCGCTATTAAAACTAAATTTAGCCTTTAGCTTGGTAATTGTAATTTTAATGTATTTGTTTAAAGATTTTATTTTTTCTTATTTAAATATTTCTGACACAACACTGTTTTTACCTTTTTTATTTTATGTTTTTATTAGTATTTTATTTATTTACGATAAATCGTTTTTGCAAGGCCTCCATAGGTACAAGGCCTTTTCTTTAGTTGGTTTTTTGCATGTTTTAGGTAAGCTTTTTACAGCCCTAATTGTGCTCTATTACTCGCTTAATTTACTGTGGGTATTTATTTTACTGGCGTTATTTATTTTATTGTTTGAAGCTTTTTCACTTTATTTACTGTTTAAAAATATAAATAAAAAAGTAGGGCTTTTTTCTACTAAACATTTAGGTAAAATATTACGTTTTTCATTTTTTTCTAGCTTTGGTTTTTTGGGAATTACCCTTATTTTTAATAACGATATTTTATTAGTTAAACATTTATTTAATGCAGAAATTGCGGGGTTTTACTCGTCTAGTGCTGTGATGGGGCGAATGGTATTTTACGGAGCCTCGCCAATAGCTACCGTTTTATTTCCAATTTGTGCTGAGAGATATCACCAGAAAAAAGGTTATTTAGATGTAATGTTTAAGGGTTTAACTGCGGTGTTTTTAATGTCTTTAGCTGGATTTATTGTTTTTTACTTTTTTCCAGAGTACATAATTAAATTAATGTTTGGTGATAAGTATTTGGGGTCGGCGCAATACCTACCTTTATACTCTTTATATATGCTTTTTTATTCTGTAACGGCTGTTTTTACCTGGCTTTTAGTTTCGGTATCTAGGCTTAAATTAGTTTCGATAACTTTACTAGGGGCTTTTATACAATATATAAGCATTAAGTTTATATTTAACCAGAATGTTTCACAGGTACTTTATACAAGTATTGCTGTTTGTGCTGGTATACTGGGTGTATACGTTCTGTCGTTTATTAAAGAATTTTATTTAGTAAAAAAGTGAATATAAAACTATTATCAATTATTACCCCGGTTTATAAGAATGAAAAAACTGTAGCTAAAGATGTTAGTGACTTAAAAAGGGCGTTATTAAAGACTCCCTATAATTTTGAAATTATAGTCGTGGTAGACGGAACTTTGCTTGATAAATCTTTTGAAAATGCAAAAAAAGTTGCTAGTAGCAAAGTTAAAGTTTTTGGATATAAAACTAATAAAGGAAAGGGTCAGGCTGTTAGATACGGAATGAGTAAGGCTAAAGGTGATGTTGTAGGTTTTATTGATACTGGAGGAGATATCAATCCTCAGGGCATTATAATGGCTCTAGAACATATGAAATGGTATGGGGCCGATGTAATTATTGGAAGTAAATTACACTCAGCTAGTGTGGTTAAAAACTACTCTGGTTTTAGAAAGCTTTTAACTTATGGGTACTACTTGTTTGTTAAAACCTTATTTCAAATGAATGTTAGAGATACTCAAACAGGCCTAAAGTTTTTTAAGCGTGAAGTATTAGAGGCAGTTTTAGATAAGCTAGTTATAAAAAGATTTGCTTTTGATATGGAGATATTGGCTGTGTGTTCTAGGTTAGGTTATAAAATTTACGATGCCCCGGTTTTTGTTGACTTTAGTACAGCCCCCTCTACAGTTGTAAATAAATCGTTACTAATCAGTGTTTTTCAGTTTGTTTCAGATACTCTCGCTGTTTGGTATAGAATGCACATTTTAAAATATTACGATGATGGTAGAAAAAGGGTTAAAAAATTTGACCCAGAACTTAGTATGTATGTAAATACGGGTGATATGGTAGGAAGTAAGCAAAAAATAGTTAATGTTGTAAATAATTTTTATAGTATTTTTTCTAAAAACAAACCCCAAATCTAGACTCCAAACCCATAGTATTGTATAATCAACCTATTATGCTTAGAGAAGGAGCACCCATACTACATTTTGATTCAGCACCTGAGACCCGTTCTTTGTATAAGTTTGCAGGTTTATCAGACCCTTTTCAAAGAGCAACGCAAGACGCCCCTGCTGTAGAGAGTTTACTTAATATAGAAGATGCCCCACAGGTAGAGACATATTTTGGGTGCCCTACCTTTGTTCTTTTTCCAACCTACGGTGAGCCTCATCAAATAGAGATGCAAATACGGGCATTGGGTGTCTTAAATGACTATATGTTATATGAGTTTCCACATAGACCCCCAATAAATTTATTATTTGTTGAGGGGGGACAAAATTCAAAGGCGGGAGATGAGTACGAGTCTTTAGTACATTTAAAGGAATTTACTGGTGTAAATATTTTTAGGGAGGGTTCAATCAAAGATTTTTTACCTACTGGTTATCGCTTTGCGACCGATACCGGAGGGGAATTGGATTATTTACGATATGCCAGAGAGATGATTGAAAGAGGCAGACCTGGACCCGTAGCACACGCTTTAGTCTTGGGAATGGCCCCTCATATGTTAGGTATTTCTAAATTAATAAAAGGAAAAAGACTAAAAGGTGTAACGCCTTTAAGTGTTGAAGGAGTTTTGTACGCCCTATACCCAGAGTTACTTTATAAGTACATGGATCTAGAGGAATACCGTTCTACAGAAGCTGCTTTTAGAAAAGGGGAAGTTACTAAAAGTTTTATAAGAGAGTTAGATAGGACTGGAAGGCTCTTAACCTGGTTGTCTTCAACCGATTATAAATCGGCATTACATAAAATGGTTCACGGCCTTTAAATAAACACACTTTTCTAGGTCATTATTTTTTACCACATTTCCTTTATACTAAATGTATGCTTATTGTTATTTTAAATTGGAGATGCATTAAAAACCCCAAAGAAGGTGGGGCCGAAAGAACTACTTTTGAGTATGCAAAATACTGGTTAAGTAAAGGACACAAAGTTGTTTGGGTAGCGAATAGGTATAAAAATTCTAAAAAATTCGAAACAATAGAAGGCGTCAGTTTTATTAGAGTTGGTTTTAACCTTAACACCCATTTGTTTTGGTTTATTTTAAGGTACCCTTTTTATCTATTTAGTGTGTGGCGGATCCTACTAACAAAATATTGGTTAAACCACGACGTAAAATTAATTGTAGATGAAATTCACGGCTTCCCTCATTTTGCATCTTTACTAAAAAATAAAAGAGTGGTCTTGTTAACTTGTGAAGTAGCTGGGTCAGAAATTTGGTCCAAAATGTTCCCTTTCCCCTTTAATATTTTAGGCGTACAACTTGAAAAATTTATCTATAGGTTTTATAAAAATAATGAAATTTGGACAATATCCCAGTCTACTACTAAAGATGTTAAGCAACTTAACCCCGCTCTAAATGTTAAAATACTGCCTTTAGGTATTTCTACCTTACAAAAAAGTAACCCTGTTGGTGTTACAAAAAATAGTTATCCCACAGCTCTTTTCGTTGCCAGGGTAGTAAAAATGAAGGGGGTGGAAGACGCAATTAAGGCCGCTCAAATTATTTGTAAAAAATTTCCCAACTTTGTTTTAAATATTGTGGGTGGGGGAGAGGACTCTTATATTTTAAGCCTAAAAAAACTTGCTGTAGATTTAAATATTTCTAAAAATGTTAATTTTTTAGGATACGTTTCAGAAAAGAAAAAATATTCACTTTATAGACAATCTCACTTTCTATTTCACCCCTCTTTTAAGGAGGGTTTTGGACTGACTGTTCTAGAGGCGGGATTAGTCAAAACACCTAGTATTGTTAGGGGTGGTAGTAGTTTAGATGAACTAGTTAAAGATAATAAAAATGGTTTTGTTGTAAATAATTATAGAGAAATGGCAACAAAGTTTATTAATTCGATAAATAATAAAAAAGTTTATAACCATTTATGCTTAGAGGCCTATAAAAATGCTAATAATTACCTTTGGCCAAAAGTATTACAAAAATCAAAAAGTGTTACCCAAATTTAATCTAAATATCTCAAATAAAATTTCTTTTTATAGAGTATTACTTTTAATTTTTTTTGGAGTATTGGCTGTTTTTAAATTATTCTCCCTCTATACCGTATCTTTAGATAGCGACGAGGTTATGTGGTCGGTAATGGCTAACAACATAGTCACCTTTCAAAAACAGTACCTATATTTTGCAGATCAAAATTTTAGGGGAAGTTTAGAAGCCTACTTACTTTCTCCATTTCAGCTGTTGTTTGGTGTGTCGGTATTCTCTTTGAGAGTAAACAGCTTAATATTTAATTTTTTAACTGCCGTGTTTATTTATAAATCAATGTTATTAATGCTTCCCGAAAAAAGTAAAAGTGTTGTTTTATTTTCGCTACTTGCAGTTTTAACTTACTTTTTACAATTGCCAAACAATTTAGTTGTTCACACTAAATCTTGGGGAAATTACAATTTTATTGAATTTGCCTGTGTTTTTAGTTACTACTTTTTCTTTAAATATATAGTTTCTGCAAAAACACCTAAAACAATAAACTTAATTGGTCTAGGTGTAATACTGGGTATTAGTTTTTGGGCTAATATGCAGGCCTTATACTTTATTGTTGTGTTATTTATGTTTACCTTTGTCTTGGATGTCCCTGATTTTATAAGAAATTTAATATCACTTACAAAAAATAAATTGTTATTCTCCATTTTAGCTTTTAACTTGGTTACAATATTTTTTAATTTATACCTGTTAGCTAAAAAAAGAAGTCTTTTTAATCCCTTTTTAACTTTAAATAACAAATTAAATTTCAATTTTAACAGTGAAATTTTAAGTAGATTTAATATCCCTAGCCTGTGGTTTATATACCTAATGTGGGGGTGTTTTATTATTTATCTGACCTATTCTGTTAAAACCAAAAATACAATTTTTAAAAAGTTTTTTTATCTGGTAAATTTTTCATTTATTGGGATTTTTATAAATATTTATCACAATTCCTTAAGTAGGGTTTCTGCAGAGGGAGGGGATGTTTTGACTACCTTTAATTTTCTAATAAATGTAGTATTTAGATCTTTTTATCAAAATTTATTTTATGTAGTAATTTTACTATCCTTAATTGGGTTATTTTTTAGGTTTAAAGTTTTTATAAAACTAAGGCGTCTTTCTTTAGATCTGTACGATTTATACTTAGCTTCTTTTTTTGTCTTTTTAGTTATGTTTTTAGTTAGCTCTATACCCCAACTTACACCCACCCCTAGGTATTTAATTATTTGGTGGCCTGTTTCTGTTATAGCTGTTTATGCAACTATAAGTAAAATTTTTGTTAAGGATAGTGTAAAAATATTTTTTTCCTTGTTGTTTTTTAGTCTATATTTTTTTATTTGGTTTAAGGGTATTCCTTTTATAAGATCCTCACAAAAGACCTATGTAGATCAAAAACAAGTTTATTCTGCTAAATCAAAGTTAATAACCGATAGTGGTTATACAACCTGTGTTGGAAATTACTGGAATGTCGGCCCTGTTATGTTTTATAGTAACTTAAAAATAAAATGTTGGTCTGAGGGAAGATACGGAACCAGTAATAGTTATCTTAATGACTACAAAGCTAAGTTTTCAAATACTGCTCCTTTTGTGGTAAATTAGTTACATTATTAAAGTGTTTAGGTTAGTTATTGTTATATGTCTAATAAAAGTCCTTTAGTATCGATTATTTTTGCTGCCTACAACGAATCTGCGCACGCTGAAAGGTTGTTAAAATCGATAAAAGATCAAACCTACCTAAATATCGAACCCCTTGTAGTTGTAGACAAAAAAACTACTGATAATACCCTAGAGACTGCAAAAAAATATGCTCCAAAATCCTTTTTAGGTGGTATGGAAAGGAGTGAAAATCGAAATATGGGTATACAAAAATCAAGTGGTGATTATTTGTTACTTTTAGATGCAGACATGATCTTAACGGCAGGTGTTGTTGAAGAGTGCGTAAATATCATGATTAAAGATCCCCAGATTAAAACAATCACAGTACCTGAAAAATCTATAGGCGATAGCTTTTGGGCTAAGTGCAAGGCTTTTGAAAGAAACTTTTATTTTATTGAGGGGGATACAGCTGTTGAGGCATCTAGATTTTTTGAAAAAAAAGCTGTTGTTAATGTGGGTGGTTACGACGCAAATATAACTGGGCCCGAAGATTGGGATTTACCAGAACGAATTAATTTAGAATATCCAAAAAAAGCTAGAACGAAATCTTATATTATTCACAATGAGGGTAATGTTAGCCTATTTAAATTAATGAAAAAAAAGAATTACTACGCAAAATTGGCTCACGTTTATATGAAAAAACACAGCGTTAGTACCTTTAGCACTAAGACAATTTATTTTTTACGACCTGTTTTTTATAAACATTGGAAGTTATGGTTTAAAAACCCTGTAATTGGTTTGGGTACAATTTTTATGTTAACTATGGAATTTATTGCAGGGGGTGTCGGTTTTTTACAAGGTAAGTTTTCTAAAGTTTAATTGTGAAAACATATATTCTTTTATCGCATTCCACTAAAATGGAAGGCCCCATAAATTACTTGGAGCACTACTTATTGGACAAGAATTATACCGTGTACCGTATTGATCACCCACTTGCAAACTACGGTACTAGAGAAACTTTAGTGTATAAAAACTCCCTTGTTATAAAAATCTTTTCCCGTGTAAATTTATCCGTTTTAAACTTGCTAATAGATTTTTTCTTATCAATTTACTACTGTTCTGTTTTACCCGGCAAAAATAAGACTTTGATTGGGGCTAACAATTTTGACACTTTGGCTGCATTAACTTACAAATTATTTAATAAGGGTAATGTTCGAAAAATAATTTACTTTGCGGCAGATTATTCAGAGAATCGTTATGGTAATGCGTTATTAGACTGGGTTTATGTTATCGTCGAGAAGCTAGTTCTCAAGTATTCCGATGTTGTGGTCTCTAACACACACAGAGCTGAAAAAAAACGTATATCCTTAGGACTGAATACTAAAAAAAGTGTTGTTGTTCCCAATGGGGTTTACTTAGATTCCCCTACCTTTAAAAATAAAAAAATTAATAATAATAACTTTATCTACATTGGTAATGTCACTCCAGAGCATGGGCTACTTGCGATGATACGAGTATTAAAAGATTTAAATATGTCCCTTACGGTTATTGGTGGGGGCAGTGGTTGGAAAGAATTGGAAAAATTTGTTAGGAAAGAGGGAATATACACTAAACTTTACAAAGACAAACCGCACTCTTTTGTTATTGATTATCTTAAAGATTTTAAGGGGTGGGGACTTGCCCCATATAATAATGATTCACTTTGGACTTTTTATTGTTCCCCTTTAAAAGTTAATGAGTATATTGCATCTGGTATTCCAGTTGTGGTTTCTAGCGTCCCTGAGATTTCCAAAGAGATATCTGAAAAAGGTTTGGGTGTCGTGTATAAAAATCTGAATGGGGAAGACCTGGCTAAAAATATATCTGAGTTCAATTCTATTAATTTTAACCTTAAGGCTAAGAGCTTTTATAGTTACTATAACTATAACTGTTTGTATAGTCTAATTTCTTTATGATAAAAAAAATGTACTGGTTCGTTAAGCAGTCACTATTTCTGGATTATAGATTTTTTTCAACTAATAGGTGGAGTTTAATTCTAAAAATTGAGTTTATTTTTATTAAATACTACTTAATAATTAAACATTTTTTTGTAAGATTTGAACTGGGAGTTTCCAATGTTAATTTTGGAAAATCGAGAATTTATTATGACTCCGCATACGGTTTGGCTGGGTACCAAAGTATGTTGACTAGACAAAAGAATTTGCTTTCCTATACAGGACTAAGGAGTTCCCAGGCACTAAAAATATTTGATGTGGGGGCTAATGTGGGCTTTTATACTCTAATGTGTAAAGATTTATTTCCTAAATCTAAAATTCATGCTTTTGAGCCTATTCCGGATACTTTTAAATGTCTGAGGAACAATTGTTCTAAATATACAAATATAAAAGTGAATAACCTCGGTATGTCCTCTAAGGAAGGTGTTCTAAAAATGTCTTTTGATCCTAACGACAGTGCTATTAGCCAAATTTCTAAAACAGGTAATGTTGAGGTCGAACTGACGACAATCGATAAGTACTTCAGTAGCTTAGGCTTTAATAACCTGGATTTATTAAAAATTGACACTGAAGGTTTTGAATCTTTAGTTTTAGATGGTGCACCTAAGACCTTGGCTAAAACTCGATATTTAGCAATTGAAATTACTTTAGAGGATAACAAAAATTATACCCTTTCCTCCCTTCTTTCTAAGCTATATAGTCCAGATTACGACTTTGACTTAGTAGCATTTCGTAATTACTCTGATAAAGGGGAGGGGCCAATCCATATTATGGACGCCCTATTTGTTAACAAAAAACTTTCCTAAAGATGATATCTGTAATAATAGTTAATTATAACGGTCTTAAGTGGCTTAAAGGTTGTTTGGATTCTTTAAAAGTACAAACCTATAAAGATTTCGAAATAATATTTGTGGATAACGCTTCCACTGATGGCAGTGTTGCTTACGTTAAAAAAAATTATCCAAAAGTTAAAGTTTTAGTTAATAAAGAAAACTATGGTTTTGCAAAGGGAAATAATATTGGATATAAAGCTTCTAGTGGAGAATACATTGTTTTACTAAATAATGATACCTACGTAGAAAAAGATTACTTAAAAAATTTTATAAAGGTTTTCAAAGAATACCCTAAATGTGGTATTGCCCAGTCCAAAATTGTTTTAATGGATGATCCTAGTAAGCTTGACAGTGCGGGCTCCTTTTGGACAGGTACTGCATTTTTATACCATGAAGGTTACCAGCAAGGGGCTGAAGTCCAAAAGTACAATAATCCTTATAAAGTTTTTTCTGTTAAGGGGGCTTCTATGCTAATTAAAAAAGAAGTTATTGAAAAAGTAGGTTTATTTGACGAAGATTTTTGGTGTTATTATGAAGAGACTGATTTTTGTCATCGAGCATGGATGAATGGGTACGAGAGTTGGTACTATCCCACGGCACTTTGCTATCACAAAGGGGGTTCCACTTCTTCCCAATTTAATAATGAAGTCATCCAGTACCATAACATTAAAAATAAGTTATCTAGCTTCTACAAAAATTTTAGTACATGGAACTTTTTAAAATATTTTCTGCTTTTGAACTTCTACAGTTTACTAATTTCATTTTACTTTCTGCTAAAATTAAATAAATCCTATTTAGCGTCTTACCTTCGATCCTTAAAATGGTTCATTAATAACCTGAAAATTTTGAATATAAAGAAAAATAAAATCAGTTCTACTAATCTAAAGAAGGGGTTTGTAGATATTCCGAGGTTCCGGGCACCGATCAAATATTATTTTTATTTGTTAACAGGGTTAGACAGGTATCCTTACTGATTTAGAAATTATAAATTTATGTTTTTGAGATTTAACACTTAATTACTTTATGTCAGTAAAATATTTAGAAATAGTACCTGGCCTTGTTTCCCTAGAAACACATCTACCTCTTGTTGATTTTCTATTGCTAACAAAGAACATTACCCCAAGGGTAGTAGATCGAAAGTACCGTTTCCACTATACAGTAGCTAAGTACTCTAAATATAGAGAGTCCTTATATAGAAAAGCCTTAAAGAGGGGCAATTATTCCATTGATGGGGATTATACAAGTACAAATAACTCTGTTTATTACAGGAGACCCTTATATAAAGGTGTAGGTTTTGTTTTTGAATATGATTACAAAAATAGAATATTTTATTTTAATCCTCTATATAGGTTTTTAAGGGTAAATTTAGGAGATATTTTTACGTTAGGGAGGCACCTTTTCCATGTTATTCAGATTGATCTCCTTAAGGCAGGTTTTCTTGTAACCTTTTCAGCCTCTTTTAAAATTAATGGGTCAGTTTACTTGATTTTGGCTAAAGGTAGAAATGGGAAGACTAGTTTGGTGACTTCTGTATTAAAAAGTGGTGGCGAGTATATATCCGAGAATTTTACAATCTGGGATACCAAAACAGACACGCTCTACGGAACTTACCCTGTATTTGTCAATAAGGGTAGGGGATCTAACAGGGATCTAAGGGATGTGTTTTCGAAGAGGGGTATAGATACCTGTCTGAAAAAATCTAAGGTTGACGCAGTGATATACTTAAGTCGAGGATTAGAGAGTAAGTCATCTAGCGAGGTACTACATGAATATTTTTACGGTAGAAATCTCGGTTTTCTTAAAAATAATTTTGCTTTGAGTTATATATACGCTTCCTACAGCTTTAGAGATCTGTATCACCAAGCTGATCGGGCTTTTGAGTTGTTAGGGAATTATAGGATTACCTATATCCAGGGATATGACCAAAAGAAACTATTAAATTTTCTTCTTAAAAATGACAAATAATGAGTTGTCTTACTGGGACAGCTACAGTAAGAAATATAACGGTATATGGGATCGGACTTTATATCAAAAATATCTTTCTTCCCTCGAACTGTCCTTTATAAAAAAGTACCTCATAGTAGCTAGGCCCATTATCTACCTAGACATCGGGTGTGGTTATGGTAGAATATTAAATTTCGTAGCCCCTAAGATACATACAGGAAGTAAAGTTTTCGCTGTGGAACCCAGTGTAGAAATGTTAAAGCTCTGCAAGGAAAATTACCCAGGATATAGTAAGCTTAGTGTAATTAACACTGACTTCCTTAAATATAACTTTTCTAAATTTCCTAACGTGACTTTTGATCTAATCACCGCGATTAGGGTTTTAAAGTACTATAATTCTTACGGTGACTGGTTTGACAAGATTTTTAGCTTGCTTAGCAGAGATGGTATTTTTATATTTACCGTGACTAACTCTCATTCTGTTTCCTTTTTTGATAAACTAGGTGTAAATCATTTTAAGATAAGCCTTGCTGGATTAAATTATTATCTAGAGAAGTCTGGGCTAGAAGTTCTGTCCATTGAAGGTTACCAAATTTTGCCTGAGTTTCTCTATAGAGTATTTAATAAATCCCTATACTTGAATCTTCTAATCGGATTTGAACGTTTACTAAGTAGTGTTTTGCCAAATTTACAGTTCAAGAGGGTACTCTATGTTGCGGTTAGGAAAAAAAGATAGTCACATCCTAATATTTGTATATATAGCATTTATACTAGCTAATATACTTATATTTAAAACTTACTTTATTCAGGACGAATGGAATGGTGTTGGAAGGAATCTTTATTTAATTGGGGAGGGTTACTCGGCTCTGATAAAAGACATCTTTACTTACAGAGGATTTCTACACTTTAACCCCATCACTAGGACGTATAGTATTCTAAATACGGTATTTTGGGGTTCCTCTAATCTTGGTTTCTCCTTTTGGGTTTTTATACTAGCGTTTCTTAATATTTACGTTTTACTTAAGTTTCTAAACTTGTTTATAGAAGAAAATCACTTAGTAAAATTACTGACAATAACGTTTTTCATGTTTTCCCACGTATCTTACCAAACTTATTTCTGGTCTGCCCAGTCCTTTTCAATACAGGGATCTTTTATATTCGTGAATCTTTCCCTGCTAGCGTTTATTCATTTTGTAAGGAATGATGAGCGTAAGTACCTCTTGATTTCTATTTTCCTTTTTCTTTTTTCTACCCTCTTTAAGGAGACGGGCGTGGGTCTTTTACCGCTCTTCCCTTTAAGCTTTTGGTTTTTTAGGCCAGGAAAATTTTCCAAATCTGTTTTCTTACAAGGGGTAAAGATTTTATTCGCCTTTATTTCAACATCTTTACTATTTTTCTTTATCCCCCGATTTTTAACAGTTAACTCCTCGAATGTCACTAGTAGCGGGTTAACTACATCTTTATACCAAGTTTGTTACAACCTTTTTACCCTACCTCTGAAAGCCCTTTCGCAGGTGTTTTTTCAAGACTCGAACATTTTATATTTTTTGTCCGAGAAATTTTTAGATCTGGAACACGGAATAACCTTAACTCAGACTTTTGGAAATAGGTATGATTTTATGGTTTACTATCTTGCTACCGCAACCCTATCTTATGTCTTTTCTATCCTTATTATTTTTATCCTACTTATTTTTATATACACTCTATATAAATCAAAAAACTTCTTGCATATGAGGATAATACTCTGGTGCCTAGCTTATTTTTTTCTATCCTTTGTGCCTTTTTCTTTTCAGACTTTTCACAATATATTTTTAGACTCCCGGTATTATTATATAGGAGTTTTCCCCTTCAGTTTAATTTTATCTCTAGGTATTTATCACCTAAATATATTAATAAAATCAAATGACTTATTTAGAAATACGGTTCGACCAGCACTCTTATTTTTTGTTAGCTCTATCGCCCTATTTTACTTAAGCTTGAATATATACTCCAATTACCTGACCTTAAGAAATGTTTCGCAGTCTACTAGTGCTAGGAGAGATATACTGGAGTTTATGAAGATTTACTTTTCGTCCAGTTTAGAGGGAGATTTTATTCTATATATTGAGGACATCAATCACCCTAACCAGGATCCCTCCTATATAAATATCACAGGGCATTACTTTCAAACAGGTATTCTGTATCCTTTTCTAGTTTATAACTATAAATCTGGTTTGGTGTCACCAAAATATTTTAAGGATGACTTGCTATGGAGTTTAGACTTTCAGGGGATTAGAAAAGAAGAGGGTAAAAAAGTTGGAATATTTTATGAAAAAGACAAGCTTTATTCTGGTCTAAAAAATGGAAATTTTAAGGTTGAGGATGTTTATAGTATTACTTTTGATTATAGCGGTCTCAAAGATTGTGGTTTATATTCTGGTCGGCCCATAGACCTAGTATGCGCAAGTTACTTTGATAGTACAGGGACTTTAAGAAATAAATTAAACGATTTGGGTTATTTATAGTATGAAAAAAATATTAAAGATTTTTGCTTTATTTCTACTATTTTCAGCCATTTTACTATTTTTTTATAGAGGCATAAATGTTGGTGGAGATGATTCCCGGTTGTATTTTGCCTACCCCCAGTATTGGTTACAGGGGTTGGAATTAAATTCTATTTCGGGGTACCTTGGTAACTTTAACCCTCAATTCTTTTATATAAGCTTTGCGAGTGTAGGCATGCTATTTAGCTTTGTAGCACCTGAGATTGTTCAATCTCTCACGACAATTACTCTATTAGTAATTAGTTTTATTTTTACGTATTTATTTATCAAGGAAATTTTAGAGCTACTCTTAAATAAATTACACCGTGACTTATCTTTAATTTCTACTTTTAGTGCCCTATTTTATACTTTTTCCCCTCTTCTCTACTACACAGTTTGGTACCATCCAATATCCAGTGTCGTGGCTGTAGCAAGCTTTCCAATGTTAAGTTTTTTTATTTTAAAAGGATTAGTCACTAAAAAATACAGGTATGCTCTATTTGGAAATATGCTCCTTCTACCCTTTTCTATAGCTTTTGCTTCGCCCCCAATTTTTGCTGGGTACTTGATTACTTTTTCGGTATTAATAGTCGTGGCACTCTACTTAGCACGTAGAAAAGTTAATTTATTTTTCTGTGTAAAGTACTTATTTATATTTTTCTGTACTTTTACAGCTTATAATCTTTATTGGGTGCTTACCTGGGTATCATCTCTAACAACTAGCAATGAAGCTGCAAATTATACAACAAGCGTGTTGGGTAAGTCGCAGGCGGCTGCAACTGTTTATCAAATTGCTTCTAAGTCTAGCTTACTGAATGCGCTTCAAAATCTTCCTAGCCTAGATCTATACGGAAAAAGTTCATATATTGGATATAATATTTTTTTATCCCCCCTTAACTTAGTTTATCCTCTTTTAATAGTCATCGTGTTTTATATTTTGTATACCAAAAAGAGCAAGTACCTTTCAAGTTTAACTTTCCTTCTTATCCCATTTGTTTTTGCGCTGTATCTACACGTTGTAAATTTTGGTCATCCGGGGATTAGTTTTTTTATCTTCTTAACAGAACATGTACCTGGTTGGGTCATGTTTAAAAATTTCTTCAATAAATTTGCTATTCCTTTTGTATTGGTATACGCAGTTTTTCTATCCTTTTGCTTAGTTTTAATTTCCAAGTATCTAAAAAAACAATTCCGAAATTTACTGATTTTGGGTCTTTTTTCGATTGTAATTATACAGGCAGGGCCTTTTATTACTGGTAAAATAAATAAAGTTGTCGTTCCGACCGAGATAACTGAAGACCCTGTAGAGAGGACAACAGCTGTTCAATTACCTACATATTTTTTTGATCTTGTCTCCGATTTAAATAAAATGCCGTCCAAAGAGAGGATTTTATCCTTTCCATTAAGCTACGCTTCGTGGACGATGTTCGAAGATGAGTTTGATAACGATATTTATATTGGGCTTTCTCCAATAAGTTCTTTTACAGGTTTAGATGATTTTAATGGGGAATTTGCTTTTAACACTGCTGACCTATATCTTCCAGGTATTAAAAAAGTTTTTCAGAATTCACTTTATAATAAGGATACTACTACTTTTAAAAAAGCTATAAATTTACTTGGGGTAAAATACATAGTTATAAATAAAAAGATGTACCAGGAACCTTATAAAGATGTTTACGAAAAATATGCCTGGGGAGGTTACGATTTTCAAGTACTAGAAAATTTAAATGACATTGTCAAAGATCCTTCGTTTAGACTAGTCAAATCCTATGGACCGGATAAAAGTTTACTTCTGTATGAATTTACTGAAGGAAGTGGGAGATTTAGTAGTATAAAAAAACTTACTTCCTATAACGACCTTTCAGTAATAGATCTAATAAATACCCCATACTATTCTTCTGATACTGGCTATGTTTTAGAAAAGGACCTAAGTTCTGAAATAGCTAACTTAGTCTCCACTAAAATAGTAGGTTTAGACAGAAATTATTACACTGGAGAACTTCCCCAGTGGTATAAAGGTTGGTCTTGGCCCGAGGCTAATGTAGACCCCAAAAACTATAAGTACCCGTTGGTTAGGTTTAAAGAGTATTTATTACTTAGGGGTTTATCTAGCGGGAGCGAAAAAATTGATACAAAAATCTGGCTAATGGCAAAGCGTTCCGAAGAGGCTAAGAGATACAACAGACCTTATTCTAGAAATCAATTTAATTTACTGCTTAATTCTATTATTCAAGATTTGAAAAATACTGATTTAAGCGATTCTAAGTTAGAAGATTTTGCCAAAAAATTTGTATCTTATGTAGAAAGATCCAAAATTTATGACGAACAGATACTGTCGCAGGACACTTCTAATAAGTATTTGGAGTTTAAGTCAAAAAATATAAAACAGTGTTTGTATGATGTTTGTTACTATACTCCAGAAGTGGAATCATTCTATAGAATAGGAGGATTAAGTGATGAAAGTCAGTCAGGTACAAAAGTTTATTTAGATGATATTGCGGTTGAAAATATTAATGACACACAAGATTTTTCAGAGGGTCATACTTTAGGAGTAAACTACGGCGATGAAGTACCTATAATGCTAGATTCAAATAAGCTTTCATTTAGCTCCATTTCTTCAAAAAATAATATAAAATCATTAGCCAATTTTTTGGAAAATAATCGTATAATTAAAAACTACATCATTTCTGCCCCTACTCCAGATTCTAATTTCTTAATAAAAGGTGACTTAGATTATTCTAAATCTGGTTTTGGGATTGCAGTATTTGAGTATAAATGGAATGACCGTTCTGGAGAGCTGGAGTACATCAATGTATTTGATAAATATGAAGATATTTTAAACACTATATCTTTAGGAGAAGTTATTAAGAGTTCTAAAAATTCAAAAGAATTTTCCATATATCTTTACACACGGAGAAAATCCGTGGGTTTATACGAGCCCTCCGGCAACATTTACTTTAAAAATATCCCTAATAATAAAGCTTTTTTGGTAAAAGATGTCCAAAATTCTTTATCTCTGGACAATTGTATGGGAAACTACGAGGTTTTAGATACAGAATCTTACCTGGTAAAAAATAAATGTACTTCCACAGTGCTCACAATGAATGATTCTTTTAGTAGTGGGTGGGTACTTACTGACGCCCAGTCTTCAAATAAGATTGGGAAGGTATTAAATTATATAAAAGGCGTTACTCCTTTTGGAACACATTTTAGGGTAAATGGTTATCAAAACGCCTGGTATATAAGTGAGTCTGATAACAGAAATCTATTCGTCGATTTTTTGCCAAGAAATTTATTTTACATAGGGGTTATTGTCTCCTCTATTACTATTTCTCTTTCTGTACTACTTACGTTTTATTTAGTTATTACTACTAGTAAGGTAAAATCTCTTATATATGGGTTTTTTAATAGGTACTTTAGGAGATAACCTGTGGATATTTTGGGAGAGTTTTAGGTTAAATATAGGTATTTCCTCCGACAATTACTACGGATTATTCGGTAATAATCTTCCTAGAGTCTTTAGCGAGCCTTCTCTATGGCTTCCTTATTTTTTTATCTCCAAACTTCTTTCCAATGTTCTTTTATGGAATACCTTCATTGTTTCAATGTTTATAATAAATTTGTTTATTTCGTATCGTTTTTTTAGGGTATTTGTAGATAAGTATATTTCTTTATGTCTTTCCCTGATATGGTGTTTTTCCCCATTCGTCTTTTACAGGTCCGAACAACATCTATCTCTCTCTGCAATTTTTGTAGTACCTCTTTTTCTTTATTTAGTAATTAAGCTAAAAGAGTTTAAATATTCTAACCTTTTACTTGGCTTCTGTATAGCCTTAATTTTTACTTTTTCTAATTATTCCGGTTATTTTCTACTATTACTTTACAGTCTATATTTTATTTTTAAGGCGTTAATTTACAAAAAAGGTAATCTTATAAAATCATTAATATTTCTACTAAAGAAACTATTTATTCTATATTTTACTTTTACGCTTAGTGTTACTATTTTAGCCTTTAAGTATATCTACTACACTTATTTTCTTTCTCAATCTGTCACCTCGGTTCAAGGAGTAGAGAGGAATCTAGAAGATTTTTTTTATTTCACCTCTCGCCCTTGGTACTATTTTTTACCAAGTCCAGAAAACCCTTGGTTTGGTGGATTTACTACTAGAGTTATTAACTGGTTACAAAACGATTGGGGTTATTGGTTAACCTATAACTATTTTCCAAGTGAGCATAGCGCTAGCTACTTGGGTTATATAAATTTTATTTTTGCAGTTTTGGGATTAGTTTATGTATACAAGAAGTTGAAATTTTTTAAAGTTATAAAGTGGGGAAGTTTTAGATTGGTAAGCCTAAAAATAAAGTACTTATATTTTAATAGAATTTATGAGGCTGAGGTTGAAAAAAATACTGAACTAAAGAAATATTTAAATATTTTTATACTTGGTTTAGTTGCAATAGTTTTAATTGTTTTAACAATGCCACCTTACTTTACTATTTCATTACATAAAGTATATATGCCCTCTTTTATACTTTGGAAGATATTCCCTATGTTTAGAGTATTAGCAAGAATGGGAGTTTTAATTTTACTAATAGAACTAATTTATACAGGATTTGGATATGTTTACTTTTTAAAAATACTAAAAAGTAAGTTACTAAAGTTAAAAAGTAACCAGCTTGGCAGCTTATTAATTAAAAAATGGAGGGTAACCTCGTTTTTTATTCTTTTACCTTTTATTACTTTAAGTTTAATGGAGTTTTACGTTCCTATAACCCTCACTGATGTTTCTACACCGCCTGCAGTGTTTACTTATATTAAAAATGATACGCCTAAAAACTCTGTAATTGCAGTTTATCCTTATGGAAAAACCGGCGACGCTGTTTTTTGGTTATCCGAGTATCAGCGAAATTTAGCTAACCCCAAAGACTATGTAAATTTAGAAAATGGTTTTTCTTCGTCGGAATTTACAAAAAAGTTGAACACCTGTGAAGGCTTACTAAATGCTAAAAACTCGGGTATAAATTATTTAGTTTATTTTTATGGTAAGGATGGAAATAAAGACATAATTGCGTTTTCTGAGTTTTCAGGAATTAAAAAAGTTGAGCAGTTTTATGAGACAGGTTTAGAACAGGTCGGTAATAAGTATTACAAAATTATCAATAAATCCAATGCCCAAAGTTTTTCTGCTATTTTATTCGATATTAGCGACACTAAATGTATCGCCGGTGCTGGAGGTCTGTTCTGAGAATTTAGCTAAATTCGTGTACACCCTATGCACATTAACGTGCTCTGGGTATATACTGCTCTAAACTGCTATTTTAACATCCGTGGTTTGCATATCAGCGTAAGACCAGTATAAAATAAATACATCATGAAATTGAACTTTACTAAAGTATTTTTAATATCCTTGTTTGTTTATCTTTTTTCCTTTTTTGTAGTTTATTTTTTTAACTTAAATAATTTAATCTTACAAAGTGAAGATTTAATTACCACATCTGCTGTTCCTTTTAGTATCCTTAAGCAAGGCAATTTAAACTTAGACGAGTACCATGATTTATTTGTAAGTAACTATCCTAATCCTGACGACAAGTTGGCTCTAACCTACTATTTACGAACTACAGAGGGTCATTACTACTCTGCCTTCCCAATGCTTACTTCTTTTTTGGTTACACCTATTTACGTAGTTCCGGTTCTTTTAAACTTACCTGTAACTATAAATTTAATTAGCATAATGAGTCGGGTTGGGGGAGCCTTGCTTGCTGCTTTAGCTGTAGCATTCTTTTATTTATTTTTAAAATCTTACTTTACTAAAAAATCGGTATATTTTGCAAAATTAAGTAACAAAAATATAGCGCTATTAGTTTTTATTTATGCCTTTGCCACAAATATGTTCTCCCTTAACAGTCAGGGTTTGTGGCAACATACTACAAGTAATCTGTTAATATCCTTGGCTTTATATTTTTTAGTTAAAAACAAAATAGGTTTTACTGGTTTTATTTTAGGTTTAGCTACAATTGCCCGGCCCACAAATCTGCTTTCTTTAGCAGTATTTGCGTTTTTTATATTTATTAAAAATAAATTTAAGTTAAAAATTATAGTAAGATACTCTGTCTTTGCCCTTATCCCTATCATTTTTGAAGTCAGTCTGATGTTTTTAATATATGGTAGCCTTTTAAACACAGGGTATGGGTCACAAATAAATACCTGGACAGGGAGCTTAGTTGAGGGGTTTTTAGGAATGTGGTTTAGTCCTAGTAAAGGTATATTAATTATTAGCCCTGTTTTTATTTTCTCACTTTATGGTATGTACTTATCCATAAAAAACTTTAAGTTATTTGATTTAGATTTTCTATCTTCAAAAATAGTAATAGCCCATACATTAATACTGTCTCTTTGGCATCATTGGTATGGAGGTTATTCTTGGGGGTATAGAATGGCTTCTGACATTATCCCTTTTTTGATAATTTTACTTATTCCTTTCGTTACCTCTAAGTACATGCACAGTAAAAAAATGAGCTTATTATTCTATTTTACAGTTGTATGGAGTGTTTTTATTCAGTTATTGGGTATAATAGTTTTCGACGGAACGTGGCACTTGCTCTACGACAAAGGTTCCAAAAATACTGATTGGTTGTGGAGCATTAAAGATAATCAAATATTTTTTTCAGTTAAGCGAATATTTTATAAAATAGGAGTTACAAATTCTAATCCCATAAAGATACTAAAATGAAAAACGGCGTCTCAGTTATCTCTACAATATTAAACGAACAAGAAAGTTTACAAGATTTTGTAGTTAGTTTGTTCAATCAAACATACTGCCCCGACGAGGTAGTTATTGTAGATGGTGGATCTACAGATGGTACCCAAAAATTGCTACAAACTCTTGCAAAAAAATACATGGGTAAACTAGTTTATTTTATAGAGCCAGGTTTAAACATTAGTGCGGGTAGAAACTTTGCAATTAAAAAAGCTAAATACCCTATTATTGCTAGTGTTGATGGGGGAGCAACCCTACAAAAAGACTGGTTAAAAAACTTAGTTAGTCCCTTGCAGCAAGATAAAAAAATTGATGTTGTTTCAGGTTTTTTTATCCCAGAAGTACATACAACTTTTGAAAAATACTTAGCTGGAGTAACTGTTCCTATAGTAGAGGAATTACAAGATGAAAAGTTTTTACCTTCAAGCAGGTCTATAGCCTTTAGAAAAGAGGCGTGGGAAAGTGTTAACGGTTATCCAGAATGGTTACCAATTTGTGAGGATTTAATTTTTGATATAAAGCTTAAAAATAAAGGTAAAAACTTTGTAGTAAATGCAAAGGCTTTAAGCAGCTGGAGACCAAGAGAGACTTTAAAAAAGTTTTTTATTCAGTACTTTAAATACGCAAGAGGGGACGGGCATGCAAAGCTTTGGTTAAGGCGTCATTTAATAAGGTACGTAGCATTTATAACAGGCATCTTGCTTATTTACATGTCTTTTACTATTAGTGTTGTGTGGTTAGCTCCAGCATTTGTAGGGGGAATGATTTACAATTTAAAATTTTATAACAGATTTTTTAGACATTTTCCAAAAGAAAAATTGTATATAAATGTAGGTTCTTACTTTGTTATACCTTTTTTGGTAATTACTGGGGATGTAGCAAAAATGATTGGGTACCCTGTTGGTATTGTTCAAAGACTCAAAGGTAAAATAAAATTTGAAGAGTACAGAGAGTAGTTATAAATTAAAAATTGATAATGCAGAGTTATAAAAGTGCTAATAATAAAATATTGCTTTCAATAATAATTGCTAATTACAACACTAAAGAAATTCTTAAACTTTGCTTAAATAATTTAATCAAAATACCCTTAAATATCGAGATTATTGTGGTAGATAACGCCTCTACAGACGGTTCTGCCCAAATGGTAAGTAAAGAATTTAAGAATGTGGTTTTATATAAATCCACAAATAAAGGTATCTCTGCAGCTTATAACCTTGGTTTTAAAAAATCTAGGGGGGATTTTATTTTATATTTGGGAAGTGACGCTTTTCCCACTAAAGAATCTTTAAGTGAAAATATTAGGTTTTTACAGCAGAATAAAAAAGTTGGGGCTGTTACTTCAGCCCTGTATCTAGAAAACGGTAAACTAGACCTGGATGCGCACAGAGGCATACCCACACCTTGGGTAGCATTAACTCATTTTTTATATTTGGATAGGGTATTTTCAAAATCAAAAATTTTTAGCGGATATTTTTTGGGGTATAAAGATATGCAGGTTCCTCATGCAGTGGGTTTGTGTATCAGCCACTATTTACTGGTTAAAAGAGAGGTTATTTTAAAACTAAATGGCTGGGATGAAGATTTTTTTGTTTTTGGAGAAGATGTAGACTTTTGTTATAGACTGCAGCAGATTGGTTTTTTTATTTATTACTTGCCCAATTGCAAAGTTAAGCATTTAAAGGGTGTAAGTGTAGGTACTAGAAAACATTCTACTAATGTTTCTACTGCTTCAATTACTACTAAAAAAAGAATGAGAAAACTTTCTACAAATGCTATGAGAATGTTTTATAAAAAACATTTTATGCATAAATATCCTTTTTATGTAACTTACCCCGTTTTTGCTGCAACCTACATAATGGAATTTTTGCGTGGTATTAAAAAGTAGAGGGTGATATTCTACTTATTAGTTACTTATAGTTAATCTTATGAAAATTGGATTTGATGCACGATTTATAAAACAGACAGGTGTAGGTAGATATATTCAAAATATTCTTCCCCTAATGATCTCGCGTAGTTCTAAAGATCAATGGGTAGTACTTTTATTGAACGAAGACGTAACGTATTTTAAAAGTTTACTAAGTAGTAAAAGCTTACAAAGGGTAAAAATCATAAAAACAAACGTTAGGTGGCATTCCCTTAAAGAGCAGTTAGTTGTTCCCTATATCTTTTACAAAGAGGGGGTAGGTATCCTACATGTCCCATATATTAATGTGCCTATTTTTTATTTTAAAAAGTTAGTAACTACTGTTCACGATTTAACTATTCTAACCCATAAAACTGGTAAGGCCTCCACCCATGGTTATTTACTTTATTCCTTAAAACGAGTTGGTTTTAGACTTGCTCTTTTTAGAGCCTTAAATAGTTATAAAATTTTGGTGGTTTCTAATTCTGTAAAAACTGAAATACTACAAAGATTTAGTTGGGTAAAAAGTAGTAATTTATATGTAACCACTAACGGTTATAGCAAGTTGCCCCTACCAAAATCTAAACCAGAGATTAAAGAGGTAGAAACTTTTTTTAAAGATAAAAAAATAAGTAAAAATAGGCCCTACTTTTTTTATGTGGGCAACCTGCACCCCCATAAAAACATGGATAAAACAGTGGATTTTTTAAACAATTATTTTAAAAAGCACCCCAATTTTTCTTTGGTTATTGCTGGTAAAAATGACTACTTTATGACTGTTTTACAGCAAAAAGTTGTAAGTCTTGATAATAATAAAAATTTTCATTTTTTTCCAAATCCTACAGATGGGCAGTTAAATTTACTTTATAGGTGTTCCAAATTGGTTTTACTTCCATCTTTAAAAGAAGGTTTTGGGTTGCAGGTTTTAGAGGCCATGTCTTTAAACTGTTTAATTCTTTGCTCTAAAATACCCGCCTACCTAGAGGTAGGAAGCTCTTACTGTGATTATTATGATGCTAAATCTGAAAAATCTCTAACCTTAGCTTTAAATAAAATTATTGCCTTAAATAAATCTAGTAAAGAATTAAGGATTAAAAATTACCCTAAAAACCTTAAAAATTATTCATGGTCAGAAACCGCTAAAACAACCTTATTAATATACAAAGGCTCCTTGGGTCAAGTTAAAAAAGCGCTTAAAATTCTTCCAAAACCGTATAAATGAAAATAGCTCTCATTTACGATGACTTACATCAAAGGGGTGGGGGAGAGGGTCTTTTTTTTAATCTAGTAAGTATTTTTCCAAAAGCTTCTATTTTTGTTCCAATTATTTCTAACGATCATTTAAAATCGTTAGTTAAAAGAAAAGTTTTTAAATCTACTTTTTTAAGTTTTTTAGCAAATAAAGGTGAATTTTTGTATAAAATATCTTCATTTTTTTCATTATTTTGGTTTGAAAATCTGTATTTAGGTGAGTATGATTTAGTTATTTCTTTAAGTAATCGCTTTGCCCACTGTGTTATAACAACGCCTCAAACCAAACATATTTCTATAGTCACTAGTCCTATTAGAGAAGTTTGGGAAACACCTTTAAATAATTCAGATAGTACGGGTAGTTTATTCTTTAAGATTACAAAAAATCTTTTACGAACTTACAATTTTTATTCGGCAAGACGCCCCGATTTAGTTGTTCCTATAAGTCAGTTTGTTGCAAAAAAAATTGATAAATCTTGGAGAATTGATAAAAAAAATGTTTTTACTCTTTACCCACCCTTACAGCCGATTTCGTTTACAACCCCCAATCATTCTAGAAAGAAATTTTCTAATTACATCTTATTAGTTAGTAGGCTAAATAAATGGAAATACCCTTATATTAAACAAGCTTTAGAAGAATTAAAGAACACAAACTTAAAAATAAAACACGTAGGTAGTGGTCCTTTACTTAAATGCGCCCGGCAAGATTTTAAAAAATATAAAAATATAGAATTTTTAGGCAGGGTCAGTGATAAAAAACTAGGCTCCTTGTATAGCAACGCTCACGTTTTTTTACATCCTCAACTAGAAGATTTTGGTTTAACTCCCCTAGAGGCTATAAGTTTTGGTGTGCCGGTTGTCGCTTACCGCTCGGGAGGGGTTTTGGAATACTTAAACAGTAAAGTCGCTCTATTTTATTCTAAAACTTCCGAGATTCCTTTTATTATTAATTCTATACCTAATAATTTTATTGATATAAAAGAGGCTAAAAAAATACTAGAGTTACATACTTTAGAAAAATTCAGGTATAATTTGCTCCAATTAATTAAAACTGTAAAATAACGATATGTTATCTTTTTTAAGCTTAAGCCCAGATTTTAGAAACCCTAACCTGAATGTAATTCCTAAAAGAATGAATTGTCCATTTTGTGCTGTTTTTGGTAGGTTTTTAGACATAGTCGTGTCAGTTATAGCCCTCTTAGTATTTTCTCCCTTTCTTCTCTTGGTAGCCGTTTGTATTTATATAGAGGATAATGGCAATCCATTTTTTGTAGATCATAGGGTTGGTAAAAACAAGCAAACCTTTAACTTTTACAAGTTTAGGTCCATGTTTATAAACGCTTCTGATTTAGAAAGAAACAATAAAAAGATTTATAAACAGCTTAGATCCGGTGAGCATAAGGTTAAAGATCACCCTTATGTAACTAAAGTAGGTAGATTTATTAGAAAGTACTCTATAGATGAAATGCCTCAATTCATAAATGTTCTTTTGGGAGATATGAGTATAGTGGGTCCCAGAGCTTTAAAAATTGACGAAGAAGATAAGTTTAGAACGGAAAACCCCGATATTGCTAAATACTTAGATGTTATTTTTGAGGTAAAGCCTGGAATAACTGGTTTTTGGCAGGTTAGTGGTAGAAGCAAAATTGATTTTGAAAAACGTATTAAAATGGAGGCCTACTATGCTCGTGTTAAAGATATTGTTAATGATATACTAATAATGCTAGAAACGCCTCTTGCCGTTATAAGAGCAGAGACACATTAACTAATTTAAGTTTATTATGGAAAATTTTTATGCGCCAAAGGCTAAGTTTAATTTTAAGTTACCTTTTTCAAAATTTAAGTTGCCCTCTTTTAAGTTAAAAAATTCTAAAGTGACTGATTTACCAGATAGATCGGTTTCGGGTATTTCTAAAAAAACCTTTAAATTTCCCTGGAAGATTTTACTTAAATCTGTAGGAATTTTACTACTAGTTATAGTAATTTTACTTGCTATAGTGGGTTTAATTTATGGAAAACCCGCCTACGATATATATAAAGCCTCTAAAAAATTACAAGATAGCTCCTATGGTTTAAAAACCTCTTTAAAGACACAGGATTTAGAACAGATAAACCTAAACTTAAACGCTTTTGAAAAAGATTACGAAGAATTCAAAGTGGTTTATTTCGCTAAATCTCCTAAACTGAAAACCCTACCTTTCGTAAAAAACTATGTTACTGATGTAGATACTCTTATGAACGTTGGTGATAAAAGTATTGCTTTGGGGTATCTGTTCTTAGACACCCTCGAGCCTTACGCCAGTGACTTGGGGTTAAAAAAAGGTGCAGAACATTTAACAAACGAGCAACGAATAACAAGACTTGCTGAGGTTTTACCAAAAATTTCTGGAGAAGTGACTAAATTATCCGGACTTATTGGGGAGATAGACACTGAGTTGCAAAAGATAGACGCAACAAAATATCCTGAAACAATAAATGGGACCCCTGTTAGGGAGCAGATAGTCTCACTTCAAGCTGTTACTTCTCAATTGGCAGAAAAATCCCCTAAATTTAAGGTTTTATTTGAACAATTACCTGCATTAATTGGGGTTGGTGAAAAAAAGACTTATCTAGTTTTGATGGCTAATAGTTTAGAGCTTAGAATGAATGGTGGTTTTACAACCTTTGGGGTAGTGGTTAGTGTGTTAGACGGTGTTCCAACTATTGAGAGGTCTGTAGATACCTATTTTATTGATGTTGATGACTCTGCGTTAGTAAACACCAATGTCCCTTATTTTTTAAGGGATTACTTAAGGGTTAATAGACTCTATGTTAGAGATGCCCTTTCCGTTTACCCTGACTATACTCAAGGCGTAGACTTATTTATTAATCGTTATTGGAATATTCACCAAGGAGGGGCTGCAGGTTATCTACCGCCTGTTGATGGTGTAATTTCTGTAAACACACATTTGGCAGAAAAATTATTAGAGGTTCTAGGTCCTGTTAATGTTTCGGGTAGGTCTTTTAAAACAGACGAAGGTACCTACAAAGGTTTCGGCGATACCGAATTCAGCAGCGATAATGTTTTATATAATTTAGAGGTAATTGCAAACTCCGATCTTTCACAAATTCAAGGCAGAAAAGATATCATTATGTTCTTAATGGAAAGCATTTTAAATAATGTTTTAAATGCTAAAACTGAGAACTTAATTCCTTTATCTAGTGCCTTTTTAGAGGCGTTGGGGACCAAGGATGTAATGATTTATGTAACAGACCCTGTTGTGCAAGCTGGAATTGACGAACTAAATTATTCTGGAAGAGTTATTGCAGCACCGGATAATACCTGGGACTACAATTTCATTTTGCATAGTAATTTTGGTGGGGGTAAACGAGACTGGCTAGTAACAAGAGAAACTTCTAAATCTGTTTATATAAAAGACGGCTTAAACTTCTCAAAAATTAATTTAGTTATTAAAAATCCTAAAGCACCTGACTGGTGGGAACCTTCTTGGTTGTATGCTTACCCAGACTACGTACGTATCTATGTTCCTAAAGGTTCTAAACTAGCTGATTCTAAGGTAAACCTAGATCAGGAAATAAACGTTCGGCAAATGGAAGATACTGATCATAATTTAGACTTTATAGAGTTCTTCGTACGTATACCTGAAGGAGAAAGTGCTGACGTTACTATTGAGTATGAATTGCCTTCTGAGGTAGATTTAAAAAACTACAAGTTGTTTGTTCAAAAACAAAGTGGAATTCATAACGAAGTTTATACCGTGACTAGAGATAATGAAGAAAAGAAAGTGATTCTAAACAGTGACTTGGAAGTCAGGTTTTAGAAACTTTTTCAGTAGACTTGTAAATGTATGAATCTTAAATCTGAGGGAGTAATTATTTCTTCTGTAAATTCTAAAGACGCTGATCGTATATATAGGATATACACTAAAGAGTATGGAAAAATAACCTGTATTGGAAAAGGGGTTAGAAACTTAAAATCAAAGAGGTCTCCTCAATTAGATACTTTAAATTTAGTAACGCTCGGTTTAAATAAAAAAGACGATTTCTATTATATAGAATCTGCTAATCTATTAAATGACTTCAAAAGAGTAAAGGCCAACTTAACTGTGTCGAGTTGGTCTTTATATTTGTTAGAATCTTTGTCTCTGCTAACCGAAGAGAAGGATTATTATTTATATACTTGTCTTGTTGAATCTTTAAATTCTTTAAATAAAAAACCTTCAAAACGTACAGTATATTCTTTTTTAAAGAACCTGATTTTAAGAGAGGGTTACTGGGACTACGAGTACGAAAACACCAATCCTTACCTAAAACTGATTGACAGTGATATGGTCCCAAGTAATATGGATCAGAAAAAAATAGATATTTTCTTTAACTCATTATTGGAGGCAATTTCTGAAAGAAGACTTAACTCTTTACTGCTCTTAAAAAACTTATAGCTGTTGACTGACTAGTCCGTATATTATAATCTGAACCTAACTAAGAATCTTAAGGACTAGTTTGGCAAACTAAGAGAGAATTCTTATAAATTAAGTGGGTAAGTCAACTGGAAAACATTTCTTACCAATTAGGGTGGAACCACGGTTAATTAGAATTTGATCGTCCCTTAGTAAAATTAATAATTTTATTTAGGGTTTGGTAAAAGCTCATAACTTTTTCTTACTCCTCAAAATTTCTTATTTATGGAAGATAAAATGCAGAAAATCACAAGTTTATGTAAAAGAAGAGGGTTTGTATTTCCAAGCTCCGAAATTTATGGGGGTTTGGCCAATGTTTATGATTACGGGCCTCTAGGAGTAGAGTTGCTTAAAAATATTAGGGAGTTATGGTGGAAAAATTTTGTACAAACTAGAGAGAATGTTGTTGGGATAGAGTCAGCCATTTTTATGCACCCTAAAGTTTGGGAGGCCAGCGGGCATGTTGCAGGCTTTGCAGACCCTATGGTGGAAGACTTAAAAACAAACAACAGATACCGAGCAGACCATATAATAGAGGATTGGTGTAAATTAAACAAAAAAGAGGTTCCAGACACCGATAATTTTAAACTTGCCGACTTGGATAAATTTATATCCGAAAACAACATAAAGTCTCCTTCAGGTAATAAATTTAGTCCAGCTAAGAGTTTTAATTTAATGTTTAGTACAAAGCTTGGTTCTGTGGAAAAAGACGCTGAAAATCTTTATTTAAGAGCGGAGACAGCTCAGGGAATGTACGTAGACTTTAAAAATGTATTAGACTCTACACGTCAAAAAGTACCATTTGGTATAGCTCAGCAAGGAAGAGTATTTAGAAACGAAATAACTAAAGGTAAATTTTTGTTTAGAATGCTTGAGTTTCAGCAAATGGAGTTACAGTATTTTTTCGATTCAAAAAAATGGGAAGAGCAGTTTGAAACGTGGAGGGGTGAAATAGAAAATTGGTACTTTAACGTTTTGGGAATAAGCAAAGATAAGTTTAAATGGAAACCACATACAAAACTAATATTTTATGCCAAGGCTGCTGAAGACTTGCAGTATAAATTTAGCTGGGGTTTTGACGAAGTGTCTGGTTTACACTATAGAACTGATTATGACCTAAATACTCATAAAAAACACAGTGGAACTAATCTAGATTATCGAGATCCTTACACAGGTGAGGTATACACTCCCCATGTTTTAGAAACAACCTGGGGGTTGGATAGAAACTTTTTTATGGTTTTAGATGACGCTTACACAGAAGAGGAAGGTAGAGCTTACTTAAACCTTTCGGCAAAACTGGCTCCCTACAAAGTTGCTGTATTTCCGCTGGTTTCTAACAAAGAAAGTATTACAACTAAGGCTAAAGAAGTTTACAACAGCTTAAAGTTAGAAATTCCCACCTATTGGGATGATAGAGGTAATATTGGAAAAAGGTATATGTATCAAGACGAAATAGGTACACCGTTTTGCGTAACAATAGACTATGAAACCTTAGAGGACGATAGCGTTACGGTTAGAGATAGAGACAGCATGGTTCAAGAGAGAGTAAAAATAGTAGAGCTTCTTTCTTGGATTAACCAAAAAATAGCCGATTACAAATAATAACATTTTGTTAAAGTCTATAAAAATTAGATATTATTCTATTTAAACTAAGGGTTGAACCTTATTAAAGTTTCCACCCTTTAGTATTGTATTTAGTGTATTTTCTTGTTAAGTTTAGGCTTTTTAGCTATTCTTAAATTAGATGTTTAAAATGCTGCCAAACATTTTTCATAGAAAAAATCATACACTGGAGAATTTTTATAGATATAGCTATTTGTTTACATCTTTTATTTTTTTGTTTATTTCATTAACTGTTTACGGAGTTTATTTACCCGTTTCACGCATATTTTCTGGTGCTTTTTTAACTCCTTTTTCTCTGCAGTTTATTTTTTGGGTAAATATTTTATTATTTCTGGATTCCCTGATTGCGGCGGTAGCTTACGGGCGGTTTAAATTATGGGGAGTATGGAGATATAAGAATATTATATTATTCTTTTATGTTGGGGCGATAATAATTTTTAGTCTAGTTTTTGTCTTTAACTATCTGTTAACTCCTATTTTATAATCTGCTGGAGATATTTGTCCCAAACTACTTACTTATGCTTGATTTTAATCTTTTACATGGTGCCGGAGGTGGGAGTTGAACCCACATGAGGTTGCCCTCACGGGATTTTGAGTCCCGCGCGTATGCCAATTCCGCCACTCCGGCTCTTTGAACACAATTATCCACTATCTTTGTTTACGAAGCAAATTACTAAACATTTGGTCTTTATTTTAGTGCTCTTAATTATAATCTCTTCGAAGTGACACAATCTTTTTCCAGCGCTATAATACTAAGGTTAAAAAGCTGTAACTATAAATTTTTATAATTGTATGATCTTATCTCAAGCTTTAAGAAAAGGAACAGTATTTATTCACGATAACTCTCCTTGGGTAGTTTTAGATTTTAGCCACATGAAAAAGGCAAGAGGTAGTGCTGTTATAAGGGTTAAGATTAGAAATTTGATGTCTGGTGTAATCAAAAACGACTCTTTTACTTCTTCTACAAAATTTGAACTTGCTGACCTTGAGAATATAAACTTTCAATACCTATATAAAGATGGAAAAAATGGCATGTTTATGGATCCTACAGATTACGAGCAAAAAGCTTTTGACTTAGAAATTTTAGGTGACAAGGCCGACTTTCTAATGGAAGGCCAACTATACCAAATTCAAATGTATAATAACGACTGTGTGGATATTCTTCTACCTAAGTCTTTGGACTTTAAAGTAAAGTATACGGAACCCGGTTTTAAAGGAGACACTTCGTCTTCCACTTTAAAACCGGCTAAGCTAGAAAACGATATAGAAATCATGGTTCCGCTTTTTATAAATATCGGGGATGTGGTAAGAATAAACACTGATACTTTAGGGTACAAAGAGAGGGTTAAATAAAATTTGTATGCAAATAAAGAAGGATAGTACTTTCTCTTTAGATCTATTCCCGGGCGACACTTTGCTCTCTAACACTGGGTTTTTAAATCTTTGGTTCGCGCAGATACTGACTCAGGTCGGCGTAAAGCTGTTCGATTTTGTTTTAGCAATACAGATATATAAACAAACGGGAAGTAACGCATCTGTATCTTATCTAATACTAGCTTACGGCTTGCCTGCTGTATTATTCAGTTCTTGGGCTGGTGTTTTAATTGATAGGTGGCGAAAAAAGACTACATTGGTTTTTATAAGCCTCTTAAGATTTTCTTTAATTCTTCTATTTATTCCTCTACACAGTAACTTCTTTTTTATTCTTTTATTCGCCTTTCTGCTATCTTTGGTGTCGCAATTTTTTATTCCGCTTGAAGCCGTTTTAATTCCTAGGTTAGTAGAAAAAAAGCATTTAATAACTGCTAATTCTTTTTTTACTTTAACCCTTTATTCTTCCGCAGTAGTAGGGTTTATGGGGGCTGGTCCTTTACTAAAATCGGTAGGGGACTTAGGCTCTTTCGTTTTTATCGCCTCATTATTTTTAGTCGCAGGATTTTTAGGTTTACTACTACCTTTAAGTTCAAACAAAAAAGTTAGTATATTTTCAAGCAGGCATAAAAATCTGTTTATAGATAAGCCCTGGAACTCTATTAAACAAGGTTTAAAGATTGTTTCTAAGGACCCTGCTTTAAAATTAGGGATCCTTTTAATGGGGGTGTCCCAAATTATGGTTGCCATGTTTATGTCACTAACTCCTGGATTAACTACCCGGGTATTGGGTTTAGTGCCTGAGGATGCCTCTGTATATCTTATTGGTCCCGCAGCATTTGGAATGGTGTTAGGGGCTGCTCTTATTTCTAGAATCGGGGGGTTTTTAACTAGAAAAAGACTCGTAAAAATTGGGCTTCTAGGTTCTTCACTAACCTTTTTAGGATTTTCTTTACTACCTGAAGTACGTTATTTTTCGATAGAAGAACATCTTACTCTTTTAAATTACAGTGTGACCTTAATTGTAGGCATCGGGATCGCTCTTTCCGTACTTGCGGGGTTTTTTAACAGTTTTGTTAGTATTTCTTGTAATACAAGTTTGCAATCCCGTGTTTCTTTCAAAAACAGGGGTAAGGTATTTGGCTTTTTGCAGTCTATTGTGGCTGTTTCTGGAGCTCTGCCTATATTACTCTCCGGAATTTTGGCAGACCGAGTTGGTGTGACTAATGTATTTGGTTATCTGTCACTTCTAATTATAATAGTATTTATATCTACGTATAAACTTTTAAATATTCAATGGAGATAGTTATCTCTTATTTCTATACCCTTTATTCCTTTAGGTTTGTACTTTACCCAATACTAATTGCCCTAGTTTTAATAAAATACTTCTATCAAATATTTAAACACTCCTATAAAAACGGTTTTTTACGGGAAAAGTCTTTAGATATTTCTTTTATTTCTCTAGCAGGTCTAACTCTTCCCCCAATAGTTTTTATGCTGTTTTCACAAATACCCTCTTTAAACTATCTCAATAGCACTACCTACGAAACCTCAATTATTACGCTTTTATTACTTACCTTCATTTACTCTAAATCAAACAAGTTATCTTTTTTAAAGCTTTTAGACTTTATTTTTCAAGAAACATCCTTTGCTTTATTCTGGCTTTTTATTCTAAATTTTATGGTATTCCCTTTACCTAGAACTCTCTTAATGTCTTGCTTGTTTTTGATAGGTTATTTAATTCTATTAAATTCTCAAAAGTCTTCTTATAACTCACTTTTTTTTGGTTTACTACGAGCTAAAAAAACAGATGAGGTTACCTTTGTTGGGGGCAATGCTATGCTTTTCTTGATTTATTATTCCGCTGTTGCTATGCTAAATATATTCCTAATAAGGGGTTTTAACACTTATTTTTTTATACTAAGTAGTGTTGTTTCAATCTATTGTTTTATCAAATTTATTAGCTTATCTAAAGCAAAAAAAATTTTATGGACTCTCAATTTATCGTTCTTCAAAAAGAAAAGCTTACCGAAAAAAGACAAAATCTTACTAAAGAGGTTAATAGACTGAAAAAAGAGGATGCTTTTAAAGAAGAGGCAATGGATCCCGGAGGTAGAAGATTTGATGAAGAGGACGATGTTGCTGAAGCCACACAGCATTCTAACACCCAATCTCTAGTAGTGGAAATTCAAAAAGATTTAAAACAAGTAGAGAAAGCCTTAAAATCTATTGAAGATGGTACCTATGGTACAGATGAGATCACTGGAGAAACCATTTCAGAAGAAAGATTAACTGCCTACCCCGAAGCCACGACTTCCAATTGAAAAAGTAGCGTTAAACAGTTGTTTAATTGGCTCTTAAATAAACTCTTTATTAAAATAATTCGGTCTTCTAACTAAATCCTTTAAGTACAATCTTTCGGGTAAGTTTTGTGTTGTAGTGTGGGGTTGATTGGTGATAGATTATATATAAATGGTGATAAATGGTGAAAAACAAGAAAACAAAATAATCACCAAACGGCTTTTTTTAGGGGAATACCAGCCAAACTTAACCAAGGGTGCTAGATTAGCCCTACCAAAAAAGATCAGGGAAGTTTTTGGTGAAAATAATCGCATAATTTTATCTAGAGGTTTTGAAAATTGTATCTTTGGGTTTACCCCAGATGCTTGGGAGATTGAATCCCAAAAGAATCTAGATGCCTCTACTGGTGATAAAAGATCCAGAATGCTAAAGAGATACTTGTTTTCTGGTGCATACGAGATTGACTTGGATGCACAAGGAAGGGTTGTTTTACCCAAATCACTATTAACTTACTCTGGTTTACAAGAAGAATCCGGAGCAATGTTAATAGGTGCTGGGGATCACTTTGAGATCTGGGATAAGGACAGTTGGGGAAAAATATTCGAGACTCTAGAGGGTCAGGTTGTATAACTTATGAAGCACATACCGGTTCTATTAGATGAAGTAGTCGTCGAATGTCCATCTGATACCAAAGGGTGGTTAATTGACTGTACTCTAGGTTCTGGAGGCCATTTTTTAGCACTTTTAAACTTAAATGATAACTTAGTAGGTTTTGATGCAGACTTTGCTCCTATTGAGAATCTGTCCAAAATATTAATTTCAAAAGGTTTTACAGAGGTAGAAAGCCCTCTGGAGGATATTTCTATTTTTACAGATTCTAAAAGCGAAAAGAAAGTAATACTTTGCAATGTGAATTTTAGTAAGGCAAAAAAAACTTTAGAAGATTTAAATATATTTAACTTTTCGCTAATTTTGGCAGACTTAGGTCTTAGTACTGACCAACTGCTATTTAGCACGAGGGGGTTTAGTTTTTCTCAACCAAACCAAGCCCTAGATATGCGTATAAATATAAAATCAGGTGGGCCGACCGCCGCGGATTTGCTAAATTTTTTATCTGAAAGTGAGCTGACAAACTTATTCAGAAACTACGGAGAAATGTCATCTGCTAAGCCTTTAGCAAAAAAAATTCTTCAGTATCGGGAAAAATTTGGGAATATAGGGACCGTTGGAGAACTTTTAAAAGCATCGGGTTATCAAAATAGAATTTTGGGTAAAAAAGTTCACCCAGCTACTAAATTATTTATGGCCCTTCGTATAGCCGTGAATTCTGAATTTGTAAACTTACAGTTATTGCTATCGGATTTTTTACCTTCAATTTATAAAGGCACAAAGATTTTAATAATTTCCTTCCACTCTTTAGAACAAAAAATTATACAGAATTTTGTTAAGGATAATGACCTAAACGTTAAAAATATTAAACCTGGTATTGAAGAAATTAGAAGCAATTCTAGTTCTAGATCAGCAACTTTAAACGTTATTTATGAATAAAAGACTTATATTTAATTGCATACTATGCTGTTTACCCGCTATTGTGGGTTTAATGGCCCGGGTTGTTGTTTTTAACAACTTGTTAATTGATGGGCAAAAAATGCACTCTATGAGTCTGCAGATTTCGAATTTAGAAATAGAGAATAAAAAGCTTAAGTTTCAAAATGCAAAAATGAGTAGCTACAGCGAGCTGTATGAAAGAGCTTCAAAATTAGGCATGCAGACTGCTTCCATATCTTTCATTGAAGTTTCTCAAAGCTCGCTGGCCTCCACTGCTAAGAACTAATTTTGTATGGTCAACATATCAAATGCCGACTACTCTCGCATACGATATATATTTCTCTTTTTACTCAGTTTATTTTTTTTAGTTATAGTTAAGTTATTTGTCACGCAGGTTGTCCATAGAAACTACTGGGTAAAGATTGCCACAGCTCAACACAAGGGGGTACATAAAATACAAGCTCAGAGAGGGGAAATTTATACTTCTGATGGTTTTCCAATAGCCTTAAGTGGTTATACTTACGAACTCTACATAGATCCTAGTTTGTCCGACGTATCTTCCGAAGAACTTCAAAAAGTGTTTGATGTTGTATATAAAGATTTTCCAAAGGAATCGTCTTTAAGCTTAGAAGATAAAAAAGTTTATTGGGCAAATGCTTTAATGAATAAAAATTTAAGGTTTTACTCTTTAGAAAAGCAAATTTCATCTACACTAAAGCAAGAGTTACAGAATTTACAAATAAAAGGCTTGGGTTTTTTGCCAGTACCTACAAGAACTTACCCAAACCTAGAATCCTACTCCCACATCTTAGGTTTTGTGGGCAATGACGAGTCGGGTCAAGATAAAGGATATTTTGGTTTAGAGGGGTATTACGATGGAGACTTAAAAGGGGTTGATGGTTTTGTCACTCAAGAGAGTTCCGCAGGGGGATCTCCCATTTTATTTGGGGAATACTCTAGTTACTCTGCTATTCAAGGGGGAAATTTACATTTAACCCTAGATAGAGTTATGCAAAATATGTCTTTCAATGCGCTTAAAACTAGTGTTGAAAAATTTGGTGCAAGTTCGGGTACTGTGGTGATTGTAAATCCTAAAACCGGGGCTATTTTATCCTTGGTTAATTACCCAACTTACTCACCTTTAAATTATTCTTACTACTATTCTAATGATCCCGATATTTTTGTTAATAAAGCAATCTCCGCTACTTATGAGCCAGGGTCTGTAATAAAAGCTCTTACAGTTTCTGCTGCTCTAGATAGCGGTGCTGTAAATACAGATACAACTGTGCTAGATTCAGGTCCTGTGGATTTCTCGGGCTATATTGTAGACAACTGGGACAAAAAACATCACGGAGAAATAAGTATTTCGCAGGTACTGCAGCTTTCAAACAATATTGGTGCAGCTAAAGTGGGTGGGTTAGCCGGTAGGGAATCCTTACATAAGTACTTTAAACTGTTTGGAATTGGTGAAAAACTAGGTGTTGATCTTGAGGGTGAAGAGTCCGGTACCTTTTCTGATTCAGCTGGGTGGTATGACATTGACCTGGCAGCTGCGGCTTTTGGTCAGGGAATGAGCACCACCCCTTTGCAAGTAGTGATGGCTTTCTCAGCTATAGCCAATGACGGAGTCCTTATGAGGCCTTACCTAGTCGAAAGAATAGATAAAAATGGTAAAATTCTAGAAAATAAACCCACCCAGATCCAGAGAGTTATGAGCTCAAAAACGGCTAATTCTATGAATATGTTGTTAACCGAGGCTGTATCTGGTGGGGAGGCTAAGTATTTTGTAAGTAAGAAGTATAACGTGGCAGGTAAAACGGGTACTGCACAAATTGCTGAAAACGGAGTTTACTTAGATGACAAGTCTAACGCTACCTTTGTAGGATTTTTGCCTTCTTATAAAGATTTTGTTATGCTTGTTAAGCTTGAGAGGCCAACCAGCAGTATCTACGCATCCGAAACAGCTGTCCCGCTTTGGATGGAAATTTCTGAGGGGGTTGCAGGTTACCTAGGTTTGCCTCCCGACAAGTAAAATGGATAAAAATACAAATAATAGGTTACTTAAAGTGATCGGAGGTTACCCCCTAAGAGGGTCCCTAGAGTTGAATAGTTCACCTAATATAACAAAATTTATGCTATCGCTATGTTATATTTTAGGAGGAAAATATGAACTTAAAGGTACGTTTCAAAACAGTTCTATTAAAGATTACTGCGCCCATTTAGAGGAGGCTAATTACGCAATAAAATATAGTTCAAATTCCATTTATATCGACTCTGCTCAAGGTGGTTCTGACTTTTCTTTACTAAAATACGACACTATTGAGGATAATTTTTTAGTAGCTCTATCTTTAGAAAAAAAAGGTTATGTTGAAATAACTAAGAATCAAGAATTAGTTGATTTTTTGTCTTACTTAGGATTTTTAGTCAAGAAAAAATCTAATGAGAAATATGTTGTATATAATAAGGTACAAAATCCCAGGCCAAACTTAGTTTTTCAGGAACTTAACTACAAATATTTACTTTTAGGGATACTTTTCCAACTACTAAATCTCGAACAGTTTTCTATTACTTTTCCCAATGATAGTCTAGAAATAGGTATCATATTAGAACTATTGTCCGAAATTGGTGTCTTAAAAGAGGTAGATCACTCAAAAAATGTTCAGTTAACTTTTGAAAAAACCAAATCAATTAGTAGCTCTTTTTCCCAGATAGTGATCCCGGGTGATCCTTTAGAGTTTGCCTTTTTTACGACCCTTTCACTGTTTACAGAAGGAGAGATTCAAATAAACGGTCTAAAACCTTCTTTTTTAACAACTCTATTACGTGTCTACTCCTCAATCGGTGGGGGATACACTGCTAGTGATCCGGATATCTTGCGAACTTGGTTTTCAGGTAGTGACGAGGTTAATTACGATTTATCTGAGATTTTGGAGGATAATGACCAGGAATATTTGTCCCTACTTTTACCCGGCCTCGGTAAGTCTTATTCTTCTAATTTTATCTTACCCCCCACAAAATCTGTAACAAAAAATTTAATTCAAGATCTTAACCGTTTAGGTGGTAATATTTCTATGACAGATGAAGGTATTGATATAGAATCAGGTAGAAAGTATAAGCCCGGGTTTTTATCTTTAGAGGGGGATATTTTTCCTGATTTTTCGAGATTAGTTCTTTCTCTTATTTCAGATGGTGAATTTGGAATATATAATATTGAAGTGTTGGAGGATTATAATTTTAGGCTTCTTGAAAAACTCAAAAAGCTGGGTGCTAGAATTCAAGAATAATATGTTACTGAATAATCTAAATTTTGTTTTAATAGCGATGTTAGTCTCTGGATTAATATACCCGCTATTAATTAACTTTTTATATAAAAATCAATTCGGTGAAAAGGTGAGAGAGTTTGGCCCCGAAACTCACAAGAAAAAAATAGGTACACCTACAATGGGTGGTTTAGGTTTTTTTATCACAACCTTTGTATTAAATATATTTTTTAACAACGCCAATTTTGAGGTCAATCTTTTGCTTTTAGTGTTTCTTATTGCTGCGATGTTCGGTTTGTTAGAAGATTTATTAAAAGCTTACTCTAGATCAGGTTTGCGTAAGAATATTCGTATTGAGGTATATGAAGTATTCTCTAAAACCGAAAAAACCTGGTGGGTTTATAAAATGCTTCTTGTTCCCTGGAATCTATTTAGAGAATTTACTAGGCTGATAGGTAGTAATGCCTCCAATTCGGGGGTGAGGTTGAAATCCCATTATAAATTCCTTATGCACTTAGCCTTGGGGGCTTTTCTAGCGTATGTTTTGTACGTAGTTCTAGGAAAAACTGGCATACAAGTTCCAATTTTTGGATTTTTTGAGATGGGTATTTTTTACCCAATATTTATGTGCGTCTTTTTTGTTTTTACTTTAAATGCAGTAGCAATAACAGATGGCTTAGATGGTTTACTGGGAGGAATTACGTTACTTATCTTGTTCTGCTATTGGGTTCTTGCCTCTATTTTAGGCGTTGGGTATTTAACCAATTTCATAGGTATATTTTTTGGGTCCATGTTGGTTTTCCTTTATTTTAATATTTTTCCTGCAAGGGTTTTTATGGGAGATGTGGGGTCTTACGCTGTTGCAGCGGTACTCTTCGTTATCCCTTCCCTTTTAAATTTAGAATTTCTTATTTTAATAACGCATGCCTTATGTTTGTTTGACGGTGGTATATCCGGAATTGCCCAGCAAATGAGTGTTAAACTAACCGGAAAAAGATTGTTTAAAATGGCCCCTATACACCACCATTTCGAGATACTAGGTTGGCCTGAAACAAAAGTTACACTGCGGTTTTGGTTACTTCAGATTGTACTATCTATTTTAGGACTGGTGACTTTTTTTTATATTTGAAATAATGCAAAGTAATATTCTTCGAAAAAGAACTTCGAATCATAATAGCTCTGTCAAAAATTACCATTCTTACTTACTGATACTCCTTTTAAGCTGTCTTTTTGTAGGTTCTATACTTATTTATAATGCTTCCAGCACATATGCGTTTAATACTTTTGGCAATGAATTTTATTTTTTAACTAATCATGTTTCTTGGGTTATTTTAAGTCTTTCAATATTTGCTTTAGTACAGGTAATACCTAAGAAAATATTAAAATCCCTAAGCTTACCCTTGTTTTTTTTGACTGTGTTTTTTCTGTTATTTGTTATTATTCCCACCCCATTCTCGGTAAAGGCCTTAGGCGCAAGAAGATGGATTTTACTTAATCCAAATTTCTTACCCAGCATCCCTTTCTTAGGTAGGTTGAGTTTTCAGCCTTCAGAACTAGCTAAATTGGCTGTAATGCTAGCTTTGCCCGGAATTTTGTTATCCTCAAAACATTGGGTTTCGGATTCTAATCGTATCTTAAGGTACCTTTTTTATCTATTCGTTCCTGTGTTTTTAATTTTTCTTGAGCCTGACCTAAAAACAGCCATTTTAGTTTGTAGCCTAGGTTTAGCAATTTTATTTACCTTTGGGGTAAATCTAAAATATTTTTTCTATGCTACTCCTGTCGTTTTATTGCTAATCCTATCTTTGGTTCTTTTTTCCCCTTACAGAATGCAGAGGCTGAACACTTTCTTAGGAAATGGAGATCTTCAGGAATCCTCATACCATTCAAATCAAATTAATATTGCTCTGGGATCTGGAGGTTGGTTAGGCTTGGGGTTTGGTAAGTCTAGGCAAAAAAATGAGTATCTTCCGGAAGTTGTGGGTGACTCGATCTTTGCTATCTACGGTGAAGAATTTGGGTTTTTGGGTTCTATAGTTCTTATTTTGCTTCTAGTAGCAATCCTTTATACGCTTTACAAAATAACTATAAACTTACAAGATGTTGATCAAAGACTTTCCTCTACGGCATTGCTAACCTGGTTTGGTTTACAAACTTTTCTTAACTTAGGTGCTGTATCCGGAGTGATACCCCTAACGGGTGTCCCTCTACCTTTAATTTCTTATGGTGGCTCCTCTTTAGTTTTTATTGTCAGTGGCTTTGCAGTAGTCTATAAGTATTCAAAGGAGGAATTATGAAAAAAGTTTTATTTATTGGAGGCCACCACAACTCTGCTATACCTATAATTAAAAAAATGCTTGCAGAAAAAGACTATAGCTTAACTTTTGTTGGCCACATGTATGCTTCTCAAAGTAACAATACTATTAGCAGCGAATACAAAGAGGTAACTTCCTTGAACATACCCTATATTAGTTTTCAAGCCCCTAAGTTTTATAGGGTTGCTGGGTTATACAAATACTTATTTTTTATAAAAAGTTTGCTTAAAAGTTATAAAATTTTACGTAAAGAAAAGCCCGATCTAGTTTTTTCGTTTGGTGGATATATGGCCGTTCCATTTGCTATTTCCTCAGTTTTTTTAAAAATTAAGTTGGTTACACACGAGCAAACCACAAATCTTGGGTTGGCTAATTTAGTAATATCCAAGATGTCTAATAGGGTTTTTTTAACTTGGTCAAATGATAAATACAAGAACAACCAAAAATATATTGTTACAGGGATTCCTCTTCGGCAAGAAATCTTAGACATAAGAAGAAGGGGTAGTTTTGCTCAAAAGAGTTTTTTTGTTCAAGGAGGAAAGCAGGGGAGTCACGCTTTAAATCAATTTATATTCGACAATATTGAAATTTTATCAAAAAAATACGAGATCTTTCACCAAACATCCTCACATTCCGAAACTAAAGATCACTTAGTAGCCCAAAAACTTGCAAAGGAATATTCTAAATATCATTTTTACGAATATGTTCACGGCTTAGATTATACTAAGATTTTAAATAATGTTGATTTTATAATTTCTCGATCTGGAGCACATTTCGCCTATGAGATGTCTTATATTAAAATGCCCTGTATTTTTGTTCCTATTAAATGGTCTTCGAGAAACGAACAGTATCACAACGCTCTTATGTCTAAATCTTACACAATTAGTACTTTACTAGATCAAGATAATTTAAATCTAACCGACTTTGAAAGTGCCGTAAAATTGCTAAATGCAACTTACCTTAAAAAGGGTTTCCCCTCTAAAAAACTTCACCCCGAAAATTCTCTGAAATTAATCTTTGGATGTATTGAGGAGTTAATAAATTAATATGCTCAAAACCTGGCTGTTTTCTATTTTATTACTTATTTTGTCTGGATCAGTTTTGTACTACAAAGGTTACTTTAATATCTCCCACTTTATAGCCAAGGACCCCCAGATACAGGATTACCTCAACACAAGTTTTGCCAACAAAATACCTTTTTATAAAATTAAGAGTTACGGAGTCTCCGACAATCTGGCTATAGAATATTCCTGGATTAAAAATGTAAATTTAAAGTTAAAACCTAATCTCTCAGTTGCCGTCAATTATGAGTTAAGGGAGGTATTAGCTATTTCCGACAAAAAAGATTTTTATATCGACGATGGGGGTGTTTTATTTAGTAAACCGGATTTTAAAAAAGAGTTTGGAACTGACTACCCTACTTTTATTTACGGCGGTCAAGAAATTGGAGATAATGTTTTTAGACCAGAAGAAATAAGTTATCTTAAAGAGCTCAAAATTTATCCTAAGGTTACACTTTCGCACAATAACTCAATAGCTTATATTAAGCCTATTGATTATAACTGGTTTTTAGAGGTAGTAGCTTTAATGGACAGTCACAAGTCTTCCCAGTCAACCAATCAGTTGTTAAAAGAGCTTAATGAAAGCGGTAAAACTTTCAGTTCTATTTTGGTTATGGGAGATCGTTTAATTGTAAAAGACTAATCGCTTTAGTTAAGGTATCCAATATTGGACACTTTGTGCGGATTTAACTATAATTATGATTGTAAGAATGGATTTTATTATAAATTTGTACATTAATTTTTTTTAAAATAATCAGTTAAAATACTCACAAGGCCTTTGGTTTAGTAATACGTGTTAAAAACTAAGCTGAAAATAAATTTGAGTAGAACAAACTGGTGGAATTGTATATACTTCTCACATGCCCAAAGAACGCATAATTACAGCAATAGATGTAGGTTCCTCCAAAATTTGTACCATTGTAGCTTCCGTAACCTATAGAAAGGTCTCTGTAATAGGAAATTCTTCGGTACCCTCCTTAGGAATAGACAGGGGTGTAGTTAACGATATAGACAAAGCAGTAGAAGCTATCTCTAACTCCCTGGAAAAAGCCGAGAAAATGGCTGGGCATGCTATATCTAGGGCTATCATAACTGTAAACGGTCAACACATTGAAAGTGAAAATTCTACCGGCGTTGTCGCCGTAAGTGATCCTGAGGGCGAAATCTCTGCCCAAGATGTACTTAGAGTTAACGAGGCAGCTCAAGCAATTTCAATTCCTTCAAATCGAGAGATAATACATGTTCTCCCTAGAGATTACGTAGTTGATTCCACTGGCAATATCAAGAATCCCGAAGGTATGAGTGGTATTAGACTCGAAGTAGAAGCTCATATTATCCATGGTAGCTCTACTGTTATAAAAAACTTAGTAAAATCCGTTCGTCAGGTTGGTGTGGAAGTATCCGATTTTATCTATACAGGTTTGGCTTCCTCCATAAGCGTTTTAACTGACACCGAAAAAGAATTAGGGACAGTGTTACTAGACATTGGTGGTAGAACAACCAGTTGTATTTTGTATCAAAATGGTTCCCCTCTTTATAGCTTTGTTGTACCCATTGGGGGAAAACACCTTACTGGTGACATTGCTGTAGGTCTTAGATGTTCTTTAGACAGTGCTGAGCTTATCAAGCAGAGACACTCCTCCGGAGAAGAATCTAAAAAAGCTCCTTCCAGTTTAGGCTTAGAGGAAAATATTAAACCTGGAGATCTATATATTGGAGATATAGACCCCGACTTAACATCCGTGCCAAAAAAGTTTTTAGATCAAATTATCCATGATCGTTTAGAAGAAATTTATACCTTAGTACTTACCGAAATTAAAAAATCTGGGTTTATAGAAAAGCTACCAGCTGGGGCCATAATTACAGGTGGTACTGGTGAAACTAGGGGAGTGGTAGAAGTAGCTAAAAAAGTTCTTAATATGCCAGTTAGAGTAGGTTTTCCTAAGGGTATAACCGGTTTAATAGATGAAATTGAGGGACCGGCATATTCAGCATGTGTAGGTTCGATTTTGTATAAGCTAGAAAATTCCAACGACGAATCCGACTATAGTAATGTTTTAAGTGGAGTAATGAAATCCGAATTTTTAAAAAAAATAGTTGGAGCGTTAGCTAGTTTTTTTAAGTCTCTCGTGCCTTAAATTTTTCCACACACCTGTTTTTAAAATAGACTTAATTTGGTAATCCTAGTCTATTACTTATTCTTCTTGAGTCTTTAGCCTTTTACTATTAAACTTTGTAGTGAATGTTAATTAAAGCAAATATAGATAAAATAGCCAAAATAAAAGTTATAGGTGTGGGTGGTGCCGGAGGAAATGCCTTAAATTCTATGATAACTCAGGGAAATATTGTAGGTGTAGACTTTATGGCCATTAATACCGACAAGCAGGATTTAAATATTAATAAAGCAGATGAGATTTTACAGATAGGTACACAGTTAACTAATGGTTTAGGTAGTGGGGCCTTGCCTGAAATTGGGAAAAAGGCTGCTGAAGAAAGTGTTGAGGAGATAAAAAAACATTTAGACGGCTACGATATGATCTTTATAGCCGCTGGAATGGGCGGAGGAACCGGTACCGGCGCCAGCCCTGTTGTGGCCAAGTTAGCAAGGGATTCCGGAGCTTTAACGGTGGCAGTAGTTACTAAGCCCTTTAAATTCGAAGGATCTACTAGACTTCAGAATGCTGAGGAGGGAATTTTAAATTTAAAAGACAATGTAGATGCCCTTATAATCATTCCAAATCAAAAACTTTTAGAAGTAGAGCAAAAGTCCCTGCCCTTAAAAGAGGCTTTTTTACTTTCAGATAATATTTTAACATTTGGTGTAAAAGGGATTTCAGATTTAATAGTACATCCTGGCTTAATTAATGTTGATTTCGCAGACGTTAAGACAATTATGAAAGACGCCGGTTCCGCTTTAATGGGAATAGGGACAGCAAGTGGAGAAAATAGAGCCGAAAAAGCAGCACAACAAGCTATTCACAGTCCCTTACTAGACGCCAAAATTACTGGGGCGACAGGGATTTTAATTAATATAACTTCCGACCCTAGTTTAACCTTAGAGGAAGTACAAAAAGTTTCAGAGTATGTGGTTGCTGCAACAGGTACCGAGGTTAATGTTATCTTAGGAGCTAATCCAGACGATGACTTAAAAGATACTATAAATGTAACAGTTATAGCTACTGGGTTTGAGACAGAGTATTCTTCTGGTTTCGCCGGAGACTTTTCACCCAATGTTTTTAAGCCTGCTTTAAAAGATGCCGATCCAGAAGAAATTGCTAACACATCCTCGGAAAATGCTAAAGATAAAGATGTAGATCTAGATTTTATTGACGATGAGGATACTTCCGATAAAGATCCTTACAGAATTCCCCCGTTTTTAAGAAGAGGTTAGCATGCCTAAAAAAATACTTAATAAACTTACAACAAGAGCATCCTTCGTTTTTTTTACTCTAATAGTATTTATTGCTACTGGGGCCTTAACATACAGGGCAAGGAGATTTGATAAAATCTACCCCAATCCTTTAGGCCCAGGGGCTGAACTTGATCGAGATGCCTGCAACGTTTCTGCAAACGTTGGACCTTGTAAAGCCTATATTGAAAGATATCATTTTGATAAAAATACAGAAACTTGTGAACAGTTTATCTGGGGAGGCTGCGGAGGTAGTGTTCCTTTTGATTCTTTAGAGATGTGTAAAAATACTTGTGAAGTAGTTACTAAAACTACCTCCAATCAAAATAGCGTATATTCAGTATATACTAAGTATATACTACCTTACATCTCTCCAAAATAAAAAAACTTGCGTCTACTCTAGTTTACTTATATCCTTAAACTTAAAGTGTTAAGCGTAAATCAAACGTATTGTAAAAGCACTAAAGGAAGAAACCTTTTTTAGGGATTAGAACCTTTCGGGAAAGCCCGTTATAGCTATATAAGTGTCCTATTTTAAAGATATTGTGTCTTTAAATGGAAATTAGAGTGGTACCGCGAGATTTAAGCCTCTCGTCTCTATATTATTCTGGTTTTTACTAGAATGTGTAAAGACTAGAGGCTTTTTTTATTTACTAACATTTAAGTAGAATTATGTGTTGTTTTAAACAAATAGACCCAAAATTAGATTTAGTAAGAGTAGAAGAAGAGATAAGATTGAGGTGGAAAAAACGGGACATCTTTAACAAAGTAAACGAAGTCACTAAGGACCTTAAAAATTGGGTTTACTACGATGGTCCTATAACCGCAAATGGTCTTCCACACTATGGTCACGCTATAACTTGGACAATGAAAGACGTTGTGCCAAGGTATAAAACCATGCAGGGTAACTATGTAAGTAGAAATATGGGCTGGGATTGCCAGGGAATCTTAGTTGAATATGAAGTTGAAAAATCTTTGGGTTTTGAAGAAAAGGGTGATATTGAAAAGTATGGTATAGATAAATTTAACCAAAAGTGTCGTGAGTCTGTTCTTAAATTTAGATCCTCAATGATAGATTACGAAACAATGCTTGGTAGGTGGATAAATCAAGATCAGTATTCCACAATGGATTCCAACTATATCGAGAGTATGTGGTGGTCTTTTAAGGAATTGTTTTCTAAAGGTCTTTTGTACGAGGGTTACAAAGTTGTGGCTTACTCTACAAGAGCTGGTATGACTCTTTCTGATCATGAAGTAGCTGATGGGGGATACTCTGAAATAACCGATACCGCTGTTACTCCTAAGTTTCCTGTTAAAGGCCAGAAAGAAACTTTTATGTTAGCCTGGACAACAACTCCTTGGACCTTGCCCGGAAACCTTCTATTGGCAGTAGGGGAGCAAATTACCTACATAAAAGTAAAGTATAAAAATGAATACTTTATTATTGCTAAAGATGCTTACAAAAGAATATTTAAAGAAGGGGAATCTGAAGTTATCTCAGAAATGCCCTCTTCAGAAATTGTTGGTTTAGAATATGATCCGCTATTTAGTTATTACCTAGACAGAAAATCTAATGGGGCTTTTAAAGTTATATATGCTGACCATGTTAATACTGAAGATGGTACGGGTATTGTACATTTAGCCCCCTATGGTATGGAAGATTTTGAGATATTTTTAAAATTAAAAATGCCTCTTTTTGACTATCTTAATGACGAAGGTAAATTCAAAGAAGAAATTAAGGAGTATTCCGGAATGTTTTATAAGAAGGCTAGTAAATATATAATTCAGGATTTACAACAAAAAAATCTAATGTTTTTTAGTGAAGATTACGCACATCAAATGCCTATGTGCTACCGGACTCACACCCCTTTAATTTATAGACCTATTAAAAGTTGGTATCTTAATGTCGAAAAAATAAAACCTAAATTGTTGTCTGAGGCTAAAAAGGTGAATTTTCCTCAAGAGGACATGAAAAAGCGTTTTACTAATTGGATTAAAAATGCCCATGATTGGTCACTAAGCCGTCAAAGATATTGGGGTACCCCTATGCCTATTTGGAGAAATGTTGTTGATGAGTCTGACCTAATAGTAATAGGTTCTTTTAAAGAGCTTTCAGAGCTTTCCAAAACACAGCTGAACGAAAATTTTGACCCACATAAGCCCTTTGTAGATAATATAGAGATAAAGACTGGTAAGGGAACTTATCGAAGAATTTTGGATGTCATAGATGTTTGGTATGACAGTGGGAGTATGCCTTTTGCCCAATACCATTATCCTTTTGAAAATATAGATGAATTTAAAAAGGGTTTTCCTGCTGAATATATCAGTGAGGGAACTGATCAACTAAGGTTATGGTTTTATACTATGTTTTTATTAAATGTAGCTTTGTTCGATACTTCTCCCTTTAAAAACGTTTTAGTAACTGGAATGCTTGGTGATGAAAAGGGTAAAAAAATGAGTAAGAGTAAGGGTAACTACCCCCCAATTGAAGAGGTATTTAGCAAATATGGTGCCGATATGCTTAGATACTTTTTGCTAAAGTCGGGGGTTGCAGGGGGAGAACCTTCTCGTTTTTCTTACCCGCTTTTAGAAGAAACAAGAAAAGAGTTTTTTACAATGCTGTGGAATAGTTACAGATACTTTGTAACCTACGCGGGTGAATTTAAGCCAGGCCAAGTTTTAAACAAGAACAAACTAGACGTTATAGACTCTTGGATTTTAATTAGGCTTAATCAAACAATAAGTCAGGTTACTTCAGACTTTGAAAAATACGAAGTTCAGTCTGCCACAAGAAATTTAGCCCCTTTTGTAGAAGACTTATCTACCTGGTATATACGTCGAAGTAGAGACCGAATTTCCGAAAATGAACCCTTAGCAGTTCAAGTTCTATACCAGTGTTTAAATAGCTTTTCTATTTTATTAGCGCCCTTTTTGCCTATGTTATCAGAAGAAATATACTTAGGCGTAAATAAAGAGCTTTTAAAAGAATCTGTGCATTTGGAATCCTATCCAAAAGCTGCTGAGGTTACAGAGGACGACTTAAAGTTAATTGAGGACATGAAGTATGTTAGAAATATTTGTTCTTTGGGAAATTCCTTAAGAAAAGAGAACAATCTACCTGTAAGACAGCCTCTTAAATCTATTACGGTAATCAACAAGCCCGTTAAAGAAGAACTTTTAGCGGTAATTAAAGATGAGCTAAACGTTAAAGAAGTGTATTTTGATACTAATGTTCCCAGTGGTGAAAATCTAGTAAATATCGAACAAAATGGAATTACTGCTTATATGGATACTGCCCTTTCTAAAGAGCTTATATTAGAAGGTGATTTTAGAGCTTTAGTAAGATATGTTCAGGGTCAGAGGAAAGAATTAGGGTTAAATGTGGTAGATAAAATCGATTTAGTTTTAGAAGACACTAAAACAAACAAAAATATACTAGCGATGTATGAAAAAGAATTATCCAGTAAAGTAGGCTCAAAAAATATCACTTTAGGGGATAAAAATAGTGTCTTGTTGGTTAAACATTAATGTGATTACTTTTAGATCTAAATAGGTGATTTAGGGTATTATTAACTAATGAGATTCTTAAAAGGCCGTGATCTAACTGTAGATTTTTTATTTCTAATAGCTCTTTGTTTTGGCCTTTACTCTATATTTTCTATTTCTGTCGACTACTTTAAGCTTCAGTTAGTTTTTGCCCTAGTTAGTGTTTTTATTTATATCCTGTTAGGTATTGTAAACAAGGAATTGATAAGGGTGTCGCTCTTTACCGGTTACCTTGTAATGTTAATACTACTAGTTTACTTATATATTTTTGGAGACCCCGTAAGAGGTTCTAGCAGCTGGGTTAATATTGGTAATTTAGCGCTTCAGCCTAGTGAGTTTATTAAAATATCCATTATTTATGGTGCTTCCCTAATATTAAGTGCAAAAAAGTTAAATTTAACAAAAAAACTTTTAATCCTAGCTATATTATTCGTGCCGGCTTTTTTGTTAACGGTTTTTCAACCAGATCTAGGGACTGCCTTTTCTTTGTTGGTGGGGGTTGCCTCGGTAGTTTTTATTTCAACTATTTCAAAAAAACAATTTTTATATGTTATATTGTTAGGAATCCTGGCTATGTCAGTATCCTTTAGCTTTCTACAAGATTATCAAAAAACCCGTATTCAATCTTTTTTTAACCCAAATTCTGATCCATTAGGCTCTGGTTATAATGTAATTCAATCTGAAATAGCTGTCGGGTCAGGTGGGGTATTCGGCAGAGGATTTAAAAAGAATACCCAAGTTACCTTTCAGTATTTACCGGAGTCTCACACAGACTTCATTTTTGCCGCTGTATCCGAAAGCTTTGGTATGGTCTACTCTTTTTCGTTAATCTTAATTCTTTTTGGAATGTCTTACCGAATTCTTAAAAAACACGTTGCAGGTGGTTCTAATATTTTTAATAGCTATTTTGCCATGGGGGTATTTTCTTTACTATTACTACATTCTATTTTAAATATTGGAATGAATTTGGGTTTACTTCCGATAACTGGCCTTCCCTTGCCCTTTATCTCCTATGGGGGTTCTTCTTTACTAACTTTTTCTATCTTTTTAGGATTATTACAAAGATTTAACTCAGATCCTTAAGTTGTACTAAAATGTTGTAATAAAAGGAATAATTTGGTAGGATTCTTATGTTTTATTATTAGATAGCTATTATGTCAAATCTATATTGTGTTTTAAAAATTAAAGACAAGCAGTATTTTGTTACAGAAGGAGATATTGTAAAAACACACCCTATAACAATAGAGGAACCTATACAAATACTTTTACTAAGAGATAACGAAGAAACATATTTAGGAGATCCTGTTGTAGAAAATGGTGGAGTAGAAATCTCTGTTATTGGTGTAAATAGAATAAAAACAGATGTTCGTAGGTACAAATCTAAAAGTAGATATAGAAAAAATAAGTCTCATTCTCAAGAGTTTTCTATACTTAAAATAATAAAAATTGGATCTAAGCTTAAAGGTGTAAATATAACAGTAATAAAAGAGGACGAGGAAACCAAAGAGGTCTTAGTAAAAAAGACTGCTGAAAAAGAGGTTAAGGAAGTTAAAGAGGTTAAAGTAGATACCTTAGGTTTTTCCACTAGAATTATAACCGCGCTGACTAAGAATAAAATAAACACTGTAAGTCAACTAGCAGATTTGTCTAAAGATCAAATCATTGCTTTAGATGGATTAGGAAAGAAGTCTGCGGAAGAAATACTAAATAAATTAGGTAAATAAAATATAAATGGCGCATAAAAAAGCAGGTGGCTCACATGCCTCACAAAAATCTAATGTTCCAGGTAAAAGATTAGGGTTAAAAGTATTTGGTGACCAAATGGCTAAACCTGGTCAAATTATTATCCGACAAAGAGGTAGTAAATACTTTCCTGGTGAAAATACAGGGATGGGTAGAGACTATACTATTTTTTCTAAAATCGACGGTAGAGTAAAGTTTATTAAAAATAATAAAGGCAAATCCTACATTACTGTCGTAGCAGAGTCTGTTACTGAATAACTCTCAATCTTTTTTTAGGTAAATTTCCTATACCCCAAACTTCTAAATACTTTAGTGTATTTTAATTACTTTACTTCGTGCCTGGGTTTGTCATTATTCCAAAGCTTTGTGGTGGCCAGTATCTAATTACGGATCTTCCAACGAAGTCTCTTTTTTCTACAAAGCCCCATTGTCTTGAGTCTGATGAGTTTTCTCTATTATCTCCAAATACAACGTACTTATCTTTAGGTACCTCTACTTTTTCTCCTTCTTTC
>JAACPI010000002.1 GCA_009995545.1 bacterium
TACGGAGAGTCGAACTCCGGTTTCCAGGATGAGAACCTGGTGTCCTAACCACTGGACGATAGGGCCTTAAAATTCCTCTATAGTATAAGGTTTACAACGTTTTTTGGCAATTAAAGACTGATGTAGAAAAATCCACGTTGTGTGAATTCAAGGTCTATAATATAATCCTATAGTTATGGCTCCGACTATAAAATCACCGAAGCTTGTTGCGGTAATTGACGACACGCCGGAAGACGGGTTTCGTGCTGCTTATGCGGCTAGTAGAATAGGTGGGCACATACCTATTATTTATGACTCCCCAAGTGCCTTTTTACACGAATATAATTACTCAATTGACCAGGCTTTGCAAAGATATAGTGCAATTATTTGTGACAATAACTTTCAGGCAACTTCAGGAGAGTGGGGTCATGAATTTATTCAATATACATTAGCCCCTGCATTACTCAAGATTCCCCAAGAAAACCGCCCCACGGTAATATGCTTTGCCCCAAGTTCATGGGAAGTTATCAGAGAGCATCAACAAGAATTTGAAGGATATGGAATTCACTCACTCCACAAGCAAGATCAAATTGCCTTAATAGGCATGGCACTTAGAATATCTGCAGAAGGAATTGCAATACCTTCTTTAGAATTTATTAGAGAAGTTATTAACGCTACTAAAAACCAAATGGCAAATCTTTTTTTCACTTACAAGCTAGCCCCCGAAATTTATGATCTCTTTGAACAGGCAAATTCTCTTAAAGCGGCAAACGCCATGTTACAAGATATATCACCTTGTAGCCTAACTGAATTAAGAAGTGCTGCTTTAGAAAATTTTGGGCCGGTAGTACGGGAATTGTTAGATAGTAGTTTACCCAAAGAAGATGAAACAACCAAAACAGAGGGTCGAATATAAAGTTTTAATATATGTTATGGCTAAAAAGGGACCGAATAGGGATAACAGTTTAATACGAAAGGGTTTTTAGTAATTTAAAACTATTTAGATTCGTTCTTTACCAATACCGTTCTTGTTGGGTAGGCAAACTCTATTTTTTCTTTTGCAAAGTTTTGTAGCATTTTTAAATTTATACTTTGCTGAGTATTCATATATTCTTTATAGTCATCAGTTAACATAAAATACACAACCTCAAAATCTAGGCTACTGTCTCCAAAGTTATTAAAGTGTGCCCTATCAAATCGGTCATTGTCTTCTGCATCAACTATTTCTTTTATAATCTGTAGAACTTTTTTAACTTTTTCAACAGGTGTTTCATATAAAATTCCAAAAGAAAATTGAATTCTCCTCTCTTTCATCTTTTTGTAATTGTGTACATTTGATGAAGTTAACGTTTGATTAGGAATAACAAGCTCTTCACCTTGTAGTGTAGTTAATCTGGTGGATTTAATTCCAATATAACTTACTGTTCCAAATTGGCCGCCAACGTCTAAAAAATCACCAACTACAAAAGGCTTATCAAAGTATATAGAAAAATAAGAAAAAACATCTTCTAAAATACTTTGTAAAGCAAAAGCAATTGCGACTCCTCCAATCCCTATTCCTGCCAGTAATGTAGAAATATTATAGCCAAGATTTTGTAAAAAAATTAAAAAAGCAAAAACCCACAAAATACCCTTTAAAACCTTGCTCAAAACTCTAAAGGGAGAGCCATCAAACTGACTATCTGTATTTTTTTGACCTGACTTTAATTAAGTTTTCAATAAAATAATTAACCACTTTTTGCAAGCTACTAACTGCAAAAAACAAAAGGAAAGCAAAAGCAATATAGTTAATCACCTTGCTAAAAGTAGAATTAAAATCGACAAATTTAGAAGATACAAAAAGGGATATTACTACAAGGTAAAGGGAGTTAGCACTTTCGACAATATCAATTACTAAATCATCAAAAGTAATTTTTGTTTTTTTAGCTAGTACGTCGAGCCTAAAAAGAACAAACTTTTTAAATAAAAAAAGTATAGCAAGTGTGCCTAAAAAGGATAAAAACGCTGGCCTGTAATCTAGTAAAACCCTATATAAATCGGATACATTCATTAGGTCACATCTTAAGGGCCTAACTACAAAAAATCAACAGGGGCTAATTATAAGAGTAATATATTATTTATCTCCGCCACCGATTGTTTTGGATTAAGAGTATTAAATAGATAAGTATTAAAACCAAAACCCTCTGCTGCTTGCAAATTAACCTTCGTATCATCAATAAATAATATTTGGCTTGGTAAAACACCAGATTTTTTTAAGGCATATTCAAATATTTGTTTCTCAGGTTTAATCATTTTTAATTGACCAGATTTAACAACAACAGAATACTTGATATTTGGAAGTAAATTTTTGTTTGCAATCAAATCAAATAAGTCTTCAGGTATATTCGAAAGCAAACCAATTTTAAACCTACTCTGCAAATCTAAAACTAAGTTATAAGTTTCTTTTATACTTTTTAGGTTACTAACAAATTCAGTAAAAAAGGAATTTTTAAGTTCTAAACTAGGTTTTAACTTACTATAAAAAATTTCTTCAAACTTCTGCAGACCTAAAGTTCCTCTATCTAAATCGTCACCATAATCATTAAATAGCTTTAAAACATCTTTTTCGAGCAAACTATACTTACGAGCAATCGTTTTTAGAGAATTTATGTGGTAAAGCAAAACTCCACCGATATCAAAATATATAAATTTAATACCCTTCATTTACTATAGTATAAACCCAGACACACTATTTAAAAAAATTAGAAATTAGTTTTGAAAATTTTAACGAATAAGCAATTCCTAAGACGTGAGTTGGAACGTATACAACTTTATTTAAAGCACCACCAATTATTACCGTATCCGCTGGAACTAAGTCATCACCAAAAAAAGGCCTAATTGTTAATATTTTTTGTTTATCTTCTTTAGATAATTCTTTTTCTCTTTTTTCAAAAGCCTGTACCGATTGTTTAAAAGCAATACTGGTTTTTGCCATATTTTCTAATGATCTAATTTTGTGTTTGCCTGTTCGCAACCTCCCACAAACATTTACAACTTTTTGGATTTTGTTTCTCCGTTCTAAAAAAACATTTAAAGCTAAACTTGCCCCGGCACTAGTACCTAATAAATAAATTTCGTTTGTTTTACTTAATAAATCAATTTGCTTTAATAAACCTAATAATTTAGATTTAAATTCTTTACCATCTCGCCAATAAACAGGATAAACAATAACTTTAAATTTTTGTTTTTTAAAATGATTAGTTGCAAACTCAATCCGTTTTATTGAAGAAATTGAGTCATCCCCCAATCCAGGGATTATTAATATTAATGGATTATTAAATGATTTTTTCATGTATTACTACCTAGAAATAATATCTAGAAGAAATAACAAATCCGACATTCCTACATTTGTATCGCCGTCTAAGTCATACTTAGGATTATTATCATTAGGGTGACCGACTATTTGTGAGAGTAATTCTAATAAATCTAGCATATCTACCTGACAACTATCACCAACTACATTTCCTGGGCAGGGTGAAGGCAAAGTACAGGAACTATTTTCATCAATTAATCCGTCACAGTCATTGTCCACACCATCAGTTATTTCTTTGGATCTATTGGAGTATTTACAATCTCCAACTACATCATTTTTAGTAAGTTCACCATAATACCCAACCATATTTAATGAGTCAGGTTCAATACGGCTAAATATATCCCGTAATCCCGACTCAAAAGCCCCTAGACTAATCCATCCTGGAGCTAAGTTAGATCCCATTTTCCAGGCACCATACTGCCCACCTTCCGGCTCTAGATTTCCATCCAAAAAATCTCTAAATTTTGGTTGTGTAGAATCCTGATTCCAAATCTTTTTAGTTAAGGTATTTGACAAGCTTTTAATATCGTTACGAGTATAGGTAATACCCGATCTGTAAAACTCTGTAGTGGCATACACATAATCGTTAGCATGACTAACATCGGAAGGTTGGCACCAAGAGTGATTACTATAATCCTTACAAGCAGGCACCCCTGGAACATTTACAAAATAACAAGTAGGGTAGTCTGTTTTAATCTCTTCACAGGAGGTATTACCCCAAAAAACGGTCCCATCATTTTCAGGCTGATCAAATTGAGAGGATCTCATTAAATTAGTCTGGACAGTAAGAATGTCTAAAATTTTAAAGGATTCTCCTTTTATCTCTATGTTATCCTCACCAGCAAGGTAAAGGTTTAATAAAATTACTGCAGGGTGTGAGACTATGTGGTGTACTGTACTAAAACCAGGTTTAAACCTTTGGTAGCAATTTGGGTCATTGATAATATCTTTCTTAATCTTTTGAATAATTATATCTGCCCTGTCCTGATAACTTTTATCTAGGCAAGATTCATTTTTTATAATACGAACAACTCGAGAAGCCTCTTTAATTCCTCTCTGCGTATACAAACAAGATAGTCTAGGAGGGGTTGAAGCGTTATTATCATGATCTAAGGGAGAAAGGCCATTGTAGGATTCCCATTCCATAAATCCATCACCATTAAGGTCTTTCTGCCTGTTAAAAGACCCTTCGATTAAACCCAGAGCTGAATCCAGATATTTGGTATCTTGTGTAGACTCATACATAGAAGACAAACCGGATAAATAAGGAAAGTTTGAGTACGGAACATTTAAAACATACGAGTATCTACTAGAGTTATAGAAGTCAGAGTAAATACGGTCAAAATTCGTTTGGTACTCTTTATTGTAGGCTAATGCGTTTTGGGGATACCACGAATATAAAGTTAGGGTTATTAATAGTGTAAGAACAAGGGAATAAAAAATTTTAGGGTTGACGCGCATAACAATATATTAACACGCATGAAATATAAAAATATTATGTAGACACACAAAAACAAAAGCAAGAGGGTTTCCCCTCTTGCTAGTGCTTATTTTTTTAGTTCAATCGATAATATTTAGTCCAAGTCCACACCATTATCATCACTTTGATCTTCGTGCTCCCCCTGAGCTGAGTCAGAAGAACTTTTATCTTCTTTTTCGTTATTCTCAGAAGATAATTCCGTTTTTTCGTTTACACTGTCTTCTGATTTAACAATTTCAGAACCAGAAGTAGAGTCTGGATTTACTTCCTTAGAACTGGTAACTTCTGCCAAAGACCCAGTGGTAATTTCGCCGTTAGCACTTACAGGTACGGAATTGTAATTGGTTAAACCCGCAAATCCTAACCCGGCAATCACCAAAGCAAGTAAAGACAATGGTATTATTTTTTTCTTATTCATTTAAATCACCTCTTTTCATTCTAACTTAATACTGTGTTAAGTTTACTAATTTGTGTATGAGAGGAACGTGAATTTAGTAAGGAGTTTAAATGAGAAGCTAGGACTAAAAAATTTTAAGCTGAGGGTATTTATTGTTAATAAATTTAAGGACAAAAGAGTCTTTAAAATATAGCTGAACTCTGTAAATAAAAGCTAACCAAATAAACCCGGTTAAAAACCCCGCTAAAACATCACTTGTATAATGAACACCTAAATATACCCTACTAATACCAATTAATAAAATACAAAAAGAACTTATTATGGCTAGGATTTTAGTGCCTTTTTTATTCTGGGTTAAAGCAAAGTAAAGATAAGTTACTGACACAAAAAATATTACGGCCAACATACTGTGACCAGAGGGAAAACCAAAGTCCTTTTCAATTACTAAAGGTGAAATTAAAGGACGAGAACGCCCAACTAAATTTTTAAATATCACATTAACAACCTCCCCAGTTCCTAAAGTTACTGCAAAAATTAAAGCTAAATATCTTTTATTTTTTAAATACAAATAAAGTAAGATTAAGATTGAGGTAAACACTACTCCATACATTCCCAAAAAACTTACAAACCTCATTAAAATATTTAATACACTGCTCCTTAAAGAATATAAAAATAACCAAATAGGTTGATCGTAAAAAAAGATTGCGCCATTCATAACTTTAAAAGTTAAATAGCCCAAGAGTAAGAGACAAAATAAACTGAATACTGTTAACCTAACCTTAAGTGACATATCTTTAGTTTAAATTGGAAGTAAAACTATAAACTCAGAACCCTTATTTAATCGGGATTTTACAAAGATCTTCCCACTATGATAATTAACTATAGATTGGCAAATAGACAACCCTAATCCGTACCCCTTTATTACAGATCTGGAATTTTCCACTCTATAAAACCGATCGAAAATGTTTGATTTATTATTAGCACTTATGCCCATACCTGTGTCTCTTACTGATATTTTTGCCCAGTTTCGGTCTCTGACCATATCTAAAGTAATATTACCCTTTACCGGGGTGTATTTAATAGCATTGTCAGTAAGATTGTAGAAAAGTTGACCTAAGAGCTGTTTATTACCTCTCGTAACTAAATTTTCAGAGGGTGATTTTAAAGTGACCTTAAGATTTTTTTCTTTAATATAGGGGTTTAATCTGAAAACTATGTTAGAAATTAAATCTGTTAGATCTACATTTTCACTAAAATTTATATTGTTTTTTGGATTTTCTCTTGCTAAAAACAAAAGATTTTCAACAAGCGTTGATAAGCGAACCATTTCTTCGTTACTACTTTTTAAAATATTTTTATACTCTTTAATAGTCCGGGTCTTTTTTAAAGCCACCTCTGTTTCACCTTTTATTATAGCCAAAGGAGTTCGTAATTCATGCGAGGCGTCAGATACAAATTGCTTTTGTTTTTCATGGGCAACTTTAATAGGCTCTAAAGACTTTTTAACTAGAAACCATGAAGTGGTAGGTACAACCAATAAAGACACCCCATTGATAACTAATAGTAAAGCAAAAAGCTGTTCTAAAGCTATGTCCCCCGCAACAGTAACAACTGTAGTTTTAACATCCTCAAAGTCATCTGTGTCTCCGAGTTGACTGTGCCGTTCTTTTACCTGACTAATGTAGTCCTCTCCGAAAGACTTTGTCATCCAAAAATACAAACTAAAACTAAATGCCCAAAATAAACTCAGAAACAGTAAAGAATAAAGGAGTGTTAGTTTTATTTGTACCTTTGTAAACATATTATTTCTTAAGCGAAAATATATATCCAGAACCCCTTTTGGTGTGAATAAGGTCTTGGGATTTTTCTGTAACTTTTAGCTTTTTTCTAAGGTATTTAACATAGGTTTCCACAATATTTGAAAACCCTTCATAATTATAGTCCCAAACATGTTCTAAAATATTTGTTTTGGTTAATACAATATCCTGATTTCGCATAAAGTAGTCCAATAAACTGTATTCGCGCGAAGTAAGAACAATCTCCTTTTTGCACCTAAATACGGTTTTTGTTGCGGGGTTAAGCAACAGGTCATCAAGGGTTAAAATAACTGGATCTGCTTTTTTATTTCTACGAATTAACGCCCTTATTCTTGCTGAAAGTTCATCATAAGAAAAAGGCTTAGTAACAAAATCATCTGCCCCTGCATCTAAACCCGAGACTTTGTCGGAAATTGAATCTTTTGCTGTAAGCATTAAAATTGGAATCGATGTGTTGGTTTTTCTAATAGATCTACAAACTTCTTCTCCACTTATTTTTGGAATCATTAAATCTAAAATAACCAGGTCATACTCATTTATTTCGTATTTTTCTAACGCCTGCTCACCATCGCGGGCAATATCTACAGCGTAGTGTTCTTCAAGTAATCCTCTACGTAGTAAATTTGCTATTTTTTCTTCGTCCTCAACAATTAGTATTTGCACCGAATCATTTTACCAAACTAATATGGGAATTGTGTGAGAAAACAAAAACTAGTAGCAAAGGATATAAAAGTAGCTAGTTGTAGATTTAAAAGGTTCTTTAACAATTTCACCAGAATTAGTATTTTGCATAATCTCACAAGAATCGTTAAATGCACCCTTTGTAAAATTTAAAAATAATCCCAAGCTCTCGGGAGAATCCACATTATTATTACCCATACTTAAAACAGTCGAGTAATCGTTATTCTGTAGAGCTTTTAAAGTTTGGCTATCGTGTTCTCTAGCCTGATAAGAATCTAGGTAATGGGAAAAATCTATAGAAAAAACAACAACGGTATTCTCTTTAATATTTATAGAAATCTGCTCATAAAATTTATCTAAATTTTCTTCGGTAATACCTGGCTTTAAAATAAAAGGTGTAATAGTAGTATTAGGAAGGTAAAAATGAAAATAAGGTATTAATTCTGTAACAGAGTGTTCCTTTGATAAAACCTGAGTATCCTCTCCAGCCCATTTAATTTCAGTTATCAGGCTTTTAACTAAACCGGGGTCTGTGTTGCTCTGCCCATACATACTCTTGAAGTTACTAGTAGTTGTAATCACACTGTAATCTCCCATATTCGGGTGATTTGGGCCAATTAAGATTACATTTGTAGGTTTTTGAAGCTGTAACCTTTTAAAAAAATCTGCGTGGATAAAAAAGGGCAATAAGTGGTGAGGTATAACTGCAGTTTTTATAATACGGGGATTTGAATCGGGTATAAAGTCTAACTCTAAACCCTTTTGCAAATAAAAAGGGTTAAAACTGCTTAAATCTATAAAATCTGTATTTGTGGGCTGACCAGATTCAAACGGAACAGTAATTTTTGGATTCCAAGTAAAATAATTTAAATAATAAAATATTGCAGTGATTATTAAGAGCGATATTACTATAAAAAGTAGTTTTTTAAACCTCACTATCCTCGTTTAACTCCGTGTTGGTTTTTTTACCTTTTAACTTTAAGAATGACTTTGTTTTTTGACTATATTTAGTTCTAAAAAAGATAGCTAAAAGAAATATAAATAGTACCGCAATAGAAAGAAAAATATATTTCTGGTACTCTTTGGTAAAGTTTTTGGTGATACTTGTTAATGACTTCTTAGATTCTAAATCAATTTTTACCTTTTCAGAAGCTGATCTTGCGTTTACTTCGGGAGAATACATAACTTCAGCATAGGCTCCAGGTGTTGTAAATTCACCCGCATTTATAACCCTTGCTGTGTAACTAAATACTTCCCTATCTAAACTATTTTGGTACTTTATTACGCCGTCTGGAAGATATTCTATATCTCCCAAATTATAATCATTGTTATTGGCCTCGTTTTTTAGTTTGGTGTTAACGGGAATCATTCCAGAGGGAAGTTTATCCTCAATAACACTATACCTATAAGGGCTTCCGGAAGTATTAACTTCAATCATCACATTTACTAAATCTCCAACGGCTATGTTGTAATCCGGGCCTTTAGTATTAATATATTTTCTAGAAATTGTTATACCGTTAGAGGCCCCCTTATCATTTTGGTCATTCACAAACTCTTTAAAAAGAACAGTTGAATAGAGTTTACCTTCGCCATTTTTGATTATCTCTACAGTGTTATCTTTATTATTTAAGAGGTTAGAATCTACCTCTATTGTGGAAATACTCTGACCTATAGCGGTAACCTTACCATTAGAAATAGAAATGCCGTTGATTGTTACTTCGTAATCAAAAGAGGGATTAACTTCACCAGAATTTTTGGAGTAACTTATTAAAGCATCAATAACTTTAGCTGTGGCATGGGTGTTAGACCAGTAGTAACCATTATCTTTTAACCCTGCTGTAATATAACGAACAACACTCTCACTAACTCCTTTAATTTCTTTGGATTGAGTAGAGGAATTTACCAAAGCCTTTAAAGCGGTTGCAGTAGGGATATAGTTAGAGTTGAAACGGTCTTTATCACGGTAGTCCCAGTAAATACCATCACCAAGCTCTGATTTTTTACTTAACAATTCGTTTAAACCACTTTTACCGGGGTCTAAAACACCGAGATTGGTATTAAGTAAAACTCCTGTTGCTGCAACATCAGCAGGAAGATTTTTAAATAAATCTGCATCTAGGGGTTTAACAGTTAACTTAGAACTAGGGTCAGTAGACAATGCGTAAGTAGCAAAGATTCTGTCTATAGTGCTATCTGTATTAATATTATTCGCTTTGGTAAGAAGATAGCTTTTAGCCAAAGAAAGCTTATATTCGTCCATTTCGTAACCCAAATTTTTAGACCTAATTAAATATTCGTACACATAAGAGCTTACATAGGTATCAGATTCACCATCTCCCCACCATCGCCAACCTCCATCGTATTTTTGTAACTCCATAAGTCGGGAAATACCTTTATTTATAATTTCATCTAGGTTTTTAGCTTGTTTAAGATTAGGGAATATATTTGGATTTTCTGCAGCAATTATTGCAGGAACTAATCTACTAGTTGTTTGCTCAACACACCCATATGGATAGTAAATAAGATAGTCCATTTGAGAGAGTAAAGATGTGGCTAAAGAGGGGGCTAAGTTAATCTCTAGTTTAGAAATCTTTGGGTCATAATTTTTGCTTGGGGTGTACTTAAAGCTCGAAGAATCCGAGGAATTAAAGGCATATTTATTCCAGTATCCAGGGGTAATAGTTGGGATAGAAACCTCAACCTCGTCCGATAAATTACTTGATAGCGCTGAAAATTTAATTTTAGTATCGCCAGCCTCTTTTGGAACAAGTTTCCAAAAAAGTTGAGATATTTCTTTAGTAGCTAAACTAATTTGTTTACTCAAATTAGATTTTATATCTAAATTTTCAGACTCTAACTTTGCCTCAATTTCAAGAGTATTTTCAGAAAAGTTTTGTATTAAAGAAGACAAAATTATACTATCCCCTACCCTTAAAATATTTGGCAATATAGGTCTTACAACTAGGTCTTTAGATACCGTAATATCTGTTACATTCTGCCCGACGGCAGTGTCTTTAGAGGCTGCTACAGCTAAGATACTCCAGGTGGTTAAGTTGTCTGGAACCTTAAAGTTTATGTTAGCATTGCCATTTGAATCAGTAATCACGCTAGGGTTCCAGTAAGCAACATCTTTGAACTCAGATCTAAGGTTTCCTTTGTCATTATGAACCCATACGCCTCCTGCTATATAAGTATGCTCATTTTCAATTTCTAAATTGTAGACCTCAAAACTTCCTTTTATGTACTCTACAGAGCCTACGGTTATTTGTTGGCCGTTGATACCTACTAAATGATCACCAATTTCAGTATCTGCAGCTTCTTGCCAGGTATCATTTAAATTTAAAATATGCTCAGGAGTAACTTTTAAACTCCCATTTATAATAAGGTACCCAGATACTGTGTGCTTAAAAGTTTTTAGTACCTTAGCCGTTACCATGTCTCCATTTTCATCACTACTTAAGGTACTTACAAAATCCCCAACTTTAATATCTTGAATATTTTTTGTTTTACCATTTTGCATAAGTACGTCTGTGTCACCAGCAAAACACCCTCCTCCTCTTTCTGCAGTATTTACAACTATGCCCTCTAGAGAGTGAGAATAAGTAGTATTGTTATATCTTTGATACCAAAAGGTATCGAAAATATTCCCCATTCTACTAGTAGACAACTCAAACAAGGCTTTATCCACAACCCAAACTGTTACCTCAGATGATTTATTTGCACCTGTTAGATCTTTTGTATTAATTTTTAATTCAACGTTTTCACCGGGTCCATACTTAGTAGAAGAAGGTAACAAAGAAACATTAAGTTTTTTTGACTCAGAAGAAATATCTAAAGAGTCGCTGCTAATAATGTATTGATTTAAAGAAAAGGTCCCCACTTTAAAATAAATATTTGGGACATAAGAATCTAAAGCTTTCTCGGTAATAGTGTTAATGCCGGTATTTAAAGAAACCACTTTATATTTATGCGTGTTAGCTCTTTCAACACTAAATAAAACATCTCGAGAGGTATCCGAATTAACTAAAAATTTTATTGTATCTCCAGGTGCGTAGAAATCTTTCTCTGCTTTTATGTTAAGGGTGCTATCTAGATCAGAGGAACCAACATATTCTTTATCTGTAGCCCAAGCATAAAATTTATTTTGTAAGATGTTACCTTTTTTGTCCGTGCCGCTAATCAGTATTTCGTAAGATCCTGATTTTTGCGGTGTAAAGCTTAGTGTTACCTCCCCCTCTTCATTGGTAGTTCCTACAGACTCCAGAATCTTATCTTCTCTTTTTTCGTAATTAGGATACTTAGAATCTTTTGAATAAATTTTTTCCCACCAAATTCTTTTAACCTCGTAAGTTAAATTTATGTTGTCTAAATTAACCAAATCAGTTGTATTGTTTTTAAGAATAATATCTAAGTCGACTGGTTTACCTACTAAAGAAGAGTAAGAGTAGTTTTGCTGTAAAATACTAAATTCTCCGTTGTAAACATACGCGTTAACTGCGTCTTTAACTGGATTACCGCTTTGATCAGTGTAAGACACTTCGATATTATAAATTTGGTTTCTTAAAGGGTCTTTGTTCTTTACAGCTTTAAAAGATAGTATACCAACCCCATTATTATCTAACTCGAGTTCACCGGTTTTTATTGAATTGCCTACGCCGTAATTAGGATACCAATGTTGCTCTGTGGATAAAAAGTTACTTAAATAAGTATAAGTATAAGTATCTGCAGAACTTATAGAATAATTTACCTTTGAATTGGATAAAGGTTGGCCCGAAAAATAACTACCCTGAATTGAAAAAGCCATATCTTCACCTACTGTATAGGTACTTTTATCGGCCTTTATGCTAATTGTGTACTCTGGTTTACGGTAATGTTCAACATCAAAGTAAACTAGAGTTTCATAATTTTTTTCATTTGTAGGATCTCTAACAATTAGATAATGAGATTTATTAGTACTAGTCTTTTCGGGAAGAATAAACTCACCGGAAACACCCCCAAACTCATCTGGAACCTTAGTTTGAGAGTACAAAGGATCTCCCTCCCAAGAGTCTCTAATTTCAACTATTAAAGGAGCTGTATTAATAGTGTACTGAGAATCATTGTCTTGTCTTGTAAAAACTTTAAAATTTATTTTATCCCCGGGTTTGTAAATAGGTTTGTCAGTAAAACCAAAGTATTTAAGACTAGGTTTAAATTTGGTAAATCTATCATAGTCGTAAGAGTTCAAATAAACTAAATTAAGAGGGATAAGTGCCACTTGATCCTTGTAGTAAGCCAGAGCGATATCAGCTTTGGAGTCTAGTTCAGTTTCTATTAAGCCTTGAGATGAAAACTTTTTTTCTGAAATCTTGTCTTTTTTATCTTTAAGGCTGTATATGTCTAAGTTTCCTTCGTTAATACTCTTACCCGATAAAAAACTCTGTCCCCAAAATACAAAACTATCTTTATTTTGGGTACTGTAGACCCCAAAGTTAGAAACTATAACGTAAGCTTTAGAACTTTGATCGCCTAAACTAATGTCAATGTAAAATATTCCGGCTTCGTTTATAGGAAGGTCTACATTAGCCTCACCGGAGTCATATTCCCCTAAAGGAACATCAAAGTCTAAAGAACCTAAATAGCTGTAACTCTCGTCATTTAATTCGGGCTGTTTGTTAGTTTGTTCGGTTGAGCCATTATCATTTGTTTTATATTGTAGGTATTTTAAAACTTCCGCTATATCCGTTTTATAAAGAGCAATTTTACCGTTTTTAGCTGTTTTATAGGCACCAATACGTAAGTTAATTTTATCAACAGAAGAATATGAAATAACCCCACCCATACTGTAGGCATAATCACCCCCAGAAATATGTATATAAGAAAAACTATTAGACGCAGATGTGCCTAAAACAGTTTTTTCTGAATCATTATTTTGTACAAAAGAATCTTCTTCAATGGAAATATTTTTTGGCGGTACAGGTTTGTGAATCAATCCAAAATTAAACAGAAAATAATAAGCTAAAGGTACAACTGACAAAAAAATAGCTATTAAATACTTTGAAAACTTTAGAATATTAAACTTCGTTTTAGAAGATTTAGGCATTTAAATAATAATAGTACAAAGATAACTTTATAGAAAGAAATTTTAAACAATAGATAAAAACATAAACATAAACTAGAATAATTCATATAGAACTAAATATTAATTTTAAATAAAAAAATGGAAGCAACAAAGCCCTCCCCAAAAGTTTCAAAGCAAGTTCCAGTCAATGATAATAGTACTTTAATAGCAATTTTAACCTTACTATTTATCAACCCCTTTGGAGTTTTTTATATGTGGTGGAAAGCCTCTTGGCACGTAGGGGTTAAAATTGTTGTTACTATTTTTTCGGTACTATCTTGGTTAATCATGATACCTTTAGTTGTTGGGGTAATCCTACTAGCTATAAATCCAGAAGGACGAAATGCAGTTAACACAGGGATTGCTTGTGGAAAACAATGCCAGAATGCTACAGACATTGAAGCCTGTACACAAGAGTGCCTACAGCAAAATTTAGACATGGAGTTTGTAAACGATGCAGATGGTGCACAAGAAATACCAAAAATGGAGAAATAAAATTAGATAACATAATTTAACTTTAACCCCGGGTAAGTAATTGGACCTGGGGTTTTTGTTTTAAGTAAGCATAGGCTATTATTATATAAATGAGTATTCCTAAAAGTCAGTATTCTGTAATATTCTTTTCACTCTTCGTCTTTGTAGGATCTTTTTTTTACTTTAATAAGAACGACAAACAAAGCACAAATGTTAAAGGAACCACAAAATCAAGAGAGATTCAAACTCCTGTAGATGCTCTAGTAATTAATCAAGACAGTACCGAAAATTCAGAACAAATTGTATACACCACAAGATTTACTAAAGATCAGCTAGACCAGTATTATAAAGAGCTATCTATTTTAGAGGGTTGGAAACAAATTAGCCCAGAAAACTATACCTTAGAGGGGAAAAACATTTACATTAAGGTTGAAAAAGAGTCGGAAGAAAAAAACCTAGTGACTTTAGAGTACGAGAACAACTAACCCATTAATTTAAATCCCTCGTCGGTACAAGGCTGCCCAAGGCACATAGTAGCTTTTAAACTCATCGTCGTATAAAACCTTATTATCTTTAGTTACTTTGCGCGTAAAAGAGGCGCTGGCTCCGTATGAGGGCCACTCTTCTTGAATAATAGTACCTTTTGGTAAGGAAGGATCATCAACATAAACTGGTGCTGGAGGGGGAACTTGACTTAAGATTTTAGGCTCACTCAAGTCAACAGTTCTACCATCTTTTGTTCCGTAAATTTTAACTTCGAGTTTTTTAGCCTGAATATCTAAAACAGTGTATACCAATATATAATTTTCCATATCATTTTTGAAAACGAAATCTACAGAAGGTTGGTAGATTGTGGCATCCAAACCAATAGGAGACTTTTCTTCGTAATAGCTGACTCTGTAGGCATGCGCCGTTCTTTTAACAATAGGTAAACCGGCATAAAGAGCTGCCCTAAATACAGTTGTGCTAACCTGACAAACCCCGCCCCCGGTACCTAAAACAGTTCTGCCCTTGCTAATAATGTAACCCGTGTTAAAACCATGTTCTACATCAATTGGACCAACAGCATCATTAAAACTAAAGTTTTCTCCAGGTGCAACTAAGGTTCCTTTAACTTTTTGGCTGGCAGTGGCAATGTTGCTAATTCTATTAGAACTACTGTGAGAAAAATAAGAAACTCCCTCTGCGATTAGTTCTTTTATGCCATAATCGTTGGCATTTTGTTCTGGCCGTGTCTCCGAAATGTCTAAAGCAATAGAATTATTAACATCTTTTAAAGCGTTAAAATCATAGCTTTTAATATACTGGGATAAGTCGTTTTCGAGTGTAGACCTGTTGATTGATAAACCTAGTACAGGAGGACTAAACACAATATCCCCATTTTCTTTTAGCTCAAACTGGGTACTTTTTGCTTCAACATCAACCTTAGACCCTACAATATTTATAAAAGATAAAATACCATATTTATTTGGGGTAATTAGCAACGTGCCTTGGGGGTTTTTACTAAAATCTAATAAAGATAATTTTTCTGAAGAGTTTGCAGAAACCTCAATATTCTTATATGTAAAAAACAAGGGGGACTGTAAGTAATACTCGACTCCTTGAGTAAAGGGTTCTAGGTCGCTGCCAAATATCGTAGGAACATACTCACTGGTAACTAACTGGTGTTCAAACTTGTAAGTTAAAAAACCTTTTTCAATATCTTTTTTTACACTTAGTAAATCCAGTAGTAAACCCGGCTGGGCTTCTTGGATTATCAATTCTTCTTGATCATTTAATATAAAACTTGCATTACTTACCTGAGGATATTTTTGCGCCGAAAAGTTAGCTAACAAAGAGTTTAATTTAGATTCTTCGTAGTGGTAATCTAAAGAAATATTTTCTACAGGTTTAAAAAAACCAATGGCGTAAGTTAACGGGGATAAAAAATTCTGCCTACCAGTGCTAAATACTTTCGTATAAGTACTAGTTAAATCATATTTAAAGTCTAAATCACTTAAACTTATTTCGTAAACACTCTTCTCTCCGTCTGCTGTAGAAGAAAAATAAAGCTTAATAGTATCCGGGTGATTAAAATATAAGTTTTTTAGTTTTTCGTGTGCCTCTTTTTTAGTCAGTCCACCAAAATACTGATCATTAACATAAACACCAGGAAGTATACGGGTTGAAAAATAAAAATTGTAGGAGGCTACAGCAAAAAAACAAATGCTAAAAAAATACAAAGCCCCGCTTATAGGAGGTAAGGAGAACCTTACCTTAGGTAGTTGGTTTATCATTATTACTATTAGTTAGAGATCTTCGTTTTTGTCTTACCAAAAATCTAGACAGGTCTTCTCCTAAATCTGTATATTTATCAGCGGCCTCTATCAAAGAGCTACTTGTAGTTTTTCTAAAAGACATGACTTCAACCTTGCATCCTTGATTATTCTGTAGATACCTTACCAAAGGAACATAATCACCATCCCCCCCAACTAAAACTACTACGTCTACTTTAGAGGCTAAAGTTACTGCATCTATGGTTAAACCCACATCCCAGTCGCCTTTTTTAGCACCCCCAGAGAAAATTTGGAGCTCTTTAGCTCTAACCTCATAACCCTGTGACTCTAGAGCATCAAAAAAGTCCTGCTCTTTTCCAACGTCTGCTTTTATAACATAGGCGAACGCCCGCATTAGATTTCGATCCCCCACACCCGCAGATAAGGTTTCACCAAAATTTAAGTTAGAGGAGTACAAGTTTTTACAGGAATAGTACATATTTTGAACATCCACAAAAACCCCTACCCGCTGTTCTTTAAAAGAAATATTTTTATAAGCCATAGTTATTTAAATTTTAAAATAGAACAAAACTTTAGTTTAAGCTAGTTGTTCTTCTTATGTAAGTGATTACACCGAAAATTAAAAAAATTGTCCCAACAACTGCAAAAAATAAACTTAATAAATAGGTATTGGGGCCCTCAAAAAAACTAAAAATACCAAGTCCAAAGGCCATAAAGGCAAATGAAGTTCTGGCGTAAGATAAAGCAGTCCTCTCTATAGCCAACTTAGTTTGTATATAAGAATACTTAGCAATATCTTCAACGTGCTTCTTCATTTAGGCAAGAAAATTTGTACTTTTTTAAATCCATTTATGAGCAACTTTAAACTCAGGTACCAAGTATATCTTAACACGAGTTCTAATTTTTCTCTTAGTATAAATCTATAAACAATCTATAATATAAGTAATGCCAGACGATAAAAGTCCTAATCTTGTTAAAAAATACATATTAGACATAAATGAAAATTCAATTAAGGACATTAGCAAAGTTTCTGAAAAAAATCGAAAGGGTGTAGAAGAAATAATTGCCCTTAAAAAAAAGCGAGCAGAAAGCCCAAAAACTTACTATGTGAATGGTAATAAAATTGAAAATTCGGAAAAAAAAGTACAGGGACTATTAAAAAAACTTACTGAAAAAAACCCTGATTTAGCATATGAAAGCAATTATAACTTACTTCAACTCAGTAACGTAAAATTTATCTTTGCCCTCTCCATAATTTTGGGTATTACCTATACCTTTGGAATATACTTTATATACCAAGTTTTTAGATTGACCTACCACCTACCTTACCTTCCTCAAGTTAGTAACTTTGTAATAGGTGCCCTAGCGGGAATAGCAAGTTACGAAATAATTTTAAAAAAGAAAGAGGAAGAACTAAATAACCTTCTATTAAAAGGTATTATTTTGGATGTTAAAAAGGAATATGCAAGACAAAAAAATGAATTCGCCTTTGAAATAGCTTATTTTACACCTGTTTTAGTATTTGCTCTTTTAATCGTAGAGTATGTAATTATTTTGGCTGTTTTTTAAAAAGATAAATAGCAGAAAACAAGGCAGTAAGCATAAAAGCTGAAAAAGCCATAAAAGGTATTGTTACGTAATTAAAATTCATTATAAATTGCTGGGAACAATCTAAAGAATAACCCACAGCTGAACAAGAAGCTCCCGTAGCCCAACCCCTCTGTAAAGCATAATGATAAAAGGCCAAGGGAGCACCTAAAACGGACAAAACTAAAGTATAGCGAACGATATTTTTATCTTTTAAAATTATAGCTAACCAATATAAAAAAACCTGCGGGTACATAAAAATTCTTTGATACCAACACAACTTACAGGGTGCATACTGTAAAATTTCGGAATAATATAAGCTACCTATAGTAGCGGTAAAAACTATTATCAGATTTAAAAATAAGACCCAGTCTTTAATATATTTGGTACAAAAACACCTAAACTTAAAAATAATGCTAGACAAGTTCATTAACCCAACTAGTAGAAAAATAAAGTTAGCAAAAATAGTTAAATAAGGAAGAATTATTTTAAAAGACATGAGAATACTATATAGCCAATTGCAGACAAAATGAAGCTTCTAAGGGGTAAACAAAAAAGCGGGGCACTGACGCCCCGCTTTTAAACTTTCACTGTGGGTTTTTTATCTGTTTCTACCCAAGGAGAGACCGTACTGTTCTAATACAGATCTTATTTGATCTCTAAAACCAGCTACCTTTTCTCTAAAAGAATTTCTAACATCTGCTGTATCAGATCTAAATTCTTCTCTTCCCTCTAAAGTTGTCTTGTCGTAATTTTCGGATTCAGTCATCATATAATTATGCATTTCATCTCTTGCACTGTCTAAAGCCTCTTCTTGATTCTTTAAGTCTGCAGTATTAAACCCCGCTTCTTCTAATTGTGCAAATCTCTCACCCATTCTCTGCTCTCTTTGACCTTGTCTTTCAGATCTTAACGCATCTCTTTCATCTTGAGTTAAATTAACCATTTGCTCATGACGAGCTTCTGGGTTTTGCATTTTAAATCCTTGTCCATCACCAGCGCCGTTTCCTCCAAAGGCGGATACGCCTGAAACCCCGCTAAAAAATAGGGTGGAGGAAATTAAAACGGCAGGCAAAATATATGATTTATATTTTGTGTTTTTCATAATTATTTATGAAATTAATACTAGGTATACTTTAGCAACCCAAAGTAAGAGTAAGGTAAGCCGAGGTTAATAAAAAAATAAGGGGAGGGCAATAATAAAGGGCTATTTTTAGGAACTCCAAGTTAAGGTAACTTCAGTGCCTCGGCCCTCTCTACTTTTCAAATCAACAATAAAGTTATTTTTTTCGGCAATCTTTTTTACTAAAGATAACCCAATTCCAGAACCCTGAACTTTTCGGGTTACAGTATTGTCTTCTCTATAAAAACTTTCAAATATTTTACCAAGGTTTTCTTTTTTAACGCCTATACCTTGGTTTAGTACCGAAATAATTTTGTTTTTATCTTTAATTTTAGAAGAAATTATAATTTTAGACTTTGGATTTGAGTATTTAATAGCGTTGTCTAGAATAATAGATAAGCTAGTTTGTATCTGATCTTTAGACCCTTCTATTACAAAATTATCTAAAATCGAATCGACGATCGTTAACCCTTGTTCTTTGGCCGAATACCTTTTACCTTCAATACAAGAATCTATAATTTCTTTAGCTTTAAATTTTTCGTTTTGCGTTTTGGATTTATCTATTCTAACTAATGTTAGTAGGCTATCTGTTATGCTCTGTATCCTATCAGCCTCTTCTTCAACACTAGATATAAAATTGGCGTAATCATTTTTAGAAGCATTTTTTAAAGCCTTAATATTTTCTACCTCTAGCTTTATATTTTGTACAGGGGTTCTAAGTTCGTGAGAAACATCCCCCGCAAACTCCTCTTTTTGCTTTAAAGATTTTTCAATTGGTTTAAGAGTTGCCCCACTTAAAAAGTAAGCTACAAAGGCTGAAGGAATAAGTAAAACTAAATCAAAAATTAAAGTTCTATTCCTAAAGTTGTATTCCAAATTTTGAAATCTATTTTCCATTCGGTGCAGAGTTCTTTCAACAGCGTCATCATTCATTCTAAATTTTTGCACCTCTGACCTGTGCGTAGTCAAGGAAACTAAAAAAGACATACTTACGATACACAAGAATATTATTATATAAATTAAAGTAAGTTTTAATCTTGCTGTTTTAAGTTCTATCCCCATACAATTTAGGAAATTTTATATCCCATACCCCTTGAAGTTTTTATTATCTCCTTGCCTATTTTTTTTCTAAGATAACCAATATAAACATCTACTACATTAGTTTCGATATCTATATCAGTTTCCCAAACATGGTTTAATATTTCAGTTTTAGAAATTATTTTTCCTTTATTTAAAGCTAAATACTCTAAAAGTGCGTATTCTTTGCTAGATAAATCTACTTCTTTTTCTTTCACTTTTACCAACTTTTTATCCATATCTAGGTAAAAATCGTTCGAATTAATTATATTAGTAGAATTATTAGAGGTTCTTCTAATTAAAGCTTTTAACCTAGCAAAAAGTTCTGCGGTGCTAAAAGGTTTAATTAAATAATCGTCGGCACCCACACTTAAACCATTAACTCTATCATCTATTGAGTCTCTAGCCGTTAACATTAATATAGGAGTTTTAAAACCGTCTTCTCTAATTTGGGTACAAAATTCAAAACCATTACCATCAGGAAGATTAATATCGAGAATAATAATTGAGTATTCGTTATCGTAAAATTTAGCCAATGCAGCTTTTATGCTCAATGCGGGGTCTACAACGTAAGACTCTCTTTCTAAAGCAGTTTTTAGGTTTTTAGACAACTTAAGGTCATCTTCAACTAAAAGTATTTTCATATAGCTATTATAGTTAAAAACTTAAGAAGAAGCTAAGACAGAGGGGTTGAAAAATTATAAGAAAATAATTATTTTTTTGTGTAAGTAAAAAAAGTATCTTTTTCTTTAAAACCTAATTTTAAATAATTGTTATAACTAGCACCTTCTTTTTGTACAATAGCAAAAACATTTTTTACTCCATGATCAAAAGCTAGGTTACACCGATATTTTACCAAAGTATCAAAATAACCTTTTCTTCTGTGTGCAGGGTGTGTTGCCGCATTATGCAAATAGGCTATATTATCTTTTTTATCTACTATTAAAAAACCAAAAGCCACTGGAAGGCCATTTTTATATAACAGCAGATTATGAAAATGTTTATCAGTAATATTTTTTTTATGATTATACTCAAAAAGTTCGGTGTACCCTTTACTATCAAAATCATCGCCAAAAACTCCGTCTGCTAAAAGTATCTGATCTTTAATATTAGAGTCATTTAGTTCCTGTATTTCTGCGTCGGGGACAATAAACTTCTTTGTTAATTTTAAACCCAGGTAAAAGTCACTATCAGACTCTGTATAACCCTTTGAGTGTAAATAACTTTGATACTCTGTTTGCTGACTTTGATTAATATAAAAACAGTTTTGCCTGTTTAGCATTTTTTCTGTCTTTAAAAGCTTATTTAAGGAATACTCATCTAAATTTTCGGGAGAGCAATTAGGAACAATCCAATTCCACCAAGGTTCTTTAAAGTACGATGTGTAGTAAGTAAATGTAGGGTATTTTTTTGTTTCTTTAAACAAAATACCGGTAAATAACTTTTCAGCTTTTTCAAAAATTAAATGTGAGGGCATATAATATTATTATACAGAAAACGAAATAAAGAGGACTATAGTTAAATTCACAGACTAAACTCCACTAAAACAGGTCTTACAGATTCTTTTTGACCTTCAAAATTTAGGTATTCCTCAATATCCGAAATAGGCACCCATTTTGCTACTTTTATTTTTTCCTCTTCATTAGGTTTTATATTGTCTCTATCCCCTAGGTATTTAAGAACAAACTGATGGTTTTTTTGACCTCTGTAGGAAGAACCTTTTTTTTCAATATTGGTGCTGACTGTATTGTCATCCCACTCGTAGTCTAAAGTTTTAGTACTTTTACCAACCAATTTATAAAGTTGTTCTTTGGTGTAGATTTCTTCTTCTAATTCTCTAAACAAAGCCTGTAATAAATCTTCCCCTTCTTCAACCCCACCTCCAGGAAATGTCCATAAGTGATCTGGGTAAGTAGTTTTTTGAACCAATAAAATATTTCCCAAACCGTCTATAATATAAGCAACTACACCGTTTCGATATCGTAATTCTTCCCTGTTGAATTTTTGCACTGATTTTTCCATTTAGGTAAATTAACTCTTAATAGTAATGCTATTATAGACATATCAAAACATAGTAACCAGTAAGTTAGACCTGCAAACTTATTGATATAATATAAGTAACTTTTAAAACATAATGACCGCTTTTTTTAGAGCGGCCATTTTGTTTTGAGTTAGCTATGTTCAACAAATACTATGAAATTTATAGCTTACACAGTTAAAGGTTTAGAGCAAATTGCCGCGGGCGAAATAGAAAATAATATAATTAATTCCAAAATAGAGGAGTTGGGTGATAAATTTGTGGTTTTTAATGCAGATATACATGACATAAATTTAGATAAACTTAAAACTATAGATGATATTGGAATTGTAATACTGCAGTTAAAAAAACCTAAAAAACTTATTGCACAAGATTTAGTAGAAGAAGTAATCAATTTAAATTTAACAGAAACTACAGCTCAAATTCAAAACTTTAGAAATTTGGACAATACCTTTTCAATTACTTTAAGTATAAGTAGTTTAAGAATTAAAAAATTAGATCTACAAAATAACTTAGCAACATTAATAACAAAAAAATATAGTTGGGAGTATACCCCATTAAATCACTCAAATTTTGATATTCGGTTATTTTTAAACCGAAAAATAGGCTTTGTTTCAGTTAAATTAGCAAGAGAATCTTTACACAAAAGAAAATACAAAGAATATAGCTCAATGGGGTCGCTAAAACCTACTGTTGCAGCAGCAATGATTTTTTTACTAACCGACAAAAGAGAAGAAAATGTAGTGGATAACTTTTGCGGAAGCGGAACTATTTTGGCAGAAGCTTTTAACTTAGGTTTAAATATTTATGGAGGAGATATAGAACTCCTAAATGTTTTAAACACAAATAAAAATTTAACCAACCTAAGTTTTAAAAACTCTAAAAATATTAAACAGTTAGATGCTACAAAAACTAACTGGCCCAGTAATTACTTTGATTTAGTCGCATCAAATTTACCTTGGGACAAGCAAGTGGGTGTAGAGAGCATTACCAATTTATATATAGATAGCTTAAAGGAATATCAACGAATTTTAAAACCCAATGCAAGTCTGTGCCTGTTGGTTCACAAACCACAAATACTAATAAAATATGCCAAAAAATACTTCCCTAATCATAAAATACAAAGCACTAAAATAAGCTTTACAGGCCAAAGTCCTACAATTGTTTTAATAAAGTCCTTTTAAAACAGGGCAGGTGCTAAATTTAAGTAGTGTAAACTTAGTAGATACTACGGGTTTTTAATCTTAACCTTATCAATATTTTCAACACAGAGCCAAGCAGCAGAACTACCAAACCCAGTTTTATTTATATTAAAAGGTTCAACCTTTTTTACCTTTTCTAAAAAAATTAAAATACAGTATTTTTTATTACTCTGCTTTTTACCCCAGGCTAAAAATTCTTTTGAGAGTGTATCGGGTGCTATCTGCCTTCCATAATTTTTAATTATTTGAACGATTACGTTTTCATTCAAGCTGGAATACTGCGAAACACTTTTAACTTTTGATTTTGCAGTAATAGCACACCCAGATTCTTTAAAATAAACCGTGTCTCCCTTAAAAATTTTACCCCAGGGTGCCACTTTATTTACATACCAACGAGATTCAATGGTTTTATTGCCTGCCAATATATTACCTAGTAGATCATCACCTTTTTTGATATTAGATTTTCTAAGAATAGCTACGTGATCCATGTTTAATTTAGAGACGAATGAATATTAACTTGTGAGAATAAATCTTAATAAAACACCTACTGATCTGTCTTCCTTAACTTTACCGGAAAGTAAAATTTCTTTTGCATCTTTAAAAGTATACCAACCTACTTCAATGTTCTCCCCGTGTTCTAATTTTTGAATTTCATTTTTAGAAAAGTCCTTAACAACAAAATAATATAAATCCCACTCTACTGTCGCCCCACACCTACTAGTGTGAAAATGCTTTAAAGATTTAACCACAATACCAACTTCCTCTGAGGCTTCTTTTATAGCAGCTTCCTCTGCTTGTTTTAAAATATCCCTCTTGATCGATAAAAAATTATTATAGTCCGTAAGTTTGTCAAAAACCTTGCCTCCAGGTAATCTAAAATCCCAATCTTTTAATTCAATTCTCCACTCTTTAGATAATAAAATCTTATTATCTGGGGATATAATGATTAACCTTACACCGGGGGCCCTACGTGCCTTTTCAAAGGTAACTACTTTAGAACCGATTTGCATATCTTGCTGCACAAGTTCAAGTATGTTTCCCCGAGATACTATCTTTTCTTCTCCCTTGGGAGTAGGTATGTTAGTTTTCATAATGTGTAACTTTGGTCGGGGTGACAGGACTTGAACCTGCGACCTCTCGCACCCCATGCGAACGCGCTAGCCAACTGCGCTACACCCCGATAAACTACTTATAAAGATACTAAATAAGCAAAAGAAAGTATAGCTACAGTCTTCTTTTGCACTCTGATATACTAAATTTAATACTCAAATTTTATTTATACTATGGATCCGGAGTTAAGAGCCCGACTAGATGCACAAGATCAAGCTATAGCAGCAATTTACGCCTCTGCAGAAAAATCACGAAAATATTTCTTATGGACACTAATTATTACAATCGTGACTATAGTCTTGCCAATTATTGGAATGTTGTTTGCAATACCCATGTTAATGAACGCCTATAGCTCAGCTCTTGGGGGTGCGGGAATGCTAGGTCTCTAATAATAGATTTTCTATTTGATCGTAACTAAAACCCCTAGAAACCAAATATCTAGTTATACTGCTTTTTCTTTTATACTCATTTTCTATTTTTGCGCATTTTTTAGTAGCTTTTAAATATTCTTTATTTAAAGCTTTCGAAAAATCTACTTGCTCTAAAGACGCTTCTGAAATCTCTTTGTTTATACCCTTTTGATATAAATCTTGTTTAATAAACATAGGACCCTTTCCTTGGGTAACTCGTTGTTCAACTAGCCACTTTGCAAAAGCTTCATCATTTAAATAGTCGTATTTTTTTAAAAACTCTAAAGTTGAATCAATTATTTGGGAATATAATTTTGGAATATTTAAGCTAGATACTTTAAGTGATTTTGATAAACGCTTGGATAATACTTCGTTTATTTTATTAAATACTTCTTTTTCACTTCGAGGTCTAAAACCTAAGTAATTAAGGGCTTTCTCTTTTAAATACTCCTTATTCTCATCAAGAACCACTAATTCTATTTGTTCGGGTACAAAATTAGACCCTTCAGTAAGTTTGTATTTACCTAAAACGTAATCACTAACCGAAAAGGCAAAGTCGTTATCTAAAAATATAGAAAATCGACCTCCTTTTTTAGTAGGCTCTACTTTACTTATTAAAGGCATTATTTTTTACGAATCAGAATCTTCATGTGTACTAGAAGTTCCTATTTCTAGCATTTCATCATCTCCCTTTTTTGCTTTATTATAGATTTCTTTTTCTATTTCTTCGGCAACTTTAGGGTTTTCTTTTAAGTATATTTTTGCGGCATCCCTACCTTGTGAAATATTGTCACCTTTATAGCTGTACCAAGCACCCGCTTTTTGCAAAACTTCTAGCTCCACACCTACATCTACCAAATTACCCATTTTACTAATCCCCTCGGCAAACATAATGTCAAACTCTGCAACCTTAAAAGGTGGCGCAACTTTATTTTTAACAACTTTAACCTTTACTCTGTTTCCTGTAATTTCGTCTCCTTCAGTAATACTCCCTGTTCTTCTTATATCCAAACGAACACTAGCGTAAAATCTTAATGCCCTACCTCCTGGAGTTGTTTCGGGATTACCAAACATAACACCAATTTTTTCCCTTATTTGATTGGTAAAAATAACAGTAGTGTTAGTTTTATTTATAGCTCCTGTAATTTTTCTAAGTGCCTGGCTCATTAACCTGGCCTGTAAACCCATATGACTATCTCCCATTTCTCCTTCGATTTCTGCTCGAGGAGTTAGAGCTGCAACAGAATCTATAACTACTAAATCCACAGCCCCACTTCTAATTAGTTTTTCGGCAATTTCTAAACCCTGCTCACCTGTGTCTGGTTGAGAAACATATAAGTCATCTATATTTACCCCTATTGTTTTAGCATAAATGGGGTCTAAAGCATGCTCCGCATCTATAAAGGCACAGATACCACCTTTTCTTTGAGACTCGGCAACTATGTGTAAAACTAAAGTGGTTTTACCCGAGGACTCAGGACCAAAAATTTCTATAACTCTGCCTTTAGGAACACCTCCTATGCCTAAAGCTAAATCTAAAGCTATAGCTCCAGTTTTAATAACTTCCGCATTGCTAAATCTAGGGGATTCTCCAAGTTTTATCACAGCACCAGTTCCAAATTCTTTTTCAATTAAAGATATAGCGCTTTTTAACGCAGCTGCTTTTCCGGAATTCTGTGCTTCTTTTTTGCTGTCTTCTATTGGTTTTTTAGGCATGTTATTTTAGTAAATTTATAAATTATCGTCTGTGTTAGTTCTTATATTACTATAACATAAAAAACTTTTCTGTTCGTATTTTATTCGGAACACTTGTTTGCTGATTTTAAACCCAGTGTGTAGTATAATCCCCCACAGAAAGATGTTCATTATTAACTTTAAAGAGCACTAATATAAAGCAAAACAATGGAAAATATATTTACAAGAATAAGTTTCAATTATCTTAATTACTTAATCTCCAATATATCTTAGAAGCCAGAGGTCTAGGTACCTTTTGTCTTTTATTTAATCCAAAACTTTTCTTTACATTGGTGTGTTTTACAAACTATGTTAGAAGTTTTATTAACTTTTTTAGTAACTACAGTAGGTGTTGGTGGGAGTGTGTTTGTTTACGCTAATCGAAAACAGAAAGAGGAGTCTTCAAAAAAAGAGGTTGAGGCGGAAAACAAAGCAAAAAAAATAGTACTAGATGCAGAAGAGAAGGCTCTTCACATTAAAAGAAAGTCCGAAGAGGATGAGATACGAGTTAAAAAAGAATTAGCTGAAAAAGAAAAAAGAGCCGAAATCGAGAAAGAGAAGGCGAATCTGGTTAAAGAAGAATACGAAAAGAAAGAAAAGCTCATTGAAGGTGAAAGAGAAAGCCTTAATCAAAGAACAAAACAGCTAGAAGAGAAAATTAATGAGCAAATAAGTAAGCTAGATGGAATTGCAGGACTAACCAAAGAAGAAGCGAAAAAGATAATACTAGAAAATACCGAAAAATCCCTATCCCAACAAATTGGAAAAAGAATTGCAGAAGCAGAAGAAAAAGTAAAAACCGATGTTGATGACAAAGCCCGAGAACTTTTGGTAGATGCTATGCAGCACGGAGCTAACGACTACGTTGCAGAATACACTGTAAGTACCGTTCATTTACCTTCAAAAGATGTAAAAGGTAGGATTATAGGTAAAGAAGGACGAAATATAAGATCTTTTGAAGAACAAACAGGGGTAACATTAGATTTAGACGAATCCCCAGAAGCCGTTAGAATAAGCTGCTTTGACTCAGTAAGAAGAGAAATAGCGAGAGTATCTTTAGAAAGACTTATTAAAGACGGTAGAGTACACCCCGCTAGAATCGAGGAAGTTGTAGCTAAAACCAGAGAAGAAATCGATAAAATAATGTATAAAGAGGGAGAAAAGCTAAGCCATAAAGTTGGTATATACAACCTACCCCCAGATTTAATTCAAAATTTAGGCAAATACAAATATAGGTATTCTTATGGACAGAATATGATTGAGCATACTTTAGAAGAAACCAAAATTGGTACTAAGATTGCTCATGAAATTGGAGCGGATGTAACTGTAACAAAATTAGCTTGTTTACTTCATGATATTGGTAAGATATTTACCGACAAAGAGGGTAGCCATATAGAGCTGGCCGCTGAGTATTTAGCAAAATTTGATATACCTAAAAAAGTTATCGAAGCTGTTGAGGATCACCACAAAGACCACCCAAGATCTGTTGAAGGTATGATAGTACAAATAGCTGACACAATTAGTGGAGGTAGACCTGGTGCTAGGTATGAAGACTACGAAGTATATGCTAAAAGGATGACCGGATTAGAGGAGGCGGCATTAAGCTTTGCTGGAGTCGATAAAGCATATGCGATATCTGCAGGTAGAGAAGTTAGAGTTATGCTTAAAGCCGACGAGGTAGACGATGCTTCTGCAGTCAAGTTAGCCGACGATATAGCAACTAAAATTCAAAAAGAGAATACATACCCAGGAACAGTAAAAGTAACTGTTATAAGGGAAATGAGAGCCATAGGAGTTGCAAAATAGTTAGGGCTAAAGCTTAACATATGAATGTTTTATTTATTGGAGACATTGTAAGTAGTTTAGGAAGACAGGCCATTTCTGAATTACTACCTCAAGTTGTTAAAGAACAAAACATAGATATTGTTATAGCTAATTGCGAAAACACTACAGGAGGAAGAGGTATTTCGGTAAAACATTATCAGGAGCTTAAGGGTTACGGAATCCACGCTTTTACAGGAGGAGACCACATCTATAGATATAAAGAAATCGAAGAATATATAGGAAATTTAGATATAGCTGTCCCCCTTAATGGTGATAAAAATTTACCAGGTAACCGTCAAGTAACGGTAGACCTGGGTGAGGGGGAAAAACTTACCGTTATCTCGCTATTAGGAAATGCACTCATGAAAGCAGAAGCAACGAACCCCTTTCAGGCTATTGAAGAATTGTTGCAGAGGAGAAATTTTGATCACCCAGTACTTGTAGATTTTCATGCCGAGGCTACAAGCGAAAAAAAGGCTATGGGATATTATCTCCAAGGAAGAGTCTCTGCTGTGGTAGGAACCCACACCCACGTACAGACATGTGACGAGGAAATTTTAGGAAACAAAACTGCATATATTACAGATGTTGGTATGACAGGAAGTATAAATTCTGTAGTAGGAGTTAAAAAAGAAATTATTATAAATCGCCTTAGTAAAGGGATTAAAGATAAGTTTGAATGGGAGAAAAATGGTAATTATGCCCTAAGCGCTGTTGTTATAAGCATTGACACAAATAAACAAATACCTAAGAATGTAGATAGAATTTATTTGACTAGTAGTTAAAGGAAAAAGGTATTTTTTCTTTTTCTACGACAACCAAGGGGGTGATATTAATGACTAAGACACATTTAATAGAAGCCGTAGCAAAAAAAGCCGGTATAACTAAAGCAGAATCTGCAAGAGTAGTAGAAGCTGTAGTTAATTCAGTAACAGAAACCCTAGCAAAAGGAGAAAAAGTTACTCTAACTGGTTTCGGTACTTTCGAAGTAAGACAAAGAGCTGCTCGTATGGGAAGAAACCCACAAACAGGTGCAACAATCCAAATCCCTGCACAGAGAACACCTGCGTTCAGATCTGGTAAATCCTTAAAAGACGCTGTTAAGTAATTCTTAACTCGCACAAACATTAAAGGGCGTGCTACGCACGCCCTTTTTTTGTTAAGAAACCTCCCACCCGCCCTGTATAAACTATCTGTAATGCATAAAATATGACAAGATTGAACTATGAATAAAAAAGTTAGTATAGTAACAATAGGAGGGGGAACAGGTTCATATGTAGTTCTTAGAGCGTTAAAAAATCTAGCAAACATTTCAATTACATCTTTGGTCACCACAGTGGATGATGGCGGAATAGCAAGAAAAGAGCGAGATGAGTTTGGTCTGTTACCGCAGAGTGACCTTAGAAAAGCTATAGTGGCCTTATCCCCCGAGGATGAAGAAAGTACTTTAAGAGAGTTATTTACCTATCGTTTTGACAAAGGCACTGGACTAGAGGGGGTCACACTTGGCAATCTTATAATGGCAGCCTTGTCAGATTTAGAAGGATCCCAACACATTGCTATAAAAAAAATACAAAAACTTCTCAATATTCAAGGTAAAGTAGTACCAATTACCAAGGATAAAACTAATATACTTATCGAGTTAGAAGACGGAAAACAAATATTTGGGGAAACCAGTTTAGATAACGTTTTTTGGGACGGAAAAAAACATATTAAGAAATTACAACTAGTCCCTAAGGCAAAAATTTCTAAACAAGCGGCCAAAGCTATTAAAGACGCAGACTTTATTTTTATAACCCCAGGAGACCTTTATGGAAGTATTATAGTTAATTTTTGTACACAGGGTTTTAAAAGCGCAATAAAAGAGTCTAGAGCTAAGCTAGTTTACACATGCAACCTATTTACAAAATATGGACAAACATATGGATATGGAGCCCTTGACCACATAAAAGACTTAGAAAAGTATATGTTGAAAAAAATTGATATAGTAATTTTAAACTCAGGATCCTACCATTCAGAATCCTTGGTAGCCTACGCAAAAGAAAACGCCCAACCAGTAGTATATAATAAAAACGATCTAGGCGACTATAAGGTTTACTTAGCGGATCTTTTGATTGGAGACACTTACAGCTCTCAAAAGGGGGATAAAATAGCTAGATCTCTTATAAGGCACGACTCTAAGGCCCTAAAAGAAGTATATAGAGAAATCCTAAATAACTAGGGGTATCCTTTCTTTTTTAATTAGTAGTAATAACCTATAATAATATTGCTATGAAAGCAAAAACCACTAATAATCTAAAATATTACCTAGCAACTTTTGGTTGCCAAATGAATCATAAAGATAGCCAACAGATGGCGGGAGTTTTAGAGGCGCTAGGTTTTATTCAAACAGACAAGGTTTTGGATGCAAAAATTGTAATTATAAATACCTGTTCAGTTAGACAAGCAAGTGAAGATAAGGTTTACGGTTACGGGATAAAATATAAGTCCATAGATAAAGCAGATAAACCATTAACCTTTATTACAGGCTGTATGGTAGGAAGTGCAAAGGGAGATCGTTCAAGATATCAGTTGAAAATGCTACAAGAAAAAATGCCTTGGGTTGACTATTTTTTATCACCGAGTGAAGAAATAGAAATTCCAAAAATACTTTTAAAAGAAAAACTTATAGATGAATGGGGAATTAAAACCCTAGAACAGCATAATTTTGAAAATGATGCAAAGCGAGAAAATAGTAAAACAGCACTGATAAATATTAGTTATGGATGCGATAACTTTTGTACTTTTTGTGTAGTCCCCTATGCAAGAGGAAAAGAAGTTTCACGACCCAAAGAAGAAATAATGCGGGAAATAAACCACGCAGTTTTAAGAGGTTATTCACATGTCCTGCTCCTTGGTCAAAACGTTAACAGCTGGAATCTATCACCCACAGAAAAACTTAAAACAAGAAAAAAAATTGGCAAACACCCATTTGCTGCATTACTTAAAGAAGTACACAAAATAGAAGGAGTAAATAAAATTAGCTTTATCACAAGTAATCCGTGGGATTTTACTACTGACCTGGTAAAAGCACTCAGTCTTCCTAAAATAGAACGTTTTTTGCATTTACCTATTCAAAGCGGAAGCAACAAAATACTTAAAGCAATGAATAGAAGACATACAGTAGAAGAGTACACAGAGTTAGTACAAGAAATAAGAGCAGAGGTCCCCAACATGAGGTTTGGCACGGATATTATTGTAGGATTTCCAGGAGAAACTGAACAAGACTTTGAAAAAACTGTAAGACTATTTAAAGAAATCAAATATAAAGTAGCCTATGTTTCTATTTACAGCGCTAGAAAAGGTACACCAGCCGAAAATATGGGGGACACTGTACCTTTAAAAGTTAAGAAAGAAAGACACAAAATACTTACAGAAGTCTTTAATCAGTTTAAAAATGAATAACAGCAAGGCACTTATAATACTAGGGCCAAGTGCCAGTGGAAAAACAAACCTCGCTCTAAAATGGGCAAGTAAACTTAATAAAGATGTTTTATCTGCGGACTCAAGACAAATATATAAAAATTTAGACTACTGTACTGGAAAATACCCTAGTTTAAAAATAAAGGTTTCTAAACACAAGGAATACTGGGATATCGGGGGGACTAAATATTGGGGATACGATTTAATAAATCCAAATAAAGTTTTTAGTTCTGTAGAATTTTTAAAATTCACAAATAGAATTCTTAACAACTCCTCAAAAATACCTATTATCTGCGGGGGAACAGGTCTTTATATAAAATCTATAATTGGAAAATTAGAATTTAATGAAGGGATAAAAAATGAAAAGTTAAGAAGAGATTTAGAGAAAAAGACTGCCGCAGAAATACTAAAGATACTCACAAAATCTGGATACGAGGTAGAAAATTTAAATAATTCAGAAAAAAACAACAAACAAAGACTAATCAGAAAAGTAGAACTACTAAGCAACAAAAAAAGTTGTTCATTAAAATCTTTATTTCCAAAAGAAGAAGATTGTCTAGTAGTAGGATTAAATTTGGAAAAGATAGAGTATGAAAACAAAATTGAGGAATGGTTAAACAGGGACTTTGAAAAAATGAAAGTAGAGGTAACCTGGTTAAGAGATAAACACCCCACAAGCCCTTTGTTTATGGGATTTATTTTTAAAGAAATTGATAAACATTTAAAAAATGAAATAAACGAAGAAGCGTCAAAAATCCTGATTAAAACTAACTATATTCAATATATCAAAAGGCAAAACACTTTCTTTAAAAACCAATTTAATAATGTTAACTGGTTTAATAATGTTTCTAAGGCTAATAAATTTATTGAAAAAGAATTACAACAGTAGTTATCTATAGTAGAATTTAATTGTGAAAAAAATAAGTAAATTCATTGTAATAGATATAAAATCCATATTTTTGATTTTGGGTATTTTAGCTGCATTGTGGGTAGCTTTTTTACTGAAAACAGTATTAATAGCAATATTTATAGCCACAATTATAGCCTTAGGGCTAGACCCTGCGGTACAGTTTTTAAAGCGAAAAAAACTTTCTCAAGGTGTTGCTGTTGCAGTAGTTTACTCGGCCTTTGTTATTACCATATTGGGTTCTATCACTTTTGCGGCTACCCCAATTGTTAGCCAAACCCAAGATTTAGGAAAAAACTTTTCAACATATCTAGAAAGTTTATCTAATATTCCAGAGCTTAAAAATTTTTCTATAGACTTAAATCAAGAAATTACTAAACAGGTTTCAGCCATAAGTGGCCAAGCTGTGCAAAAAACACTAGATGCCTTTGCAGCGTTGGTTATGGGAATAACCGTACTAGTTTTGACCGCATATTTGTTACTAGACTTTGAGGGAGTAAGAAAAAATATTTTGGCTCTTGTACCTAAACCCCATAGGGAACAGACTGCTGAAATAATTGCCTCTATAGAAGAAAAATTGGGTATGTGGCTTAGGGGACAAATTGCCTTAATGCTGGTCATCGGAACTGTAACCTTTGTAGGACTTACTATTTTAGACGTTAAATTTGCTCTTTCATTGGCTGTTATTGCAGGACTTTTAGAGGTAGTCCCGATGATAGGGCCTACAATATCTGTAATACCTGCCTTAATAGTAGGCTTTAGTGATTCAAGCTTTAAAGGGCTGGGAGTTTTGGGCCTCTATATAATTATTCAACAACTTGAAAATAACTTTGTGGTACCCAAGGTAATGCAGAAAGCGGTAGGGTTCAATCCTTTAGTAACTTTAATTGCAATTCTTGTTGGAGGAAATTTAATGGGGGTTCTTGGAGCTATATTGGCAATACCAATTGCACTTATTGGCCAAACAATAATAAAATCAGTGTTTAATAATTTGTACTAACCCTTCTCTTTTTTTTCAGTTAATACACATCTTTGTAGTATTTTTATTTATTTGTGCTATACTTCATCACTGGAGAACAGAAAATAGGTTCAAAAGCTTCATATACGACAGAATACGCGTTACATTAGAGTTTTTACCCTTAATCATTTCCTTTTATTTAATAAACCCTATTTTAAGGTGATTTGTTAAATAAGAATTTAACAAATTATATTTAAACTATGGGACAATATTATAATTCCCAAAAAAGTCGAGGTTTTAGTAGAGGTGGAGGAAGAGGTAGAGGAGGAAGATCAAATTATGGTAGATTCTCAGGAAACACTATACATGAATCCTTCTTTATAAAAAAAGCTGATGAAATAATAGAAGAAGAGGCATATGTTTCAGAAATGAAATTTGAAACCTTAGATATAAACGCTGTATTAAAGCAGAATATATTAAAAAAAGGTTACACGAACCCAACCCCCATACAAGATAAAGCTATAATACCTGCACTACAGGGAAAAGACGTAGTTGGGGTAGCCAAAACTGGAAGCGGTAAAACAGCTGCTTTTTTAATTCCAATCATCAATAAAATATTAGCAAATCCAAGTGAAAAAGCTTTGATAATAGTACCAACTAGAGAATTAGCTGTACAAATAAGTGTAGAGTTAAAATCTTTAGCGCAAGGAACAAGTATAAACTCGGTAGTTTGTATTGGCGGTACAGGTTTAGGCCCACAGATTAAAAGTTTAAGATACCCACACAACTTTATTATTGCAACTCCCGGTAGAATTAAAGATTTGATCGAAAGAAGAGCTGCAAGTATGCAAAATGTTAAGTATGTTGTTTTAGATGAGGTAGATAGAATGTTTGATATGGGATTTGGAAAAGATGTTGCCTTTTTAGTAGATAAAGTTCCTACGCCAAGACAAAACTTTTTCTTTTCTGCAACTTTATCTAGTAATATTGAACAGTTGTTTGCTAAATATCTAGTAAATCCAATAAAAATTGACATTAAAACTACAGACGGAATAAACACTATTGAACAAGACATAGTAAGAATTCCTAAAGCTGTAAAAAAGATCGACATACTACATGACTTACTTATAAAAGAAGGGTTTAATAAAGTTTTGGTATTTGGAAGAACTAAACATGGAGTTAAGGATACCCACCAAGAACTTGTTAACCGAGGATTTAAAGCCGACTCAATCCATGGAAACAAAACCCAAGCTCAGAGACAAAAAAGTTTAAATGCATTTAAAGAAAACAAAGTAAATATTTTAGTAGCAACCGACGTTGCTGCAAGAGGTATTGACGTTATGGATATAACGCATGTTATAAACTTTGATATTCCAGCAACCAAAGAAGACTATACTCACAGAATAGGAAGAACAGGTAGAGCCAATAAAAAAGGCACTGCTTTAACTTTTGTAGAGTAAGTAAGAATTATTAAACCCCTTCCAAGGCAACTCCTTGGGAGGGCTTAATTAATTACTAAAATAATTAAAAACATTCTCAGAAAGTTTAGCGATTGTTTCATTTGCTTCAAGATTATTATCTGTTTCAGTTAAAGCCACGAAAATATAGTCGCCGTCGGATGTATACACAATACCCGCATCGTGACTAAAGTTGTATAGCTCCCCTGTTTTATGAGCAGTAATAACTTCACTGGGTAAGTACTTAGGTAGTTTACTATTTAAGGTTTGCTGCTGTAAAAGATTAAGCATTTTATTGCTGTATCCCTCATTTACTAGTTCTTTATTATAAATTTTAGTAAAAAATAGAGCCGTATCCTTAGCAGTAGTCATTGGGTCATCTTCACCCTCACCAATAGAAGACTCTGCAAAGCCCTCGTTTTGTAGAAACTTTGATACACTTGCGAAATCTACTTTTTTTGCTAAAAGCAATGCAGAATAGTTATCCGAGTAAGTTATCGTTTGATATAGGGCATCTTTAACAGACAAAGTTATAGTACCCCTTGTTTGTTCCTGATACTCTGGAGAAATACCAAAATAGCTATTTAAATTTGCGATGTAATCACTTAAGACATTTTCCTCACTGTACAAACCACTGTTTATCTGTTGATAAACTGTGGCCATAAGCCAAAGCTTATATAAACTGGCGCTTACAAACTTAGAATCTTCATTTAACTCGAATACTTCACCAGTTTTTAAATTTTTAATATAAATACCGTAATTCCCCTGTTTATCTTTTAACGAATTTTCTACGACAGATCTAAGGTCCGTATCTAATACACTCTGGGGTTTAATATAAGAAATATCTAGAGCGTTTTCTGTGTTTATTAACAAGGAGTTTTCTTGTTTCAAAACACTGTTTTTAGGATTACTAGAAATTGCCGACAGCACTGCTACAAACAAAGTTAACAGTACCAGTGACTTTAACAACAGATTATTATTTTTTGCTTTTTTACGGGTTTTTTTCATTGATACAAAGAAGACTTATGATAAGAATATCTTTAAGGGTTCACTTAGGTTCTTGGGTTTTTGGTAATCCCCAATTCCATTTAGGTTTTTCACCTTTTTTAATTGCTATCACAATGAATATAAATGTAAAAAAAATAATTGGTAACCAAAGATAATAAACTGTATCTATAACACTGGATTGAGCATTAATTTTTGAAGATAAAAAAAGAACTACCGTAAGATAAACAGCTACTAGTAACCACCCCTGCCAAGTTACAGGAGTCCACCCCCAACCAAATAATTTCCTCTTAAACCATAAATGTTTTGGGTTATCCCTTAAATAATTTATATATTCTTTAATCATTATGCTTTAATTGTACCAGAGAAAATTAACTGGAGATTAAAATAATGAGCTCAGGTATAATTTATTTATGAGAAAAAGGCTAAAATTTGCAGACCCATTAGTACCGTTAGTATTAAATGGGAGTAAGAACACTACTTGGAGAATTAATGACGACAAGGATTTACAACCGACAGATATACTCTCTTTACAAAAAACTGATCAAACCCAATTTGCCGAGGCAAAAATTTTATGGGTCAAAGAAACTACATTTTCTGAGTTAACTAGCGAAGATAAAAAAGGACACGAACCTTTTAAAAGTGATGAAGAAATGCTAAAAACTTACTCAAAGTATTACTCAATGGAAGTTAATTTAAGCACTAGATTAAAAGTTGTTAAGTTTAAGATTCTTAACTAAGGATTCCTCCTCATTTTATTCGGGGACCTTGCTTCGTCTCCTTAGCCCAGACAATAAAATATTTAAAATCTCTTTTTCCCTAAGCAGCTTAGCAAAATAATTTTCCCTCACTTAAAGAATGGTTTTTTTGTATTTCAGATGTCCAGATTTACTATTATGAGTGAAAAGTACCTATCTTTAGGTGGTAGAATAACCTGATGAGAGTTGAATACAGGTATGCAAAATTTAATTCTAGTAAACTTTATTACGCGCAGCTTGGAAACGGAAAAAATACTACATTTTTTGTACTTGGGTGGTTAAGTAATGTTGATACTTTTCCTATTAAAGAACTCACATCAAAGTATAAAGACAAGTTAAAAGAAAATAAATTAATTTTTGTACATTTGAGTAATCATTATAAATCTGACTACAGTAACAAAACTTACGATGTTGATCTATATACTGAGGAATTAAAAGATTTTTGCAAAGCTCTTAAGTTTAAAAAAATAAATCTTGTGGCCCACAGTGCTGGAGGTAGGTACGCAATAAATTTTGCAAGTAAGTATGGGTACTTAGTAAATAAGTTAGTTCTAGTTTCTCCTGCTGGTCTAAGCAGCAAAAAGGCAAATCTAAATCAGCTAAATAAGGTTCGAGGTTATTTCCATAAATTCAATAACCTTAGTGTTAGGCAAGAACAAATACTTAAAGAAACCTTTTTAAACGTTTACGGCATAAATTTAACAAATAAACTTTCAAGCATACAATGCCCAACCCTTGTTATATGGGGAACAAACGATAACACTACACCGTTTAAAAGGTCTGCCATATTAACAAAAAGTATTAAGAACTGTCTTTTTTACCCTATTAAAAATAAAGATCATATGGTTATTAGGGATAAAACAGCTTTTTCTTATATATTAAATTTTATTGACGAAAGTCCTAGAGTAATTAACAGTTTAGTTAAACTTTCAAAGGAAAAAGAACTTAGTAAAGAGCTAAAGCGGTACCAATATAATTACTTACGTATAAGCCCAACTTATCAAGCTCGAAAACTCTTTGTCCTTTTTATAAATAAAAACAAACTAAAGCACGTTGAAGCAGAGTATTTGCAGATAGAAAGTGCTTTAAATAAACTTTGTGGATATATGTTAAAGTCTAATAACCAAGAGTATAAAGACACTCTTAATTTGCAGGGAATTAACTTTAACAAACTAGATAGCCGTTGTAATTCTCCGCTGTACAACTATTCTAGAGTCGACAGTATTTTTGACGGCTCAACCAGCAAGATTGTTGAATTTAATGCAAGAAGACCCCAGATGTTTGAAGATGTAGACTGGTTTAACGAGTACTTTCAATCATTTACTTTTCTTAATAAACCTAAACATAATTTAACAGATAAGATAATTGAATCCATTAAAATTCAGTCCAAAGACAAAAATATTTCACCTAAGAATATTATTCTTATTTCAGACTTTGACAAAAAGAGCTCTTTTAGTTTTTACTCTAGGTTAAAACAAGCTTTTAAAACATCATCGGTACAAAAATTAACTACAAAATCTTCTGCAAAGAAAATTTCTGAAAGCTTGCTAATTAACAACAGTCTAGTTATAGACCAAAAAAAGATAGATTTAATTATTGTACAAAGTCTAGGTTTTTTAAAAAACAGCTTTTTTTACAGTAATGGGAAAATTGTAAACACCAACGTTAGAAAAGCCTATTACAAAAATAACCTTCAAATAAGCTCGCCCTTGACAAGCAGTGTTTTTGGTAGAAAACAAAGTTTGAAACTGCTAGAGAATAAAGAAACACAGCAAACATTAAACTTAAATAAAAACGAAATTACGGCTATTAATAGACTTCCAAAAACTAAAGAATTCAAAGATGTAAAAGTATTATCTAAAAAATATGTTGTTAAGATACAAGGATTAGGTGGTGGAACGGGTGTCTATTTTTATAAAGACATCGGCGCTAGCGAAAAAAAGCTTTTTATTAGGTTAGCTAAAAAGAAGAAAAATAACATATTACTTCAAGAAAAAATTGATTTGGTGCCAATAAAAATATACAGTCTAAAAACCCTTAAACCATTTTTTGCAGCAATATCTTTAGAACCATTTATTGTAAATACAAACGGCAAACCGGAGATCGTTGACTACACTGCTCGAGCAGTTCCCCAGAAATGGATTAAAGATAACACTAAGTTTAATCCAGTTTTTAACGAACCTAATATATGGTTTGGTGGTGTGATGCAGTACTAAGCTAATGTACGTATTGGCCAATCTGCTTAGTGGGTATTCAGCCATGATTAGTGTGGCTGGGGTATAAGGACTCGAACCCTAACTACTGGGACCAGAACCCAGCGTCCTACCATTAGACGATACCCCAATGAAGATGTAGGGATTATACTTTGATTTGGGGATATAAATCAAATCCTTAAGTTCTATTATAGGAATTACTGTCCGAATAAATTGTCCTATTTCTTATAAATTAAACCGTGGGAAGTTTTTTGTTCAAAAAAATTATAACCAAAAACTTCGGGAGTTAGCCTGTGACTATCTGGAACTAAGACACCTCCACTAGCTAGAAAATACCAACCTAGTGCAAAAAGAGTGTAGTCGTCGTGCATCTCCGACTGTATAGCAGTGACCAAATCGAATTTTCCTCGTAAATCAGCCACTTTTTTTGGAAGAAAACTGTCCAAAGATTCTAACTGTTTTCTAATACCTGCCGTCCTGATTATGGTGGCTAAATTTACCAAATTAAATGTATGAAAGTTACTTTCAGGCACAGGGGGTATTTTGGGTAGTGATCTGTCAACGCAATGCATATTACCCGGCTCCCAACCTCTTTTTTGCAACTCAAGGGCCATAGCTCCCTGACCAGCAAATAAATCTAAAACATTAGGGTGGGTAGTTGGTTTTATGCGACTCTCAACAAATCTTGCAACAGAAACTGGATATTCCGGCATTTGAAAGGAGAAATAAGAGTAGGGGTCCTCATTAATCAACGGTTCGGAAACATCTACAACTAGTGTATAAGGCCACTCATCAAGTTTAGGAATCATGTGAATAAATGATATCACTACACAACTTCCACACAAACCTAATTATTACTGACCCCCACATACTTAAAACCCAATTGAGGGAACATCTCTGGATTTTCCGTTAAATTTTAATCCTGACCAGATCTCTCTCATCAACTTATGAAGCAGTGACTTAGAACCCTTATTATAGGATTGTAGGCGATTATACAGCATTTTAAAAAGTAAACTAAGGTTAAGATTACTTAAAAGATAACGAAATAGTCTTGTCTAAAATAATTAAGGCCTTTCTGGTTTCTTCAGTTAAGTCATAATCCTTCAGCGCCTTGTTTACAGAAACCCAAACATAAGAATCATGTTCGGCACTTAGCTTAACTGTACCCGCAATCTTTTTTGTGACCCCAAACAGTTGTACGTAAGTTAAACCCTTATACTTTCCCACAGGTAAAATACCACTGTTGTAGTACGCAACTCGGTTTACTGGCAGCACCATTAAACCAGTCTCCTCCATAACCTCGCGCTCCAAAGCATCTGCGATATCTTGGCCTTTGTCTAATTTTCCGCCCGGGACTTCCCACTGAAGAGGTTTATAGAGATCTTTAGAGGATCTTTGAATTAACAAAATCTTATCTTTCCCTAGAACAATTGCCCTATTTATTAGCAAAAGTCTAGGGCGTTCAGATATATCTTTCTTACTCATTAAGTAATTATATATAAAATAGATAGTTTATGCTATAATTAAACTATAGGATGTAGTTCTGATGGCTCCTTAAATTTATTTAAGGAGAGGAAAGTCCGGACTGCAAAGAGCAGGGATAGGGTTGCAAAACCCTTAGCAGAAATGTTAGGTGTTGTTTACTCGAAAGGGTAAACAAACAGAAGGTGAGTTAACACCCTCTGAGAGCCGCAGAGACGAGCCTTTGGCTAAGCTTTGGCAACAAGGTATGTCGAAGGGTGAAACGTGGCAATCCCACCCGCAGCAACTCAAATTAGAACCTATGGTTCGGCTCGAACGGGTTCGTGGTAGAGGCAAAGATAAATCATCAGTTAAAACAGAATCCGGCTTATTCACATCCTATACATTTAAACTTCACTCACCTTAAATAAGGTGAGTACTCTTATCTATTTCTTATCTTCGCCGTGTAGTATGTTAAAAGATAACTAAATAATTTATTAAACTAAAAATGAAGCTCCTTAAAAAATTTAAAATCTTACTGGTCATATTATTAGTAATGGTCGGGGGTGGAACTTTTTACTATTTTAAATACTACAAACCTTCTCAAAACAATATTTCTCAAAAACAAGAAATAACATTTAAAGCCCAAAAAGGAACTCTAAGGGATACCGTATCAGCATCTGGACAAATACAAAGTGCCAACTATTTACCGATAAATACTAGTGTTAATGGGATTGTAAAAAAAGTTTATGTAAAAGAAGGCGATACTGTTAAAAAAGGACAAGCCATAATGGAAATAACCCTAAATTCAGATGGAGAACAAAGTTTAGAGTCAGTCAGGTCTAGCTATTTATCTGCAAAAAATTCTTTAGAAAAAGCTAAAACTTCGCTAATTTCCGCCGAAAATAATTTAATAAACGCTAAAGAAGCTTTTACAACTGAAAAGGAACATAACAGCTACCAAAATCACGATGAAAGAATTGCTTTTTCCTTAGCCGAAAATAACCAAACTATTGCTCAAGCTAATTATGAGATTCAACAACAATCGATAAACCAAGCACAAATTGCAGTAAACGAGTCCTGGTTAAATTACCAGGCACAATCCCCTACCATACTGTCTCCGGGAGATGGCGTAATATCTAATATTGTTATTGTAGAAGGTATGGATATATCTAATTCACTTTCAGTAAAAACTTCGGCAACGGTTGCATCTATAAGAACTCCTGGAACTCCAATAGCTTTAATTAACATTAGTGAGGTGGATATCAACAAAATTAAAGTAGGGCAAAAAGCAGAGCTCACTCTTGCAAGTATTAGCAATAAAACTTTTGAAGGTGAAATTGTAGGTCTAGACAAAATTGGAACCTCCTCTAGTGGCGTGGCTAATTACCCTGTAATAATAAAATTTAATGAAGAATCAGAAAGTGTTTTGCCAAATATGGGAGTTGATACAGATATAATTATTAATGAAAAACCGGATGCGGTATATATTCCAACCTCGGCTATATCTCCTGTTAAAGGGCAAAAAACTGTAAAAATTAAAGATGGGGATAGTTTCAAAAATGTAAATATAGAAACAGGAATTTCAACCACACAATATACAGAAGTAATATCTGGAGTAAACGAAGGTGAAGAGGTGCAAGTGACTACACTTCCAACCTCAGGTTTTACCAACGCAACAGAGGGCACCTCTAGAACTGGCGGGGCCGGAATTTTCCCTGGAGCTGGCGGGGGAACCTTTAGGAGATAAAGGTGATAGAAGTAAATAACTTATCAAAAATATACTTAAGTGGTGAAATTAAAACTACCGCTTTAGATAAAGTAAATTTTAAAATTGCTAAAGGAGAATTTGTAGCAATTGTAGGCCCTTCGGGGTCTGGAAAGTCGACCCTAATGCATATTCTAGGAGCACTAGATGTTGCAACTAGTGGAGAATACGTTTTAAACGGGACAGGTATAGAAGATATGGACGATGACAGATTAGCTGAAATTAGAAATAAAGAAATAGGGTTTATATTTCAATCTTATAATCTATTACCCCGAAGCTCCACACTTAAAAATGTAATGTTACCTATGATGTATGCGGGTATTGATAAAAAAGAAAGGCTAGCAAGGGCAATGGATGCCCTAAAATCGGTAGGTCTGGAAGATAAGATACGTAACACGCCTGTGCAACTTTCTGGTGGACAAAAACAACGCGTAGCTATTGCAAGGGCACTATCTATGAGTCCCAGTATACTTTTAGCCGACGAGCCTACAGGAAACTTACCAACCGGACAAAGCCAAGAGATAATGGATATTTTTCAAAAATTAAACAATAAAGGACACACAGTTTTAGTAATTACCCACGAAGATGATATAGCGGCCAGAGCTAAAAGAGTTATTACGTTGGTAGACGGAAAAATATTTAGCGATAAATTAACAAAAAAGGATAAAAAGACAAAATTCAAAAATATATCAGCAGAAAATAAGATAAAAGCTAACAAAATTAAAAAGAAAAGAAAATGAAAACCATTGAATTACTTCAAGAGAGTGTGGAAGTATTAACTACAAATAAACTAAGAACGGCTCTTTCCGCCTTAGGAATAATAATAGGTATTGGATCTGTAATTACTTTAATGACCCTGGGCCAAGCAAGCCAACAAAGTGTAACAGATAGAATACAATCTCTTGGAGCAAATTTGCTTACTATCTCACCAAGTAAAAGAGGGGGAACAACTCTTACTTACAAAGATGCTACAGCGATTGCAGATTCTCAAAGAATAAACACCATTGATAAAGTTTCGGCCACATATACTGCAGACGCTAATGTATCCTACGGGGCAGTCAGTGATAGTGCACAAATAACTGGGATATCTGAAAACTTTTTTATAATGCGAAATGTTGAGCTTGTTGAGGGACGTTTTTTAAGTGAACAAGACGATTTATTATCCAGCAAGAGTGTAGTTGTGAATAGCACTTTTATAACTAACTTTATGCCGGATACTAGAAACCACTTAGGAGAGGAAATACGGGTAAATGGAACTACCTTTATTGTTGTAGGAGTCACCAAAGACGTATCTAGCTTTGGAAGAACAGAAAATAGCTTGTATGTGCCCTTATCTACAGCACAAAATGTTTTATTTGGAGTTAAGTATGTTAGTACAATTTATGTAGATGCCCTAAATGAAAGCGTAATGGAGGATGCACAAAATCAAGTTGGGTTTTTACTAATGGAACAACACGGTATTAAGGACCCCCTAGATGCTGATTTTACAATCTCTTCTCAGGCAGATATCTTACAAACTGTTAGCCAGGTTACCCAAACCTTTACAACACTTTTAACGGGGATAGCGGCTATTTCTTTAGTTGTTGGAGGAATTGGAATTATGAATATTATGCTAGTTACAGTTACGGAACGAACACGAGAAATTGGTATTAGAAAAGCACTAGGTGCTAAAAGAAAAGCAATAATTTTACAATTTTTAATTGAAGCAATTCTGCTAACCTTTACAGGTGGTTTAATAGGGGTAATTTTAGGCGTGGGTCTCTCCACAATACTAACTAATGCTTTTTCTCTACCAAGTACTATCTCGCTTGTATCTATAGTATTAGCTGTATCCGTTTCGATCGGAATTGGAATTATATTTGGAATATATCCAGCCCAAAAAGCGGCCAAGCTTAACCCAATAGATGCTCTGAGATACGAGTAATATCGATTTAACAGACTAATGTACTATAATTATCAGTAAAGGTGGTGATAAATATGCAAGGATACACAGATAACATAGAAGAGCTAACCCTTAAAAACACAAACTTTAGACAAGTTTTGTTTACAGGAAAACATACTCAACTCGTACTAATGTGCTTAAAACCAGGAGAAGAAATTGGTAAAGAGATACACCATAACCTAGATCAATTTTTTAGGTTTGAAAAAGGACAAGGTAAAGTTATTATTGGCGAAGTCGAAACATCTGTAAAAGATGGATCAGCCGTAATAGTACCCGGAGGCGCGGAACACAATATCATAAATACTTCTTCAACTGAAGATTTAAAACTTTACACACTGTACTCACCACCAAATCACAAAGACGGAACTATTCACGTTACAAAAGCAGAAGCAGATTTAGCCGAAGAACATTACGAGGGGTAAGTCATAAAGTACTTTTTTGCAATATAAACCAGTAATCCTAGTGCTAAGCTATTTGCACGAATTGGCTTTAACAAAAGGTAAAATTGGCTATACTACTTGCTTGTTTGGTTACTTTAGAATGATATAATTTTTAATATTAGGGGGTGATATTTATGAAAAAAAGAAGACTTACTAAAAGTCTAATAACAATACTGCTACTTTCAATAGTTGCAATACCAACTACATATGCTTCTTTAGTAACAAATACTGTTGCTTTAGCAGGCAATACCGTAAATACAGCCACTGCTGAGATGGCTATCTGTAATAAAGATGGTGTAGATTCTTGGATGACAACTCTTACAGGACAATCATTTACTGTAAGTAATTTAGCACCCGGAAGTATTTCTTCACTTTTTACCGATAGAATATACGTTGGAAATGATGGTGGTAATTTAGATAGCTCAACTGGGTGTTCTTCTTACGATGCCTCTTACACGCCAGGAACTTCTGCCATAAATATGGAAATAGTTCCTAGTTTAACCAATGTAAATTGTGGTAGCACCTTTGACTTACAAAACGCACTTCAGGTAGAGTTTGTTGTTGGTGGGGTTTCCTCAGATTACCAATCTCTAAACAACTGGTCATTTAATTCAACTGCATTTGGAAGTACCCTGTTACCAGACGACGCTCAAACAATTGAAGTTAACACAAAACTTTCTAACGACTTTGATGTCCAGGGAGGTACCTGTTCTTTCGATCTGCAATTAAAAGGAAGACAAATCTAAAATAACTTATATTATTAGTGAGAGGGTTTAAACTCTCACTAATAATCAGTTATGAAAAAATATTTGTTACTTTCTCTAAAAACCTTAAATATACTTATATTACTCTGTTTTACTTTTTCGACAGTGCTAGTTGTCGCCAACCTAGGCTTTATACCCTTAAAATATCGCGCTTTTGCTGTAGCTAGTAGGAGTATGTATCCTGTAATGGAAAAGGGGGATTTAATATTTGCAGATAGATCTGGAAATCAAACCTATAATGTGGGTGACATCGCGGTCTTTGAAGAACCAGGTTATAAAAACCGGTTTGTGGTACATAGAATTGTAGAATCTACCGAACCAGGGTACATAACCAGAGGAGACAACAATGCCGCTAACGATAATTGGGTAGTAAATCAAAGTAGCATACAAGGAAAGTACATTAAAAAGATAGCAAAACTTGGAGATTTTTTGCTGTTTTTAAGAACCCTACCAGGAATAATTATTTTTATAGTCATACCAGTCATATATTTAGTAGCACTAGAAGTAAATGTGATAATAAATGAGGTTATAGAACACAGAATGCGCAAAGCGGCTAAACCAGAAAGTGTAACTTCTATCAAATAAATACAGCCTGTAAGATAGTAGAAAGTTTTATAGTGTGCACAAATAACCTTTTCAAAATAAGATATTCTTTTTAATTAACTATATAATTATCTTTATGTTACAACTGCTCTTTTCATTTTTATTCTTTTTTAATAGTCAAAATATTGTAACTGCTTCAGCAGACAATAATAAGATATTTTTTTCTAATAAATCTGACTTTTCAACTAGTACAACAGAGTTCGATGCGGGAGAAAAAGTTTATATTAAAATACAAAGCACTGACCTAATTAATCTGGAGGGTAAGAATGATCTGTCTTTATTCGATTCTAATGGTTCTGAAGAGCTCACAGGGTCTTTTAACAAGGAATCAGAGTCAGACTTTCGGGCTAATTTTATCTTTCCAAACAATAAAGACTTACACTATTTAAAAATTAGGCTTGCAGACAATCAAGGTAATAACTTTGAATTAGACACCAACTTGGGTTCTAAATATCAATTTAAAAAAAGCAGATTTTTTGAAGATGTCGGCTTTAAAACAGAAAAAGATGAGTTTTCTAATAACGAAGATATTTTTTACAAGGGTTATCTAGGTAATTTTAACTCAGATAAAATTACTATTAATATTAAAAACACTAAGGGTGAAATCAAAACTGTAAACGGTAGTAATATAGTTAACAGAAGTGACTGGTTAGAACTTGACTTATACAAGGGCTTAAACCCATTTTTATATTCTAAAGGGTTATTTTCTCTGATTGTGAAAAACACAGAATCCACACAAACTATTAGTAAATACTTTTACATTAACGAGCTTAAACCTGTAGTATCTATAACTTTCCCTTTGGAAAATACCGAAGTTATGGGAAATACAGATATAATTGGTACTGCCTTTTCTGACGATTTAGACTATTACGAGCTGAAATACCAAAAAAACGGGGACAAGGATTGGATAAGTATAAAAACAGCAGGTACCAATGTAATAAACGGCAAACTAGGGACTTGGGATACGAATAACCTAAGTAACGGAAACTACCTACTCTCCCTTGTAGTTAAGGCTAAAAGCGGTGAAGAAGAAACAACGGTTAAAAACCTTACAGCCGCAAGTTTTAGTGGGAAGTTTGCAATTAGAATCCCAACAAATGCAGGGTTAGGTACTACTAAAGTTTCAACATCCCCCCAGTATATAGAAGGCAAAGTAGGGAGTAGTAATAGCAGAGGTATATCGGTGCAGGACGACAGAGGTACATTCGATGGATGGTCGCTGACTATGACTGCCTCGGACTTTTATAGCGGAGAGAGTGTAATTGATGTTAGTAATTTAACAGTGGAGCCTAAAGATTTAGTAATAAACAAAGGTAAGAGCGACAAGGTAAAGTTAGGAGATAAGCATACTTTTACCGGGGAGAACGACTCCACCTCTATAATGTATGCACCTAAAGACTACGGTACAGGAACCTATTACAGCACCTTGGGAATAAATCTTAGGGTCCCTCCAAATGTTGTTGCAGGAAGTTACAAAGCAATTTTGTACTTTACTTTACTCTAAACTATACTAGTGATGTGCTGAATAGAGCTTGAAATTTTAGCGGCTTTTTTCTTTTTACTATGCCTTTTAGACGAATATTCACCACTAAAGTTAAGAGTGCTTATTTCATCTCTAAAGGTATTACGAACCTCCTGCTTAATCGAAGAAATAATAAAATCTAAATCTTCTTGGTGAATTCTAGAGATACTATTTGTACTATTACCCACATACTCACCCTCAATTAGATTAGAGACAACATTTTCCCATTTTTTATTTATCGATTTTACCTGTTTTCTTCTTATAACAAACCATCTAGTAAAGTAAAAAGTAGCCAGGGAAAAAATCACAAAAATCACAGAGCCGACAATCCCTAGAATAGCCATTTTCTTTTTTGAAGTATAATTAAAGCCCTCAGTGAATGTTAGGGGCTGTAGGCCGCCATAGCTAAGCTGAGCGTTAACTTCGTAGTTTCCGATAGGATCTAAATTTACATCTAGAGGATGATTTATTTCTTGTGTATCTCCAGGAAGAATAATTATGGGAGAGGTATATAGGTAAGTTCTTTCAGAGCTAATAAACTTTTTAAATTTTAAATTTTTCAAGGTATAGTCAATTCTTATACCTTCTATTTTAGTATTACCAAGATTTGTTAATTTTATTTTTGCAGTAGGTTTGTCATTTTCAACTATCACAGAAAATGTGGCATCCACTTTCCTTTCTAAATCACCATTAACCAATAAATTAACTTTGCTTTCACCTAAAACTTCTCCAGTGTCAGCATCCTTTACTAAAATACCTCCTAGATATTCTCCAGGATCGGATCCTTCTGGGACTGATAAAAGTAAATTTATATCAGTTTTCTCACCTTTTATTAAGTCAAATTTATCAACAGGGAGTTTAAGATAATCTAGTATTTTATATTTCTGAGTTATATCATACTGCGCTTGCCCCTCATATGAACCTTTGACACCAGCAAGCTCCAACTTAATACTTAAATCCCCTTCGCTTAAGTTAACTAATCTAAAAGGAACACTTTTTGATTCTCCCGGGTTTAAAATATCTTCAAAATTTACGGATTTAGAATCAGTAGGCTTTATACCAACCTTTAATTCAGAGGAGTAAGTTGACTTACTTGTGTGTAACAAATACACCAAAATTAAAAGGGCAATATAAATTATATTTAACCTCTTTCTTTTCATGGCAAGCCTACTTTTTTATTCTTGACGAAGTAGAGCGTCTTACAATAGAAACAAACATCAATAATAAAAATATAAAAGAAATAGTTATGGCTATCTTAGCCTTTTTTGTAACATAAAAAATTTCAACTTCTTGTTCAGAAATTTCGTTTACCTTATCACCATAATTAACCTGTGCTTTAACAATATATTTTCCAAGCCATGCTGATTTGTCCCAAGTAATAGGCACTTCTGTAGGACTTCCGGGTAAAACTAGACGTAAGTCAATGGGAAAAGTTTCTGCAGTAGCACCTGTAAAATAGTTTATAATTTTAATTTCCCCTTTGGGTTCTAACCGAACGTTACCGTGATTAGTTAATCCAAAATCCATGCCTACTTTGTCATTATCATTAAGACTCGCCGTAAATTTTGTGATTTCTAGATCTTTTTTTAATTCCCCAGGCACATTTAAGTAAAACCTAACCCCTACTCTAGTCTTTATAGCTAGCTGTAGCCCACTGGACTCTCCCTGCTCACCTTTTTGATCAGTTTGAAATACAGAAATTCCTCCTAAGTAGTCCCCGGATTCAGTACCCTTTGGAACATCTACTTTAAAGGGGATTGTTATGGATTCATCATTAGCTAAAGTTATTTCTTTTTTCTCTACTGCCAACCATTTGCCTATGTGATTCTTTTCCTCCCCAGGGTTCTCTAATGTAAAAGCGCCGTCTTTTGTAGTCAACCCATCGGCAGCCTCAATCACAAAATTTCCAGATTTTCCGGTACCGTTGGTAACTACGATAGAGTTTTTATACTCCTCACCGGGGTAAAGTTCCACCTCGAATCTACTCTTTGTAGTGGGGTCTGAAGGATTGTAATCTTTTGGAAAAATATTCACACCACCAAAATTAGCAGCACTGATTACACCCATGTTTAAAAATATTAAGCTAATTAAAGATATTAAAAAATTATACATATTCATTTATTTTTAACCCTTCCCTGCCTTTTGGCAGGGTTAGGTTAAAAATTTTACTTAACTACTAAATTCTAGTAACAATTACTTCACCTGTGTAAGAACCAGCTTCTTGGTTAGGATCTACAATAAGATCGAAACCCATATCTAGTTGGTAATTACCTTGTCCATATCCAGAACTTGCAACCATAACGGAGAAAGCGTCAGAGACTCCATCCCCAACTGTAGTAGCGTCAGTAATCACAGAACCTGTTCCAGCGGAAACATTAGTAATGTCTGTACCTGTAGCAGGAGTTACTGTACTAAAGTTATTAGAGAAATTAGTAACAGGTATAATAATTCCCGTAGGGGAACCGGCAACCTGTTGCGCTAATTCCGAAATAGTAGCTGTAACACTCCAACCTGCTGGTGTATTAGCACCACGTGCATCATCCACCTCAACTAAGATATCGCTAGTGTCATTACCTGCAGACAAACCAGTGTAGGTTTGTTGTTGGATTGTTGACACAGTAATAGCATGTAACCCCGCCGTAGGATCTACAGTAAGAGTAAAATTACCCTGATTAATGGTTAACGAAAGGTTAGTGGAATCTACAGTAACATCTGCTGCGTAAGCAGGTATTGCAACTATAAGTGTAAGAACTAGAGATAACACAATAGCCATAGATGTTTTTTTATAGGCCATGTATATCACCTCCTTTGGGCAGAAGTTTGTAAAGCATTACCTATATTAGAATACAGAGCATACTAAACTGTCAAGGTAGTCAATGACACAATTTTTATAAAAGGCCTTCACACATAGACGTAATATGACTCTAACAATATTGTACCTGTATATTTTATATGTAGTAAATACTGACTCAAACAACATGCCCTTATGTCTTTCATATACAAATAATACTTATACATTAAGTATCTATAAAATATCTAATATGACTCATTTAATTTTATCTACTATAACTATAGGTAATAATTAAAAAAGAGTCTTTTTAAGCGCTCAAGTAATTTAACACAGAATCATTACATTGCGAAGTTTGAGATTGTAAATCATAATAATATTAATGAACCTTGCTCTTAAAAATGGAGATTTATGCCAAATCCCAAATAAATTAAATGAGTACGTTGAGAATATTTTTGAAATAGCTAAAGGCAATAATTTCCTATCTGAGGAATCATCGATAAATCTTTCTACCAACTCGCCCTATTTAAAAGAGGTCGTTGAATGTATAGGTAAATTTAAAGGTAAAAAATACGACTACATAGTAGTAATTGGAATAGGTGGATCTAATTTAGGAACAAAGGCAATTTATGATGCAATCTTTGGACATTTTGATTTAATAGAACCGGAAAGATTTCCTAAAATAATATTTTTAGACACCACTAACGGTAACTATATCCACAAGTTAATCTCCCTTTTAAAATTTAATAAAAATGTTTTTGTTAACTTGGTAACCAAATCTGGATCCACTACAGAATCTATAGTGAATTTTGAGGTATTAATGGCTAAATGCCCCTCAATTAGAAACGATTTAGTGGTAACTACCTCGAAAGACAATAATTTATGGGAAAGTTGTCAGAGTAAAAACATCGATTTATTAAGTATACCTAGCAAGGACGGAGGTAGATACTCAGTTTTTAGCGGCGTAGGATTACTTCCTTTAAGCTTAGCGGGTATCAGTGTTAAAGAACTACTAGGAGGAGCTAGGGAGGCCTTAAAAAAGAGCATAGACCCCTCCGCCACTAACCCTGCTGTTCAGTCTGCACTTTATATCTATAGAAACTACACTGCAGGTAAAAATATTTACAATCATTTTTACTTTAATCCAGAGTTGGAATCATTAGGTAAGTGGCAAATACAGCTACTGGCAGAAAGCCTAGGAAAAGAGGGTAAGGGGTTTACCCCGACAATCTCTATAGGAACAACGGATCTGCATTCAGTAATGCAGTTATATGTAGGGGGAGCAAAAGACAAATTCTTTACCTTGGTTTCTACCAAAAATACCAAAAACGATATTACAATTGAAACCCCATTTACTATAGATAAAAGTTTTACTGGTCAATTGGAAGGCAAGACTATCGATGAAGTAACTAAAATAATTTTAGAAGGAGTTAAGCAGACTTTCGTGAAAAAACTACTACCATTCAACGAGATTATTTTAAATGAAATATCTGAGCGATCTTTAGGAGAGTATATGCAATTTAAAATGCTAGAAACAATGTACCTTGGAAATTTAATGAATGTAAATGCCTTTGATCAACCAGACGTGGAAGGTTACAAATCAGAAACCCGGCATTTATTGGAAGGATAAAAACTTTAAAAAATAGCGCTAGAAAGACTTTTTAAAACTTCCGCTTTTCCAAGCAGGTATAAAGACTCAAACAACGGTGGGCTTATTTTACTTTTAGCTACAGCGACTCTAATAGGGTAAAAAACATCCCCAACGCTCCAACCTAAATCAGTGGCTTTTAAAACTAAATCTTTTTCTAAAGCTTTTAGATTATCAATTGTCCAATCAGTATTTTCAAACAAACTTTTAACCCAGATAAGATGGCTATTAACATCTTCTTTAGATTTTTTGTTATATAGTAACTCAAAATCTAATTTAGTCTCTTTAATTAAAAAATCGTTTAAGGGCAAAATATCTTCAAATTTTTTAATTCTCTCTTTATTTATGTTAATCCAAAGTATCTTTTTTTCTTCACTTAAACTAGATATAAAATTCTTTAATAAAACATAATCATCGGATTTCCAATAGGTTGAGTACTCTGAAACTCCCGAGTATTTAGAATCAATACAGTAATCTAGCCAATCAGTTATTTTTTTAAGTAATTCTTTATCGGTAAGCTTTCGTATATATTCACCGTTCATCCAGATTAGTTTTGTAAGATCAAAACGTGGGCTTGCGGCTGATAAATCTTTTAATTCAAAAAATTTAGTAAACTCCACAAAATCAAAAAATTCTTTTCCCTCGGGATGACTCCAACCCAATAAGGAAATAAAATTTAAAATTGCTTCAGGAAGGTATCCACCCCTTTTGTACCAATCAACACCCGCGTGTCCGTCTCGTTTACTAAGCTTTTTACCATTGTGCATATTGATAATTGCCGGGGTGTGAACTAGTATAGGCATTTTCCAACCAAACATGTCATACAAAACTTTATGTTTAGGCGCACTGCTAATCCATTCTTGAGCACGTATTATATGAGTTATCTCCATTAAATGGTCATCTACTACTACAGCCAAATGGTAAGTTGGAAAACCATCTGCCTTTAAAATTACTTGATCATCAATTGTATTCGAGTCAAATTCTATCTCTCCTCTTACTACCTCATTGATAGTTATTTTTTTATTTTTAGGCATCTTCATTCTTACCACATAAGATTCACCCGCTAAAACTCTGCTTTTAGCCTCTTTAGGATCCAAGTTTCTACAGTGACCGTCGTACATAGGAATTCTCTTTTCTTTCGTGGCTATTTCACGCACACTTTCTAACCTTTCTTTTGTGCAAAAGCAGTAATAGGCATCTCCTTGAGCAATTAATTGATCTACATATTTTTTATAGATCTCTAGCCTCTCAGATTGTCTGTAGGGACCGTACTCTCCACCTAAGGTTACACCTTCTTCAGGTCGCAGTCCAAACCACTCAAGGGCCTCTAACACGGCTTCCTCAGCGCCTTTTACATATCGAGCTCTATCCGTATCTTCAGACCTAAAAATAAAACTCCCTTTATGTTTTAAAGCCCAGGCTTTATCAAAAAGCACCTGATAAATTGTACCTAAATGTATAAAACCGGTGGGACTGGGAGCTACTCTTGTTCTTACAGTCATAATGTGGCAATTATAACATGTCCCCATCGACAAGGTTAAAGAACAAGAGATAGTTACTTAAACTAAAGCAGCTCTTTGTTTTTAAGACTCTATAGATGATAGAATAGGGTTATAATATGACTCTTAACGAAGCTGCCAAATACACCAAAAGGATTCTAGCCTACCTTCTTATATTTATGGTTTTCTACATTTTTGCAGAAAATATGTATAAATTTTTTATGGTTGTGTATAACAAGTCATTTCCCATACCAGAAAACCCCCCTGCAATTTCTTTTGGAAAATTACCACAACCAAAAATTACTACACTACCTGTAGAAATTAAACTGGTAAATTTTAGGAAAGAATTAACTACTGCAGGGTTCCCGGAGACTCCAAAATATATTTATGTATACCAACTTAAAAAACCTTATGTATCCGTGGCTAAAGAGGAGAGATTTAAAACATTAGCCCAAAGTCTTGGGTTTTTTCAAGTGGCTAAAAAAGTTACAGACACTAAAAGACTCTGGGAAAACGTATCGTTAAAACAGTCTTTTAGTGCGGAAGTTTTTGAGGAAAAATATAGTTTAGAGTCAGACTATAAATTTTTAGAAACGAAGTTTAAGCCAGGGTTATCTCCATCGAAACAGGAGGCAATAGCTACAGCCAGAAACTTCTTTGTTAAAACGGGGGACTATGAGGAAGACATTAAACTAGCGGGGTACGACACCGTAGGGGTCACAATTTCAGAAGGTGTAATTAAACAGGCGGATACACCGTACAGGGAAATATTTAAGCTCGTTTCTATTTACCCAGAAAAAGTTGCTTACAAAAGTAGCCAGACTGACGAAAAAGGAAAAACGGTAGAAGTAGGGAATAAAATTCCAGTATTTTTTACGAACCCATTAAAATCTAATCTAAACGCCTTAGTTGCACCCAAGACAAGCTCTTCAGATGATAAATCGGTGGTAGCCGCCCAGTATAATTATTATGAAACTAACGAATCAAAAAGTTATTACCCCATAATCAGTGCGGAGCAGGCATGGGAACAACTTTTACAAGGCAACGCAAGTATGGTTATGTTAAAGAGAGACGGGGCAGATTATTTTACTAATTCAGATGTTTTGTCAGATATAGAAACAATTGATATCAGAGAAATGATTTTAGGTTATTATATGCCCACAAATTACTCGGAATACCTACAGCCAATCTATATCTTTAAGGGAAAATTTAACACAAGGAATAGAGAGAGTGGCTCAGTATTCTTTTACCTCCCAGCACTTAGCCCACAAGTCTTAATCATTAATCAAGATTGAAAGAATCTCTTCTTCAATTTCCGCAAACTTTTCTTTAAAAGGAACGCTAGATACCTTAGTTGAAATAAAATCAAATACTTCATTAGAATTTTTGTGCCTATGGACAATAGATAAAAAATACACTTTATCGGATTTGGAATCCAAATGTTCTAAATAGTTTTCAACCAATCTTATTAGAATGAGGTGTTTTGTGTGATTATAAAGATCCTGCATCTCCTCATTACTAAGGTTATTAGTGGATAAGAATAATTCTATTTTTTTAGGTGTAAACTCTGGCTCGTAGAAGAAGGTCATAATATAGAGGTAATTAAATTAGAACTATCTTTATTACTTATGGGTCCTAAAGGAACATCATCATATTCAGATCCGTCTAAAAATAATACTAATGCCTTACTTTTTTGACTACCATCTACCATGTTTAAATAGGCCATTAATTCTGGGCTGCCTCCAAATTGCTTACCAGTCCATTTAGCAGGCCCCGCGTCCCCTATTGTTGCTATTACTGCCTTATTGTTAACCGGGTTATAGACTAATACTTTACGAAAACGATAAAAAGGTTTTAATGTTGACCAGTTATCGTTCCAATCGGGTATTAGATGTAATTGGGTTGCGATGTAGTATTTTTCCTGTTCGGCGTTGTCAAAGTAACCAAATGCCCCTTTACCAGGTGCCATACCGTGGTCAGTCTCCTGAATATGGGAGGATAAATTATCACCTGGCCACCGATACAAATGTTGCTCTTGTCCAAAGTAACCCCAGTTAGTGTTTAGCCTTTTATTATCTAGATTATGGGTAAAGGTTAAACCATAAGCCTTAGAAAGGTTAAATGAAAGTTCTTTTAGGGTTTCTTCAGAAAGATCTGCTTCTGAATTTAAAAGTTTATCCTGAGCATTTTTTAAGTCATTCTGAGAAGTTTTCTGGTTCTCCTGGACCATAACAATCTCTTTACCTAGATTGTTACCGGAGCTAGCCGCACCCCCCAATCCTCCCGAAACCATTAGAGCTCCACCTATAGTTACTAAAGAATTATTTTTTACGGAATCTATAACTACTGGATAAGACTTTTTAAGTCTTTTTATGGCCTTTTGGTGATGTTTGCGTAGTTTACTTTTATATTGGTGGTAAGGTGACTTTTTATTCTTCATAGTTATTGTAAAGGAATACTAGACTACCTAGAAAACCCTGTTGAAGTAACTTTTTGAGTTTGTAGATAGTTAATATTTAGTGTTACTGGTTTTTTTAGTTGAGCTGAGTAGATTTCAGTCAATCTCTCTACTAACTTTGGATCAAGATCACTGTCTTTTCGAAGGGTATATTCTATTACAGCCGTTAAACTAGAATCGTAGATAGATAAATCAGATATTTTTGAATTAGGGAAAACATCTAAAGTAGTTTGCAATACGTAATTTCTTACCTGTTGCTCCTTTATAAGAGATTTGGTAAGTGCGACTAAGGGTAGAGATATAAAAATGAGAAGAGTAAAACTCCACGCAAGATAGTTTTTTCTAATATTTTTAGTTTTATCAGAACTAACACTTGTGTAATAGCCCTCTAAAGTATAGACAGCGACAGAAGAAACTATAATAGCCAATAGGTTAGCTACATAAAGCAAAAAGGCCCCAATACTTTGCTCGTAACTTTGTGCTGCTAAAGTTAAACCTGCCACACAAAGAGGAGGAACCAGCGCTACCGAAATTGCTACCCCTCCGATTGTTGACGATATTTTTTTTGAAGAGGCCGAGTATGCACCTATGAACCCTGCACAAATACCTATAATAAGCTCTATTAAGGTTGGCTCTGTTCTGGCCAAAACTTCATCTGAATAAATATTTAAAGGGGAAATAAATCCCACTAGCACTGCAACAAATAAAACTAGTAAAGAACCTTTAAGTATCAACAAAAAAGATTTTTGAATAGCCATAACTCTACCTCTTGTTACGGAAAGGGAGAAGGCTAAAATTGGCCAAAGAAGGGGGGAAATTAACATCCCACCAATTACTACAGCACCACTGTTTATAATTAACCCTAAAGTTATAACAACGGAACCTAGACTAATTAAAAGGTAAAAGGGAAAAGTATCTTCAGAATTACTTAATATCTGGGTATATATAGCTTCTCTTTCCTTAGGAGTTAATCTAAAAAGTTTTTTAAAACTAGCTTTTAAAAACCCCATTCGCTCGACAGAAATATCAACCTTACTTTGTGATTTAGACATTAGTTATATTCTAAAAGAATATAACTATAAATAGAAGCAGATTACCTCTTTGAATACTGTACTTTCTTTCGAGCTTTAGGTTGTGAAGTCTTTTTTCTTTCTACTTCCCTAGGGTCTCTAGTTGTAAGACCGGCTTTCTTTAGAGAATCTTTATTAGCTGGGTCAAGTTTAATTAAAGCCCTAGTAATACCTAATTGAATAGCCTGTAATTGACCTTTAATACCCCCGCCTTGAACTAAAATTGTAGCGCTAAATTTTGATTTAGGATGAGATACCCCTACAGTATGAAAGGGTTTTACCCAAGCTATATCATCTTCTGTAGAAGGATATATTTCCTCGATATTCTTAGAGTTAACTATAAATTCACCCTTTTTTTCATATAGCCATACTCTAGCAACAGATCTCTTTCTTCTACCAAGACCTGAGTAGAAAGTAGGTTTTTTTGCAGTTTTCTTTTTTGTTTCCATAGTTATTTTGCGTTTATTTGACCCTGGTGAGGGTGTTCAGACCCTTCATAAATATATAAATTAGCCATTCTTATTTTAGCTAGACGGTTACTTGGAAGCATTCCGCTAACAGCTGTTTGAATTATAAAGTTAGGGTTCATATTTAAATAATACTCAGCATTTCTCTCTTTTAACCCACCAGCATATCCAGAATGTCGGTAATACATTTTATCAGTAACCTTTTTACCAGTAAGCACTAATTTCTTTGAATTTATAATAACTACTTTATCCCCTGTATTAAGAGTTGGGGAGTAATTAACTTTATGTTTACCAAGAAGTATTGAGGCCGCTTCCGTAGCTATTCTGCCGACACTTTTTGTACTGGCGTCCAATAAATACCAGTTATAATTTAAATCTTGTTTTTTTGTTTCTGTAGTTTTCATTTTGTAGCCTTTTTAGTAACAACTTTCTTTTTTGAAACCTCTACTTTTTTACTTTTTTCTACTACTTTAGTTTTCTTATCAGAGTCTTTATTGTCAGTTTCCTTTTCTTTTACCAAGGCAACCTTAACCCAAGAAATCCTAGCCATAGTAGATTTATCTCCATCTCTCTTGTTTGCCTTCTGTATTGATAAAAACCCTCCGGGCCTCTTTTGATATCTTTTAGCGATATCACTGACTAATTTTTCTACTAATACACCGTCGTTATTGAGTCTTGAGAGCAAAATACGATTATTAGACAAACTTTCCTTCCTTTTAGCCCTTGTTACAAGCTTTTCTATAAAGGGTTTAACATACTTTGCTTTAGCCACAGTAGTATTTATTCCACCATTCTCTATTAGAGATTTGCATAAATTAAAGACTAAAGCTTTTCTATGTGCAGCATCTCTACCTAATTTTTTAGTTGTTACCCTATGTCGCATTTTTTATTCAGTTAAACCTTCTTTTTTTAATAATTTTTTAATCTCTTGAATAGATTTTTCACCTAGGTTTCTTACACTTAATAAACGATCCTCGTCCATTACGGCTAAGTCCTTTAAAGTATTTATGCTATGTTTTTTCAGAGCATTAATGGTTCTAGTAGGTAGATTCAACTCCTCTATTAATATTTCTCCAGCCTTTTCAGTTCTAGCATCTTCTACACTTACCTCTTGCACAATTACTTCTTCTTCCTCTATTACTACTCTGGCACCGCTAGCTAATTCTGCGAAAAAGTCTCTTAACATCCCTGCACCTTGTTTTATAGCTTCAAAAGGGGCCAATGTACCGTCTGTTTCGACTTCTAACTCGATTCTATCTAATTCGGTTTCTTTTCCCATTCTAGCTGCAGTTACCGCGTAGTTAGCAAAAATTACGGGTGAAAATATTCTGTCTAAAACCATAACACCGACTTCTTTGTTTTCTTGCTCAGCCTCTTCCCCTGCAACATAACCATAACCATTTTTAGCATATATATCTGCTTCAAAAGTAGTTTTGGCATCCGTAATAGTACAAATAACCAAGTCAGGATTGGAAATAGTAACTCCAGAAGGTAATTTTATATCAGAAGCTTTAACCTCTCCTACTCCTTTTTTAGATAAAACAAGTTTAACCTCATCAAAATCTTCACCGGCTATAGCAATCTTTAAGTCCTTTATTTTAAGTAAAGTGTTAAAAACGTCTTCTTTTACACCTTTAAGGGTGGAAAATTCGTGAGAAGCTCCAGAAATTTTAACTCTGGTTGGGGCTGCTCCTCTAATAGAGGAAAGTAATATTCTTCTTAGAGAATTACCCATAGTACTTCCGTAACCTTTTGGTAAAGGACTTATAACATAAGATCCGTGAGTCGCTGTCTCTTTCTTTTTTTCGATTTTTATTTTACTTGGTGCGAACATATAAAAATATAAATTTGTTAACTATCTTGAGTAAAATTCAACTATAAGTTGTTCTTTTATCTCCTCTGTAAAATCTTCTCTCTTGGGAAGGGCTAGTAGTTTAGCACTATTACTCTTTTTATCCCAATTTAACCAGACAGGAGATTCAAACCCCTCTATTATAGAAGGTATAAAACCTTCTTTTAAAGTAAGTATGTCCCCCATTTTAAATTGATAAGAAGGTATATTTAAAATCTTACCATTAACTAAAACCTTATTTTGTCTTACTAACTGCCTAGATTGAGATCTAGAAGAGCCTATACCCAGTTTGTAGATAATGTTGTCTAATCTTAGCTCTAGTAGTGATATTAAATTTTCACCGGTAACACCTGGGGTATTAGTCGCTTTCTTATAATAGTTTTTAAACTGTTTTTCAAGCAAACCATACATTCTCTTAAGTTTTTGCTTTTCTCTTAACTGAATACCATAATCGGATAATCTAGTTCTTGAATTACCGTGCATTCCAGGAGCCTGTGGTTTTTTTACAAAAGCACTTTTTTCACTAGTTGACCTTGTACCTTTTAAAAATAAATTTTGACCTTCTCTTCTGCTTAACCTTGTGGTTGGACCTGTATATCTACCCATTTTACATCCTCCTCCTCTTCTTTGGCCTGCAGCCATTATGAGGTATAGGAGTAACGTCCCTAATGGTAGTTACTTTTAACCCACCGGATTTAAGACCTTTAATAGCTGACATTTTTGAATTTCCGGGACCTTTAGTAATAATATCTATTGACTGCACTCCTAGGTCTACGGCTTTTTTTGCTACTTGCTCGGATGCTAGAGTTGCAGCATAAGGTGTCGACTGCTTTGCACCCTTAAAGCCAACCATTCCTGGGGAAGACCAACAAACTGCCTCACCTAAAGAATTAGTTACAGTTATGATTGTATTGTTGTAAGTACAGGTAATAAAGGCTTTACCATTAGGTGTAACCTTAACTGTATTTTTTTTAGTTTTCTTTGTTTGTTCTTTTTGAGCCATTTATTATTTTTTAGCTAATACTCTCTTAAGACCCCCTACTGCCTTAGACTTTCCTTTTCTTGTCCTACAGTTAGTACGGGTTTTTTGACCTCTTAAGGGTAAACCTTTTTTATGCCTTATTCCCCTATAAGATCTAATATCTTGTAGTCTTTTAATGTTTGACATTACAAGTCTACGAAGCTCCCCCTCGGTACGTATACTAAGGCTTTGTATTGCATCTAGTATATCTGATATCTCTTGGCTAGTTAAATCATCTGAGGATTTATTTACATCAACCTTAGCCCTATCTAAAACTCTATCAGCTGTTTTAAGTCCAATACCATGAATATACTGTAAAGCGTATCTTATTTTTTTTGCTTTTGGTAGATCTACACCAGCTATTCTTGCCATATTTAACCCTGTCTTTGTTTGTGTTTTAAATTTTTACAAATAATAAATATTACACCGCGTCTTTTTACGACTTTGCACTGAGTACATATTTTTTTTACAGAAGCTCTTACTTTCATATTTTACCTTTTAAAAATCTGTAGGATGAAATCCTGCTAGTAAAATTGTTTAAAAACCAAGATAATATCACTATAACCTACATAGTATAAATAGTTTTCCTCTTAAATCAACCAAATTCTACTATTTCTTAAATCTGTAGGTAATTCTCCCTTTTGAGGGATCGTAAATACTTATTTCTAATGTAACCTTGTCTCCTGGTATTATCTTTATATAGTTCATTCTCATTTTACCAGAAACATGAGCTAGCACGGGATCTTCAAATCCCTCTACAGCAACCTTAAAACTGGCATTAGGTAACTTTTCTAGTATTGTTCCCTCTTTTTCTACAACATCTTTTTTGGTCATAAGCGTAGGTAATATAACATTAAAATACTGTTAAATCAACATAAACGTCCGATTTATACTAATATTTCACAACCTTTTTTTCCAATAACTACGGTGTGCTCAAATTGTGCAGAAAGACTACCGTCAAAAGTGTCTAAACTAAAGCCATCCTCTCCTATAGTTAATTTAGGACTGCCTTGCATGTACATTATTTCTATGGCAAGAACCATGCCCTCTTTTAGTCTTTCACCGGTATCTTTTTTACCATAACAGGGAATTTGAGGCGGTTCATGTAACTTTTTTCCAATCCCATGTCCTACTAAATCTACCGAAACATTGAACCCAGCACCTTCTGCCGATTTTTGCATTTCGTAGGATAGATCACCAATTCGATTTCCAACTTTAGCTTTTTTAAGGGCATTATTTAAACCGGCCTTACCTGCGGATAAAAAGACATCGTGCACGTGACCATTTCCAACCTCTACAGTATAGGCCGTATCTGTATTTAACCCCTTGTAGATAACACCCATATCGATGGTTACTAAATCCCCTTTTTTTATCTTTGACTTTTTACTAGGCAAAGTATGAACCAGCTGATGATTTACGCTTACACAGGTGGCAAAGGGGTAAGGACCATCTCCAGCATCATATCCCAGAAAAGCAGGCTGAACTTCATACTCCTGCATTTTTTTGGATACAAAAGTTTCTATATCTAAAGTTGTGATATTAGGTCTTATAATATTTAAAGCGCCCTCAAGAATAGAGCGATTAATATTCCCCCCCTGTCGTAGATACTGTAACTGTTTTATGTTATTTAGAATCATCTGCTCCTACTAGGTAAAGCAGACCTAAAAGAATTATATAGCGACATAATTTCGGTGTGGATTTTTTCGACCGTGCCCCCGCCGTCAACGGTATAAAGAATACCTCGTGATTTATAGGATTTTAGCACAGGTTCAGTTTCTTTATGATAGAGATCCACCCTTAACTTTACGGCCTCAGAGGTGTCGTCAGGGCGGTTTTCTTTAGTTGACCGGCTAATTATTCTTTTGACCGACTCGCTTACACTTGTGTCAATAAAAATTGCAAAGTCAACCTTTTTGCCTACAGTATCTAAAGTGTAATCTAATAAATTTACTTGGGAAAACCTTCTAGGGACACCGTCAATAACCATTTTATCACCCAAGTTAGCCAAAAGAGCTTCTGAGAGTATGGGGTTTACAATTGAGTCATCAACTATACTACCGGAAGACATTTCATTAAGAATAATACTGTGGAGTTTATGGGAAGGATCCTTAGCGATATTTCTAAGCACTTCTCCAGTGGAAAACAACGTTAAACCAGTTTTTTCGGCCAGCAGCCGAGCCTGGGTAGATTTACCACTCCCTGGAGGTCCTAAAACAACAATATTCATATTACATCATATTAAAATCTTTTAATTCCCCGGATTTCTGCAGCTTCTGAAGCTGTTTAAGAACTAACTTTTCTCCTTTTTTCATTGCTTTTGTAAAATTTTTGTTAGGCTCACCGTCTACTTCCACAGAGTCAATTTTAAAAAATGTTACAGCGCCCTTTAAGATTAATTTCACATTTCCTTCCTCTACCTCAATTGTGATATTACCTAATTTTTTCTGAAGATCAAAAAACTGTTTTTGTTGTTGAATCATTTGTCCTGTCTTTTTTAATTGTCCTAACATATTATTTAAAAATTATTAGTTTAATCCTACATTACTATACTCATGCATTATAACCTGAGATTCAATTTGTTTAATACTTTCTAAAACCACAGAAACAACAATAAGAACTCCGGCACCACCAATAGTAATAGAAGTTACCCCAGTAATAGAACTAGCAACATTAGGCAGAATAGCAATAAGTCCTAAAAACATAGCTCCTACAAAAGTCACACGTGTAAGAACATTGTTAAGATACTCTACAGTGGCTCTACCTGGCCTTATACCAGGAATGTAACCGCCTCTATTTTTAAGATTTTCTGCTATATCCTCCGGATTAAAAGTTAAAGCGGTGTAAACAAAAGTAAAGAAGAACACAGATAGAAAGTACAAAATATTATAATAAGAGCTATTTGGAGCAAAATTGTAATTTAAAAAAGTCCCTATTGTATTTAAAAAGCCTGCAGAAGACTGAACAAAAACATTTCCCAAAAAAGAAGGGATTAAGACTATGGCTACGGCGAAAATTATGGGTATAACACCAGCTTGATTGATTTTTAGAGGTAAAAAGCTATCACCACTGTAACTAGCTTTATTAGAGCTTGCGTAGGCAATAGGTATCTTTCGAGCAGCCTCATTTACATAAATTGCTCCCATAACAACCAAAAAGGAGATAATGCCCGTAAAAATTATATTTACTAAATCTCCGGACTGAAAACCAAGCAATATAGATTTGGAACTTATGGGTATAGAAGAAATAATACCGACTAAAACTATAAGAGAAATACCGTTACCTAGATTTTGTTCAGTTATTAAGTCACCTATCCACATAACAACAAATGACCCCGCTACTAATGTTACTATCAAAGAAACTAGGTCTATAGGAGCGAGTTGTGGGAATAATCCTTGCTTTTGAAACAGTATATAAATTCCAAAACTCTGGATAATAGCAACGGGTAAAGTAAGGTATTTAGTATATCTATTTATTTTTTCTTGACCATAAAGTCCTTCCTTAGTTAATTCTTTTAAAGAAGGTATTGTATAAGTAAACATCTGCATAGCAATAGAGGCACTAATATAAGGACCTATACCTATAGTTGAAAGAGAAAATCTTGAAAGGCTTCCTCCAGAGAACACATCTACTAAACCTAACAGCTGGCTTGATGCAAATAAAGAGGATAAACCATCTCTGTTAATGCCCGGTAAGGGTATATGAGCAACTATTCTGTAGGCAACAAGTAGACCAAAAGTGATTAGAAGTTTTTTCCTTATATCTGGTGTATTTATTGCTTTTTTAAGAGTCTCAAACATTATGGCAGGGAACTATAAAACTTTACCACCTATCTCCTCAATAGAATTTTTAGCTGACTTAGAAACTTTAATTCCAGTAAGGGTAACGGGGGATTTAACTTTAGTATCAAATAATAACTTAATACCATCTTTTGGTACTTTTTTAAACAGGCCTTTCTTAAGTAAAATTGTAGGGCTAACTTCTTTTAAACCTAGTTTATCCAGCATAGAAGTTTTTAGTATATAAAACTTATCTTTATAAGGACTGGAAAAACCTTTGGTATGAGGTAATCTTTTAACAATTCTTAATTGACCTCCCTCGAAGTAAGGGGATATTTTACCACCCGTTCTAGATTTTTGACCTTTACTACCTCTTGTCGAAGTGTGGCCACCGTGACCTGAACCATATCCTCTACCTATACGTTTTTTACTTTGTTCATCGCCTTTTCTTTTGTTAAGTTTAGTGAGGTCAAACATTTTATTTATTATTTTCAACTTTTTTCAGATTTTTGAGTAGTTCTATGGTAGCTTTAACATTAGCTGCCTTGTTGTTAGTACCAAGTACTTTTGCAGAAATATTTCTTACACCTGCAAGCTCTAAAACATTTCTAACGGCCCCGCCAGCTATTATACCAGCACCCTCAGGAGCAGGTTTTACTAAAAGCTTAGCAGCCCCTCTTTTTATTCTTGCTTCATGGGGTACGGTACCTTCGACTAAGTTAATTTTAACCATATTTTCTCTAGCTTTTTTAGAGGCTTTTTTAATAGCATCCCCTACACTTCGAGCTTTACCTAAATAGTATCCAATATGGTCAACTCTATCTCCAGCTACAACTAGAGCTGTAAAGCTTATTCTGTTACCACCAGAGTTCTTTTTAGAAACTCTTTTAACCTGTATTACGTTTTCGTCGTATTTATGCTCCATATTAATTTAAAATTGAACTCCGGCTTCTCTGGCCCCTTCTGCAACTTTTTTAACTCTACCATGATACAGATAACCACTTCTATTAAAATAAACACTAGTAATCTTATTTTTAGAAATATACTCGCCAACCTTTTTACCGACAATAAAAGCTGCTTCAGACTTGGTACCTTTTTCATTCTTAGAGCTAAAAGATACTAGAACCTTACCTTTAGGATCAGCTAGATAAGCATTAGTGTAAAGATTAGATCTGAAAACACCTACTAAGTGTTTTTGATTATTTCTCTGGTTAGTATATTTAATTTTTGCTTTGATTTTTGATCTATTTTTTAACATATTTTAAGCTGCTGCTTTTCCTGATTTTCCAGGCTTTCTTCTAACTTTTTCCTCTGCATATTTTATACCTTTACCTTTATAGGGTTCAGGTTTTCTTACTTTTCTTATTTGTGAAGCGGCATGCCCCACCAAATGCTTGTCTATACCCTTTATAGATATCTTAGTGTTATCAGTAACGTCTATTTCTACACCTTTTGGAGCAGTGTAGTCAACTGGATGAGAATAACCAGCATACAGAGTAACACCGTTTGCAGATTTTGTTGCACGATACCCTACGCCTATCATTTCCAACTTTCTTTCAAAACCTTTTTCTACACCTATAACAGCATTTTGTAGTAGGCTTCTGTATAATCCCCATTTTGCAGAATCGAACTGATCTCCCTTTGGAACTACACTGACTTCATTAGACTCAATCACAAGATTAAAATTAGCCTCAAAAGGTACAGTCAATTCACCTAGAGGACCTTTTACTATAATACTATCTCCTCTAGATTCAACAGAAGATGTTGTTATATTTATTAGTTGTTTTCCAATTCTAGACATTTTTTAATTACCAAACTTTACAAATTATCTCTCCTCCAACATTTTGTTTTATTGCCTCTTCAGCTGAAATTACTCCCTTAGGGGTAGTAAGAATCTTTATTCCTAGAGATCTTCTAGTTTTTTTAAGTTTATCCACATCAGTATAAACTCTTCTGCCAGGCTTAGAAACTATTTTAATATCAGTTATCTGTCCTTGTGTAGGTAAGATTACCTTTAAAAATTTGTGAGGACCTTCTTTAAAAGTTGTAAAGTCTTCAATTAGACCGCTATTTTTTAAAACCTGTAAAACATCCTTTTTAATCTTTGAAAAAGAAAATGTTACATCTGACTTTTCAGCCATGATTCCGTTTTTTATTTGTATTACAAGATCTGCTAAATGAAACATACTTTTTATTTTACCAACTTGATTTTTTAACCCCTGGAAGCATTCCAGCATGTGCTAATTCTCTGAAACAAATTCTACAAAGCTTAAACCTTCTCATATAGGCTCTAGACCTACCACACTTTTGACATCTGGGGTAATTCTGTACCGCAAATTTCTTTTTTTTCTTCTGATCTGCTATATGTGCTTTTGTAGCCATTTATTCTAGATAATTTAATTTATAGTTAATACTACTTACGAAAAGGAACACCTAACTTAATCAGTAAGGCCTTACCCTGATCATCATTTAATGCTGTTGTTTTAATATTTATTTGTAAACTTTTAATATATTTTACCTTATCTGGATTGATCTCAGGAAAAACAAAATGTTCATTAATTCCTAAAGAGTAGTTTCCAGAACCGTCAAAGGCATTATTTTTTAAACCTCTAAAATCCCTGACCTGGGGTAAAACAGCTTTAATTAGCTTTTCTAATAAATCCCATGCTTTATCTTCTCTTAAAGTCACAGCATAACCGATTAATTCGTTTTCTCTCAATTTAAAGCCAGCTATGGACTTTTTAGCGTACCTAGGTAAAGGTTTTTGACTCGCTATTGCAGCCAAATCAGCTTCAGCCTCTTTAATGTACTCCTTGTTATCTTTACTAGAACCTAAACCCATATTTACACTTATTTTTTCAATACCAGGTACCTCATTTAAATTACTTAGATTTAACTCTTTCATTAAATCTTTTTTTATTTTATTTTCGTATGTTTCTCTTAGTAAATTCATTTTTTTAAATTTTGTCTAAATCTTTCGTATAAAATTATCCCTGCTGTTACGGAAACATTCAAAGATGGAACAGTACCCATCATAGGAACTTTTACTGTAATGTCAACTTTTTCTAAGGTTGAAGAGTCTAATGTTTCAGATTCATTACCAAAAATAAAAGCTATGTTTCCCGTGAGGTCTTCATCAAAATAAGCTTTTTCTGAAGTAGTCTCCAAGGCAACTAACTTGCAGCCCATCTTTTTCAACGCCTTAATAGAAGAATAAAAAGACTCCTCAATTATACAAACGTCGTTTGTCCCTCCCTGTGAAATCCTTTCTACAAGGGGTGTAATAGAACTTTTCTTTTTCTTAGGGACTACTATCCCCTTTATACCTGCACCAGAACAGGACCTTATAATTGCTCCAAGATTTTGTTCAAAATCCAAGTTTCTAAGAACTACCACACAAACTTCTTCGGAAAGCATCTTTTTTTCAAATTCTTTCATCGAGTAGGTATCTATTTTTTTTGCAAAAGCTAAAACGCCCTGATTATTATCCGATCCCCCAAGTTTTGAAATCTCGGATCTTGTGGTATTCTCAATAGCTATTTTACTAGAACTGCAAATAGATTTTATTCGATCTATCTTATCCCCTTTGGAGGATGTGTCTATGTATATTTTTTCAATGTACCTGCCAGCTTTAAGAGAATCTAAAACTAGATTTCTACCCTCTAGCCTTACTAAACGAAACTCCATTAATAAAATAAAAAATTATTAATGTTACTTAAATATCTGCTTTGCATTTTTTACAAATTCTCTTTTTGCCCTTGCCTTCTAATTTATAACCAATTCTAGTAGGTTTATCACACTTAGGACAAATTAACATAACATTAGAAGAAGGGATGGGTTTAGAAACTTTAATTCTACCCCCTTGGCCTTCATTTTGTTTAATATGTCTCGTAACAATATTTACGTTTTTAACAACAAGTTTACTAGTTTTAGTAACCACTTTCTCCACTACAGACTTGACTCCTTTATCTTTTCCAATTTTAACTTGTACTTTATCTCCTTTTTTTATTTTCATAGTATTTACCAAACCTCCGGTGCTAACGAAGCAATCTTAGTATAACCTAAATCACGAACCTCTCTAGCAACTGGACCAAAAACTCTAGTTGATCTAGGAACATCATTTTTATCAATTATAATGCCAGCATTGTCATCGAATCTAATATAGGATCCGTCTTTTCTTCTTTTTTCTTTTCTAGTTCTTACAATTACGACTCTAACAATCTCGTGATCTTTAACATTAGAATTAGGGTTAGCCCCTCTAACAGAACAAATTACAATATCTCCAATCTTTGCAAAGGTTCTTCTTTTTGCACCAAGAACATTTATTATATTAAGTTTTTTTGCCCCGGAGTTGTCGGCGCAAATTATTTGAGACCCGATTTGTAACATTTCTGATTTTTAACTTAAAATTGCTGAAACTTTCCATTTTTTAGTCTTACTTATGGGTTTAACTTCTTGTATCTCTACAAAGTCACCCAATTTCGCACCTTTATCGGGCTGCACAGTATATTTTTTTGAAGTCAAAATACTTTTTCCATACTTTGGGTGCATTTTCTGGGTAGATACTTTAACAACAAGACTACCTATCATTTTATCGGATATTACATTTCCGTTAAGCTTTTTCATGGTTTATTTTACTTTTTTCTAAAATTACTGTTTTTATCCTAGCTATAACTCCCCTGCTTAATCTTTTATTCTTAAGTTCAGATATTTTACCAGATTTCAATCTTAATACACTGGCCTGCTGGGTTTTTCTTACTTTACCTAGCTCTTTATATAACTCGGAAATCCCAAGTTCTCTTATTTTACTTATCTCCATTATATTTTTTTAACAAACTTAGTTTTAAAAGGCATCTTATCAGAAGCTTTTCTTAATGACTCTCTAGCCATATCTTCTTCAACCCCAGAAATTTCAAATAATACTTTACCAGGGCGTATCTTTACAGCAAAATGATCAACAGCGCCTTTTCCACTTCCCATTCTTACAGCCAGAGGTTTTTGAGTTATTGGAACATCTGGAAAAACTCTAATCCATATTTTACCAGCCCTTTTTGTAGTACCAGAAATTGCTTTTCTAGCAGACTCAATTTGTCTTGAAGTTAAAAACCCTCTTTGTAAAGCTTTTATACCGTAGTTGCCAAAGACTACACTATTTCCTCTTAAAGCACTACCTTTAAGTGTACCTCTCATTTGCTTCCTGTATTTTTGTTTTTTTGGCATTAACATATCTAAATCCTTTAACCTTTATAAACCCAAACTTTTATACCTATTACACCGTAGCTTGTTACAGTAGCTACTTCCCCATAGTCAATATTAGCCTTTATGGTTGTCTGGGGAATAGAACCTCTCATATAAGGCTCTCTTCTAGAAATGGAGTTACCACCACTTAAAACCCCTGAAACCATTATTCTTATACCCTTAACACCTAAGTCCTCTGCTTTTTGCAAGCTACTTAAGACAGCTCTCCTGTAATGAACTCGGTGCTTAATCTGACTTGATATACTTTTTGCTATAAGAACAGCACTTGATTCTGCATCTCTTACCTCTTCCACTGTTATAGATATTTTAGATTTTACTATTTTAGCTAGATCGTCATTCAACAACTTGACTCCCGCACCACCCCGACCTATAACAACACCCGGACGTGAAACTTTTAAAGTTATTGTTACACTATTAATGCTTCTTTCTATTAAAACCTCTTCTAAACCAGCATTTGATAATCTATTTTCAAAAAATTCTCTAATTTTTATATCTTCTATTACATTAGTCCCATACTCGGACTTACCTGCAAACCATTTAGATTTCCAATCTCTTGAAATCCCAGTTCTAAAACCTGTAGTTTTAACTTTATTTCCCATTACTTTGTTTTTGTATTCAATTTTTTATTAGTATCTTTAACCTCGTCACTTACTAACTTTTCCTTTAAATCAGTACTTAATTTTACGTAAAGATTGGCTTTTCTTTTTCTAATAGGGTTAACGTGACCTCTACCAATAAACCTGTAGCTTTTTTGTAGTGACCCAGGCCCCACATAAGCTTCGGATACGGTAATATTAGAAGTATCCACCCCGTCAAAAAAGCCTACGCCTGATTTTATCAGTTTAAACCACATTTTAGAAGCTTTTTTGTCATTAAACTCTAGAGTTAGTAAAGCATCCTTAACACTTTTTCCTGTTATTAAATCTAAAAGCAAACCCGCTTTTCTAGGAGTGGATAAAGCATTTATTAAACTGAATATCTTTTCTTTCTTCATTTATTTAAGCAGTCGTTGCTAACTTTTTACTACTATGACTTCTAAAGGTTCTTGTAGGAGAAAACTCCCCCAACTTATGACCAACCATTGCCTCGGTTATAAATACAGGTATATGATCTCTGCCATTGTGAACGGCTATATTCAAACCTACCATCTCTGGAGATATAGAAGATCTCCTTGACCATGTTTTAATTACGGCCACAGATTTTTCTTCTTTAGCTTTTAATATTTTCTTCATTAATTTTGGATCTATATAAGGTCCTTTTTTTAGTGATCTTGACATTACTTACTCCTTCTGTCTCGAACTTTATAAATATCAGTATGTTTTCTTTTTCTAGTTTTATAACCTTTCGAAGGTACGCCTGTTCTAGAAACAGGTGTCTTCAAACCTATACCAGTGCTCTTATAGGAACCTCCGTGTGAGTGATCCCTAGGATTAGAGAAAGCAATTCCCCTAACTGTAGGTCTAATACCCATATGTCTCTTACGGCCAGCTTTTCCAATTTTTGTATTTTTAAAATCAGCATTACCTAGTACACCGATAGTAGCCATACAGGAAGCCAAAAATCTTTTTACCTCTCCTGAGGGCATTTTGATGTTAACGTACTTACCCTCTTTAGCAGTAATTACTGCCGAGGTACCGGCACTTCTAACCATCTGACCACCTCTACCTGGGTTAATTTCAATATTATGTATGGACACACCTAAAGGTATATTAGATAGTTCGGTAGCATTACCTATTTTAGGCGCAGCCTTGGAACTAGAAACTACTTTATCTCCTGCCTTTAGTCCTTCGGGAGCTAAGATATATCTTTTATCCCCGTCTATATAATTTACCATTGCTATATTACAATTTCGATTAGGATCATACTCAATTGTGTACACTAAGCCTTCAACATCACTCTTGTTCCTTTTAAAGTCGATGATTCTATAAAACTTTTTAGCACCTCTGGATTGGTGCCTTTGTGAAATTTTTCCTTTACTTCTACCTTTAGGTCCCTTTAATGGCTTTAATAAACCTCTTGCAGACTTACTCTTTTTGTTAGTCTTAGAGACCAAGAGGACCATGCCTCTTTGTCCTGGAGTTGTAGGTTTTAGTCTTTTTAACATAGTTTATTTTTGCTCTACTTCAAATAAATCAATACTCTGGCCTTTTTTAAGCTGAATAATAGCTTTTTTTATGCCACCTTTTTTAAACTTAACACCTTTTTTAAAATTTCTTTTTAATTCTGGAGCATTCGTTAAAGTATTAATAGACACTGCTGTTACATTAAAAACATTTTCTATATACTTTTTGATCTCCTCTTTTCTAGAATTCTTAGAAACCACAAATGTAAATTTACCCATCTTAGACATCTCTAAGGTTTTTTCAGTTATCTGTGGTTTGATAATTAACTTTTTCATCTTAAATCCTTGCCTCTAATTTTACGAAAGCTTTTTCAGAGATAAGTAGATTTTTTGCTTTTACTATATCCCATGAGTTTAAGTTAGTAACATTTACTAAATTAATTTTTGCAATGTTTCTAGAAGACAATTTAATATTTGTTTCGTTATCATGTATCAACAAAGCACTATCATAACCCTCTTTATATATATTAGCTATAAGTGCCTCAAACTTTTTCGTATTGGGCTTTTCTAATTTAAAATCAATAACAGAGGCAGTACCATTTTTTATATGGTTCTCTAAAACACCAGATAAAAGACCTTTCTTAGTATTTTTGTTAAATAAAAGTGCCCAGTTTGCCTCTAGTTTAGGACCGTGAGATACACCCCCACCTCTCCATATGGGAGATCGGGAACTACCGGCACGAGCTCTACCCGTACCTTTTTGACTCCAAGGCTTTCTTCCACCACCTCTTACCTCACCTCTATTTTTAGCTTTAGCATTGTTTTTTCTTTTATTAGCTAAAAAAACTCTAGCGTATTGTAAAAAGGTGTCATTTCCAAAACCAGAAGTGACTTTTTTATCTATATTTTTGGTTGTTTTATCGGTTTTACCGTTAAATACATTAATTTTCATTTTCTACTCCAACAACTTTTTTAGAATTTAATTGTAATAAAACTTCGGAACCGTAGCTTCCGGGTATAGGTCCTAATATTGCTAGTTTTTTTCCCTCAACTACAAGAATGCCTCTATTTTTCAAAGTAATACGATCTCCTCCATACCTACCAGCCATTTTCTTACCTTTTATGACTTTAGAGGGTGAAGTAGCTGCACCGATAGACCCTGGTGCCCTAGCTCTGTCAGACTGTCCGTGAGTAGCAGGACCCCCATGAAAACCGTGTCTTTTCATACCTCCAGCAAAACCTCTTCCTTTTGAGTAACCAACTACATTGACTGAGATACCCTGAACTAATTCAGAAGAATCTTGCGTATTTTCAACCCAAGTAACAGGTTTTACAACACCTTCATCAATAAATATTTGAGACATATTCAATTTTTTGACCTTAATATATTTATCCATTTTAATTTTTGGCAGGAATATTTAGAAACTAGTCTAACTTAACCTAGACAGTATACTACTTCGATCTTATATTAATGTCTACCCCAGCGGGTAAACTCAAATTTGATAATTCTTCCACCGTCTGTGAAGTTGGGTCCAAGATATCTATAATTCTTTTATGAATTCTTTGCTCAAATATCTCTTTACCCCTCTTATCAATATGAGGACCCTTTATTACTGCAAATTTGCTTATTCTAGTAGGTAAAGGTATAGGACCGGAGACTTTTGAACCAGTTCTAACTGCTGCCTCTACTATTTTTTTAGCACTCTGATCGCACACCTTAGGGTCGTACGATTTTAATTTTACTCTTAATATAATTTGTGACTTTGCCATTACAATAAAAAATTGCTTTGTTGCTACTTAACACAAAGATAGGCAACAACAAAACAACTTTAATTTAAAAAAAAATGGTGGGGATTTTACTCCCCACCAATTATTATTCTATTCAGTTATTTCTGTTACTACACCAGCACCTACGGTTTTGCCTCCTTCTCGAATAGCAAACCTAGTTTCTAACTCAATAGCTATAGGTGTGATTAGTTCTACATCCATAGCTACATTATCACCAGGCATAACCATTTCAGTTCCGGCGGGTAAAGTTACATTACCAGTAACATCTGTTGTTCTTACATAAAACTGAGGTCTATAACCAGTAAAGAATGGTGTATGTCTTCCACCCTCCTCTTTAGATAAAATATAAACCTTCGCTTTAAACTTTTTGTGAGGTTTTATAGATCCTGATTTAGCCAATACTTGACCTCTTTCAATAGAATCTCTTTCTACACCTCTAAGTAAGATACCTACGTTATCCCCTGCCTGTCCTTGATCTAATTCCTTTCGGAACATCTCAACGCCAGTAACAGTAGTTTTTATAGTATCTTTTATACCAACTATCTCTACTTCCTCTCCAACCTTAACAACACCTCTTTCAATTTTTCCGGTGGCTACAGTACCTCTTCCAGAAATACTGAACACATCTTCTACGGGCATCAAGAAAGGTTTGTCTAACTCTCTTGCTGGTTCTGGAATAAAAGAATCTACTGCGTCCATTAATTCTTCAACAGATTTAACGTATTTCTCGTCTCCTTCTAAAGCTTTTAAGGCAGAGCCCCTTATTATAGGAGTATTAGCTCCGTCAAAGCCATATTTATCTAGTAATTCTCTAATTTCTACTTCTACCAATTCTAATAATTCTGCGTCATCTACCAAATCAGTTTTGTTTAAGAAAACAACAACTGCAGGAACATTTACTTGTTTTGCAAGTAATAAATGCTCTCTAGTTTGAGGCATAGGACCATCTGGAGCTGAAACAACAAGAATAGCACCATCTACCTGTGCAGCGCCGGTAATCATATTCTTAATGTAGTCAGCGTGACCTGGCATATCTACGTGAGCATAATGCCTTTTCTCTGTGCTGTACTCTACGTGAGTAATATTTATAGTAATACCTCTAGCTCTCTCCTCAGGAGATTTGTCGATATTTTCAAAAGGTGTAAAGTCGGCTAGACCTTTACCAGCTAATACTTTAGTAATTGCCGCAGTTAAAGTAGTTTTACCATGGTCAACGTGTCCCATAGTTCCTATATTAACGTGTGGCTTGGACCTATCAAATTTTGCAGCCATGGTTAGTTGCTTTGTTTAATTGTGTTAAATAAGATAACAACAAGTAAACGTAAATTTATACATTTTTGGTTGACTTCTTACGTCAAGTACAAATTTTATATACTTAACGCGAATAAATCAAGTGATTAAAAGATTTCAAGCACTTTTTAGTCGTTTCCGGTCTTTATTTTTTCCACCAAGTTACCTGGAAGTGGGTCGTAATGACTAAATTCCATAGTCGAACTAGCCCTTCCACTGGTCATTGACCTTAGTTCTGTGGTATATCCAAACATTTCAGACAGAGGTACATAAGAAGAAATTGCCTTGGCATTTCCTCTCGCCTCAGTTCCTTCTACTTTTCCTCTTTTACTAGATAAATTTCCAATAACATCTCCTAAGTAATCTTCAGGAGTAACAACCTCTACTTTCATGATTGGTTCTAATATTTGAGGAGATGCTTTTTTACATCCCTCCTTAAAGGCCTCACTCGCTGCAATTTTAAATGCTATTTCACTGGAGTCTACATCATGATAAGAACCATCATAAAGTTCTACTTTTACGTCGACAACAGGGTAACCTGCCAATACCCCTTTATGAATAGCTTCTTTTATACCCTTTTCTGCACCTGGAATAAATTCCTTTGGAATGGATCCCCCAACTACTTTATCTTCAAACTCAAAACCAAAACCTCTTTCTTGAGGAATAATTCTTATGAACACATGCCCGTACTGACCTCTTCCACCGGATTGCTTAATATATTTACCTTCTTGTTCAACCATTTTTGTAATAGTTTCACGGTAGGCAACTTTTGGTTGACCGACGTTAACCTCTACCTTGTGCTCTCTTCGCATACGATCTACTAAAATATCTAAATGTAACTCACCAATACCTGAAATAATAGTTTGTCCTGTTTCAGGGTTTGATTCTACTCTAAAAGTAGGGTCTTCTTGAGCTAACTTATTTAAAGCCATTCCCATTTTTTCTTGGTCAGCCTTAGTAGCAGGTTCCACCGACATAGAAATAACAGGTTCAGGAAAAGTAATATTTTCTAATAGTAAGGGGGTGTCATCAGAGCATAAGGTATCCCCAGTAAATGTCTGTTTTAATCCGACAACAGCACCTATCTCACCCGCACTAAGCTCGTCTGCCTCTTCTCTGTGATTAGAGTGCATTAACATTAGTCTAGCTACTCTTTCTTTCTCGCCTTTATTTGTATTTACAACGTAGGTTCCTGACTTAATAGTTCCAGAATAAACTCGGATATAGTTAAGAGTTCCAACAAAAGGATCGTTTTGAACTTTAAAACTTAAAGCTGCTAAAGGACCACTTGGATCTGGGTGTAATTCTAGTTTTTCTTCTTTGCCAGGTATCTCAGCAAAAACTGGTGGAACTTCTTCAGGAGAAGGTAAGTAATCTATTACCGCATCAAGTAAGAGTTGAACCCCTACATTTTTTAATGCTGATCCTACTAAAATAGGGTATAACTCGTTTGCGATAGTAGCTTTTCTTAGAGCACCTTTAATTTCCTCCTCGGATAGGTCACCTGTTTCGAAAAACTTTTCCATCAATTTTTCATCTGTCTCAGCAACAGTCTCCAATAGTTTTTTTCGATAAAGCTCGGACTCTTGTTTTAAATCTTCAGGGATTTCCTCTTCATCAAAAGAAGCTCCCAAATCGTCGCTGTGCCAAACAAAGGATTTCATTTTAACTAAATCCACGATACCTTTAAAATTGTTTTCTGTACCTATAGGTAAATGCAGTACAGCGATTTTGGCACCTAACCTATCAATAATAGAATCTAAATCAGCCTTAAAGTTGACACCAATTCTGTCCATTTTATTAATAAAACAGAGTCGGGGAACGTGGTACTTGTCGGCTTGTCTCCACACAGTCTCAGATTGAGGCTCAACTCCGGCAACAGCATCAAAACAAACAACACCACCGTCAAGTACTCTAAGAGATCTTTCGACCTCTGCAGTAAAGTCAACGTGGCCAGGTGTGTCAATAATATTAATTCTATTATCTTTCCAAAAACAGGTAGTGGCAGCACTAGTTATAGTTATTCCACGCTCTCTTTCTTGTGCCATCCAGTCCATAGTTGCAGCACCTTCGTGCACTTCTCCTATCTTATAGCTTTTACCAGTGTAATATAAAATTCTCTCGGTAGTAGTAGTCTTACCTGCATCAATATGAGCAATAATTCCAATATTTCGAACATTCTTCATTGGAAAGTTTTTTCTGTTTATAACTGTTTTTTCTTCAGCTTTTTGGGCCATAATTAAAAATTAAATATTGAAACTACTATCTTAGTGTATCCTAACGAACAGCAGTATTTTAGGATAACGTAGCTAGAAAGTAAAGTTGGAGCTGCATTTTGCCCAGACTTCAAAAAGACTCTAGTAGGTTTTTGGGTCAACCAAGGAAGCCCCTAAATAAGGACTGTAGGTAGAAAAACCGTTTTCATCTATCTCCCCCTTTTGTAAATGCATTCTGAAAGTACCTATTTTGAACGATAAATTATCAATTTCACTCAGTAAAAAAGCCTCAATCGTACTTGGGGTAACAGGGGCACCGATTTCTTTTTTACCATTGTGACTAGCTACCATATGTATCAAACGAAGTTTTTTATTTTTATCAAAACTAGAAGGAATACACCTCTCTAAAAGAAGTAAACCCTGAACAACATGTCCCAGTAATTTCCCCTCTTTAGTCATGTTTAACGCTAAAGAACCTGCATCCAATTCTTCAAGTTTACCTATGTCATGGAATATTGCCCCGAACGCCAATTCGCTAAAATTAGCTTCTGGGTAAAGTTCCATTGAGGCTTTAGCAAGCGTTAAAATTTCATACACATGTACAACCAATCCTCCAACGTAGTTATGGTGTATCATCATTGCGGCAGGGGTTTTTAAGAATTTAGATTTTATTTCAGGTAAATCTAAAAGTTCTAGAATAAGCTTTTTAATCTCAGCATCTTCTAGGGAGTTTACTGTATCCAGAATTTTGGCGTATATCTCATCAATATCATACTCGCTGGTGGTAACATAATCTGCTGGATCAAAATCTTCAACTAAAATACTCTTCTCTATCATCACTTGATTCTCATCTCTAAAACTATCTACCTTACCCGTAACGGAGATAACTGACCCAATTTTTATATTTTCTAGATCAACATCTTTAAAATAGTCAGCCCATATTTTTGCATCGACCTGACCTGTTTTATCAGATAAAGTTAAGGTATAGTAATGAGTATTATTTTTACTTAGTTTTTTAACTATTTCTTTAACCGCAAAATTCTGTTTTAAAAGAATATCTCCTGGTTTGAGATCTTTTATGTAAAGTCTGATCATTATTATTGTGCTCCAAAAAATTTTTTAATAGACCTAGTTGTATTTTTTTCTTTTACCTCCACCGTTTTATTTTCACTGTGGTTCATAATCTTATTGTATAAATTAGAACCCAATATTTTGTCTAGCTCTTTTATAGACTTATCCAGCTCCTTAGAAGAAACGAGTCTGCGTTTAAACTCTATTATATGAGGAGAATAAGACTTTTTAAACTTTTCTAAGTCTTTTAAAAACTTGAGCTTTTTTTTCTCATCGTTAAAGGTATCGTATAGAAAAAATGAAGTAAAGCCTAATAAAAACCCCAGGATAATACTGGACTCACTTTTTTTTGACATTGCTAAAGTTTCGGTAAATTTCTAAACCTGTTTTAATAATTAAAGGTAGAGATACTAAAGAACCAGAAAAGTCCTTTATAGCTTTGTGGCTTTCATCAAAAAAGCGATTTGCAGTTTTTAGCATACCTCTAACATCTCTAATTACTATTACAACGTAGACCCCTACTATTAACAAGTTTAAAGCCAAAAGTAAAAGAACTATCTGTAAAATAAGCTGTAAGTCCATAAAGTTTATATAAATTACTCTATACTCTTATAATAGATTATTATTGGGTAATTATCTAATCGGTATTTATAAAAACCCTAGACAGCCGAAGAAATATAGCATTAAGCGCTAGCAAAACTTTACTGCTTTTTAATCTGTGCTAGTAGCTCTGATTTGAGCTGGTCTTTGGATCGTAGGCCTATAAATTCTCCAACAACTTTACCTTTATTAAATAGTTTCATATTAGGTATACTTTGGATCTTATATTCGAAAGCTAGAGGCTGATTCTCCTCAACTTCTGTATCTACTTTGCCAATCTCTAATTTGTCTTTTAAATCAGGGTCGTTTGATAATTCATCCAAAACAGGAGCCATCATCCTGCAGGGCATACACCAGGGCGCCCAAAAATCAACCAGAACATATTTGTCTGAACTTAATACTTTTTCTGAAAAATCCTTTGCTGTTATATCATGTGTGGCCATAGTTTTTTTATTAAAAATTAATATTTTTTTAGATCTTCTACCAATTGCAAGATATCCTTACATAAAATAGATAACCTATTATCTATAACTTTATAAACCTGATACTTGCCTTTTCTTTCACAAACTACTAATCCGGCTTTTCGCAGATAAGAGAGATGCTGAGATACTGCGGACTGAGAAAGACTGCAAACACTAAGCAATTCTGTAACGGTCTTATCAGATCTACCAAGACAAGCTAGTATTTTAACTCTTGTGATATTTCCAAGAGTTTTCGTAATTTTATTTTCTATAAATAACATATTAGCATATACTAATATGAATTGCAAAATACAGTCGATTTTGTTTTAGATATAGTCATAGTCTAAAAATAACCCATCAAGTATAATTGGCACATGGAAAAATTGAGCAGTAAAGAAATAAGAAATAGATTTCTTAAATTTTTTGAAAATAATCAACATAAAATAGTCACATCTAGTCCCCTGGTTTTAGAAAACCACCCCTCACTTTTGTTTGTAAACTCTGGAATGGTTCAATTTACCCCCTACTTTTTAGGTGAAAAAGACGCGGTCAAAGACTTTGGAAACAAAATGTTAGTAGATACCCAAAAATGTATACGAACCAACGATTTAGATATAGTAGGTAAAAGTAAATACCATCACACATTTTTCGAAATGTTAGGTAGCTGGGGTATCGGCGCATACAGCAAAGAAAAAGCAGTAGAACTAGCCTTTAATTTATTAACAAATGAAGAATATGGATTTGGTTTAGACCCAGGTAAATTTATACCAACAGTTTTTGCTGGCAGTGATGAAGCACCAGCCGATGAAGACACAATTAAAGCTTGGAACAATCTTGGGGTAAAAAGAGTAAGTAGATTACCAGCTAGTGAAAATTGGTGGGCTCCAGGCGGCTTAACAGGTGTTGGCCCCTGCGGACCTTGCACGGAAGTGCTTTATGATAGAGGACCTACATTTGGAGATGAGGAAGAAACTCCCGGATTAACAGATAATCCAAGATATCTAGAAATATGGAATGCGGGCGTATTTATGCAATACAACAGACCTACAGTTGGGGGAAAACTAGAAAAATTAAAAATGCTTAGTGTAGACACCGGAGCAGGTTTGGAAAGAATTACAACACTGTTGCAGGGAGTGGACAGTAACTACGAAACAGACTTATTCTCACCAATTATAGAAAAAATACTAAGCCTATCCGATTTAGAGCTTAATAAAGAAGACGAAAATATAAAATTTGGTTTACAAAGAAGTGCAGATCATCTAAAAGCATCTTGCTTTATTATAGTTGAAAACGTTTACCCTTCTAATAAGGACCAAGGGTTTGTACTTAGAAGAATGCTTAGAAGAGTTGTAGACGATTTTACTTGGAAGTTAAAAATAAATCCTATTAGAATAACCCAAATCATACCCGTTATTGTAGATTTATATAAGATACAATTTCCTGAAATCGACCAGCAAGACCTAATCAAAGAAGTCATAGAAACTGAATTAAGGGCTTACGAAAAAGTTGTAAATAACACAAGAAACTACATAAAAAGAACTTATGTAAGTAAGAGCCGGGAAATAGAAAATCCCTTTGACGTGTATCAGAGCACGGGCTCGAGTAAAGAACTAATAGAAGATCTGGCAAAGGAATTTAATTTAAAAACAGATTTTAGTAACTTTGATGCAAGATTAAAGAAACACCAAGAACTATCAAAAGGCAGCGATCAAAGATTTAAGGGAGGGTTAGCTAATACAGGAGTAGAAGAAACTAAGTTACACACAACGACTCACCTACTTCACAAGGCTCTTAGAGATACCTTGGGGGAACATGTACAGCAAATGGGAAGTAATATTAATCCTCAAAGGTTACGTTTTGACTTTTCTCATAACGAAAAAATGACCAGGGATCAAATTAAAAAAGTTGAGGGCATTATTAACGAAAAAATTAAGCAAACGTTACCTGTTGTTAGGGTAGAAATGTCTAAATCTGAGGCCGAAAAAAGTGGGGCTCTACATTTTTTTAAAGATAAATACGGTGATACAGTAAGTATTTATTTTATCGGAAAGGATATCAATAGTGCCTACAGTAAAGAGTTTTGTGGGGGGCCACATGTTAAAAACACCAGTGAAATTGGAAAAGTAAGATTAGTTAAAGAAGAAGGAGTAGGAAAAGGTGTAAGAAGAATTAGAGCAGAACTAAATTAGCCAGGGTTACTACACTCAACTTTATTCACCATATAATGTAGAATATAATTAATGATTTCTATGCCCAACTGGAAAAAAACAAAAGCTGAGGAAACTGAACTTTACAACCTAATCTATATAGGAACAAAAGGAGTAGATTACGGTTTGTGTGAGATAATAAAAGGTAAAGCAAACATTATAGACTTTGAATCCTCGTTCTTTAAAGATTTTGTAGTTTCAGACATCCCCAGCTCTAAAATAGAAGAAATTAGAGATTCTATAGACAAGTTACTAACTAAAAGTAAAGAAAGAACTGGAAAACAAACCAAGCAGACACTTTTGGGAATACCGGCACTATACACACTAAACCAAACTACTACTTTAAGAATTAAGCGAGATAACCCATCCGAAAAAGTATCAAAAAAAGAATTAGAAGAAATAAATATTAGAATCTTAGCAAATTCTAAATTAGAGGCCGAAAAAAAACTAAACACAAATCAAGATTCTGACTTAGAAATAGTTAATTCTGATTTCTCATTCATAAAATTAGATGGGTACCTAACAAAGGACATCGAAGGTATGAGAGGTAGTATTTTAGAAATATCTCAATTTAGCAGCTTTAGTAGCAAACAGTACCTAAACAATTTAGTGGCGTTAGCGCAATCTTTAAGATTATCTTTAGTCACGGTCACTTCCAGCACTTACTCTTTAGTTAAATATATAAAAGAAAAAACCAAATTAGAAAACTACATGCTTATCAACTTTGGAGGACACACAACAGATGTTGGAATAGTCTTTGGAGGAGAGCTAATAAATACTTCAAGCATTAGAATAGGAACCGAAAGCTTAGTCAGCTACATATCAGAAAAAACAGAAAAAGATCGCGAAAGAGTTATAGAAGCACTTCTTAAAAATGAACCCGACCCCTCTGAAGTAGAAGTATTACAAAAGACTTTCGAAGATTTCTGGTTAGAAAGCCTACTAAAGAGTTTAGACTCCATAGAAGGAATAAAGATATACCCAAATTTAATTATGATTTACGGAGATGAACAACTTTCTATAGATAAAAATAGAATTTTAGCTCAATTGGAAAAATTAAAGTTTAAAGAGACTCCAGAAATTCACAGCCTGAAAGAAAAAATAGATTTAGTGGGCGAGTACCCAGTCATACTAAAAAGTCTAGCGAATTTTATGCAGAACTTAAAATGAACAAAATAATTAAAATTGATACAGCTAATACTGATCTTGGAAAAATATTTGCGGATATAGACCAAACGGAATCTAAAGAGATCCGAATTATCTACGACAGTGAAATAAACAATCTTTTCTCTTCTAATGACATAACCTTAATAGAAGACTATGCTAAAAAACAAGGCAAGGAAGTAAAATTTTTGAATTCAGAAAAGGTTGAAAAATCGGGGTTTGTCATTGGTTCAGATGTAAACGAAAAACCAGTTACTCAAAATAGTAATAACCCAATAACTAACAAAAAACCAATGAAACTTAACGCAAATATGCCTAAAGTAAAGTTTGGTGCAGTACTTTTAGTAATATTATTAGTAATATCCGCTTTTTTTGCCGCTGGATTTTATTTTTTTAACAAAAGCTACCCAAAAGCTCAGGTTTTTTTGGATATAAAATCACAAGTTTATACGGGAACGCAAGATACAAGGATAATACTTGATCAAGAAAATGTGGATACCCAAACCGACTCAATACCTGGAAAAACTATAAGTGCTGAGGCAAACCAGGAAATTATCGTTATACCTACCGGAGAAAAAGAAATTGGGGAAAAAGCGGCGGGGCAGCTTAAAATCTATAACAAAACTAGCGATGACAAAACAATTAAAAAAGGAACAGAAGTTAGTATTTCGGCTGAATCAGATAAACAGTATATTTTTTACACAACTGAGGAGGTAAAAGTAGATAAAAAAACAGTTGAAGAAACAGTTACTGACACTGCTGGAGAGATTAAAAAAGCAGATGTCTATGGCAGTGCAAAATTAAAAATTGAGGCCTCAGAAATAGGAGCAGACTTTAACATCGATAAAGACAAAGTTAAAAGTATAAAGGTAGGAGATTACGATAAAGACGGTGAAATTACAGCAGAAATAGATACAACGCCAGTTGGTGGAGACAGTAAAAAAGTAACTGTTGTTAATCAAAAAGACTTAGATGATCTAAAAGATAAACTTACGGAAAAAGCAAAAGGTAAGGCCGAAGATAATCTAAAACAAAAAGTTGAAGAAGGTTTTGAAATTCTACAAGGTGCGTTAGATGTTAACGTAACTAGCCTAACCTATGACAAAAAAGCAGACGAAGAAGCTGAAAAAATTATTGGTAATATAACAATCAAAGCCACAACCTTAACATACAAATCTGCAGATTTAAGAGAAGTTTTAGCAGATAAAGTTAAGGGGCTAGTACCCGGCAATTTCTCTGTGGTCTCAGGTAACGATAACTTAATAGTTACAAGCTCCAGCAAGGAGCTAAAATACAACGAAACAACCGGAGTTTTAGAAAGCATTGTGGTTAGTAATAAGGTACAAAGTTCCGTTGCACCAAAGATTAAAGCAGAAGATATTGCAGCAGACATTGCAGGTAAACAAATAGAAGACGCTCAAAAATATTTGTCGGAGATAGCTAATATTACGGGAGCAAAAATAGTTATTAGCCCTAATATACCAATTTTTAACAAACACTTACCCAACAAAAATAAAATTGACGTAGAAATAAGTATAACGGATGGGACAGAGTAACTTTTAAGTTTTAAGAAATTTAAAAAGCTTAATTAGAATCCCAAAACCTTTCTAAAATTTTGGCAGCACTTGTAGAGTGAATCTTCTTTTTTATTTTTTTTATATCTGAGTGCTTGGTGAACATTTCACTAAAAGATTCTTTACTCGTACCACTCTCATCTACCTTATGTATCGGGATAGAAAAATTATCTTCTAGGTAACTAATAAATTTTTCGGTTTTCTTCTGTTGCTTAGAGTTTGAGTGTATAGGAAGACCTACAACTATTGCTTCTATATTTTCCGTGATTATTAATTCTTTAATTTTGGATAGTAAAAAATCTAAGCTAGATGTGTGAATAGGCGGTAACTCTAATATGCTCGGTAAGTCCCCCAAAGCAACACCGGTGTGCTTATCACCGTAGTCTAAAGAAAGAATTCTCATAAAGTCTGTAAGTAACCGTTTAGTAACTCCTTTACGTCAGCAAACCGGTCGTTACTACCCATTACAATAACAATTAACTTGTTACCTAAATTTTCGTAGCCAAAAACTAAGCACTCCCCTGCATTACTAGTGTAACCTGTTTTGTAGCCCACTGTTCCAGGTAAATCAAAAAGTAAAGAATTAGTATTATTTATTGCGTAATTTTGCCCGTCTAAAGATCTTAAAACGTAGGACCTAGTACCCATTATTATTTTTAATTTTTCAATCTCGAGTACCTTTTTAATTAAAATCAGTAAATCTTTACTGCTAGAAAAGTGCCCGGGCTCATCCAAACCAATTTCATTTTTATAAAAGGTATTCTTCAATTTAATATCGGTAGCCTGATTATTCATCTCCTTTATAAACTCTTGTCTACCTCCTGGAAAGTTAGCAGCCAAAACACAAGCTGCATCACTGCCACTTCTAAGCATTAAACCATAAAATAAGTCCTCTACATAAAATCTTTCACCTGCTTTAAAACCAACATTACTGCCTTCTAAAGTTACACATTCTGCAGGTACAGCTAAAACAGTATCTAAAGAGTAAGTATTAAATGCCAGGTAGGCCGTCATTAGCTTTGTAGTGCTAGCATTAGGGAGTTGGGTATCTATATCTTTTCCATAAAGTATTTGGCTACTATTTTTATCGTATATCAAATAACTTTTAGAAGTAAAAGCGGAGCTGACTGAAAATTCCCTATTTAGATAATCGGTTTTATCTCCTTGAGGTTTGTCACTATCTATCTTTTTAGGTTCTAATACAGTTAAAGGTTCTGCAGATTTTTGCTGAATTGTTCTTTGTAAAAAATAGCTATTAAAACCAAAGGAGAGACCCATTAAAAATAAACCTAAAAAAATAAAAACCGTACTAGTTGTTTTCAACTTTTTATGATTATTGGGCATACTTTAACTAAACTGTTTTAATTCCTAACTCTTTCAGCTGTGCGTCTGTAACATCATTTGGAGCATCCATAACAGCTGTTCTACCTTTAGTGCTAGAGGGGAAAGCCATTAATTCTCTAAGACTAGGCTCACCAAATAGTACCATTAAAAATCTATCTAAACCTGGTGCAATGCCGCCATGAGGGGGGACTCCATAAGTAAATGCTTTTAACATATGTGTAAACTGTTCTTTTTGCTCCTTAGAAAAACCGATTAAATCAAATATTTTGCTCTGAACTTCAGCACTATGAATTCTAATGCTTCCCCCGCCAACCTCAAAACCGTTTAGTACCATGTCGTGCTGTAAGCCCCTTGCTTTTGTAGGGTCAGTATCTAATAGCTTAATGTCATCTGGGTGAGGAGAGGTAAACATATGGTGGGAAGGTGCAAATTTAGCACTCCCAGAACCGTGAAAAAAATCTTCCTCGGACTGCTCTGCAAATAAGGGAAAATCTATAACCCACGCAAAAGCCATTTCGTTAGGATCATTTTTGTCTTTTCTTAAATCGGGTTTATCTGTACCGTACTTTTTTATAGCTTCTTTGTAGGGTATTCTAGGCCAAGGTTTTTGCTGTATCTTTTTTTCTGGAAAAAGATCTTCGACCATTTTTGTAAACATTGTTTCTGTTAAATCTAAAATATCGTTTTGTTCTACAAAAGACATTTCTAGATCGAGTTGGGTAAATTCCCCATAAGCCCTATCAGCCCTTGCGTCCTCGTCTCTAAAACATTTAGCAAATTGAAAATATTTTTCAAAACCTGCTACCATTAATAACTGCTTATACTGTTGTGGGCTTTGGGGTAGGGCATAAAAACTTCCCTGGTGTAGTCTCGAGGGAACTAAAAAGTCTCGAGCACCTTCAGGTGTAGATTTAGTTAACATCGGAGTCTCTATTTCACAAAAACCTTCTTTATGAAGGTAGGTTCTAATATATTGAGCAGCCTTACTTCTGTTTCGCATGTTTGCAGCCATCCTAGGCCTTCGTAAATCTAAGTATCTGTACTCTAACCTGGTTTCTTCTTTGATATCTAACCCATCTGTGTTTATAGGAATAGGAAGCTCTGCTGCGGTATTTAAAACTTCTACATCGGTAGGGTCGACTTCAACAGAGCCGGTAGGTATATTTTCATTGTTTTGGCCCTTGTTACGCTCTTTAACACTGCCCTTAATTTTTACAACATATTCATTTCCTAATTCTTTAAGTTTTGCGTAGTTTTCACCATAAAAAACAACCTGAACAATACCTGTTTTATCTCTTAAATCAATAAAACCAACTTTTCCGTGGTCTCGTATAGTATCTACCCAACCAAAAAGGGTAACTTCTTTTCCAATATGTTCGGGTGTGTTTATAATTTCAGTTCTATTTTTTAGCATGCGCTAATTTTATTACTACAAAGGCAAAAACTCAACAGGTTGGGAAAAATGATAGAGTATGTTGTATAGGGTATATAGGATTTAGATCTTGCTTGTCATTGCTAGCGCAGCGCGGCAATCTAATTATTTTCAACCTAACTACAAAAAAAAATCACCAATCCTCCACCATCTAAAAAAGGACGGAAGCAGTACTAAGGCCCCCCCCCTAGTTATAACAGAAAACAAACCATAGAAAGACAAAATTTTACGAGCGTGTATTTTAGCTCAACAAGGGTAGGATCAATTATTTGCAGAATTTTAGTAGTATATACTAAGTATATACTACCTAAACTTTTCTATAATACCTTTTAAAACACCTAAGGTTATTTGGTATTCATTAGAATCAATTTCTCTATAATCTCTTCTAATTTCTGCTTCTAAAGCGGAGATTTTAAATTCATTCAAATGTTCACAAATAGTTAATTGAGAATCATTAATAAAATTTGCCTGATTTAGATTTGTAAGAATTTTTGAGTGCAGGCCTGTAAAAGTTTTGTTGGGATAAAAAACAACCTCCTTTTCGTAATCAATTTTTTTACCATGGACATCTAAAACTAAGTCTATCTTATTTTTAGTTACAAGTTTAAACAATTCAATACGAAATTCTGAATCTTTATACCAGTTAGGGTCTTTTTGAACAGAAGTAGAAATAATACCCCAACAGCCGGTGGCACTACATAATTCATTTACAATTTGTCCAGTATTTGTATCTCTAGACTTTATTCTGTCGTTTCTAATTTGAGGAAAGTTATGCGGAGCAGACAAAAGAACAGGGATAGAACCTTTTATAATTTTAAACAGTTCGTTAGACATTTATGGTTTAGTTTTAAGTTTAAAAAAACTAATTACCTCCTCGGAAAATTTACGATTAATTACCGAAGATAATTTAGAGGTTGTAAAATTTTTTGGTAGGTGGCTAATATTAACCATACTAATTTTTATATTAGGTTTATTATTTTTATTTAAATTATCTTTTAAATACTGACCTTTTAGTACCCCATCTTTGACCCCAACCACATAATATATGGGCAAATCTGAACTTAATATTTGCTTTTTAATGCCTAAAACCATTTTAGCCAAAAAGAACCATGTTTTATGATCAATTTCTTTATCAACAATTTTTAGCTGTGTCGAAGAAACCGAGTACAACAGATACTTTTGAAAAAAAGTAGTATTCCAAACCCAATCCTGTAACTTTAAAAACTCTAATAATTTAATTGAATACAGGCCGACATATTTAATAAAAAAGTTAGCATCTAGGGCATCTCTTCCTGCACAGGGAAAAATAGGTAAATAACCCACACAATTTTTATTAACTTTTAAACCTGGCAAAAATAAGTAACCTAAAGATACACTACCCAAAATATATTTTTTATTTTTTCCTACAAAGTCAATTTCATTTTGAAAGTACTTAACTAACTCTTTATAAGAAAGATCTTGCAATGGGGGGACAGAATCTATAAATCCAGGTATTTCAATGTAATGAACCTCAAAATATTTGTTAAGTAATAACAGAACATCTTTCATTAGTATTCTGTCTACTCCCTCACCAGATAGCAATATTAAAGGGACTTTCATTTAGTTATGTAAAAGATTAAAACGATTCGAGACAATATAAACAACCCAAGAGACCAAAGTAGCCACTGTGGCACCCCAAAACAAATCAATAATAGTAACTACCAGAGGCCAGTCTTTTACCAAAGAATAATTTGTTAAATCATAAGTAGCATAAGTTATAAAACCAAAAAAAGCGGCGGATATAAGTAAATTTTTTAATGACCTAACTTTAAGAGCAGGGTAAATAACAAATACAATTAGTGCCAGGGCAAAGGCTATATAAAAAATCAACGCGGGGACTATTAAAAAATTTTCCCTCATAATATATCCCAGCTGTTCTTTATAAAAATTTTTGGATATAACACCCAACCAAATTGCATCAAAAAATAAAAAAGTCGAGAGAGTTAGAAAATAAATTTTAGTTAAAGCACCCATATAAGAAATAGAAAGAAAATTTAGCTAAAGACTCGTCAAAGTGATCTCTAGATATGTTGTTATGATATCATTTATTTAAAGTATTAAATAAATATTAATATGTCCCTAACCCCTTTTAGGATTGAAGATCCGATGGAAATTGACGCTATAAGATCCTTAGTAGAGGAGACACCGGTGCAACGACCAGATGTTGTAACCCCCTATATAGATAAACCTATTAGAAGAGTAGAGGGCCAACCAATAATATCCGAAGATCCCCTGTGGGGAGATTCTTATTTTTTCATCCAGGGTTCTCTCCTAAACGGCCCTCGGCTAAGGGAAACTTATTATGGCAGGAACGAAAAGGGTTACCCGACATGTATCCTAATTCACCAAGAAAAGCAAAAACCAGGAGATCTTGCCGACACCCAAGCCTACTACAAACTAGAGGAGGCATTGGAAAAACCTATAAACTGGGGTCTGGTGAAAAATTCTAGAGAAATACTTGCCGAAACAAGGCTCTGGGGACATTCAATAGATTCAAAACCATTGCCCGGAGAAAGATACCCGGGCTTTAACGGCTCAGGAGAGGACATTATACGAATCTTCCAGTTTGGACTCTGGCCAGCTAAAGGTCAAAAATGCCCGTGGTTGAGTGATTTTAGAATGGGGGCGGCAGGTGTTAGTGGTTTTCAGGCGGGACTTAAATTTGATGGTTTAGCAGTGGCGATGAAAAAGGGAACACCCTTAATACTTAATGATAAAAACGAGGGTTTTATAGCCCCAGCAGAATTACTATTTATACTACCAAATAGAGAAGCTGCTGAAGCATTAAAGGAATTTGTAAGAACAAATCTCGGCTCGATATTTAGTAACGGTACTATACACCAAAAAAGGCTAGAATTAAGTGAAGATTTTTTAGAAAAAAGAATAATTTCAATCGAAGATGAAGACTTTAAGGAGGAAGTCCTAAAATTTAAGGATTCTTAAACTAAGTTAAAAAATAACTGGGTAATTGTCGGCCGGTTTCTTCTAAAATATTTTTTCGTTTCTCTGTAGGTATTGTTTTTGCAAAGTTACTAATTTGCGTGCGCATTTCGTCTAACTTTTTATTATATTCGTTACTTATTGATAAGAATTCTCCAGGAGGTAAAAGAGATCTGAAGTTATCCGCTATTACTTCTCCCAATACTAAGTTTTTAAATAAACTTAACCTATCATCAGTTCTTACAGTCAGAGTTAAATTTAGAAGTTCCTGTAAATTGTTTAGAGTTGGAAACATATCATTAGTTTAGCAAAAAAAGATTAAAAAGACTTTTTTATTACCTTATATTAAACTTTGTGAATGATATGGATTACTTATGCATTTTCTTCTGTAGCATTTTTTGTTGTACTAAATCTTCTTTCAAAAGTCTTAATGAAAGACAGCAAAGATACAAGAGCTTTTGCTTTTATTTTTAATTGTATAAGTGCCGCTTTTGCACTAACTATTTTTATAGCATCCTCTGGATATAAGAATTTACCAGATAATTATTCAACAATCGCTCTGACAGTTTTACTAATTTCCTCATTAAGTTATGGGCTTTTTGAAAGGTTTAAATGGTACGCGATTAAACACACCGAAATTTCTGTAAATACAGTTATAGTTTCTTTGGCAACTCCTTTAGCCTTTTTATCAGCAATATTTTTATATAACGAAAGTATAAATGTATACAAAGTTGTTGGCACAGTTTTAGTTGTTATAGCTGTCTTTTTTACAACTAGTAGGGCAAAGGGCAAGAGCACTACCAAGGGCTTGCTAACCTCTTTTTTTACTATGGCTCTAATTGCTGTAGCTTGGAGTTTTGATAAAATGGGCAGCCAACTATATACTCCAGAATTTTTTAATATTTTGGTTTGGACCTTCCCTATTCTTTTTATAGTTTTTCCTAAGATAAAAATTCAAAATATAAAGATTGAGTGGAAAATCAACAATTATAAAATTGTTTTAATATCTTTTTTAAATGTAATAGGCTACTACTTAAATTTAAAAGCACTTCAAATTGCCGAAGCCACGAGGGTAATTCCAATAATTGAATCTTCTGTAATTATTACAGTTATTGCGGGAGTATTTTTACTTAAAGAAAAAGATAGTTTAAGCAAAAAAATTATCGCAGCAATTTTATCTTTTGTAGGGATAATTTTATTAACTTTTAGATAGAAAATTTTATACCAATGACTATATTTGATATTTTTAGTGTAAAATTATTTTAATGACAGAATCAACTTCACAATTTTCATCGGAGACGGAAGTTCAAAAAGCTGAAATCACTACGGCTATTGAAAACAGCTCGCATGGTGAGGATAGACTTAAGGTTCTTGAGCACCCAAATTCCTCGGCTAGCACTGTAATTTTATGTGATGGGGCGACAGCAAAAAAGGACGGTGCAGGTGGCAGGGCTGCTGAGGCTGTTATAAATTATTTAGGACAGGCCCTAAATGATTTGCAACAATCCCACGGTGAAGATCTAGAGATTTTTGCAGACAACTTAGTAAAGGAAGTAGTAAAAGCAAGTAGTGTGGCACAAAGAGAGGGTGGACAAACAACTGTAAGTATCGTACATAGTTTTGGCCCCATTAAAGAAAACCCTAGTAAACATAAATTTTTAGTGTGTGCTACAGATGATTCCCCTATAATTATTTACGATCCAAAAAGCGGAAGATTTAGAAGATACCCCGCACCTCCAGAAAAGGTACTTTTAAAAGAAACATTAAGTGACAAATCTATCTATACCGGAGAAATGGGTGGACAAACTGCTTATGAGTGGTTAGATAACTCGGTGGAACCTCCAAAAAATAGGCAAGAAGAGGCCTTAAATAAGAGCAGAAGAAGAATACGAAACTATCTAGGAGGAGACAGGCCACCAACCCCGGATGTTCAATGGTTAAACTTACCGGACACAGCAGTGATTTTTGTTGGATCCGATGGTATAACAGATGTCCTCCCAATTGAAACCACGGAGGCATCCAAAAAAAGAGGTATTTTTAGTATTACGGAATTAATGGCACAAGGAAAAGATGCTTCACAAATATTGGAGTACGCGGTTAAAGTAGCTGCCCAAGGAAAGGAAAATTATTTTAGAGCAAAAAGGGATGACAGGTCTTGCGCGGTTATTACGATGCCCAAAGCTAAAAACTTTTTTGGCAGAGCAGGAAAAATATTAAGAGAGACCTTTATAAGAGCAACAAAAGGCGTAAGAACACTGGCTACCTATAGTGAAATAGTTGCAAGTAGTCCAACAGCAACAAAAAAAGGGGAAACTGCAGATAATAGCCCATTCCAGGATATTGATACAATAATAAGAACATCTGGAGACGTGGCAGAAGCAAATCGAAAGATACTCGAAATATACGAGAGAGGAACTCCTGGGTATGAATATTGGATGCGAAATACGGATAAATTTTCTATCGGATCAAAAAATTAAGATCACATCGGCAGTATTAATTAAGTGTCTTAAAAACCAAATTCAAATTTAGACTCAGTCTATTTTTTGGAGGTAGTAGACAGGAATCTATAATACTTTATCAAGTAACTGCAATATTTCGTCATTTAAAAAATGGGTTCTGCCAATTAAAGACCCCAGCTGCAGGTCTCTAGTTAAATCCAAGGGTTCCCTGTTTTTAGCTTGACCCCTCCCATTTAACTGATTATCCACAGCCTCTTTAAATTGCCTTCTCAATTCTCCTACTCTCTCTAAAGCCTTTAAGTCATTTTCGTTAGGTGTACGATCAGCGGATAACTGATTCCACCTATCGGCTGAAAGGACCTCATTTATAGCAGAATACCTACCAGCAACCAAGGCTACATAGGCGTCGGAGCTCTGAGTACATTCTGCAACAGTACTTTTTAACGTAGCCTTTAAACCATCCCTCGTGAGTTCAGGTTGTTTAGGGTCTCTTTTTAAGTTGTAACTAGTTATATAGGCATCCGGATCTTGTAAAATAGCATCTAATTCGTAAGATTTAACTGCTAATTGTTGAGGTAAAGGAATTTCCGGAGTGGGGTTTTGGGTCGCAGCCCTTAGTTCATTTAGTCTATAGTCAAGATTACGGAAAGAATTTATCACAGCAGTGCCTGGCAAATCCTCCTCCGTCCAAGACGGAAAAGTTTCACCAGTGTTTGTATCTATAGTAGATAAAGTACTGTTGTTAAAGATAACGGCTGAGGGAAAAATGAGGGTGGTGGTTGTGCCGAAATCTTTATATGCAGCCTTAAGCTTTTCTACCGCCTCTGCTCTTTCAACAGCCCCACTGTCGGTGGAATCACCCGAGGGCTTAGTTACAGAAGGAATAAATTCCTCACCGCCAATAGCTATTGAAGTTACAGAGGATCTTACCTCGGCTTCTAAAAGACTAAGATTCGGATCTAATTCAGTCATACAGGCAGTTAAATTAATTACAAACTATAACATTATTATATAGCAAACAAAAAAATTATAAACTTTATACCAACTGACTGAACAGTTTTAAAGTATTGTGAATTTTAGGATTGTGAATCTTAATTCTAGTAAAATACCTTATAAATCCAATATTTCCCTAAGTATGTATTTAAAGATTAGCTTTACCAAAGCATAAGTTTAACAATATATAAAGATCCTGGAAGCTAAATAATTTTTATTTTTTAGGGCGGTAAAAATCACCCATCAACTCTGTGTATGCTTGCCAAAATTCAGTTGGACTTAGCTTGTTACTGTAATGTGCGTAAATTAAAAGGTTAATTTCAGGCCTTATATCTAAAATGGGCGGCCAAACTCTTGCTAAATTTGCACAAAGATCTACAGCATCCTCACCAGCTAAGACTATTCTTAATCTGTTATCTCTATCAGAACCTATTCGCTTAATAAATTTTTCTTCCGGATACATATTTTTAAAAATCCTGTGCAAGTGACTTTCCCTCTTAAAATCAAGTTGAATTCTGGTGTCCCCGTTAGGATCATGCTTTTTAGTAGGTTTAACTACTCTTATTGCACCTCTATCAGTAGCTAATATCCCTGCCAAAATAGCGAGGTGAAAATCTGATACATCTTCAATTAATAATGCAGACTCTACCACTTCCCTAGAGTAGTCAATTAAGCCTTTGAAATAATCCGTTCTTTCGTTCTCAACAACCACCAACAAGGTATATTGGGGACTAGATTTTTTTCCGTAGCTTAAAACCGCTGTCTTCGCAAAACTAGGCACTACCTTAGAAAGAACAGAAAAAAATGCGGGGCGTGTTGTATCAGCCTTTACCTGAGGAACCCTTCTTTCTGGTTTCCCCTTTTCAGCTTTATTGTAGATTCCAAAATGTAAGGATTGATCCACCATACCTGCTTGAAAGTAGGGATAAAGAGGGTGATCAAAATACTCTCCCAAAGACTCAACAACAGCTCTATCGGGAACAAAATCTTGGGGGTTAACAGGTAAAGGCTCCTTAGCTTTTAAATGATCGGGCTCGCTTGGAATAAATTCGGTATTAAACTTTTCTAAATCCATAGTATACAAATATTATATACTATAGGTTATCATTTAGCCTAATCTTTGTCAATACAGGTTTAAAAGTGGGTCTGGGTTGAAACTGAAAAATAAGTAGGAAATATCTTAAGTTAAAGAAGATATTGAATCAGCTTTATCCTCAATAAACACCTTGGTAACCAAATCAATAATTTTCTGGGTTTTGATATACCCTTCGGCACTTAATCTTTCTATTTTTGACCTATATATTTGACTGGTCTCCCCGATTTGTCGATTTAGGTATTGACCGACGATAGCCTCAATTTCAGCAATAACGGGTCTCGAGAAGGTTAAAAAAAGGTTTCTTTGTCCTGTATTAAAATTCAAGACTCTAATTAGGGCTGCCCCTATTTCCTCTTTTTTTAAAGGTTCCATCCCCCGATCACTGCGCTGCTTATTTAAAGCTTCCAAGGAACCTTCAGGATTTTCTAAAAAACTTCTTATATTCTTGGGATTCATTACCATACCTGTATTTTGATCTCCAAATTTAACAGAACTATCCATACCGGGTAACTGTTTTAATAAGGGGTCGACCCTCTTTAAGGTAGCAGAGCTGTTAGCTAAGTCATGGGCATTAACGGAGTAAGCGGCCCTCTCTCTTTGATAGCCCTTAGGGTAATCTGCGTACTCATCCAAAAGTAACAATAAGTTTTCCTCATCCTCCCCAAGAACTGTTTCTTGTTTAATAGAAGTAATTTTTTCAGGTACCGCACTTTCAGAAGCCTCCGTTTCTGGTTCAACGGGAGGTTCGGGAGTAGGGGCTGGAGAAATTCTAGGTAAAATATCAGGCATAATAAGGTTAATTTATATTAGAATTATATCAAACAAAAACAGCTTAAAAAACAACCGGTATAGTAAGGTTTATGTCTTTTTCTGCAAGACCGGATGGATTACTTTTTTGTAAAACTAACTCCCCTCGTTTTATATCAGGAGATGTAAAACTTAGTTCAACTGAGAAATCGATAAAATCAGAATTCATCCAGTCTTCATTGGTTGTTACTAAACTATGCGTAATCTCCGTACCGGAGGAGTCATTTAAGGTAATTAAAAAACTTCCTTCAAAAAACCAGCTACCTCTTGCCTTACCTTTTACAGTTAAAGGGCTGGTTATTAAAGTGTCTTTTATGGGATATTCCAGCATAATTTGATCTGAAAGATCGCTGTTTGCAATTTGTTGTACAAAAGTTTGTCCGTTATAGGTACACTGAGCAGGGTACATCAAAGTAATTTGTCCGTTAACCTGCACACACTCATCATAATTTGTAACTGAAGGGCTAATTACCTCAGAACTGAATAAGGGTAAACCAAAATAAACACCTAATCCAAATAATAGGGACAAGATTAAATAAAGAGATTTTTTGTTTATATTCATAAAATAATTATAGTAGATAATTTAAAATACCCTACTATCATAAGCCCAGTGTAATAAGGCTTGTCTTTGCCTTGGTCTGCAAGTTAAATCACCAGGCAAGCAATTTTTTGCAACTTGAGCCACGTGTCTATTCATTGCCTTCCATCGCTTAATCTGACGGTCATCCTCACCGGTTAACCTTCTTCCCATGTAATACCTACAATACCACTGAAACCAGCCACGGGGATCATGTTCGCTGTTTATCCAGCCTTTTTTAACCCAAACGCTCAATGGTTGCGATGCGTCAACTTTAAAAAAGTTAAGATCTCTGCTGTGTCCAAAAACCCCTTGTGGATGAAATCTTACATTTAAAAACCAATCAGAGGGAAACTCATTTTTACAATCACGCATATATCTACCACCAAAAACCCCCATTTGTAACATTTGTTTTGGAGTTAAGTCTGGTTTAAAATCGATAGCAAAATTTTTACCTACAGGTTCTGTTAAAGAGTAAACATAACTCTCTTGCATTTTATCGTTAACCAAAATATCGCCAGTTACTTTAAGCATTTTTATTAAACCAAGGAATTAGAATGCTTGTTTTAGATTTATAATCAACATAGCTTTTATCTTTTCCCCATTTTTTATCAGCATACTTTTCTAAGGGAGGTATACCTGTAGCAAAAAGTAATAAAACGACAATAAACAAAGGGCCGCTTAAAGCTATTATTTGAAATAAAAAGGAAAGAGATGGGAAAACAAAAATATAAATACCTAACCAACAGAGTATTTCACCAAAATAATTTGGGTGTCTAGAGTATTTCCATAAACCAACGTTAATAAACTTGTCTTTGTTAGAAGGATTTTGTGTAAATTTATACTTTTGTAAATCTGCAAAAGATTCTATTATCAAACCAAAAAGCCAAATAGATATACCGGGCATAAAAACACTTTTATTATCACTTTGAATAAATAATAAAGAAGGTAATAAAATAACCCATACCGCTAGACCTTGTAAAACCCAAAACCTTAGAAAGGCAAAAAACGATTCTCTAATACCATCAAAGCGCTTGTCTTTGGTTATTTTTCTGATCCGAATAAATAAAAACGCGCCAAGCCGCACACCCCACAAAAAAACTGCAAGCCAAACAACTATATTTAAGGGAACAATAGAATTTTTTAATAATGAAAAGGTAATTAAAAAAATGAAAGTTAAAGAATAGCTTAAGTCAGTAAGTTTATCTGTTTTGTATATAAAGGCAGGAATAAACATTAGTATGTTTATTAAAAGTGCAAAGGTCAAATATGTTATTAAAGTACCCATAAATTAATTATACAACTAACTTTTACCAAAATAAGGTTGGGTTAGAATTTGAACCTGGTCTTTCTTGTAAGGTTTAATTAAGTAAATCTCTTCAAAAATAATGGAATGTGCTTCATGTATTTGTAAAATAGGATTAAAATTGTTATCAATAAAAATCGGATCTTCATAACCATAAAGTAAGCTAGGGGTAAAGGGCAAACAGAACACAGTATTATCTATAAAATGCTTTTTTATTAATATGGAAAATTCTAATATTACGTAATCTTTTGTATCAATATTTTCGGATATTAATACCGAGTTAATTTCTTTTTTGTTTTTAATTAAAGGTTTTAGAGTATCTATGTTTTTTGTAAAAGTAACGTCTGTTAATACGGCCCCTTCTTTTTTAAAAAAACTAAATTTGAATAGGTTTATTTTTAGGCTATTCGCTACAAACTTTTTTACAGCTACATACTCAGAATCTTGCAAAACCCTAGGCGCATTAATATTTTCGGCGTAATCTGTATAATACCTTTTCATAGAAAATAAATTAAAGGTTAAGGAAGTTCCAATTTTAAGGAATCAATCACGGAATCAATAACTGGCTTTGTTTTTTGTAAGTATTCTTTGTTATATTCCTCGGATTTTTCTACATCACCCACAATAGATGTAGGATCTTCATAAGAAATAACAAATATTCCCTCCCCATAGTTTAAATAGTATGAGACCATATTTACCTGGGCTTGTTTTGTTGGGGTAGCAACTAGGGCTTCTCGATCTAAAATCTTTCCTTCCTTCACCAGATAAAAATCTTTATCAATTAAGCTATCACTCGAAATCAAGGAAGGATAAAACCTTAATTGTAAAAAATACCCAAAAGACTCTGGCAAGGACAAATTAACCACCCAAGCACTATCATAGTTATCTTCATTCAAGGTTACATAACTGGGGTAATTAAAGCTTATTTTATACTCTTCATTTGTAAAATTTTTTGAATCATCTTTTATAACAGTAACTACTTTTTGATTATCCTCCCCGGGAGTGGTAACAGAAATTTTAGTCCCCGCACTAAAACTAAGACCTATAGCTGTTTTAATTTGGTCCAAGGATAATCGTATTTCTGAGGTATGCAATATTTCACAGTAATTATCGTATTGGTTGTGGGATAGAATTGCATTAAAAATAGGGGGCTCTTGTAGGGTCATGTAAGGTGAAAAATACAAGGTAAATGAATGTTCCGCACAACCGCTGTAACTAATGTCGAACACAAGATCATTATTCTTAAATCCGAGGGAGTTTACGCTTATGTTCTCACTATTTTTAAATCTTGAGACATCTTCAGGATTTAAAACTTGGATGTTTACTTTATCAACGATTTCTTCAAATGGCTGTTTAGAAGGATTTGAATAGTTATTTTTATCTTTGTACAAGTAAACTCCGAGTACGAAAGTTACAAAACAAAGTATTAATAATGCGAGTAAAACCCATTTATATTTCATATAAGTGTGACTTTAATATATATTCTACCAAGAAATTGGCAACTATTCACCTTAACTAAAGTAAATTAAACCTATATTTGCTTTAAGCAATTTATGCTAATATCGATTTATGCAGATACTTTATAACGGCGCAATCGGAAGTTAGTCGCTAGTTAATTATTTTATAATAACTCTTTCAAGTAATTTTTAGATATTTTGTGGTCTTTTTTAAAAAATATAATTTAGTTGGTGCCAAAAAGTGTGATACAGAAGATGTTTATAGGGTAATTAATACTGCAAACGAATGGTTACTAAGCAGGGGGATGGATCAGTGGCAAGATTACTACACGAAGGAACTTGTTAGAAGTAACATTATCAATAAGGAAGTGTTGCTAGTAACCCAAAAAGTAGAACCAGTAGCAACTGTGACTATATCTACAAACCCCCCAAATTATTATTTAGCAGAGAATAATCCAGAAAATTTTGACTACAGCAGCTTATTTATTAACCCAACAAAACAAGCATTATATATCTCTGCTTTGGCGGTTATACCAAAATTCCAGGGCAAGGGTATAGCAAAAGAACTTGTTAAAATAATTGAACAAAAAGCCAAAGAGAGTCAAATTAATTTCATAAGGCTAGATGCTCGAGGAGACTACAAAGAGTTAATCAATTTTTATTTGAAACTAGGCTTTATAAAAGTTGGGGAATTACCGGAACCAGATACAAGCTACTTTTTAATGGAAAAGACTTTTTAAACCAACATAAAACCCTTAATTATATCTTTCAAAAGCGGGTAGGTGGTTTTTGCACTATTTATACCTCCCTTCTTTTGTATATAACTTACCAACTAGCTTTTGTTAAAACTAAAGACTGCGGATTGAACTGATTTTTTATTAATACAATAATTTATTCTTTTTTCATCAATCATTGTAATTTTATCCTCTTTAGCAAAGTTTTTAGCCAAATCTGTATAAAAAATATCTCTTGTGGGAACAAAATAGTGTGGTGAGAGTACACCAACCTTTTTAAAATCTAGTTGAACAACTCGCTTCGGGGGTAAATCCTACCACTCATTAATAGCTAACAGTATCGTGACTAAAATCTCCTTTAAATTCAAGGGCACCACTTTTAACCTGATAAATAACTATATTATTTTTAAGGAAACGTGGCGGAAAAGTTTTGGTAAAAATAAAGCTACTTTATAGATTTAAGTAAGGTATTTAATTCAGATAAAGCGTTAGTATCATTTATAACTTTCCAGTTTTTATCTAGTGCATACTGCAATAAATTTTTTGTAGGATTTAAACAAATAGGGCTTTCCACCTGCTGAAGCATACCGATATCATTTTCAGAATCACCAATAGCTATTGAGTTCTTTTTGCCATATTTTAGTACCAAACTACTAACTACTTGCTTATCACCTGCCAACGAATTTTTTAACAACTGCCTGAGCAATAAATTTAGTATTAGCTGTAATTAAATAAACGTCATAAGTTTTTTTTAAGTCAGGTAATATTAAATTAAAATAACTAAAAAAACTATCAGGATTAGAATTAAAGTAATTAATAGAATCATATAAAAGATCGGAGTATTTAATTCCTTTTAGAGACTTACAAAAAACCTCTAGCATACCACTTAATGTCTGATTATAAGAAAGATCTTCGCTTTTATACTTACTTAGTAGAGTAAGTATTTCCTCTTCAACAGCAGGAATTATTCTTTCCAATTCGATTTCATATTTAACGATGTCCAAAAAAGATTGCCCGTTATATATCACATGATCAAAATCGAATAGTGCCAAGTTTTTCATAGGGAGTATAAATATTTTACTCTAGCTCGCTACATGTCGAGGCAAAAACAAGGGTCGACAAAATTTTTAATTGTTCTGTGAAATTATTTTTATTAATTGATCTCAAACCAACTCTGTACCCAGTATCGCCTAAGTTTACCTCAACAAAATATTTTTCTTTTTTACTTAAAGAGTCTTGTTCCTCTCTACCAAGTAGCTTAACCATGGAGTAATTTTGAACAACGTTTTCTGGCAGCTTTATTAAATCAAATTTTAAGCAGCCTATATTTGCACAGTAGTCACCCATATAATCCCAGTTAAATTTTACCGAATTTTCAACAGAGTCAGTAACATTAAAGAATCGACCATCGTCGCTAACCTGTAACAAATAGCTAGGTGGGTATTGAAATTTTAAACAACCATTAAATTTGTTTTCATCGTTATTGTTTGCGTATGTAAAAGTTTCCCATCCGGTATAATAAGTAAAATATTTTTGACTTCTTAAGGCGTCTATCTTATAGGGGTACAAATCTTTAATTACCTGTAAAGGTAAATCTTTAGTGGTATCACTTTTATCAATAGCGTTTTGTAACGAAGATATTTTGCCGTTTAATACTCTTAACTTACTAGATTGATCAATTAAAACAAATACTATAAAAATTAAAGAAACAGCAAGCAAATATAATAAAACTTGTTTAACCATACACTAAGTTATAGTAGTCCCTTGAAGATTATAAATAAAGATAGTTGTGTAATATTAAAAACAAAGTTGCTACATATCTAACCCCAACACTACCCGAAACTCAGTACCTATGATATTATTTTAAATATGCATGAAAAATTTATGAGGGTAGCTATTGAAGAGGCAAAAAGATCTTTGGTGGCAGGAGGAACTCCACTTGCAGCAATAATGGTCAAAGATGGCAAAGTTATTGCAGTAGGCCATGCTCAGGTTGGAAAACTTAGGGATCCAACTGCCCACGGAGAAGCGGAATGTATAAAAATTGCGGTTAAAGCTTTAAATAGTTTAGATTTAGCAGGGTGCACTATGTACTCGACTGTAGAAACTTGTAGTATGTGTTTAAGTTGTGGTGCATGGTCTGGATTAACTAAAGTAGTATTTGGAGCTTTTAAAGAAGACATTGTCGGTAACCCCTACGAATTTAAAAATTACCACGCAATAGAGCATGTTAAAAATTTACAAGTTCCTTGGACAAGTGAAAATATTGAAATTATAGGTGGAGTGCTAAAAAAAGATTGTGCAGAGTTAATGAAAAATTTTAAAAACTGGGCCCCAAATTAGATGTTAAAGTATCTCCCCTTCTTTAAATTTTCACAAAAAACGATAGTTAATGAAGTAATTTTACTTTTTAATGCCCTATCATCAATTTTTGTAAGTTTATCTTTTTGGCTGTCTTGGAATAAATTCTATTTAATAGGACACACAGAATTCATAATTGTAATAACCCTAACCTTCGTAATATTTATTTTAAGTGTTTTTTATTACTTAAAGAAAAATACTAAGTACGTTTGTAAAATTAGTGACAAATATTTTTGGCTCTACCCTCCGTATATAAACTTACCTATCAGTATGGCACTTTCAGTTTACACTACATCAATTTTTTCTAATGCTTACAGAGAAGAGTGGTTAAAAATGCTAAAGGAAATGGACACCGTCTACTCACAGCTTGGGCAAATATTGCTTTACCTCATAGTGTTAATACCCTCTGTATTATTGGGTGTTTATTTAATAAATAAAATAATTACAAAATTTAAAAAGTACAAAATTGCACTTAGTGCAATTATCAGCTTAATTTTAGTATTAGTTTTAGGTTTACCTATAGGGTTGGTGAATAACATAGAAACATCCTCCTTTGGTGATAAAATATATTTATTAGCTGAATATGGTGTAAAAATGATTATCGGTTTTGCACCTTTAGCCTGGTTCTATGCAATATATAAAACACCTAACATAGAGCATAGAAAATAGCAGTATACAAGATCTTAAAAATCACTAGGTTTTATTTCTTTTATTACCAATTGAGGATAAACATTCCCATTCCACTCATTTTTATCATAATTAAAAAGTAAGTCGTATGTTTCACTATTTGTAAGGCTGGGCAAATATTTAGCTCCACCAAAAAATATACTTCGTATTCCTGTGTCCTTTAGAGTAAAGGATATGTGGTCGCCACTACTTCCTAGCAATTTAAAGTCATCTAACAAGGCATTTGAAAGTCTAAAAACAGGTTTAGTGTTTCCATTTCCATAGGGTTCTAAAAAATCTAAAAAGTTTAAAAATTCGTCATTTAAAAATTCTGATTGTACCTGACAATCGTAAATTAATTTAGGGACTAATAAATCTTTGTTAATCAAACTAGAAGTACTTTCTTTTAATGCAGTAATAAAATTTTCAAAATTTTCTTTTTTAATACTAAAACCAGCAGCCTGAGGATGACCCCCCCAGTTTTCTAAATGGCTACTAACAGATGCCAGTATTTTAGTAATATCTACCCCAGGAACTGATCTACAAGACCCTTTTCCCTCCTCACCCTCCCAGGCAATTGTTAAACTTGGTTTAAAAAAGTTTTGTACGAGGCGAGAGCTTATTAAACCAATAACACCCTCGTGAAAATTTTGCGAGTGAGGAACAATAACCAAATCATTTTCCGAAAGCCCCATAAATTTTCCATTTGAAATACCGCTTAAAGCCTCTTCGTACATAGTTTTTGTACTGTCCTGTCGATCAGTATTTATGCTATTTAAATCAACTGCTAAAGAGTCAGCTAAAGATTGTTCTTTTGTGGTAAGTAAATCAAATGAAATTTTTGGATCGAGCATTCTTCCACTAGCATTTAACCTTGGGCCTATCAGCCAACCATAATCAAATGATGAAAGTTTAGCAACTTTTTTATTCGCAGAATTTAAGATGCTTTTTAAGCCTGGCCTAGGCTTTAAATTAGATAAGTCTAAAGATTTTATAGTTACTGACCTGCCAACTACATTACTTAAGTCTCCAAGGTCACACACGTATCCAAGACCTGCAAGATCAACACCCGAATCTAAATCAACACTACCTACTATTTTTAACTGCATAAACTTAATAAAAAAATATGTTAAAACTGAGGCTGTTAGTTTGTCATTCCAAAAAATAGCATCTGCACCGGGTAACTTTTTTTTAATTTGATGATGATCTATAACAATAATTTTATAACCATCTTTTTGTGCCTCTTTAATAACCTCGTGAGAAGAAATACCGCAGTCTACCAAAATAATTAATGGAAAATCTTTAACGGGGTTTTTTTGTTTAATATCTGAATAAGACTTCCCGGAAAACCCATACCCATGATCAAACCTATTGGGTATAAAAACAGATATCAATTCATTAGCAAAACCCATTTCTAAAAAACCCTCGAAGCCAATTGCACTGGAGGTAATACCATCAACATCGTAATCCCCGTGAATTACTATTCCTTTTTTATTTTTTAGCAGATCAACAATTATTTTAGAGGCTTTTTTTAAATCTGTAATTTTGTAGTTAACAAGTGTGGGATCTTTAAAAACTTTTTTAAAATTAAATTCATTTATCTCTAACTCATTTAAATTTCTATCGGCTAAAAGTGCCTGTTTTAATTCGATATAACTTTTAGGGGGTTTTAGTTTTGCTTCCCAAATAAGATTTTTCATTGCATAATACTGGTTACTTATTAAATATGTATAAATTCCCTCTGAGAATTTTTAACTGATTTGTATGTCTATAACTATACCTTATACTATTAACGTGGAGAACAAAAAAACAAAAATACTTGCAACCATAGGCCCAGCTACATCAGACCCCGAAATTTTACGTAAATTAATCGAAGACGGAGTTAATTTGTGCAGACTAAACTTAAAACACGGTGAACATAGTTGGCACGAAAACATTGCACACCAGGTTAGAAGTATAGCAGAAGACTTAGGTGTTCACATTCCCTTAATAGTAGATCTACAAGGCCCAGATATAAGAACAGGAGAAGTATCTAGCCCAATACTAAAGTTAGTAGACGGCCAAAATGTTTTTGTAGAGACAAAGCTAACAGACAAACCATCTATAGAGCTTAAAAAGGAATATATAGAAGGATTAAAAACTGGACAAATAATTTTGATCGACGATGGAAGAATAAAATTAAGGGTTATTGAAAAAGTAAATACAACAAAGCTTGTGTGTGTAGTAGAAGAAGGAGGAGAAATAGGATCTAAAAAAAGTGTGTTTTTTCCCGGATTAAATTTAAATGTTCCTGCGGTCACCAAAAAAGATATTGACGACGTTACTTTTGGCAAAAAAATAAATGCGGAATATGTAGCAATATCTTTTGTTAGAACCGCTAAAGATATTAAAGATTTTAAAAGAGAATTAGCTAAAATTAACTATAACCCAAAAATAATCAGCAAGATCGAAACACTAAAAGCTGTTAAAAATATTGATTCAATTATAAAAGAAAGTGATGCAATAATGGTAGCTAGAGGAGATTTAGGAGTAGAAATTCAGGTAGAAGCAGTACCAAGCGTACAAAAACAACTTATTAAAAAATGCATAATGGTAGGAAAACCCGTAATTGTTGCGACACAAATGTTAAAGAGTATGGTTAATTCACCAAATCCGACAAGGGCCGAGGTAAGTGATGTTGCTAACGCTGTTTTTGACAAAGCAGATGCTGTAATGCTTTCTGAAGAAAGTGCTATAGGAAAATACCCGGTTAAAACGGTTAAGGTTATGGCTAAAACTTTAAGATACAGCGAAATAAATAATGAGAATGTAGACGAAGAAAATATCAACAGGCTAGACATAGACACTCAACTTAAAGCTATTGTTAAAACAGCAAAGCATATGCAAGCATTTTTAAAACAGGCTGGTGAAAAAGTTAAATACTTTGTTATTTTAACCGAGTCTGGGATTACAGCTCAGTACCTATCTGCCACAAGACCTAATATACCAATTATTGCCTACAGCCAAGATTTAACGGCAACAAGGCAGATGTCCTTACTGTACGGTGTTACCTCAGTGTGTATAAAATTTGAACCTACAGTAGACGAAAGTATTGCCTGCATTATAAAAAATCTACTAAAAGAAAAGGTTGTTAAACACGGGGATAAATTAATTTTTATATCGGGGCAAAATATTGGTAAAGCAGGACAAACAGATTCCCTACGTTGTTTAGAGGCTTAGTTATTTAACGCTTTTGTAACGTTTCTTTAATCTTTCCTCTTTTATAATTTTGTTTAAATAACTTCCTTCTACTAAAGATTTTTTTATTGGAAGAGTATTTGAAGTATAAAAGTTAAATAAACCCAACCATTGATCGAAATTTAAATCTAGAGGATTTGCCCTTAACGAAAATTTTAGGTCTTTAGATAATCTTTTTAGCTGAGTGTAAGTAAAAATATTTTTAAACACATTTTTATTACCCTTTCTCCAAACGCTTGTGCTGTAAACTATAAAGTCTTGGTATTCCTCAAGTATGGGGGTATCGATCAAGCTAACTGACCTTTTAGACACAGAGGCAAAAACAATATCTACTTTAGGTGTTGGCTTAAATTTAGCTGAAGGAATAGATTCAATAAAATTAAATGCATAAAAAGGTTTTAATAAAAGGGATAATTGGGTTTCTCTATTTTTACCATTATATTTCTCATAAACCTCCTTTTGTAAAATTAAATAACTAATAATAGGACTCAGTTCATTAGAAAAATAAAGTTTTTTTAGAATTCTAGAACTGTAATTAAAAGGTATATTTGAAAAAACCTTATAATCGACTTTTGGCAACGTAAATTCTAAAAAGTTTAAATTATACTTTTGTAGATTATTGGATTCCGGAAGTTTAAAAAATAATTTAGGGTCGGATTCTATAGCAATTACTGATCCTGCTTTATTAAGAATTTCGTTAGTAATAATTCCCCTGCCAAAACCAATATCTATTACTAAGTCCACCGACCTAATCTCGGCTTTATTTACAAGCCTCTTAACAAGTTTAGGGTCAGCTAAAAAGTTTTGAGAATGTCCAAAGTTTTCCTTGTACATTCTTATTTCTTATTACAGTAATCATAACTGGGGATTATATTAGCACAATATTGAAATAAAAAGAAAAAATATAAAAATACCCACTTCTACAAAGTAGAATTATCCGAAGGGAATAAAGCTGGTATGCTTATTAAATAGTTAGTGTTTTACCAACGAAAGTGAGAAAAAGCTTTGTTGCTTTCTGCCATCTTTTCGACATCCTCTCTCTTTTTTAGCGCAACAGAATTTTCACCTTTAACTATGTTTGAGAATTCACTTGTAAGCTTTTCTGCAGTACTGGCACCTTTTCTTTTTCTAATAGCTTCTAATATCCACCTAATAGCTAAAGCTTGGGATCTTTCATGTTTTAGTAAAACAGGTACTTGGTAAGTAGCACCACCAACTCTTTTGGATCTTACCTCTTGTTTAGGCATTACTTTTTTCATAACGTCCTCAAATATAACTAGAGCTTCTTTGGGATCTTCGTGGAGACTCTCTAATGCAGTGTAAACTGCACTTTTGGCTTTACTCTTTTTTCCATCCAACATTAAGTAATTAATAAATTTAGTTACTAATTTAGACTTATATATTGGGTCTGATTCTATGTTTCTTTTTACTGCTTTCTTTCCTCTCATGTTTGTTTAATTAAAATAATAAATTATTTATTCTTTAGGTTTTTTAGTACCGTATAAAGATCTACCTTGTCTTCGTTTTTCAACTCCTTGGGTATCTAAAGTTCCTCTTACAATTGTATATTTAACACCACCTAAATCCTGTATTTTTCCACCCTTTATAAGTACTACAGAGTGCTCTTGTAGGTTATGGCCTTCTCCAGGAATATAAGCTGTAACTTCTCTACCGTTAGATAATCTAACCCTAGCAACTTTACGCAAAGCCGAATTAGGCTTTCTTGGAGTCATTGTTTTAACCGTAATACATACTCCCCTTTTAAAAGGTGCGTTAAGTTTTTTTCTTCTATTGTGTAAAGATGAAAATATTTCAGACAAAGCAACTGTCTTGTCTTTTTTATTTATCTTTTTTCTAGGTTTTCTTATCAACTGGTTTATAGTTGGCATAAATACGATCTAAATTTATTCTTGACTGACTGGCTCAGAAACTCTGCTAAGTCTTTCTAGGGAGGCTTGATAACCTGTACCTACTGGAATTTTCCTACCTATTATCACATTTTCCTTTAATCCGCGCAATTCATCTGTTAAACCCCTAGTTGCTGCATCAGTTAAAACTCTTACAGTTTCCTGAAAAGAAGCTGCTGATAAAAAGCTATCGGTTTTCAACGATGACTTAGAAATACCCAGTAATACTACTCTAGCCTTTGCAGGAGTTCCACCTTCTGCAATAATACTTTCGTTAATTCCTTGTAGAGTGTCTTCTCCTAGTACTTCTCCTCTTAACATTTCAGAGTCCCCCGATTCTACAACCTCGGCCTTGCTAAACATTTGTTTAACCATTATTTCTAAATGTTTATCATCTAATAAAACTCCTTGTGAAGAATATACTTTTTGAATTTCTTCAATAATATAAGCTTCGGTTTGTTTTATACCCACAGAGTTAAATAGGTCATTTAAATTTAGATAACCCAAAGTTAGGGCGTCACCTACATTTACTAATTGACCTTCCTTTACTACTATTTCAGATAAAGGATCTACGTTATAGTCAACAAAAGGTAAATCGGCACTCTTATCAATAGAAACTATCTTAAGAGTCTTTTCACCATTTTCTTTTTCTTCAATCTTAACTTTACCAGAAATTTCTGCCATCACTGCAGTAGCTTTAGGAGATCTTGCTTCAAATATTTCTTCTACTCTTGGTAATCCAGAGGTAATATCTTTACCTGCAATTCCACCAGAGTGAAAAGTTTTCATCGTAAGCTGTGTTCCTGGCTCACCAATTGCTTGTGCGGCTATTATTCCTGCTGCGGTACCTATTTCAATATCTTTTTTGGTACTTAAGTCATGACCATAACATTTTGCACAAATACCATGTTTTGTCTGACAAGTTAAAGGAGATCTAACTTCTACTTGTTCTACATTTGAAGATACTAATTTTTCAGCAACCTCTTTTGTAATAAGTTCAGCAGCTTTGGCTACTACTTTACCTGCGGGGTCTAGAGCATCCTTAGATAAATATCTACTGGTAACTCTTTCAGAGAAGTCGGACAAAGATGTTTTATCTGTAGACCTAACCACCCTACCCTCGGTAGAACCACAATCTATTTCGTGTACAACCACATCTTGTGCTACGTCAACTAATCTACGGGTTAAGTAACCTGCATCAGCTGTTTTTAATCCCTTGTCTGTTAAACCTTTTCGAGCTCCTCTAGCAGCATTAAAACACTCAAACCCACTTAAACCTAATCGATAGTTACTTCTTATTGGTAAGTCTACTAGTCTTCCGTTAGGATCTTGTACCAAACCTTTCATACCACCAATTTGTTTAATCTGAGCTTGGCTTGCTTTACCTGCTCCTGCGGTAACCATTATTTTCATTGGGTTATCTTCTTCTAGATTATCCCAAGTCTTAACATCTAGTTCGTCAGTAGCCTTTATCCACTCTCCTTGAGAAAGGGACCTTAGCTCCTCCTTAGTTATTAAACCTCTAAAATAGTTTTGTTCAATCACAGCAATTTTCTTTTCAGCCTCATTAATAATATCTTCTCTTTCAGGAATCATCTCTACGTCAGAAATGGATACAGATAAGCCAGATTTAGTACCATATAAAAACCCTAAGGTTTTAATGGCATCCAAAAATTTAGCGGTCGCCTCGGTACCGTATTCCATAAGTATTTCAACAGCTAAGTCTTTAAACTTATTCTTTTCTACAATCGTATTAACAAATTTATGACCTTCAGGAAATACTTCGTTAGTTAGTATTCTACCTGCAGAAGTTATAACGGTTTCTGTATCATCAATTCTGTAATTTATAGCCTCGGTTAAAGAGATAGATTCTCCCTGTAAAGCCATCAAAGCTTCTGCCTTGGTATAAACTTTTTTAGTTCTAGGGGTCTCGTTATCCATTTTAGTTAGATAAAAAGTACCTAAATACATATCTCTAGTTGCAATAGCTACAAAATCGCCTGCTGCAGGCTTTAAAAAGTTTTGGGTAGCCATTACATAAGTTTTTATTTCGTTAACAGCATCTTCAGAAATAGGTAAATGGATAGCCATTTGGTCACCATCGAAGTCAGCGTTAAAACCTACTACCACCAAAGGATGTAACCTAATAGCATTACCTTCGATAAGTTTTGGATAAAAACCCTGAATACCTAACTTATGTAAAGTAGGTGCTCGGTTAAGCAACACAGGCCTTTCTTTAACTACGTCTTCTAAAACATCCCATACTACCTCTTCTCCGTCATCTACTAAAATTCTAGCGGTTTTTATATTTGGCGCATGTCCTCTCATTAAAAGTTCTCTTAAGATAAAAGGTTTAAATAGCTCTACAGCCATCTTTTTAGGAACACCGCACTCATTAATCTTTAATTCTGGACCCACAACAATAACAGCTCTTCCGGAATAATCAACACGTTTTCCAAGTAAGTTCTGTCTAAACCTTCCTTGCTTACCCTTTATCATATCTGATAAAGATTTTAATTGCTTGGTACCTCGATTAATTCTATTAGTTCTTCTACTCTTGTTTGCATCAATTAAAGCATCCACAGACTCCTGAAGCATTCTCTTTTCGTTTCTAACAATAATATCGGGAGCCCCAATATTTAATAGTTTTTTAAGTCGGTTGTTTCTGTTTATAACTCTTCTGTACAAATCGTTTAAGTCGCTAGTTGCAAATCTACCACCATCTAACTGCACCATAGGTCTTAAGTCGGGTGGTGTTACTGCAATAACTTCGGTGATCATCCATGAAGGATTTAACGAAGCTTTTCTAAAGCCCTCTACAATCTTTAGTCTTTTTGAAATCTTTATAATATTTTGGCCTTTAGCTACTAAAAGATCTTTTTTTAATTGACCCGCTAGTTCTGTTAAGTCCATGGAGTCTAAAATCTCTTTAATAGCCTCCGCGCCGATTTTTACCTTAGAAAAGGCTTGGATATAATCATCCATAGAATAATATTCAGCATCAGTCATGATAGAAAGTCTATCCATTGACTCGATTTTCTTTTTGTTTCTATTAAGCTGTTTTTCTGCTTTTTCTTGCTCTTTAGGTAATTTTCTTAAAAGTCTTTTATTTTTAGCATCGTTTTTAGCAGTAAGCTCTTTAATCTTTAAATCTTTCTTTTTAGCATCTTTAATATCTAATTTTTCTATCTCTTCTGCCAATTCTTTATTAAACATTTCTATCTCTTCTTCCAATTGTTTTTTAACATCTTCTCTTACAGAAACAATCTCTTCTTCAATACCAGACAAAACCTCTGCTTTTTTGTCGTAATCTACTTCGGTTAGAATAAAAGATGAAAAATATATTACAGCTTCTAAATTTTTAGGGGAAACATCTAACAAGGTAGCTAATTTAGAAGGAATACCCTTAAAGTACCAAATGTGAACCACTGGAGCAGATAAATCTATATGTCCCATACGTTCTCTTCTTACTCTAGCTGCGATAACTTCAACACCACATTTATCACAAATAACTCCCTTGTATCTAATACCTTTGTACTTACCACAAGAACATGCGTAATCTTGAACCGGACCAAAAATCTTTTCGTCGAAAAGTCCGTCTCTTTCGGGTTTAAAAGTTCGATAATTTATTGTCTCAGGTTTTGTAACCTCGCCAAAAGACCAACTTCTTATTTCCTCTGGACTAGCAAGAGTGATTTTTAAAGCATCTAGATTTGCTAATTTGTTTAGATCTAACATATTACTTCTCCTCCTTGGAAACTTGTTTAGACTTTTCTTTTTTTACCGACTTCTCTTTTGCAGGTTCTACATCTAAAGCGACTTCTGGTTCTACAGTCTCTGCTGCAGCTTCTTCAGATTCTACAGAGGTCTCTTCAACCACTGGAGCCACTTTTTTAATTGCAGTAAAGGACAAACCCAACCCGTTCAATTCTCTTATTAATAATTTAAAAGACTCAGGTAAATTAGGAGCTGAAATCTTTTCTCCTTTTAGAATTGATCTCATTGCCTTGTTTCTACCTTCCATATCGTCTGATTTTATAGTCAGCATCTCTTGTAAGGCACTAGAAACTCCATAAGCTTCCATTGCCCAAACTTCCATTTCTCCAAATCTCTGGCCACCAAATTGTGCTTTTCCTCCCAAAGGTTGTTGAGTAATTAAAGAGTAAGGACCTGTGCTTCTAGCATGTACTTTACCCTCACTCATATGGTGAAGTTTTAATACATACTGATTTCCAACTAAAACTGGCATAAAATAAGGCTCACCAGTTCTACCATCAATTAAAGTTTCTTTACCAGATACAGGTAACCCAGCACTTTTTAAAGCATTTTCAAGATCTTCTTCTGTAAATTTAGTAAAGGAGGGTATATCAAATCTTTTTCCAGTTCTTTCTGCTACCCACCCAAGTGAAGTTTCTATCAATTGTCCGACATTCATACGACCTATAACTGAAGTGGCTGAGATAACTATATCTACAGGTTGACCATCTTTAGTATGAGGCATATCTTCAATAGGAACTACTTTAGAAATTACACCTTTGTTACCAAATCTGTTAGATAATTTATCACCAATTCCAATTTTTCGAAGGCTAGCTATGTAAACAGTTACTTCTCTAATTACTCCCGTGGACATTTCTTCTTTTTCTTCTCTAGTAAATTCTTTTACACCAATTACAACACCACTTTCTCCATGAGGTACTCTTAAAGATACATCTTTAACTTCTTTTGCTTTTTCTCCAAAAATAGCTCTTAGTAACCTTTCTTCAGCAGAAAGTTCAATTTCACCTCTTGGCTGAATTATACCTACTAAAAGGTCTCCAGAAGAAACTCTGGATCCTACTGTTACAACACCGTTTTCATCTAAGTTTCTTAAATGATAGTCTGGAACCCCTGGAATATCTCTAGTAACCTCTTCTGGACCTAGTTTAGTTTCCTGAACCTGCACAGAGTGGTCGTGCACTGTTATAGAAGTAAGAAGGTCATCTTTTACTACCCTTTCTGAGATTACAATGGCATCTTCATAGTTGTATCCATCCCAAATCATATAGGCAACACGAAGGTTAGCCCCAATTGCTAATTTTCCATCACTACTATCAACGTTTTCGGCTAATAGGTCACCTTTACTAACTTTTTGACCAAGATTTACAACAGGTCTAAAGTTAATTGCGGTATCCGAGTTGCTCTGTTGATAAGTATCTAACTGATATTCAGCATTTTTATTATTAGAATCTTTGACTATTATTTGATCAGCATCTACAGAAACCACAGTTCCGGCAACGTCACTTCTTAAAGTGGCGAAAGCATTGTCTGCAGCAGCTGACTCTAAACCAGTACCTACAAAAGGTGCCTCGGGTCTAACCAAAGGAACAGCCTGAGTAGTTTGCTGACAAGCAACAGAAGACCTCATAGGGTCGTTGTTTGCAACAAAAGGTATTAAACCAGAAACCAAGCCTAAAATTTGATTTGGAACTACGTCCATATATTCTGCGTCTAAAACAGAACCCAGTCTAAATTCTTCACCTTTTCGTAAAGGAACTCTTTCGTCTGTAATAAAACCTTTTTCATCAATATTCACAGAAGCGTCTGTGATAGACAAGTTTCTTTCATCGTAGGCGGCCATATAACCAACTTCGTCAGTTAGTTTGATTCTATCTCCAACTTTTTCCAATTTTCTGTAAGGGGTTTCTAAAAATCCAAATTCATTCACTTTAGAATACATACCAAGGTACACATTTAAACCAACATTAGGACCTTCTGGAGTATGTATGGGATCAATTCTTCCATACTGGGAATAATGTACGTCTCGTACTGCAAAACTAGCCCTTTCTCTAGTTAAACCACCTGGACCTAAAACAGTAAGTCTTCTCATTAAATTTAAAGTACTTAAAGCATTGTATTGATCTGGGTATTGGGTTAACTGTCCACTAGCAAAGAAAGATTGAATTTTTGCGGCTACAGGTCTTGTAGAAATTAGTCTTGAGATTTCGGGCAAAAGTTCCCTAGGCTCTAAAGACATTCTTTCTCTTATATTCCTTTCCATTTGTATAAAACCAACTCTTACCTGCTGTTGTAGTAATTCTCCAACACTTTTAACTCTTCTGTTGGACAAATCATCTACTATGTCGTATTCACCGATATTATTTGCCAATCGTAGCATTTTTTTAACTATCAATAAGATGTCATCTTTAGTTAAAACTCTGCTGGAGTTTTTACTGTCTTCTAAGCCAACTGACTGGTTCAACTTAAATCTTCCTACTTTTCCTAGGTTGTATCTTTTGGTATTAAAAAAAGTACTTTCGATTAAAGCTTTAGCATTTTCAAGTATTTCTGGCTCACCAGGTCGTAATCTTGAATATATGTCTATAATTGCTTCGTTATAACTGTTGGTTTGGTCTCTTTCTAGGGTATTCTCTATATAGGATACATCTCCTGTATCAGAATCTTCAAAAGCTTTTCTAATTTGGTCATCTGTCTCTAAACCAAAAACTCTGAGTAAGATAGTTAAAGGAAATTTTCTTCTTTTATCAATTTTTACATTTAAAACATTAGTTTTAGAAATATCCATTTCTAACCAAGCTCCGTATTTGGGTAAAACTTTAACTACAGGATTAATTCTCCCTTTAGCTTTATCAATGTCTTCTAAATAAAGAATTCCGTAAGATCTAGTGAGCTGGTTTATAACAACTTTTTCTACACCGTTAATAATAAAAGTGCCTTTTGGAGACATAAGAGGAACTTCTCCCATATACTGTTCCGAAGTTTTCTTTTGTTTAGTCCCTTCTTTTTCTAAAGTTACTTGCAAATACCAACCTGCATTATAAGTTACTCCTTTATTTAAGGCTTCTTTGTAAGAGAGTGCAGGTCTATCTACCCGGGGATTTGAAAAGCTTAATATCCACTGCCTACCTGTAAAGTCAGCTATAGGGTTAACTTCGTCAAGTATTTCTGCAATACCTTCTGTAAAGAACCACTTATAGGAGTCTTTTTGAATTTTAGTTAAATCGGGTAGAGGGAAAGAAAATTTGGGTGATTGCTTTGATTTAGGCATATACAGTACCAGTCTATAATTTTTAAAATTTAGTTAATAGGTTACCTAGCTTTGACCTTATTTGAGGCGAAAAGACCGCTTTGACGAAGGAAAAGTTACCAAAAAATACACGCATTGTCAAACAATTGGTATAGGGAATATATAAAATACGCTAAATTATTATGTGATGTTTATGTAAGTACAACCTCTGTATTCTACAAGAACCTTTGTATATTTTCAATATGTTGATCTAAAGTCACTGCGTAATAGGCCTTGCCCAATTTATCGTGTAAATAGTAGTAATATGGGCTATTTTTAGCCTTTACAACAGCGTCTATTGACTTAATAGAGGGGTTAGATATTGGAGTAGGGGGAAGGCCTACCTTACCCCTTGTATTGTAAACACTCTCGCTTTTTAGCTGGTCTGTAGTAAGGGTTTTTGGCCAAAAATTAATCTCGCAGAGTTCTTGAATACACTGCTCAAAGTCTGCTTGAGAAATTATGCTAGAAGCATACTGAGAAGTGGCATCAGCATCTAAAGGCATCCCCTCTTGGTATCTTTTTATTAATATTCCAGCTATTAAGGGCAAGTCGTCTCCTCCATTTGTTTCTCTTTCTAAAATGGAAGCTAAAACTATAACTTCATTTTCGGTTAAATTAGGGTTCAAATTTAGTAGGTCTAATGTTTTATCTTTAAAAGTTTTGAGTTGTAAATCAACCAAAGATGTTGCTAAGGTATTTGCATCTATAAAATAGGTGTCTGGAAACAATTGACCCTCAAAGTCTTTTGCTGCTAAATAATAGTTCCAAGCAAATTCTTTATTAACAGTTTTAGCCAGGTAAAGGGCTGACTCCTCTACTCGCCACCCTTCAATAAAGGTAACCCTAGAAAGAATAGAACCGTCTTGAAACCCAGATAAAATCTTTAGGTAGGGTGTATTTTGTTTAAAAACGTAGTTTCCTGCCTCAACCGAAGTATTTTTATTTAAAATATAATAAAGTCTTATATAAAGTTCCTGGATTTTAGAAACAGACTGTTCTTTTGTAAAAAGTTGGTATATTTGAGACTTGGGGGTACCTGTAGGGATGCTAAGCTCTAGCTTGGATTCAATCTGAGAGTTTAAAAATCTTTGATAATTCAGCCAAAAAGATATACCTAAAATAAAAACGGTTATTAAAGGAAGAATGATTAAAAGTAACTTTTTTTTAGGCATGCAGGTATTGTATACCGCAACCAAGTCAACTTACAAATTTAACGATGGGAAACAACATAGTAAGTATTCGACTTGTTATTTTTACCATCTGCCTCAAAAGAGGAATCTGGCTTAAAACCTGCCTCGCTCAATATAAAAGACACCTCTTTATTACTATAAAGGTGGCAATAACGTGAGGCACTCCCATTATCCCAACCCAAAAAATAATCCCCATCCTCAAGATCCCCCTCTTCAAATACCCCCTCTAATTGTCTTTTAGCCTTATTAAAAGTACTCAAGGTATTAAAGTTCCAGGTTGTAAATATAAATTTACCATTATTGCTAAGTAATTTTCCAACTTGATTAAACCACTTAACTCTAAGCTTTAGGCTTGGTAAATGATGAGTAAAACCAAAGCAGGTAATTAAATCGTATTTATTTTCTACTTTTTCTAAGTCTGAAACGGCATCAATATTAAACAGCTTAAAACTGTTTAAAAAATTTTGTTTATAGTAATTTACAAAATCTTTGGAGTTCTCTAAGGCCGAGTAACTTCCACCAAAATTTAGCGAACTTAAATATTCAAAAAGTCGATAATTTCCCGCGGCGATATCTAATACTTTAGAATAATCGTTAAACTTGATATTTTTCCAACCTTCTCTAAAATGCTTATTTTTTAGATCAAATTCTTGGCTATTTATGCTGTAGAAATTGGCAGTAAGTTCGACAAGTTTTTTTACTGTTTGTTTGTTCATAACTCAAAGATACCAAGATACTGGATCCTCCGCTACGCTCAGGATGATTAAAAAGAAGGGTTTGTCATTCTGAAAGATTGTAACGAAGGAGAAGTCTATCCAGAAATTAAAATACTTACTGGTTTCGTCTTAACACATACAGATCGGTATAATTGCCTTTAGCATATTTGAACTTATTTCGTAACCTCTCTAATACCTTAAAGTATTCAGAATATAACTCTCCCACCTCGTTTGGGGACAGGGATCGAGCTATATTAGAGGGTGTTTCAGAGTCCTTAGCGTATACATTCATAATCAAATAGCCCCCAGGTTTACTTAGTTTATAAATCTCTTTTATATAACTACGCATCTGAGTACTATTTAAGAAATGAGAGGTAAATAGATCTAATGTTACATCAAATCTTTTATTTCTAAGCAGGTAAACTTTATTCAAATCCCTAATATCGGCGCAGATAAAACTAACTTTGCTGGTTTTTTTCACAGCCTCCCTAATTGCTACGCTAGAAATATCAACTGCAAAAACTTTAAATCCTAATTTTTCAAGAAAAAAAGACTTATCCCCATAACCACAACCTAAATCAAGTGCTAATCCATCTTTAATGTTATATTTAAAAAATAAACTTTTTAGAATATTTTGCCTTGCACCCGACCAAGGGGCCTCCCCCTTAAATCTCCTATACTGCCTATTCCAAACAAATCTATATCTCCCAAACAGTTTATCTAAATCCATACTTTGATTTTAGCATTTTTCAAAAACTGGACGTCTTGCGCTGGGGGTTGTTTTTCGTTGTATAATCATCCCTATGAAAAGATTTATGGGTCTTAATGAGTTACGCATAGGTCCTAATGCGGGAAGGGTAATGGAAAGTTTTTACCACTCTTTAGGGCACAGCGGACATATGTATTCATTTCCTGTAACCCTTCCAGATGGAAGCCCTAGAACGTATGCGGAAATGGGCTTTACGTCACCTACACATAAGGATCGTTTTCTGCACGCAGTAGATATACCAGTTGATGACCCTAGAATAAAACCCCAACCTATCTTTGCGCCTCAATCAGGTAAAATAATATCTTTAAAACAAGAGGGAGTATTGTGGGGGAATGGCCCTGAATTCAATCCTTATTTAAACCACCTTACAGTTCAAGTTTCGGATGCAGAATTTTACGAGTTTTGCCATATAGGAGAGAATAGCTGCCCTTTTGGTTTGGGTGACTGGGTTTCTGAGGGACAACCTTTAGCAATGACTGGGTTAAATGGCTATATTACCGCTAATGAAGAGGGTGAGCCCGACTCTCACGTACATATTCTTGTAGCAAAATTTGTTCAAGCACCGCAGGGTTTCGATTCAGTAAAAATACGTTGGGAAGAATAGTCAGCTATAATACAACAAATGCAGCAATATAAAATTAACTTAAAAGAGAATAAGAAACAAATACTGGGTATTTTAAATACTCTTAGTAAAAGCATTTATTCACCCAAAAAAATTGAAAAAATACTTAGAATTTACCCGAGTAAAGATGGTTTGTATTCCAAAGGAGCCCTGTACAGAGCCTACATTAAGCTAAAAACTGAACTAAAATTAAATAAAGAGTCCGAGGAAAACCTATACAAAAATATTAAAATGAAAAATATTAGGTCTTCTTCGGGAGTAACCCCTGTTACAGTTTTAACTAAACCCTTTCCTTGTCCGGGTAAGTGCATTTTTTGCCCAAATGATATACGGATGCCTAAAAGCTATCTTTCGGATGAACCTGGGGCCCAAAGAGCCGAATCTAACTTATTTGACCCTTACCTACAAACCCATAACAGAATAGCCGCGTTAAAAAATATTGGCCACCCAGTAGATAAGATTGAGTTAATAATACTTGGGGGTACTTGGTCTTCGTACCCGTTAACTTATCAAATTTGGTTTGTAAAAGAATGTTTTAGAGCCCTTAATGAATTTGAGACATCTACCAAAGATATGATTAAGACTAATACGGAAAACCCAATTAACTTGAAAGGGGTAAAAGAAATAGATGGAGAAAAAATGGAAAAAAGTTATAACCAAGTAATATCCCTCGCCTTAAATAGACAAAAACAACTTAAAGAACAGGCAACCTGGAAAGAGTTAGAAAATGCTCATTTAAAAAACATTACTGCAAAGCAAAAATGTGTAGGCTTAGTAATAGAAACAAGACCCGATGAAATAAATAAAGAAGAAGTTTTAAGGCTTAGAAAATTAGGAGCTACAAAAATACAAATTGGAATACAGAGTTTAAACGACAAAGTTTTAAAACTTAATAAACGTGGACACAACTGCGCTAAAACAGCAGAGGCATTTAAACTGCTAAGGGCCGCCGGATTTAAGATACAAGGGCACTATATGCCTAACCTTTACGGAAGTACCTCGGCAAAGGATATTAGTGACTATAAAAAACTGTTTTCAAACCTGGCATTTAAACCAGATGAGTTAAAAGTTTACCCCTGCTCGTTAATTGAAAGTGCAGAGTTAATGCACTATTACAAAAGAGGTTTATGGAAACCTTATACAGAAAAAGAGCTTTTAAAAATTTTAGTAAATACCTATAAAGACACCCCAAGATATTGCCGAATAAATAGAATGATAAGAGATATTCCAAGTACTGATATTGTTGTGGGAAATAAAAAAACAAACTTTAGACAAATGGTTGATGAAGAAATGAAGAAAAACCAAATTAAAGTTGTAGAAATGCGACACAGAGAAATACGAAACGAAAAAATTGAAAACCCTAAAATTAAGGTAACCACTTACAAAACTACCCACACTACCGAAAAGTTTTTAGAATTTGTAACAGATACAGATAAAATAATTGGGTTTCTAAGACTTTCGTTGCCAAAAAATCCCAAAAATAAAATAACTGCTGAACTTAATAACTGCGCAATTATAAGGGAAGTACATGTTTACGGACAAAGCTTAGGTATCGGCAAACTCAGCAATAAAAACGCCCAACATACAGGGTTTGGTAAAAAGCTAATTAAAAAAGCGGAAGAAATTAGTAAAAAAGAAGGCTATGAAAGATTAGCAGTGATCTCTGCAATAGGTACCAGGGAATATTACAAAAAGTTGGGGTACGAACTAGTAGAAATGTATCAGGTGAAGCCAAGGATTTGAGAACACATTAGGAATATTGAGCCAGGTTAAAACCTTTTACTAAAGCCTACTACCCGGAAACTAAAAATATACCCTAGATTTTTTAACACCCCATAGTATTGACAGGAATACCCAAATTTAGTATGCTAAAGATATGTAGCAATTCGGCTACAAATAGTAAAAGGAGTAGAAAAATGGAATTCCTCGTAGCGTATTGGGGGCTTTTCCTTGGGTTGGCAGTTGTCTTTAGTGGTCTGACGATTTTTCAACAGTTGAAGACTGTGGGCAAAATGTTCAAAGGCTTTGGGGACATGGCCGAGACCTTTTCGAACTCAGATGAACCTTTCGACGACGCAGTCGAAACGTCCGTCAAGAGCTTTGGGGACATGGCCAAAAGTTTTGGCCCAGTAATGGCCTTCGGCGGCGGAGCCATGGTTTGCTTCCTGCTCTTTGCAGTCGGAGTGTTAGGAGCTATCTTCGGATAGTCTCACGATGGGGGAAATGGAACAGAGGAAGTGCACAAAGCACACCCTGTAAATTGGCAAAAGCCATCCGCATCGATAAAAAACCATTTCAGTAGTACAATTTTTATTCCTCAAGACAACAAGACATTTGTCTTTATCAATTACCTTTTACATACATATATTACAATTAGAAGTTAGTAAATCCTGTTGCTAAAGCCCCTAGTGGTATGTTTTTTGATAACGCTGTAATCCCTGCTGCAAAGCAACTTACCGTAAATGGGTAGGGGTTTATAGGTGACTAATCTTTCTAACTTCTTCGGCATTCTTAACTCTTTCACGTAGACAGTTAAGGGTAATATCTGGCATCCCCCACTCCTTAGCTATTTTTAACTGCTCGATAAGTGCCTGCCACTCCACCTCTTGTGCGTCATACTCAGTTAAATTATCTATGAGGGGATCGTATTCGTATAAGAATAGATTTGGATTACTAATGTGGTGCATCTCCTCTATTGTCTGTAATCTCGCAAAATCTTCTATACTCCCTATAAAATAAAGCTGACCTGCTTGATAAAGTTTGAGTAAATCACCGTCGAAATTTTTGGAATTACCAAAGATGTTAACCCCTATAAGATTATTACAGTGAATATTATTAGGATCTTCTTCTAATACAAACATCAATTTTGGCTCCCTCAAATCGGTTATTAATTCGGTATCAGTACATATCCCCCATCTCTGTTTAAGTTCCTGCACGGTATCCTCAGAGGTTTGAGCAAATAATCTAAATCTACTTTCGCCCATACTTTCAGTGGTGGATTCTTTTGTTGAAATACCAGAAGCATTATTTGGAAACATTTTATGTGACGGAGATAATTAAGATAGGGGTATTATATCCCAAAGAGTGTTAATTGTAAATACTATGGGTCAGTTGGTGCGGGGTGGCTTATTTTTTCTTACGCCACATTTTTAAATCATAATATACATTTGCAGCTACAAATGGCGAGGAATAGGTACCTATGATTACCCCAATAATAAGCGCTGTTGCAAACCAAAAAAGTGATCCAGAAACAAATAAAATTAAAGCGTAAAGGGCTAATACACTAGTTAAGCTATTATTTACTGACCTAACCATAGTGGTTTCTAAAGAGTTATTTATAACTTGTTTTAAAGATAAAGTAGAAGATTTGCTACGAATCTCTTTAATTTTGTCAAAAATTACAATGGTATCGTACAAACTAAAAGATAAAACTGTTAAAACCGCGGTAATCAAGAGTAAGTCAATTTCGGCACTAAAAAAATGTCCGAAAAAAGCAAAAAGGCCTATCAGTATAAAGGTGTCGTGAAGCATAGCTATAATGGCAGAAGAAGCACCAATTAAATCTTTAAAAGAGTAAGTAATAAAAATAAAAATTACTACCACGGAAAACAACACAGCCAAGCCCGTTTTTAATACTAGTTCATTACCTACTGCTGGTTGAATAAACTCTACACCCTCAATAACTAAGTTTGCTGCACTGTCTTGTAAAGAATTTTTAACTAACAAAGAATCCTCCTCTGAAACTACAGAATCGATATTTATAGTAAAACTTTCGCCTGCTTTTTTTACCTCAAATTTTTCAATCCCATCGGGCATAAAATTTTCGATTTCAGAAACAGAAGAAGAGGTTAAACCCGAAATTTTAGTTCCACCTGTAAAATCTACAGACAATTTAAACCCATAAAATACCAAGCTATATATACCAAATAGTATTAACAAAACAGACAAAATATAAGGTAAGTATCGGTATTTAATAAAATTCATTATCTAGATTTATAGAAAAATTTGATTATATTTTTAGTAACGTAAACACCCGTAAATAAAGACACAGCAATTCCAATACCCAGGGTCACCGCAAACCCTCTAACTGGGCCAGATTGCAGTAAAAATCCCCATTCAAAAGGATTAAAAAGTATAAAAGCGATAATTAACGATACAAGGTTAGCGTCTTTTATTGACCCCCAGGCCTTATCAAACCCTCTTTCAACAGCACTGGATCCTTCATACCCTGCATTTCTTTCTTCTTTAATTCTTTCAAAAATTAAAATATTGGAGTCTACCGCCATACCTATAGATAAAATAAATCCAGCTACCCCAGATAAAGTTAGGGTAATAGGGACCAACTTATACAAAGTTATGCTAAAAAGACCGTATAAAAGTAATGTACTAACAGAAATCAACCCAAGTTTTTTATATAAAAACAACATAAATATAGAAACAGCAGCTAAACCTATTAATCCACCTTTTATACTTTTTTGTATTACATCGTCCCCAACAGATGCTCCTATTTGAGACTCTCCCACTATATTAACTGGTACAGGAAGCGCACCAGAATTTATCTGAATTGCCAAATCTTTTGCTGCCTCACTGGTAAAGCCCCCAGTAATATAAGCCTCACCTGTAGAAATTTGCTGATTAATAGTAGGTGCGATCACGGGAACATTGTCTATAAAGATACCTAACCTTAAACCAATATTTTTAGCTGTTAAATCAGAAAACTTTTTAGTACCCTCGCTTGTGAATATCAAATTTACACTAGGCTCGTAAACCCCCGCCTCAGACTGAAAAATTGCTGGTACTGCTTTTTTTATATCTGTGCTTTTTAAGTCTGTTTCAACAAAACCAGGGTAAGGATCCCCTTCTTTAGGAAGGCTTTCTGGATCTAATACAAAATTAGGATCTTCCATTAAAAAAGACATTTGGGCAGTTTTACCTACTAAGGTTTTTGCTCTTTCAATATCTTCAATTCCAGGTATTTCAACAATTAACTTATACTTATTATTAAATTTTACTGTAGTTACGTTTGGTTCATTTACCCCAAATCTATTTACCCTTGTTTCTAAAATACCCTTTAAAGATTCAAGGGAGTTGCCCATTTCTTCACTAGGTATAGAAGAAAGGTCGGGTTCTAAAATTAAGCGAACACCTCCAGAAATATCTAAACCCTTCTTTAATTCCATATCTCTATATAACCCACCAACATTTAGCGAATAACCACCAATGTACAAAACCTTATACCCAAACAAAGATTTATTAATCTCTATTTTTGGTAAATTTAAAGTAATACTAATAAGGATTAGCAGTGTGATTATTATCCAGTCTCTTTTCATTTAATTAATATAGGTTTCTTGCGAACCAAAAATTGTAGATCTAGGTTTTATTAAAAAGCTCATTAATAGATTGTCTTTTCTTTCTTTTAAGATTCTATACTCTTCTGAAGAAACAACCATATAATTAATTTCTAAATTGGTCTTTTTTTGATACTCATTAAACAAGTCTCTTAAATTAGACATGTAGGGGCTACCTAAAAACAAAACATCTAAAGATTCTTTTTTTCTTGTAGGAGATTGTAAAAAAAACTCTAGAGATAATGTACAAAAGTTTAAATTTCCCAAACTCTTCTTTTTGGATCTTAAGAGTTTTCCTAAACCTATTTCTTTACTTATAATACTAGCTAAATCGTAATATAGACTACTATCCTTATTTAAACAGTAGTGTAGTCGATTTCCTCTAGGATCTTCGTTTAACAGCTTACCCTCAGACATTCTAATAATTTCTCGTCGAACAGCGTTTATTTCAAGTTTTGTGTCACGTGATATCTCCCTAACGAAGGGGCTATAACCCTGGGGGTGCGAATAAAAATACCTTAAAATTTTCATCCGGGCTTCTGAAGTAATTATGGTTTTAAGCATTAAGTAAGTATAACGACAGCTAACTGAAAACAAAATACTTGATTTTACTTTAGTTAGTAAAAGCAAGTTTTACAAATTAGTTTTTAGCAACCTTAACACTAGAATTTAATTCTCGACGACTTCAGAGTAGTCTGGTAAAATTGCCACCCAAATTAAACCTCTATTAAAGTAAATAGGTTTTCCCGATAAGTCAGTAAAAAGAGTTCTAGATCTAGCAGAACTTTTAGACCATTTAGCTAATATTTTTTTACCATTTAAGTAAATTGTGGCATCACCAGAACCTATAACATCATAAAGCATATGCGATTTAACATCGTTTAATTTTGTTTCTTTAGCTTTTTGCAAAATAACAGTCTTAACAGGAACCATTTTATTATTATTACGGTCGATAGTCTTTTGTTCTCCCTGAGTTCTTTCATACATACCTGTATCTGAAATATATTTCCAAGATGTCTGAAACCCACCCATATCCCAAAAGTTATAACTAATATTAGTAACCTCACTCGTGTAGACATTTGGATCATTGCCTTCTATAAAATTCCAAGACGTAATATCTTGTCGACTAAGCCAACTTGGTTCCGGATATACTTTTACAAAATTTTCATAAACTGTATTTAATCTTATGAAAGCAGTGTGCTCTGTAGGTAAAGCTAAGCTGCTGTCTTTATAAAACAAAGAACTTGCAACATCACCGGGCAACGCAGTTTGGTCTAGGGTAGGAAGGCCTATCTCATCCAGGTAAGACCGAGCATCTGCCCTAGGATCACATTCTTGGCCATTTTGAGATACCAGGTATGCAAATTCTTCATCGGATAAGTTTTTCTCATACTCTGGTCGGTACGCTATTCCCCAATGTGTGGAAATAGGAAAATATTCTGCGGCCACTTGTTGAAAATACTTTCTCATTGACCTAACAGGACCAACCTTTTCTGGTAAATTAGAAGCAAAAACTGCTAAAAACCGGGTTATTCCCCCTTCCGCAACTATCTCATAAACAATATCGGCCTGCGAAAGACCTGCAGCCGGTCTGGCTAAAGTGTGATTATTGATCATCACAGTAACAGGTTTATTTTTCTGCATTCTGTTAAAAGAAGACTCACTTATGTAAGCACCGTTTAAATAATTTTTAAATTCCCCAGATTCAATATTTTCAAAACCACCGGAGTCGTTTCCTTCACCAGACTTAGAACCCTGTCCTGATGAATTTGGGTTTAGAAGATTACTACGATTAGTTTTAGCTCTATATAAGAAGGCCGTCGAAGATAAAATCCCTAAAAATATTACTGCTACAGACCAAAGAACTATTATTTTTAAATGGGGTTTTTTGGAAAGAAAAGAAAATCTCTTTTTATAGAAAGGGAGGGCACCGTTATTAGAAGAACTATTAAGTAGAGAATTTATGGGCGTTAAATTATCATTTTGCATTAAAACCATTATAGACACATTGAAACAAAGAGACCACTAATTATTAAATAATTTTTGTGCGATAATTGTTTATATAAAAATAATGAATTTGAAAAAAATGGAAAAAACAACCAAAAACGAAATGCTAAAAGATCTAAGTCAAACGGGGTGGGCCTTTTTTATAATAGTTGTGGCGGTATCTTTAGTTTTTCTTATTGTTTCTTGAAATCCCTATAAAAATCCCCAGACACTTTGCTTAAATCAACGTATTGATCGTTATATTTAACCTTAACATCCTGCAAAGGATCTATATAAACCTTTAATTGGTCCCCTTTAAACTCCTGTTCTAATGGGCCCACCAAAAACCCCCTGAATAAAGTTTTTGATAAATCTTTTACCTCTAAAAAAACGGAACTTTCTTGAGAATTTAAAGAGATAATTAATATGTTGGGACCGGACCCAAAATTTTCTGGATTCTGTTTTTTGCTTTCAACTGTGAGGGACTTTGTAACCGAAAGATTTGAAGGGTTTACAGCTTTAACAAGTATAGTATTTAAACCTTCGTGTAGGTATATATTTTCAGAAAACTCCCCCGAAGAATCTACGTTAAGCACTCTACTATTAAACCAAACCTCAGAATTTTTAGAGGCTTTCCCTTTTAACAAAATTTGAGATTGTTCTAGTATTTCACCATCAGATGGAGAAAATATTTCTAAAGTGGGTGGGGAATTGTAAATGGAATTTTGAGTAAAACCCAAATATATAAAAAGGCTAACTATCAAGATAGAAAAAAATAAAACAAAGACCTGTGGAGTAAAAACGAATTTATTTGAAATACTTATCGAGGGTGGGGTCGATTTTACAACCACATTAAAGTCTCTTCTCCAGAAGGCAACTACTTTAGGGGTATCTAAGCCCAAAAAATCAGCGTATTTTTGCAGAAATCCCCTTGCTATGGCTTTACTATCAAAAATATCCTGGCTATTTTCTTCTAGGGCTTCTAGATATTTGGGCTGAATTCTAAGCTTTTTTGAGACAGTATCTATACTAAAACCCATCCGGGTTCGCTTTTCTTTTAAAATTTCACCCGCATTCTTCATTGGAGTGTGGATCACATTATATCCTCTATGGAACTAATTAAGACCTCACGAGGTCTACTACCATCTTTTGGACCTATCACCCCGTTCTCTTCAAGCTCATCAAGTAACCTAGCCGCTCTTGCATAACCAATACTCAGTCTTCTTTGTAGCAACGACGCAGAAGCTCTGCCATACTCTACAACCACTTCTACAGCTTTAGGAAAAGATTCATCGTCCCAAGAGGCATCGCCGGTTTTATTTGCTTTTGTAGTGTTTACTATAGAAAGATCATAATCCGGTTTAACTTCGGAAGCTTTAAGAAATCCAACCAATCTTGGAATTTCTTGCTCGTTGGTAAATACCCCCTGTATTCTTTTTGGCTTGGAGGATTCTGGGGGTATAAATAACATATCCCCTTTACCCAAAAGCTTCTCTGCACCGCCGGTATCAATAATCACTCTAGAATCAACCTGTGTAGCAACACCAAAGGCAATTCTAGTCGGAATATTAGCTTTAATGGAACCTGTAATAATATCGGTAGAGGGCCTTTGAGTAGCTAGAACAAGGTGTATACCAGTAGCCCTAGCTAACTGAGCAATACGCACAATGTGTTTTTCAACTTCATTTCCGGAAGTCATCATTAAATCTGCCAACTCATCCAGCACAACTACAATATAGGACATAGCCTGAAAACCTGATTTTTCGTTGTACCCGCCTATATCCCTTACACCAAATTCAGCAAGTACTTTTAATCTCCTCTCCATTTCCCCAACTACCCATTTAAGGGCGCTTACTGCCTCAGAGGTTTCCGTAATTACAGGGCTAATCAGGTGAGGTATATCGTTATATACAGTCAATTCAACCCTTTTAGGATCAACCATAATAAACTTACACTCATCTGGAGAATTAGAAAATAAAAGAGTAGTTATTATAGTATGAATCATAATAGATTTACCGGATCCAGTAGCACCAGCGATTAAAACATGGGGCATCTTAGTTATCGAGTAGTAAACTTCCTGACCACTAACATCTTTTCCTAAACATATAGTTAGATTAGACTTCTCCCTTTGCTTTCGATATTCAGGAGACTCTAACATTGTCTTTAAAAACACAAACTCTTGAGTTATATTAGGAACCTCAACACCAATCAGTGATTTACCAGGAATTGGCGCCTCAATACGCACCTGACCATTTGGCGAAGCTAAGGCTAGAGCCAAATCCCCATGAAGATTTAATATTCTAGTAGTTTTAGTACCTTCTTTAACTTGTAGAGCGTATTGGGTTACAGAAGGACCAACGTTGACCTCTACAACAGTGGCACTTATCCCAAATGACTTTAGAGTGTCTTGTATTACCATCTTTCTCTGATTAGTGTCTCCAGTATTTGGCTTAGACTCTGTGGGTGTAGAAAGTAAGCTTAGAGGCGGATATTCCCAAATTGTATTAGAATAAGGAAGCTTGGGGGTTTCATTGTTGGATTTGTCGGTAGCTTTTAAAACCGGCGTGGAAGGGGTGGTGGATTGCCCATTATGATTCCCAATACTAGAAACAGAGTCCTCGATTTTAGGGCTATGAACCCCAGATTTAATTAAAGTTATTGGCTCAGATACAGTGTCGACAAAGTGATACTTCTCTTCTTTTGGATCAACTGAATTTTGTTGCAGGGGGGCATCGATATCGGAACTATCGGAACCAGATACATTTTCTAAATCAAATAAATCCTCCCCTTCTTGTTCTCCTATCTTATCGCCCCTAGACCTACTAAAAAATTTCAAGTTAGGTGACTTAAGGTTTTTCAAAAGCTCTAAACCTTTAAACAAAAATTTTGTCTTCCCCTGAAAGACTAGATACATCCCTAAAACAAAAAACATTAAAAACAAGGCCCAAATACCAAAGTTTCCAACTAACGGTTCAAAAATATTTTTAGCTAATTTACCTAAAAAAACAGGGTTAGCACGAGCAGCCTCAATAAATATAAGAGAAAAAAGAAGCAGAAAGGTACCTATTAAAAGCTTTATACTAAAAAATTTAGCTTTAACCATAGGATTTAGATACATTCCTATAAAAAATACCTCTAAACCAAATACAATTGCGGATATCCCAAATATATTTCTTAAAAAATCTTTGAAAAAAGTTGCTTGCGGCTGTAGAGAAGCAACCATGATCAAAATACCCAAAAATATCAGAAATATGGAAGCAACATTAAGATAAAGGTATTCTTTTTTTTCCTCTTTTCTCTTTCTTCCCATGTTAATTTTGTTTGATTATTTTAAAAAAGGTCTCCTTATCAACTCTCACCCTACCAGCCTGGGACATACGTTTTTTACCTAGCTTCTGCTTTTTTAGCAACTTATCTTTACGAGTTCTATCCCCCCCATAAAGTTTAGCTGTAACATCTTTTCTAAAAGCAGGCAGTGTTTCCCGTGCAATTATTTTACCACCAATTGTCGCCTGCAAAGCTATTGAAAATTGTTGCCTAGGTAGTTCCTGTTTAAGTTTAGAAACAATCATCCGACCCATTCTCTCAGAGTTACTTTGGTGAATTAGAAGAGAAAGTGGAGGAAAATCCTCGCCAGCTATTAAGATACTAACCTTCACAATATCGCTTATAACATAACCTATAATCTCATAAGACATGGAAGCATACCCCGAGGTTACAGATTTTAAACGATCATTAAAATCTATTATAATTTCTGAAAGAGGTATATTAAAATTTGCCTTTATTAGGTTCTTTACAGAGCCAAGTAGCTGATCCGTATCCAAAACCAAGCCTCTTTTTTCATTAACAAGTCCTAATACACTGCCTAAGTATTCTGCAGGAAAAATTATCTCCACTTTGCACACAGGCTCTTCAACCGTAGATATAAAAGTTGGGTCCGGATACTCTCTTGCAGAGTGAACCTCTACCTTTTCATTTTTTGTTGTGGTAATAAAATAAGATACCGTAGGAGTAGTAACTACTAGCTCAACAAAAAACTCACGTTTTAGTCTTTCAAGTACAATATCAGCGTGTAAAAGACCCAAAAAACCACAATTAAAACCATATCCTAAGTGACCTGCAGACTGTGGTTCATAAGTAAAAGAGGAATCAGATAAATTCAGTATCTCCAAGGCTTTTCTTAAGTCTTGTATCTGACTCGAGTCCTCAGGATATATACCTAAAAAAACTTTAGGTTTAACTTCCTCAAAATCTGGAAATGGCTTTACCGTGGAACCTGAAAGTCCAATAGTATCACCTACTCTTACCTGGGAGAGTTGTTTTAAACCAGTAACTATAAAACCCACCTCCCCATTATTGAGAGTTTCACAATCCACCATTAGGGGGGAAAAGTAACCTACCTTGAGAGCTGTAAAATTAGTCTTATTCGAGTTTATATACAAATTATCCCCTTTATTAAAGGACCCATCAACCAAACACAAGGCTACCACCCCAAGGTGTTCGTCGTAGTAAGAGTCATAAATTAATGCTCTAGGATTGGCAGATTCTACTTTGTCTTTAAGAAGAGTCTTAGATAAAAGAGTTTCAAATAGATCCTCAACCCCCTCACCCGTTTTAGCCGAAGTATAGCAGATCTCACTAAGCTTAAATCCAAAAAAAGAACAAATTTCTGCTTCAACCTCCTTAATCCTTGCTGTAGGAAGGTCTATTTTATTTATAACAGGAATAATTTCTAAATTCTGCTCAATCGCTTTGTAAGCATTAGATACTGTTTGTGCCTGAACCCCTTTACTAGCATCAACTAATAAAATAGCTACTTCGCAGGCATATAAAGCCTTAGAAACCTCGTACGCAAAATCAACATGGCCAGGAGTATCGATCATATTCAATTCATAATCTACAGAGTCTTTAGAGTATAAGATTCTCAAAGATTTTGATTTAATAGTAATACCCCTTTCTTGCTCCAGCTCCATCGAATCAAAGTCAGAACCTTTGTCTCTACGGCCTACGTATTTATTAGAGAAACTTAGTAACCGCTGAGCCAGAGTGGATTTACCGTGATCAATATGGGCTATTATCGAGAAGTTCAGAATTCTTTTCATTTTTACTTAAAATAGATTTAATTTGGTCCGGACTATACTTAATTTCAAAAACTTCGTAGGAGGATTCCAGGTTAGAAGGTCTTTCGAACAGGTAAGATTCTAAAGTATTCCAGACCAAAAACAAAAGACTTCCTACTAAGAATATTTTTAAAATGGAATTTAAATTATTATTATTCATAATAGGTGTTTATTATTATATCAACATCTAGTTCATAGTTACTGCGAGAATTATCATCTTTTTTAGAAATTTTAAGAGATTCAACTTGGTATAATCGAGAATCGGCTACTAAATTCTGAAAAAAACTCTCCACACCCCTAAAATCACCTCTGACAGTAAGGCTTATTTTTTCGACACCCTCAGACTTAGAAAGAAGGTTAGCTTGACTTAAAAAAACATTACTTTTGAGTGAAAAATAATTTATTTTGTTTAAAAACGACGAAGGCTCAGGATTTAAAGGTACCAGGTTGTCAAACATAGGTGTATAAGGTGCTAGTGTTTCGTAATAACCCGAAGCTGTACGGTAAATCTCTAAAGTTTTTTGTAATTCGACCAGCTCAGCCTTAGTCGCGTAGCTTCTCTCCCTTGTAACCTTAATTTTTTTATAAGCTGGAAATAGAAAAAATACCGATAAAATAAGCAGGATTAAGACAAGTAATATAGACACGAACCTATCTCTAAAATCCTCCTGAGACAACTTTATTTTAAGTAGTGAAATATATTTATTAATTAGATCCATAAGAGTAATCCATTTTTAATGTAAAAGAGAAGCTATCCGACTCCTTGTTATATTGACTACTAGTCAATATGACCGAGCTAAAACGCGGTTCCTGAAGCACTAAACTCAAAAAAGTAGTAAACTCCCCAGGGCTCCCACTCTTAGCTAATATCTGAACCTTACCATCCGATATTTCAACATCTTTAATAGATATCCCTGTAGGGGTCGAATTATTTAGAAAATCTAATATAAATAAGGCGTTTACCTCTCCAGAGTTAACATCCTGGGTGAACGCGGTCAGATCTTGGTATTTTTTATACCTTAGGGCAGGCTCCGAGTAAGAATCGATTTGTAATCTAATCTCCTGATTGGTAGCAATATCTCTAGATATATTTCTATCTAAAGCAAATCTATAACCATAGAATAAAAAAAGCACAGTGTTAAAAACTAAAAGAATATTTTTTGCATAAAAGCTTAACAAATAAAAATATCCTTTCTTTGTATTTAGGTCTGCTTTTGGTATGAGGTTAATTTGGGAAGGCATTAAAGAAATAATAGCATTTTGTGCTATTAATGTTTAGAAAATTTGAATAAGAAAGGTAGATACTTTTTGGCAGGAAGATAAAACTGCTTGTATTGGCTTAATCCTAATAGGATTGAAACCAGTAAGTAAATAACCAGGCCTAAAAATATTACAGAGAAAGTCAAAAGTAGTAAAGGCAGGGTTCTCGTGGTATCAAATATAACTCTGTCAAAAACCTTCATTAGACTGTATGTAATGAAACCACAGATTAGAGTTGCATAAAGTATCTTCATAAACTCCTGATATACATAAACTGGAAAATGGCCGAATCTTTTTATATAACAAATATAAATATGCGTGGTACCGACTAAAGTTCCAATGGAAAAAGACAAAGCCAAGCCCCATACCCCAAAACCCAAAGTTATTGAAAACAAAAAACTTAAAATAAAGGATAAAGTAAGTGATATAAGTCCCGAAAATGTTGGGGTTTTAGAGTCATAGTGTGCGTAAAAAACTTTGCTCACCAACTGAAACACAGCTTGTCCCCACATGGAAATACTAAAAAAAGCTAATGTATAGGCAGTCAGGTTGGTACCCAACCATGAGAACTTATCCCCCCCGTAAAGAAGACGAACCAGGGGAATTCTAAGAACAAAAAATAGTATTACTATCGGAAGCATATAGTAAGTTAGTAGTAATAAGTATTTATGTAATTCCGCCTGTAATTTTTCAGACTTACCTTCCGATAGATATCTAGCAAAGTTCGGAGATAAAACCTGAGAAAATGCCGTTCCAAAGGCGTTAACGGGGTAGTTTTGCAACTGGTTAGCAAATTCGTAGATAACAACATAGGATGGAGATTTGTAAACATAAGTTATAAGACCATTAATAACTAAAATATAAACTCGACTAGCTGTTACACTGAAAAGTCTGGGCCCCGCTAGTTTAATTACCTTAGCCAACTCCCCAGGCTCAAAAGTTAAAGAAAACTCATACTCAAACTTTAGTTTAGACACAAACGGAAGTAGCAATAACATACCTAAAAAGGACCCTGCCAAAGCCCCATAAGCGGTTGCATATATACCTAATTTATCAAAAAACAAAATAGTAACCACAATCATTCCCACATTGTTAAGCAAAGGGATTAGAGACGGCACGATAAAACGCTCTTCGGACTGTAAAAAAGCTGCAAAGTAAGTTGAAACTATTAGAGGAAATTGAGAAATGAGAAGGATTCTAAGTAACTGTGAAAGTAAAAATAGATGCTCTGGATCCAAAGAGGACCAACTAATTAGGGCAGCAGCCTGTTGTGAAAAAATAAAAAGGCCTAGAAAAACCAAACCATATATTAATAGAGACCAGGTCAGTATTACCGACGTAAACTTGCCAGGTTTATTTCCCATAACTTTCTTATTATCGAAGTAGACGGGAAAAAAGGCGGCTGAGGTGACAGAAAAAATAAGAATTGAGAAAACTAGACTGGGAAGTTTATCAGCCATATAAAACATACCAAGCTCGGAAGTATCGCCATATAATCCCGCTAAAACCCTATTTCTAAGCATTCCAAAAAAAGCTGAGCCTATATACACAATGAAAACCGACAAAGCAGCACTCTTTGTGCTTACACGGTCTTCAAATATTCTATTGATTAACCTAAAGTTGTTCAGCATAATATATGACCCCAAAGGGATTTATGAAAGTATACTATTAAAAAAATATTTTTAAGACTAGCAATTACCTCAAATATCTATATTACACACAAAGGATTAAATTTTTACTTAAGCTGACTTGTGAATAACTAAAAAAATATTCCAGATCCAAAAACCTTGCTATAAAGGGCACAGATTGTTATCATGTATTTAATTATGGCAAACACTAAATCAGCTAAAAAACAGGTGAGAAAAACATTAAAAAAGGCAAAGGTAAATCGTTTCTGGAAGGACTCTATTAAGCTTAACACTAAAAAATTATTAGACAGTAGTAAAGAGGGAACTAAGGAGAAGGCCGCTGAAAATTTTAAAAGACTCAAGAGTACCTTAGATAAAGCTAGCAAACGAGGGGTCTTAAGTAAGAATAAATCTGCACGTATTAAATCTAGAATGTCAAAGTCACTTTCGAAAAAGTAAAATAGCTTAAAAATTATGTTCCTGCCTAATAAGAGGTTTCCTTATCAAGCTGTATGTTATTTTCTATTTTTTATTGTAGCACCCCTTATTTTCACGAAACACGTTAATGCTGCTAGTTTTTATATCAACCCTGCAACAGGACAAATAAGCTCAGAAAAATTTTCAATAACTTTGACCATAGATCCCGAGGGAGATAACGTAGGCAGTGCTTCTGCGTATTTGTCTTACGATGCAAAACAGGTAGAAGTTTCTGTGATCAATAACGGAACCTTTAATTCTTATACTTCAAAATTCAATGACCCTACAACCGGAATAATCCACATAGAAGCAAAAAATGATCAGGTTTTAACCGGGATAGTGAATTTTGCAGTAATCGAATTTACTAATCTGAAAACTAGTCCAACCATCGACCTACAATTATTAACGACTCCCACATATAAATCCAATATATTGGATAGTGAGGGTATCGACACTACAAATACAGTTAAATCAGCGTCTTTAGATAATTCTTTGTATAACAGTAACGGGGGTGCTTTAACAAGTTCAGCCACACCCTCAGTAGCAGTTCCAAGTACGGGATTTGAAATAGTAGATTTCCGCTTTCTAATATTGCTCTCAGTAGCACTCTCTTTTACAAGCTTGTTTATGCGTAGTCATGCTAAATCAAAATACTAAAGGTTTTTTAACCTTACTTACAATAACTGGAATTGTATCGAGTGTTTTCTACGGATATAAAGGGCTAATTGAGCCTAACTTAATGAGAAATGCTGAGTTGTTTCCAGTTGAAATTGCGGAAATAACTATAACTCCAAAAGTTGAAATCAGGGATACCCTTGCCTCGATAACTTGGGAAATAGAAGATAGTGCAGGGGGGATAAAGTACGCTAACAAAAAACAAGACTGTATAGATAAAAATAACGAGTGTTTAAGTATTCAAGCCGAAATAAATGGGACCCACCACAAAGCTGAGATATTAAATTTAAAAGAAGATACGGATTATTTTTATAAAATAATCGTTAATGGCGAGGAATTCCCTAAAGAAGATGAAAAATTTTTTTCGTTTAAAAAACCTTCTGATCCTAAGCCTGCGGAAAATACCGGTCCAGATCTAGATCCTAAAAATATACATGAGGCCATAAAAACGCAGGACCTAACCTATGATCTAAACGGTGACGGCAAGGTTACCATTGCAGATTTATACATGCTTAACAGCAAAAAACCTAACTAGCACACTGAGTAAAATAAAGGGTATAAGCACTGCTAAAGATTGAAAGTATATTCTCCTATCAAAGTAGCCAGTATCTGGTACTAAGTAACTTTGCTCCGGAATAGCTTTAGGGAATTCAGGAGATAATTCAGAAGTTTCTTTATTTAAGCTAATTTCTGTATCAGAAATTTGTAATTGCGTAACCCCCAAGTTACCAACTAATGCCACAGTACGGGAATAAGAATCTGACTCGATAATATTAATATCCGTCATGCTCGAGCCTTTTTCTAGGAGGATAAATGAAAAAAATAAGACACTTGCCACAAACAATAGTACAAAAAACCCCAATATAATTTTTATTTCATTGCCTTTAATAAGAGTTGTCATAGAAATTCATTTAATTATTTTTACAGACAATTTTGTAAGTACCGATCTCCTTAAAAGTATAATCATAAGAGTAAGACATTAATACACGGTCAGTATTTGTATCCAGTACCTTTTCAAAGCTGCAACTGTTATCACAAACGAAGTCTTCTATGTAACCGTTATCTTGACCTAAAATACTAAAACCGTAAGATTTAGCGGGGCTGTACTTATCCAAATCCAAAAAACAAGCTACGTGAAACTCTTTTTCTAAAACCTTTTCGGCAGTAACAGAGTAAAAAGTACCCTCATCTAGGGATTTAGCCTTTTTCATAGGTGTCTTGGACTCACCTTCAACAACAAATCCAGATTCTTTAGAGGTAGAACATAAACTATTATCCATTTGATTCACCTTGACTATGTCCAACCCCGCCTTAAAACAGCCAGATCCAAGGCTTTCTTGGGTAATAGGAACCTGAACTGTAAATATATCAGAGCTTGTCGAGTCTTTAGGTAAGGTAATACTACTTACTACGTTTCCCTTTCTGTCTACCGGAGACAAGGGAGATTTATCATAGGTAAAATCACAATTGGAGACATTAGGTAGATTCAAATAATAAGGATTAACATAAACACGGGCCTCCTGTTTTAGGGGGTTTACGTAACAAACCTCTACAGATTCTAGTCTAGAGATCTCTGTACAAGGACATTTGTAGGCATCTTCATTACAAACTTTCTTTACTTCTGGAGACATTTTAAACGCCACTAAGTTAGAGTCTCTAACAGCCTGTAAATCCCAAACATAGTAACCGTTCTCATATCTAAGTGATGAGTGCTTTAAGCTAACTGCACACACCGCTAAATCTATATTACTAGACTCAAGTAGGGTATTAACGTGGGCTTTTTCAGATAAGGGTGTAGGTAGCAGTGAGTCGGGTATTTTTAAAAAACTAAAACCAGCTTCCTCTACTACATTAACGTCCAGGGGTTTTATAAACAAATATCTGTAAGTAAAAAAAGATAACAATCCTAACATTAGTAATAATCCGATCATCAGTTTAGTGTGTTTTCTCATATTAGTCTAATTCTGCCAAAATTATGTACCGAAATTTCTTTGATCCTGGCGGGGTACAAGTCATGAGTGTTACAGTAGATTTGTTGTATAAAGAAGCGTAATATACACCGTAAGGATTTACCTCTGCGGGCAACATTTCTTTTTCTACCCTTACTGTATAAGAATAATCAACGTCTTTATAAGTAATAATAATCTTATCACCCGGATCCAAGTCAGGAATTTTAGTAAATATTGTCTTATAATTAGTAGGATCATAAAAGATCGGCATAGAGGAATGGCCAAAAATAAAACTATTACCGACCTCTCCGGGTAAGGAAGTCCCCCGGTAATGTCCCAATGCCTCATCGGGCTTCATATTTTCTGACTCAGCATCAACTTGTGCTTTTTCTATGCCCAACTTAGGGATACTTAGGTAAAAATACTCGGGAACATCTGCCATATCTACACTCTGTATATCCCAAGAACTAGGGTTTAGCTCCTCGAAGTAAAAGTTATCGTTTATACCACTATAGACGTAACTTAAAACATTTCCTTGAAAGGGTTTAATAAACTTATTACCTTCCGGATCGTACGTATATGAAAGGACCGACGGGGCTAGAACTAAATAAGCAAAAACGAATAAACCACTAAACAAAAATATATTAGAAAGTGCGAGAAGCTTATTCGCCTTTTTATGCTTAAGATTCTTCGCATTAAGGGTTTCTTTTTTATATACTTTAATATGTTTGTTAAGGCAGTTCGAAATCATAGGCAGGAAAATTAATTCGCAAGGTAAGATAACAAAGAACTTAGAATCACTCGGGAGCTCCCCCCACTTTTAATTTTGTAATCAGCCTCACTTAATGCAAATATAACATTTTTTGTCTTACTAATCGAAGTTTTTTTAGCTAGAGAAGAAACTTTAGACTGAACGTAAGGATTTAATTTCTGAAAATCTGACGGGCTGTAGTAATATTTTAGTAAATTCTTAAGCATATAGAAGATCATAGTTATTACATAGTTTTCCTTTTGCTCGGCCAGATAAGGTTCTAATAAGGAAAGAGATTTTGCTAAATTCATTTCAAAAATAGAGTCTACCAATTTGAATATGTTCTCATCTACAGAAATATTTTTAGCGATTGCGTTATCAAACTTTTTAACTTTGGCTTTTAAATCATTAGAATAGTCTACTAAAACTAAATGGTTAAAATCTTTCCCCAATGTAACCTTTAATAAAATTTCAAATTCGGAAAAATCCTTAATTTGGTTAACTTCTAGGTTGTATAAAATTTTTGGTTTGGAGGTATTTGAGTCAAAAAGACCTTTATTTTGAATCTTAAACAGTAGGGAGCTAGGGGTACAAATACAACCCTCATAACCGGAGTCTGTATAATTAATTTTTACATATTCATCTACAAGTTCTACGTTATCACCGTAAACAAGAGTTAGCATAGTTCTTAGGGGCTCTCAGATTCCAGGCTGTCAGCTGCCTTTGAGTACAAATATTCATTTACAAAATTAACTATAGAGGTGCTTTCTTTTGGCACTAAAACATATAAGCCTTGGTACAAGTCTGGGTCCCCCTGAACCAGTATGGAACCAGGGTTTTCAGATCCTCCAGCCTGTATAACTGCGGAACCTACGCTAAAATTCTTAGCATCCGGTAAATAGGGTATTGTAAGCATAAGTTCATTCACAGAAAAATCAGTTTCTACAGTTCTAGTCAAAGAAAGGTATAATTCCCTAATTTTTGAGGGATTGGATAAAACTCCCAAACTTAGGGCTTGGTTAATTATTCCTGAAATTATTAAGTGTTGTCTCTTTGCCCTAGCAAAGTCACTTCCTTGATTACTGTCCCCACTGTGTCTAGACCTAGCGTATTTCAACGCCATTTCTCCAGACAGGTGAATTTTACCTTCTTCAAAATTTAACACTTCGAATCTGCACGGAAAGTCGCTATCAGTAACAGCTACGTCGTCAAGAGTAGCCTCATTATTCTCTTTTTTTAATTCCTCCAACCTAGATTCTTTGATCTTCTTGATATCGACTCCGCACTCCTCATTCTCCCAGCCAAATTTTGGATAAAAGTAGTCTGTAAAAGCTACAGGGTTTTCAACTTCTATGCCCCCTAAGGTGTCAACGAGACCTTCGAACGCAGTAAAGTCAACCTTGGCAGTATAATGTATCTTTATCCCTAAAACACTCTCTAGTGTAGATTTAAGAGCTTCTAGCCCATTAACTGTCATAACCTCATTAATTTTGCTACCACGACCCTCAACAACAACCCAAAGATCGCGAGGAATAGATATCAATTTGATATCCTTGGTTAAGGGATTTATGGAGGCAATTATCATAGTGTCAGTTAAAGTTCCTGTTTGAATATACTTATCTTCCCTTTTATCTATACCAATTACTAAAACATTTGTACGGCCTTCAGAGCTTTTTAGTTCTTTTTTTGCACCAAAGTCGGATACGAACTCCGCAGAACCTCGAATTGAGGGGATTAAAGACATTACCCCAAACACTAAACCCACCAATATTAAAACACCCACTAAAAATATTTTCCAATTTTTTTTAAACATTATATAGAAGATTTAATTAACCTTATTAGATTCTCTACCTTAAGCGCATAACTAGAAACCAAAAAACCGGATAAAAATTTAGAATCCATTAAAGAATTAATATTATCTAGGGAAACACTACCCCCGTAGAGTAACTTTGGCTTGATCGTAAATTTTTTATAGAAATTTTCTATATCTGTAGAGGAGCTAGCTTCAGATTTACCTATATGTGTGGGGTCCTCAAAAGCAATAAGAGTAGAATCTTTAACCGGAATACCCACCGACCGGGGATCGTAACCTTTTAAGCAGATTATGGGGTGTATTTTGTGCTCCGCTAGGTGAGATAACTTTTCCTTTAGCTCTGAACCTACTAAGATATCCTCGGGTATAGTTTCACTGTGGTTAACGATACAGTAGTCAACTATGCCCTCTAGATGTGAGGCAGAAACTCCCCCGGTATGACTACCTTCTTTGTAAGAAGATACGTCTTGGGCCCCGATAAAAACCCTTTCGTAACTACCTAATTCATTTTTAAAGAGCATTAGATAGGGAAAAGGGGGACACAGTATTAAATCTATCCCCAGTCTCTGATTTTTAAGAAATTTGGAAAGTTCTGAGACATAATGTCGATACTCCGCTATGTTTAGATTTTGTTTGAAATTTACAATTAGATACATTTTATAATAATCCTGTTATTGAATTTTTAATTTTTAGTTCTTCGATTTTATTATACGTATTCTTTATCATCTCGCCAGACATATCTGAAAAGGATTCTAAAAAATCGTGGGTGTAGCCCAAGCCAAGAACAGAAAAACAGGAGAAAACAGTAGGTATATCTCTATAAATAGATTCTGCATAGACACAGGACAATAGGGATCTGGGAAGAAGAGGAGAATTACCACTCTCGGGAGAATGGGATAGAGCACAGCCTACCGGACAGCCTAAACAGGAGGGGCTATTGGATTTCTTTACACCCAGCTCTTTTATTCTTGAATTTAGTAGTTGTACTACCTCCCAGTAAGCATCTCTATCAGGTATAGGTACCTCTCCCACAGCAGAAAAAGTTAGGCCCACAAGATTATTAGATATTTCTGTACGAGGAACCCCGTAACTAAAGTACTCATCACTAATAATTGTTTTTTTAAACAACACGGAGGACCTACGTCCCGTAAGCCCGAATTCTCTGCTATTAAAAGAGTCCAACACATCTATAAAACTCACACCCCGAGGAGTTATATCTAAATATAAAGGGACTAAAGACTCTCCGAATATTTCTATAGAAATTACGTTAGAAAAATTCATTAAAGAACCTAAAGATCCCCCACCGATATATTTGTTAACAGACATACCCATCGAAAAATGCATTATCAAAGATTTAGAAGTAAAGGGGAATAGACCGTTAAGCGGTCCGGTATTCAGGGACATATAATTTTGCATTTTGTAGGTACCAGTTAAATACTCATTTAGGAGGGCGTAAGCTAGGGGTTCCCCACCGATATACTGATCACTAACCCGGGAGGAAACTATTGAAAACTCCCTAGAGGTGAGGTCTATTTTTATTATCTTAGGATTCATTAGTATCTACAATTTCTTCAAGATCAAAACACCCCCTAGGACAAGAGTTAACGACGACAGGATAGTCAGTCTTTGTTCCCTGATCAAGTAGTATTTTAAATTTTTTCCCATCTCGAACAATTTTAACGAACGAAGAATCTAGGTCTACTTTGTCACTCTTAGATAAGGAGGCATAAAGAGCGCATATCTTACAACCTATACAGCTATCCTCCTTTATTACCCTAAGTCTTTTCATAGTTTATTTACTAAACCTGGGCAAAATGTCCTTTAACCCACTCTTCAAAACTTTCTTTAGGCATTGCCCCCATCTTACGATCTATCTCTTTACCTTCTTTATCTATCACAACAAAAGTAGGTATGCTCATAACACCAAATTTCTGAGCCTGTGCGGGATCTTCATCAACGTTAACCTGTTTAAAGTTAATTTTGCTACCATGACTAGATTTTAAAGATTCAAAAACTGGTTTCATAGCAATACAGGGACCACACCAATCAGCATAAAAGTCTATTAAAGTATTCATAATAAATAAGGTAAATTTAAAATAACTAAAACATGTAATATTATATAGCAATCTTAAGACAAAATACTTAGCTATCTGAGCCTAGTATTTTTCTAAAGCATCTAATACATTATACCAGGTAAAAATTATAATTTTATTTAACCAAAAAAATTGACCGATGAAAAATAATAAAATCCTGTACTTCAGTCTTATAATTTTCTTGTTAACGAACTTTTTACCCTATAAAAAGAGCTCTATTGTTGCTATTAAACCTTTAATAAGCTCAAAACAAGCACCAATTCAACCAAAAAATTCTAAATACTTAGAAGAAAATGCTGTTTCTTTTGAACCAGACAGCGGAATTAGTGAAGAATTAGAAATACAAGCAGAAGCGGCAATTGTTATAGATATGAACAGCAAAAAGGTACTTTATGAAAAAAGTGCAAACATTAAAAAACCCGTGGCAAGCCTTGTAAAGATGATGACAGCAATAGTGACCAGTGAGTATTTAAATTTGAACGATACAGTAACTGTTTCTAAAAAAGCTTCAGAAGTAGGAGAAAATTCCCTGGAATTGAATGAAGGAGAGGAGTTTACTGTAGAGGATTTACTTTACGGACTAATACTAAATTCAGCCAATGACGCGGCAGTCGCTTTGGCTGAAAAAACTGCAGGAAATGAGGAGAATTTCGTTACAATCATGAATCATAAGGCGAAACTAATAGGGGCCGAAGACACACTCTTTTCAGATAGCTCAGGATTAAATGAAAAGAGAGCAAATTACTTTTCCACAGCCGAAGATTTAGCAAAAATTGCCTATTACTCGCAAATTAATCACGAAGAATTAAAAGAAATTTATAAAACAGTAAATTGGGAAATACCTAGTAATGAGAAACACGGATACAGGTTCTTAGAAAATCAAACTAATCTACTTACGACTTACCCTGGTGTTCAGGGTATGAAGACAGGATATACCGAGGATTCGGGACTATGCCTAGTTAGTTACGCTAACAATCAAGGCAAAGAAGTAATCACAGTAGTTCTAAATAGCCCAGATAGAAAAGGAGATGCTATACTTCTTCTGGACTTTGCCTACAAAAAATTAGGAATAGAGATAAATCACCCCTTACTTTAGATAATAACAATGAACGAAATATTAAATACACTAAATCCTGAACAGCTCGCCGCTGCAAAACATATGGAGGGGGCAGCACTAGTACTTGCGGGTCCCGGTAGCGGAAAGACCCGAGTCTTGACTCACCGAATAGCAAATTTAATAGACTCAGGAGTTAGTCCAGACCAGATAATTGCTATTACCTTTACAAACAAAGCAGCCTCGGAGATGAAAATTAGAGTAAGGCAAATAGTGGGAAAAGATGAATGCCCTGCCTGGATAGGAACTTTTCATTCTATTTGCTCTAGAATAATGAGGGTAGATGGGAGTTATTTAGGAATAGCCAATAACTTTAATATCTATGACACAGAAGACTCAATTAGTTTAATCAAAGAGATATCTATAAAAAAGAATATATCAAAAAAAACCAGCCCATCTGCAATCCTAGGAAGTATTTCGTCCGCAAAAAATGAGTTAATAGAACCCCAAGAATATAGATCATTAGCAAGGGGGATGTTCCAAGAAGAAGTAAGTAAAGTCTACGAGGAATACGAAAAAAGATTATTACAAAACAATGCTTTAGATTTTGGCGATCTACTTTCTAAAACCGTTAAACTGCTTCAAACAAGCGAAACGGCCAAGAAAAAGTATACTGAAAAATTTCAATATATACTGGTAGATGAATACCAGGACACAAATAAAGCTCAATACACCTTTACCAAAATTTTAGGGGGCATGAGAAATAATATTTTTGTGGTAGGAGACATGGCTCAAGCTATATATAGCTGGAGGGGGGCTGATTACAGAAATATTCTAAATTTTAAAGGTGATTACCCAGAATGCTCAGTTTTTAACCTAACTAAAAACTACAGATCCACTGGAAATATAATTAATGCTGCCAAGGAAGTTATAAAGAATAATAAACAGAATATAAATCTTGATCTATGGACTGAAAACGGTGATGGGGAAAAAATAAAACTCTACGAAGCACCTGGAGAAAAAGAGGAGGCAAGTTATATAAGCAACCAGATTAAAAAAACAAGCGTAGAGTATTCAGATATTGCAGTTCTTTATAGAACCAATGCCCAAAGTAGAAACATTGAAGAATCATTCATACGTTTAGGTATACCCTATAAAATTATTGGGGGGCTAAAGTTTTACTCCCGTAAGGAAGTTCGAGATATAGTTTCTTATCTAAAAGTGATTAATAATCCCAAAGATACTGTCGCTTGGAGAAGAATTATAAACCTACCTCCCAGAGGAATAGGGAAGAAGAACCTAGAAATAATCGAGGAGAATAATTACGATATTGAAGAAATAAGTAGTAAAACCCACATTGACTTTGGCAACTTTATAAAAGATGGGGGCGCCGAGACTACAGAAAAATTAATAGATAAAGTTCTGGAGGTAACCAAATACATAAGATTTTTAAAGGCACAACCCGAGGATCCGGAGCAAATTAATTCAAGAATTGAAAACATAAAAGAACTTAAATCTGTTGCGCAAGAGTTTCCAAAATTACAAGATTTCATAGAAAATGCAGCTCTTTTAGAAAGTACAGATTCCTCAGAAGCAGAAGAGAATAGACAAATCACACTTATGACTTTGCACGCAGCCAAAGGTTTAGAGTTTGAGTTGGTATTTTTGATAGGACTAGAGGAAGGGATATTTCCACATTCCAGGGCATTTGAGAGCCAAGAAGGTTTAGAGGAAGAGAGAAGGTTATGTTACGTCGGGATAACCAGAGCGAAAAAACAGCTACATTTGACCTATGCTAAACGAAGAACACTATATGGAAGAAGTACGAGTAATATAACATCAAGATTTATAGCAGAAATTCCAGAATCGTTAATTGATATACCAATAAGAGAAAATAGTTCAGTAAAAATACAAGATGTAGAAGATTTTTTTCGAGACATTGGTTTATAAATAATGCTTTATGGTATACTCCAAACTATATGAAAAAAAATAAACTTACCCCCAAAATTGAACCTGTAAATTTTTTTGTTAAAAATAAGAATCCTATTTCCCTAGTAGTACTTATACTTCTATTATTTAGTGTATTTTATTATTATAAAGGTCTGTTTATTTCGGCCACAGTCAATGGTAAACCTATAACTAGAATACAAGTTATTCGTGATTTAGAACAAAGAAGTGGAGCCCAAGCATTGGACTCTCTGATTACTAAATCCTTAATTAACCAAGAAGCTGCTAAAAAAGGCGTAAATGTGACAGACCAAAATATAGAAGAAGAGATAGCTAAAATCAGAGAAAGTTTAAAAGCACAAGGTCAGGACCTAGACCAAGTCATAGCCACACAGGGATTAACAGAACAAGATGTTAAAGACCAATTAGACTTGCAACTTAAAATTGAAGGACTCCTTTCCGACAAGCTTAATGTGACAGAGACAGAGATAGACGATTTTATCTCTACTAACGAATCTTTTTTTACTGAAGAGCAAAAATCCGCGCCTAATTTCAGAGACACAATTAAAGATCAAGTAAAGAGTCAGAAAATCTCACAACTAGGACAACCCTATGTCGCAGAACTGAAAAATAGCGCAGATATAAAATACCTAAAATAATAGATAAAGGTATGAAGTACCTATTTTGGATTTTTATCCTATTAGTAAGTTTAACTCTTTTCAGGGCTATCTACCCTACAGTTAAAGTAGCTAATGCTTGTATGTACGAGTTCGAAAAAAATTCACCTTCTAGGCTTATATTGACTAGAAGCGGTAACTCGGAGTCGACAAAAAACTTCTGTGTAAAAAATTTAAGCAATATAAAAAAAGTTAAAACTTGTTTAGAGTCATCAAAAAAAGAAGAGAAGATAAAGGGTATAACTGAATTAATAAAAAAGATTGACGAAATTGCCACTTTGTCTGGGGAAGAAATTTCTAACAATGTTATAGAGCACAATAGAGACTGTGAAAATTTTCCAGAACTATTATTTAGAGAACAGTAATGGGCAGAGCCTATTTTAAATTGACTCAGATAATTTCGATCTTATCGAAAGATAAGGTTAAAAATACTCTCTCCTCAAAAAAATTTCACTACATTCTAATTATATTGTTAGGACTAATTCTCTACGCAAACACGTTTAATAATGCGATGTTTTGGGATGATAACGACTTTATTTTAAACAACAGCTATATTAAAAGCTGGTTATACCTACCAAAATACTTTTCACAAAATGTAATAGCGGGTACCGGATTAGTGAGTGACTATTGGAGACCTTTATTAATGTTGGTGTTTTCTCTTGAGTGGAGTCTCTGGGCCGACTGGAACGGGGGGTACCATATTGTCAATACAATATTTCACATAACCTGCGGACTATTAACTTATAATTTAGTAGTACGTTTATTTAAAAATAGGTGGGTTGCCCTTGTCACAAGTTGTGTATTTATCTTACACCCCTTGCAAACCGAAGCGGTCTCCTATGCAAACAGTTTAGGAGATTCACTCTCCACATTCTTTCTGCTGTTAAGCTATATCTTCTTCGATAAATTTTTAACTACAAAAAATAGGGATTACAAAATAATTATCAAGAGCTCTTTATTTTTTACTGCAGCCTTAATGTCCAAAGAGACGGCTGTTGTCGGGGCACCTATAATTTTAACTATTTATCTTTTAAAAAACCCTATTCTTAAAATCAGGTTTTTTGATTTTAAGAATTTACTTAAAAATACCTGGGTTAGTATTTTTATAGTGTCGGTATATTTTATTTTAAGGGCTAGTAAATTAAACTTTAGAAACTCGTTCAACCTATACAACGAACAAAACGAATTCACTTCAAATATATTTCTCAGAGTTATCACTTTCTTCAAAATCTTTTACAACTATCTATCTCTAATTTTTATTCCTATTAACCTACACATGGAAAGGACCGTGCAAAAGATAGAGGGGTTTTTGGACTATCAATTGATCCTAGGAGTTCTATTATTTTCACTAATTTTATTTACCGGAATTAGGGCTTATCTTAAAAAACAAAAAATTATATGGTTTGGGGCTACTTGGTTTCTGATAGCATTAATACCAGTTTCAAATATTATTGTTCCAATTAACGGGTTAATTTATGAGCACTGGATGTACTCTCCGATGATAGGTTTTTCGTTATTTTTAGCAGGCCTAGTTAAATTAAATTGGAACAAATACTTACATAAAAAACAAACTAAGATCCTTTTCATCACCTCGTTAGTGCTTTATTTATCACTTTTAAGTATCAAAACAATGCAAAGAAATAATGATTGGGAAGATCCCATCTATTTCTACCAACAAACACTCAGTTACTCACCTAATAACTATAAAATATTAAATAACTTAGGGATGGAGTATGCTGAAAAATTAGATCACGACAACGGTATAAAATACTATAACAAGGCAATTTATGTCGATCCTACAAACCCAGTTGCATACCACAATCTAGGTAACTCCTATTATGAACAAAAGAATTATACAAGGGCAGAAGAGCTTTATATAAAGGCTCTAGATTTGGATCCGAAGTTCGTTTTCTCAAAAAATGCTCTAATAAAAACCTACGCCACTCAAGACAGCTGGGAAAAGTTATATGGGGTATTTTTAGGGCACGAAGCTGAGTCCTTGGAAGACTTCATAAAGCTATACCAGCTAGCCACTCAATTACAAAACTATGGGGTGGCACAAGATTTTATAAATAAAGCAGTAGATCTCGCACCGAATAATTTAAACCTAATAAAATTACAAAAACAAACTAAAGTACTCTCATCTCCGTAGATTATTTTCGTGCACAATACTGATATTTTTAAAATTTTCAATTATCTGATTGTATTTATCGTTGCTAGGCACTGTAACCTGGCCGTAGTCAACGATGTAGGTAGGAATAAATTCTACGTCTACAAGATCTTTCCCACTAAAGCTTAGTTTTGCGACAACCCCCTCTTTTGTTTTTTCGCTCCACAATTGATCAAAAATAAAGTTACCCTGTGCATATAAAATTAACTTATCCTTATAAAATTCTGCCGGTTGAATCCAGTGTGGGTGGTTACCGATTACTACTGTAGCACCCGAATCGATAGCCAGATGTGCCAAAACCTTCTGTCGCTGAGTTACTTTATCAGTATATTCTTCGCCCCAATGAAAACTCACAATCAGCACGTCGGATTCCTTTACACCAATACTTATCTGGTTCTCTACATTTTCTATTTCAGCCGCATTAATACTGCTGTAATTTCCAACATCATTAAAACCGATAAAACCGAATCTAATTCCCCTTAGGGTAACGAGAGTTGCAGGAAGGCTTTTTATCCCGAAGGGTTTAATACTCTTTTCTTGTAATATACTAACCGTTTCATTCATACCAGATAACCCATAATCAGAGGCATGATTATTGGCCAAATTAACTACATCTACTCCGGCTAAAACTAGACCTTCAGTATTTTGGGGGCTCCCACAAAAAACCATGCCCTCGTCGGTTGTAGGACAAGTAGAAACCAGGGGGGTTTCTAAATTTATAAGTGTTATATCCGCTTTATTAAGTGTCTCTGCAAGATTTTCAACTACCCAACTAAAATCATTCTTTGATATTGCTTTAGAGTTAACACTTCTAGCTGTCATATAATCCCCTGTTGATACTAGAGTTACAATATCCGAGTTTGACTCTTCTTTGAAAACAGTTTTAGGGCCAAATAAGGATGCAACCTCTCTTTTATTCATACTCTGATTAATATCAGATAGGTGTTCGGACCTGCTTCTTAAATCTTTAGGGGTTTCATCGAGAACATCCTTACCTGAGTATTCAGGGCTGGAAAGATTTTCCAGACTGTATCTGTAGTTTGTTATTTTAATATTAAGAATCCAAAAAAACAGTATCAAAAACAATATAAACAGCAAGAGGTATAGCAGTAAAAATTTAATTCTTTTCTTTTTTTCCATTGTATAAATGTTATAGTGTTTCTACCTGTTTAACAATTAAAGTAGAGGTTAAAAATTTTATCAAAAGTTTAAATAAAGTAGATAAAAAAATTAAACAGGTTTAACATTAGATAGAAGCTTTTACTTTAAAAAATAATTATGCCCCTAATACTGTCATTAGATGGAGGTTCTACTAGCTTAAAAATTGGGTTATTAGATACTGAAAGCCAAAGAATTATAAGCCAGCTAACTATTAATAGGGCATTTAGTTATAAAACCATTACAGACCCCCAAGGAGTACAATACCTTGATGAAATTTTGAGCCAGCTACCAAAGGAGGGTATTAAAAAAATTGTATTAGGAATTTCTGGGGCAGACACAGAAACAGAAATTTCAGACTGTTCCAATAAAATATCGGGCCATTTTAAAACACAATACCCAGAAGCAGAAATTAAAATATTTAATGATGTAGATTTAGTTCTAGAAAACACGGGTTCTACATTAAAAAATAAAATTGCTATTATTTCCGGCACGGGCAGCAACTGTGTAGGTATAAACGAAAATGGAATTAAAGCAAAAGCAGGTGGACTAGACTACATTTTATCAGACCAAGGAAGTGGTTATAATATAGGGCTTCTTGCCCTTAGATCTGCTGTAGAAAGTGAAGATGGTAGATCTAAAAAAACGGACCTACAAAATGAAATTTTTAAGCAACTATCTGTTAATTCCGGAAAAGAGCTTAAAAAAATTGTTTATAATAAAGACTTTGCAAAAAAAGACTTTGCAAAATTGGCTCTTGTGGTAGTAAAAATGGCTAATTCTAAGGATCAAACCAGCATTCAAATTTTACAGCAGGCAGGATACGAACTTTTTAAACATGTTAAAGCAGTAGCTCTAAATTTAGAACTAAGAGACAAGGAATTTTTGGTAATACAGGCTGGAAGTATGTTCAAAGTAAAAGATGTTCGAGATCCTTTTGAAGAAATGGTAAAAGACTATTTCCCAGGGGTTCTTTTAGAACTCCCCAAAAACCCGAGTTTCTGGGGAGCGATAAATCTTGTTTAAAGGTTTAAACCCTCTACAACTATCATAGGAGCCTCGCCAATTCTTTTATACAAATGCTTAGACAAAGCTTTTTCTACTACTCTTTTTACTAGGGAAAAATCTTTGGTGGTTCCCGATTCTTTTTCTCTTTCCAAGGTATCTTGAACATTCTTCTTCATCCCATTTAGTAGGGCCTGATTTTCTTTAACGTAAATAAAACCACGAGTGTAAATTTCAACCTTATCTGCACGTACTTCACCGTTACTTGTTGGAACGACAACAAAAACTACGCCATTATCAGCTAAAGCTTTTCTATCTTTTAAGACTATGCTTTCTACTGAGTTCTTTTGGTTAGAGTTATCAATAAAAATTTCTTCAATCTCTACTTTTTGACCTTTTTTAACAAAGTCGCCGGTAATTTCAAGCGTCTCACCATCTAGTAACTCAAATATATTATCTCCCTCAAAACCTTGGCTAGATAACATATCTTTGTAAGCTCGCATATGTTTAATTCCGCCACCTATGGGCCAAAAATATTTGGGCCTTATTAATTGAGCCATTAAGGTTAGATCTCCTCTAGAACCATGCCCAGAAACATGTAAATCTTGTTGAAGTTCAGAATACACAACGTGTGCACCCAATAGAGTAAGTCGATCGATAACCTTATCTACTTGAGGCTCCATACCAGGTATAGGATCACCAGAAAATGCAACTGTAGAATTGGGTGTAAGCTTTAGTCTTCGATGTTCTCCTTTAGAGAGTTTGTCTAAAGTAGACCCTACCTGGCCATAGTTACCTGGCACTACCAACATTAATTCATTATCTTTGTAATTACCCATCTCTTTTTCACTAATTAAGGTTCCCTCAGGAATATTAATTATTTTATGCTTTATAACAACCTCTAAGTTGTTTTCTATAGAATAGCCACTAACAACAACTTTTCTATTATGACTTTTTGCACTATTTAAGGCTTGCTGAATTCTAGAAATATTTGAAGACATAGTTGTAATAACCACCAAGCCTGGAGCGTCTTTAATAACCGCATCAAAGCTGTCCTCTATATATTTCTCCGAACGAGTGTATCCAAAGTGAGTTGCACCTAAACTGTCGCTTAACATTAAAGTTGGGTTTAAACTCTCTGCTAGGGAGGCTATTTTTCTTATATTAGCTGGTTTGTCCATAATAGGCGTCCAGTCAAACTTAAAGTCAGTCTGGTGAACTACAGTTCCAGACGGAGTTTTAATAAAAAATCCCAACGTATTAGGAACTGAGTGATTTACTCTATAAGGAGTTAATTCAAAGTCATTACCAATTTTAAATGAGGTATGCGGCTCAATGGAAGTAAATTTTGGAGTATTTACATTCTTAAAGTCCTTAAGCTTATTAAGTAAAAAGTCCTGCACCATAGGGTGCGCGTATATGTTTAACGGAATTTCTCTTAAAAGATAAGGGGTGGCACTATAGTGATCCTCGTGTGCATGAGTCAGTAGTAAACCTTTTAATTTATCCTTTATTTTAAGCACATATCTAAAATCAGGAATTATCAGATCCACGCCGTAATCCTCTACCTCAGGAAAACCAATTCCACAATCTACTAACAACGCCTCATTCTCTGTTTCGTAAAGAAACATATTTTTTTGTACACTAACTCCACCTAAATTTATGATTTTTAACATAATATTTACATTTTTGTGTGGTAAACAAATTTAAACACTACTTAGTGCTTTATATACCACACCTTAATTTAATTAAAACAAACTTATACCAACATTAATATCACTTTTTTTACCCTTATTAAAAAAAGCAATTTCGTTTATATCCTTTTTTAAAAGCCCCGGAATTTTTGCAAAGTCCGAAACTAATATATTTTTTATCGCAGGGTTTCTCAGCGCCCCCGAAGGATGATAAACAGGAAATACAATAAAGTTTTTAACTCTAAAAGCCTTTCCGTGCTCCTCACCAAGCTTCTTACCAGGCAAGTAGTATTCCATTGCAAGTCTGCCAATAGTCACTACCACCTTTGGTTTTATAATATCAATCTGCTTGTCTATGTAAGGGGAACAAGCCCTAATTTCATCTACCATAGGATCTCTGTTCTCTGGAGGGTGGCATTTGATTAAGTTACCTATCCACACCTCTCTTCTATTATAACCAATCTTGGCAATGAGTTCATTCAGAAGCATTCCAGATTTTCCAATAAAGGGTCTACCCATAGAGTCCTCCTCTGAGCTAGGGGCCTCCCCTAAAAAGATAAGCTTAGAAGTTATGTTACCCTCTCCGGGTATTGCATTAATCCTAGTTCTGCAAAGCCTGCACTGCCCACAGTTTAACACTGCTTTATTAATTTTTATAAATAAATCTCTTCTATTTGATATTTCCATAACTAAAATTTTTTATCTAGGGCAAAAAAATACTGAAAAGAATAAAACTTACCTTAATAACTCGGGAGGTAGTCTTTAAAATTTTGGGTAGTAATTACCACTTTTTCTTTTTCTCCGGTGACAATTTCTTTTACTGCTTTTCTGATTACGCTGTCTAAGTTCTTTTTTAGACTTCTAATCCCGCTATCAAATCCTAATGGCCTAATAAAGTCATCCCAAACAGGTGCCTCAACAGTAAAGGATCCCTCTTCAAGACCCGAATCGATAATTAATTTTGGCAACAGATAATCTCGCGCAATTACCTTTTTTTCTTCATCTGAGTAACTGGGCATTCTTATAACCTCTAACCTGTCCATAAGGGCAGCACTAAATGTTCCAGTATTGTTTGCTGACACAATAAAAAGACAACTAGATAAGTCCATAGGGTAATCGATGTAATGATCTCTAAATGTGGTGTTTTGCTCTGGATCCAGTATTTCAAGTAAAACCGCCATCATGTCTGATCTTAGACCCGTTTCTCCAGATACCTTATCCAACTCATCCAATAATATAACTGGGTTCATAACCTTAGTTCTAATTAAGCTTTTAATTATCTGCCCAGGCTCCGCACCGGGAATAGCCTTATTTCTACCCCGTAGTTCTAAGGTAGATCCTAAAGCACCCATAGAAACACGGATAAATTCCCTGTTTAAAGCTTTGGCCACACTTTTTGCCATAGTTGTTTTACCTACACCCTGCAAACCTACTAAACATAAAATAGGCGACTTTTTTAAAGCTTTTTCATATTTACTATCAGTTTCAGCTCTTCTGGTAAGTAAAATTCGGGTAGCGATGTACTCCAAAATTCTTTCTTTTACTGATTTTAAGCCGTAATGCTCTCTGTTTAGCATTTCGTCTGTTTTTTTTATATCTAAACTTTCTATAGAGTCTATTCCCCAAGGCACACTAACTATCCAATTTATATAAGAGCTAATGTATTCATAATCTTGAGAGTAATTACCCATTTTAGCCATACGATTCAATCTATCCAACATAGCGTACACCGAAGTCTTTAAATCCTCGGGGGTCTTAGAACCGTCTATAACGTTCTGTAGGTTCTCAAGTTCTTTAAATTCGTATTTACTTTTTGTTTCCATAATTAGTTAAGTTGCTTAACCGAGTACCCAGTTGAATCTTTTACTACATACAAACCAGAACCCTCGACCTTTCCTAAATCCTCTAGCAAACTATCTAGCCCAAATAGCTTTAGATCTACTTCAAGGTCATCCGCTAAAAAATCTTTGGAGGGGGAGTAGGCAAAGAATACTACGTAATCTTTTACACTCCCAATACTCCTAGAAAAATTCGCATTATTTTGTAAACCTAAAGAGATCTTATTATTAACATCTTCCATTTCTTGAACTAAATTAAGATCATTAGATACGACTAAAAACTCCCCTATTCTAGAAGTTAAAATGCGGGCATCTTTGCTTTTATTTTTTTGATACTTCGCATAAGTTCTTTCAAAAAAATCTACACCACCTGTCTTAGTTATTATAGCCCAACTACTTTTGTTCTTTTTAACAAAGGCATAGTCGGACCTCATAAAAATTAAAAAATCAGAGAATTTTAATTCATAGGAATCCGCTATGTACTTCTTTTGCTGGGAAGTAAGCAAAGACCCCATTAGATATCCAGGGTCACTGCTTTCTGCGTAGAAAATAACGCCACCAGGCACCACAGCGTAAAAGTCCGATTTTAAAACCTCTTCTTCTAATTTTATGCCTAAGTTTTTAACCTCTAATTCTACACTGTTTACAGAAACAAGGGGATCTATAGTATTTGTATTTTTAATAAAATTTGTTCTAAAAAATACCCCTGCGGAAAATAGTACAAACATTAAGGACAGGGCATTTGCCCCGAGCACAAAGGAATTCCATTTTTTAGTTTTTTTATCATCAAAGTGAGATACTTTGTTAACAATCGAACTAGAGTCTGCGCTGACCACCTCTTCAATTTTGTTTGAGTCGAAAGAAACTTCCTTTTCTTTTATTAAAAGGCGAGACCCACAATCAAAGCAAAAGAAAGATAAGGGATTATTTATCTGTGCATGACATTTTGGGCAACTTCTCATCAAAATTCTATAAATTTACTCAATTCTATTTGTGCAATTACCAAGGGTAATAAATAATACATTTTTAAATAGGGGGTCATCAAATGAATGATAAATAAACCCCTATCTAAATATACCAAATAAGTCTTTTAGTATCACTCCTTAAACTTAAGAGTTAAAGTGTACTTACCGTCATTTCCAATTTCTTTAAGTAATACTCTAACAACCTGACCCTCTTTAAAGTGCTGGTTTATGTCTTCTACGTATTCATCAGAAATTTCACTAACGTGAACTAAACCCTCTTTCTGAGGTAAAAATTCAACTAAAGCGCCAAATGCAAATAATTTTGTCACAGGTCCTTCGTATATTTTACCCACTTCAGGTTCTTCAACCATACCTCGTACTCTATTTAAAGCTATTTCTAAAGCCTCTTTGTTATCAGACATAATTATTACGGAGGCGTCAAGCTCTCTTTCAATAATGTCTAAACTTGCACCAGAAACTGCCTCAATTTCTTTAATATTTTTACCACCAGGTCCAATAATTAAACCAATTTGATCTTTCTTTATGGTAACTTCTTTTACTCTAGGAGCGTTATCTTTAAGATCTTTATTTGGATTAGCTATAATCTTTTTCATTTCTTCTAAAATACTTAATCTTGCAGTTTTAGATTTATCTATAATCTGATCAAACAAGTTTAAGGGTATTCCTTTAGGTTTTATATCCATCTGAATTGCAGTTACACCTTTATCTGTACCAGTCATTTTAAAGTCCATGAGCCCAGCAAAGTCCTCGGCTCCTTGAATATCCGTTAAAATTCTGTAGTCGGTTTCTTCGTCATTAGAGATAAGTCCTATAGATATCCCACCAACCATACCTTTAATAGGAACTCCGGCATCCATCAAAGCTAAAGTACTTCCACATGTTGCAGCCATAGAGCTGGATCCATTTTGAGAAAGAATTTCTGATACTACACGTACAACATAAGGGAACTCAGAAACATCAGGTAAAACTGGAATTAAAGCTTTTTGAGCCAATAGTCCATGACCTATCTCCCGGTTTCCTACCCCACCTAGTCTACTAGGCTCTCCTGTAGAAAATCCTAGACCTACGTAGTGGTGGAAATATCTGCTATCTGATTCACCAAAAATAGTATCGGCATGTAAGGTATTTGCAGGTGACCCTAAAGTAACTACAGACAAACCTTGAGTTAAACCCCTTTCAAATAAAGCACTACCATGAACTTGAGGTAAAACGTTTACCTCTCCAGAAATTTTTCTAACTTCGTCAAGTTTTCTACCATCTATTCTCATATTCTTATCTAAGGCTAGATTACGCAGATTTATTTGTTGAAGTTTATCTACAGCGTATCCCACCTCTTTAGGATCAAAGTCTTCTTCTTCGGAATGTTTTCCCTCAATTTCTTCTAAAGCATTTTTTCTAATAAGATCAAATGCTGCCCAAAAATCTTCTTTATTTTTAGGGCTACTGACTAGTTTATTTATATCGGAATCAAACTTAGCTTTAACTTCTTTGTATATGCCTTCGCTGGAGCTAAAACTAATGTACTCTCTTTTTTTCTTACCTATTTGCTTGGCAAAGTCATTTATAAATTTAAATAAACCTTTGGAGCTTTCAAAGCCATATTTAATAGCTTCTTTTAGTACCTCTTCGGTTACTAAATTAGCACTAGCTTCCATAGCCTGAACTCTTTCATTTTCTAGATAAGAAATCATTAAGTGTAAATCAGATGTCTCTGACTCTTCCATAGTTGGATTTGGTAACATCTTACCCTCTTTATAACCAACATGCATACTTGAAATTGGCCCTGCAAAAGGTAATGGAGAAGCTGTTAAGACAGCAGAAGCTGCTATTAAAGCTAGTAAGGTTGGGTCACTTTTTTTGTCAACAGACATTACAGTTAAAACCAACTGAACTTCGTCTCTAAAATCTTTAGGAAATAAGTATCTAATTGCGTGGTCTACTAATCTTCCAGCAACTACATTTTCATCACTAGGTCTTCCTTCCCTTTTATTCCACTTTCCACCAGGCACTATACCGCCTGCATACATTTTCTCTTCGTATCTGACCATTAAAGGTAAATAACCCGGATCCACTTCGTTTACGCCAGAAACTACTGTTGCTAAAACAGTGGTACCTTCTAAACTGGCTAAAACAGCCATGTCAGCCTGTGGGGCTAAACGACCTGCTTTAAGGGTCAATTTTTTACCGTGGTAGTCTATTGATGTAACTACTTCACTCATAGTGTATTTTTCGAGGTGGGATAGTTTAGGAAAGTAAAACGTACAAACGTACAAAAAGGCCCTAAATCGACCATCTTATGCGTTCTTACGTTTTTAATACTTAAACTACCTTTCCTCAATTTAATTTTTTATTACTTTTTTAAACCTAGTCTTTTTATTAAAGCTAAGTATCTTTCTTCACTTTTTCTTTTTAAATAAGCTAATAATTTTCTTCTCGTGCTAACCATTTTTAAAAGGCCTCTTCGAGAATGATTATCCTGTTTGTGTACTTTTAAGTGGTCCGTAAGTTCTGTAATTCTTTCACTTAACAAGGCCACCTGTACTTCTGGAGAACCAGTATCTCCCTCTTCAGTACTAAAATCTTTTATTAATTTTTCTTTTAATTCTTTTTTAATAGCCATAGATTGCTACAGTATTCTAACACGTCACTTAGTAAATACAACACATATGCCTTAACACAGGCAATGTACCGTAATCAAAGTATACAACATCCTATAATAGGTATCTAGTATCAGCAAACGATAAAGGGTAATAACCTAACTCTTTAAACCTGTAAACAGGGCCAAAGAGGCAAGTTTAGTGGGTTTTACCTTTTCGGTAAAATAAATATCGACAACCCCTTCTACTAAAGAGTCGCCTTTTAAATTTTTGTGATTAAAAATAAACTGGTTTTTAATGGTTTTTACGTAAGGAACAATAGTTTCAAACTCTTTTTTATCTTCAAAACCAATGCCTACAACAAAATCAAAATTCTCTCTTTCTTCTTTAAATTCAATTTTTTCTTTGTAACCCTTAACTTTTTTAAACCCTGTTAAACCTAAATTAAACTCCTTTTTCTTATTATCAAAGTCGTAGGTAACTTTTTCAACATTTTCACTCGGAAATTTTATATATAAGGTAATTTCACCTATTTTGTCAAAAATTGTAATATTTTGCGTAAACTCTTCTGACCCTTCTGGTAGGGGGGATAAAAAATATACTTCTGCAGAAAAATTTTCTTCTTCTTTTAAAAAGGCGGTAATAAGTTCTCTCAATCCTATAGCGGCACACAAAGAGTCCAAACCCTTAGTGGTATCACAAACTATGGCGATATTTTTAGAATTCTTTAGATTGTTACTAAAGTCTCCAATCTTGTTCTGTTGCATGCTATTTAAGATTGGGCGGGACTATTATTATTAAGTTAGGGGATTATATCACTAATACTATAGGACTTCAAGAAGCATGCCTTCTTTAAGTTTATCGTAGCCAGAGTTAAGCAAAACGCCACACTCGGTGTCAATACCTATAGTTTTGGTCTGAACGGAGGCTTTTTTAAGAATTTTTATTTTGCTTTTAAATACCTCAGCCTCTTTGTTTGGCTCTGTTCTTATCGAAACTGAGTCCCCTTCTCTTAAACGTCCGTGTGTTATCAAGCACCCAGCAACTACATCACCCGAAGGAAGTGGAAATATTTTAAGAATTTCAGCTCTTCCCTTAACCTTTTCCTCTTTCAATTCAAAAACACCCTCAAGAGCACCTTGAATTTCTTCAATTAGTTCGTAAATAATATCGTATTTTCTTACCAAAATTTTCATTTCGCGAGATTTATCAACTATTTTTCCAGCAACAGCAACCTTAAAAGCAACAACGATGGCCTTAGAAACAGAAGCTAAAAGTAGATCGCTTTCCTTTACCTCACCAACATCTTTTAAAATAATAGTAACTTTATTCCCTTCGTACTCCAGTTTTTGCAAGCTACCCACTAAAGCTTCTAACGTTCCCTGGGTGTCGGCTCTTAAAATAAGGTTCAATTCCCCACCTTTTGCAGCAAAAGGATCAAAATTCTCATCATTTTCTACTTCTTCAATTTCTTCAACTGTTGTATCTAAACTTTGACCTGTATATAAAACAAAAGTTTCTCCGGATTGAGGTAACTCCTTAAGGCCCAGTATTTCACCGGGATCACCCGCCTGTAGTGTTGTAACTTTTTTGCCTAAAAAATCTACAATAGATTTAACCTTACATTTAATAGCCTTACCAATTAATATTTCTTGGCCAACTGATAAAGAACCGTTAGTAACAATTAAGGTAGCAGTATAGCCTTTTTTAGAGTCATGCTTCGATTCTAAAACAAATCCTTTTAGGTCTTTGCTCTCTTTTGTATCTTCAGTCATTTCCCAAATAGCTAAAATAGAATCTAAAAGTTTGTCTAAGTTAGTCTTCATTGTGGCCGAAACCTCTACACTGATAATTTCTCCACCGAACTCCTCAAGTTGTAGATCATATTCTAACAACTGGTTTTTTACCTTTGACACATTAACACCTGGTAAATCAACCTTATTTATAGCAACAATAATTGGCACCTTAGCTGCCTTTGCATGCGCAATTGCCTCTTTTGTTTGGGGTTTAACACCATCGTTTGCAGCTACTACTAAAATAACTATATCGGCGGCTTTTCCCCCTCTTGAACGCATTTCCGAAAAGGCTGCGTGCCCAGGGGTATCTATAAAAGTTATCTTTTTATTATTGTGAGTAATCTGTGAAGCACCAATGTGTTGAGTAATACCACCGCTTTCGGTGTTTACTACTGAAGTGTTTCTTAAAGCATCTAGTAACGACGTTTTACCATGATCAACATGGCCCATCACAGTGACTATTGGAGGTCTATTCATTAATTTTTTTTAGTGAACACTTAATATTTTTAGTATTTTTTCAGCCGTTCTTGGCCCAATACCTTCTATTTCTAACAAGCTTTTTCTATCTACCTCTTTTAATTTTTCTACGGTAGATACATCAACATTTCTTAAAGCTTTTTCAACCTTTTTGTCTAAACCTAAAACTGCAATTGGAGTAGTTCTCTTTTTTCTAACTTTTTGATCCTTTTCTTCATTTTCAGAGTTTTTATCTATCTCTGCAGTGGCCTTTGCTAGGTCCTCTACTCCTTCTATATCTATTTTCCACTCTGTTAATTTATGAGCTAATCTAACGTTTTGTCCCTGTTTTCCAATAGCTAAAGACTGCTGATCTTCAGGAACTCTAACTACTGCAGTTTTAGTTTCTTCGTTAAGTTTTATACCAGTAACTGTTGCGGGCGAAAGACTATTAGCAATGAATTTTTCGATATCCGCGCTGAAAGGCACTATATCTACTTTTTCACCATTTAATTCTTCCAAAACACTTTGTACTCTTACACCCTTATGTCCAACACAAGCACCTACTGGATCAATACTGCTTTCACTTGAGATAACTGCAATTTTTGTTCTACTTCCCGCTTCTCTTGCTAAAGCCCTTACTGTAACAACACCAGACTGCATTTCAGGAACTTCAGACAAAAATAACGCTTTTACAAAATCTTTATCCGATCTAGAAACAATAATTTCGGTACCCCTGGGGCCATCTTGAATATCTTTAACTAAAACATTTAATCTTTGACCCATTCTATAGTTTTCTGTTTCTACTTGCTCTCTAAGGGGCATTACACCGTGTATTCTTCCTAAGTCTAGAACTACTAAGTTGGAGTCTATTCTAAAAATTACTCCATATACTATAGTTCCAAGTTTATCTCTATATTCTTCTAAAATATTGTCTGTTTCAGTTTTTCTTATTTGTTGAATTATTACCTGCTTAGCTGTTTGTGTAGCTATTCTTCCAAATCCAGGAGGAGTAACATCTTTACCGTTCTTAAGTATTTTCGCCTCACCTGTGATGGGATCAATATGGGCTACCAAAACATCATCTTCGTTTGCATCTTCTTCAAAGTCTCTGTTATAGGCTGCCACTAAGGCACTATTTAAGGCCTGCAATACACTATCCGGAGAGATCCCTCTCTCTGTAGCTACTTGGTTTAATGCTGCACTAAATTCTGTAATCATAATTAAATAAGTTATTTTTTATACCACTATTTAGCATAAAAAAAGGTGAGACCTAAAATCTCACCCCATATAATTAGCATAAGTATAATATACGACGGGGAAAAAACAAAGTAGGGAGCCTTTTGGTGCTTAAATTAAAGATTTTGCTAACTCTTTTTCGCCATTCTTCATTAAGTCTTCAATTAGTTTTTGATCTGAGGCTACAAATAGACCCCTTAATTTATAAGCGTCCTTAAAGATATTAGTGTCACTACTTGCTATTAAACACACATTGGCTTTTTCTTTTTCGCTGGATTTAAGACCAAGTTGCTCTATCCACCAATTTAAATCTTCGGATTCAACATAAAAGTGAATAGTAAAGAATTCGTCTATATCTTGATGTAAAGACAAACCTCCATACATGGTTGCAGCATATTTTCTACCTGTTTCCTTGCTTAAATCATTGAGTTTTTTAGCAATCTCTAATAAACCTAGTCCTTCATTACTGTAGTAATTCCAAGGCTCACCTGTAGAACTGCCAGAATTTTCAGTAGTTAAAGGTGACGGGTTATTGGTATTGTTGTTAGAATTTTCGGTAGAACCCGAATTAATACTCTTGCTCTCTTCTAAAGGGGACACGGAGTCATTCGTGTTAGAAGACTGGGCAGGAGCGGGAGCACTAAGCTCGGGTTCTACTACAGTTTTTAAATTTTGTGACGTGTCAGAGTTGTAAGTATTAGGGTTTTCATTGAAATTAGCTGTGGCAGGAGCGGGAGCAGAAATATTAGCTGTAAGGTCTTTTTCTAAATCTTTTAGCTCTTTATCTAAGTCAATTTCTTCTTCTAAAGGTGGGACTTCTGTATTTATTGGTGTAGGAGCAGGGCTTTCTTCTTTGTTTAAAGAAAGTGGCGCAGAATCAACATCGTCACCAACTAGGTTATTAGGTTGGGTGTTATTTGTTGATGACTGGGCAGGTAAATGTTGACTTATATCCTGTGCCCGAGTTTGTGTTGGCATATCAAATGCCGTATTACCAGGTGTAGAATACTTGGTACTCTCCTGCTCCACCAATTTAACTTGTTCTAATATTTCTTTAAAATTATCTGGGTACAAATATTTGTAAATCTCCTCTCTAACAAAACGGTAGGTACCGCTTTTTGTTTTTGTCTCAGGAGAAATTTCCCCATTTTTTACATATCTGTATAAAGTTCTCGAAGTTACACCAATAACATCGGCGGTTTCGTCACTAGTGTAAAGTTTGTTGGCAAGAACTATCATACGTGTCTAATATAATATGGGAGACACCCTTATGACAAGAGTTACTTTGTGATGAAAAGTGATGAAAAAGGATAACGTTAAACTAATAGCCTTACTAAGGCTTTTATAAAAACTATCTCTTTTTGTCTAATTTATCAAAGCCAAAACCTTTAACAAAAAAATAAACAACGGCTGCAATAATAGCAAAATCTATTAATACTCCTAAAAAGTGCCCATAAAGTAAAGTTACAGGACCAAGTTTAAGTACAGCAGCAGCTAATCCCTTAGTCGACCCTAGCAAGGGCGCTAATAACGGGGTGATTAAATCGTCTACCAAGGCAGTCACAACCGACTTAACAGAACCTCCTAAAATAAAACCAACAGCTAAACCAACTACTCCTTGGGTTCTTATAAATTCAATAAAGCCTTTCATGTTTATAATTTTAAAAATTAATTAGTTAAAATACCAGACTTGTACAAAACAGGAAGAACATTAATTCCTAAATCGGTAGGGAGATCTTTTAGAGAAAACATCTTTGCTACTACTACTTTTTTGTCTATAGGATTAAGTTTTTTATTATCTATAAACTGCGCAAAGTAATGAATTAAAATGGCGATAAAATTTTCTTTGTTAATCGTATAAAAAACCGGGGATTTATTTAATATTTTCACTCTTTTTCCTGTCTCTTCCAAAGCCTCTCTTTTTGCAGCCTGGATTAAGTTCTCTGAATCATTTATTTTTCCACCAGGTAATTTCCAAAAATCATCTTTGTTATCTTTAGTTAGTAGTACCTTGCCTTCTTCAATAATAACCACACCACTTAAAATACTGACGGTTAAATCCGAGGAGTTTTCATTACTGGTTAAAGAAGATATTTTGTTTATTTCCATTTCTTACACAATAATAACATTCTAAAAAACTGTGACCAACAAATTAAAGTGATTAAAAAAAGGGGGGAGGTTTTTATATAAATCCGGGATTGAAGTAATCGCCCCCGGAAAATATTATTATCTTTCTACTTGAGGACGAGCTTCATTAACTATCAAATTTCTTCCATTGAAGTCTTTTTGATCTAATGCAGCTATAGCCTTTTTTGCATCTTCGTCAGACATTTCAACAAATCCGAATCCTTTACTTCTGTTATTGTTCATTTTATCAACAATAATGAAAGCTGAGGATACAGGTCCAAATTCTTCGAATAATTTTTGCAAATCAGCATCGGTTATAGTGTATGGTAAATTACCTACGTATAATTTCATTTAAATTTCACCACCTTTGGAGTAATTGTTCTTTGAGAATGCATGTAAAAGGGGAGGTACTTAACAGCGATACAAATAAGATACAGTTAAAAATTGAGTAATAATAGAATCATATACTATTTATTTCAAAAGTAAAGCATTATCTTATAGTATTTATTTAAAGACAATTACGTTCCAAACCAGCAATAAAACCTGAAGCCACCAGGTAATAAAAGACACCACAAAGGCGACAGCAATTTTTCTTTGTAAAGACTTATCCATTTTTGCGGCTTTTACTTTTTCTAATTTTAAAAGTTTTGGACTAATAACAAAACTTAGATAGCTGCCATTTATCAACATTATAAGTAAAAGCACAAGTTGAAAAAGTGCCACCCCTGTAAACCAACCTTGCCAATTTAAAACAACTCCCCCAATAGCTAGAAAAATAGTTCCTAACCAAATTAAGGGTTTTGTAATTTTATGAGCGCTTATAGAAGCTTTTAGCCAGTAGGGGTCATACCTTCCTAAAAATCCGTGCAAATCAATCACAGTAACCGCGCCCAAACCTATAATTAAACCTATAACCATAAGTAAAGTACCAAAAAACTGTTGCCACATAACAACAGTCTCCCCTACAATCCCCATTTTAATTTTAAACAAACTAACAAATAAAGATTTTTTTGAAACATTTTTAAAATTTTCTACGGTACCAATTCCAAGAGAGTAGTCACCTATATAATTGTTAGGTTCAAAGACACCTACAAAATATTTAGTGTTTTCAGTTACAATAAATTTAAGCTCCCTACCTTTATAAAGTCTTTCTAAACTAAATGGCTCATAAAATACCTCTCTGGGGTTACTAACTACGTTAACTATTTTAATTCCGTAATTTTCTGGAACGGGAATATCTAGTTGGTCACTAGATTTATCTTTTATATTTGGGGCTAAAAAAAAGTACGAGGGTTTAAAATTTAAATTTTTAAACCTAACTGGAACTAACACCTCAATAGGCACCTCACCATTTTTGCTGGGTGTAAAAGTATATAAACTTATCTGACCAGGTTTAGTTAAATTTCCGTATAAGGCTAAGGATTGTTCAGAAGGATCACCAAGCTCTAAAGCCTTACTATAAAATTCTTCATCACTTAATTTACTTGCTTCAAATTGAGTTACACTACTTTGTTTTGTAACAGGTTCGTGGGCGTAAACGGGGTTTATAATTAAGGCTAAAGAAAATAAAAAGTTTAAGAGCATAACTAAATATTACTATATAAATTTACTAAATTTATACCAAAAACTTTAAGCTAAAAAAACCTAAAAAAGCTGGTAACCAAATAGTTAACCCTCTAAAAGTTAAAGTAGTAAGCGTTGCTACACCAATATCAACCCCCAAAGATACAAAAACTAAGGGCATAACTGACTCAACAATACCAATCCCCTGAGGTGTCGGGGAAATAATCCAAAACAAAACGCCAATACTGTACCCGGCAAACAACACTCCTGGGGTAACTACCGTACCAAAAGCCATAAAAACAAAAAATAAAACCAAAAGCTCAATAAAATGTGCGGTTAAAACAACCCAAAAAGATCTAATAATGGTTTTTTTGTTACTCCAAAAAGTTTTAGACAAATAAATAACCTCCTCCGATTTTTTAGTAGGCCAATCTTTAGACAACATTTTGGCAGTGGGAAAAAACCTACTAAACCTGTTTACAAATTTATGTAATAAGTCTACTAACTTGGAGATGCTCTTAGGGCTAGCCTGTCCAAGTACTAAAAGAACAAATAAACCCAAAGTCATGAGTAAAAAAAGCAGTAAACCTATAAGCTGATATTCCAAAACGTCTTTTTTTATTATCAAGGTACCAAATCCCGCACATAAGAGTACTAACAAGCTTAAAAAATCTACAAATAATATAAGTAAAACCGCAGAAGAACTTTTTGTTTTAGAAATTTGTTCTTTTTTTCCTGCAGTTATAAACACACTGCTCCCTGCTAAAGAGCCTAAGGGAACTAATAAACTCACAAATAACGACCCCAATACTAAAGATGCTACTTTTTCTAAACTCCAATTTATTTTATAAATAGCTAAAATCTTTTGGTGTAAAACAGAATAAAAAAAATAAAAAACAACCTGTAATAAAAGGGCCAATAAAAAAAAGTTTAGCTTTGCTAGTTTAACTATTTTTATTAAGTCTTTTCCCTCATTTAAATATTTAAGCCCAAAAAAGGTAAAAAGTAATACAAATATTAAAAATATTATTTTTTTTGACATAATTTCGTGGCAAGGTATACCCGAGTTATTCTAACAGATAGAAAAATTTTGAATTACTAAATACCAAACAAAGATGTCGGGCTAGTAAGCATTGCCCACTCCCCAACCCGTGCCCTGCTGGCAAGTTTAGTGATAAGAGTTAAGTTGGAGTTATTAGAAATTGCAGAAAGTCCCGTGTAACTGTTTAGGACTTTACACAAGTCCAACTCATAGGGATAATCCATATTTAATCGAAAAGATTGCTTCGGCTTCACAAAAGAGTTGGGAGCTAAATCATCAAACACCCTCTTTCTAAAATTAAACATACTTTTATTAGTTTCACCAACCATAAAAGCATTAAAATATTTAGGATTTTCCTTAGTTAGTTGGTCATAGAATTCTAAAAACCTAATAAAGGCACTACAAAATACCGTTGTGTTTTTAAATATATTTCTATTATGCTCCTTAAAGCTACTATCTGGCTTATACGACATAGGCCATTTGTAGGGAGGGGGAACATCGTCTACTGAATGACCAATATCCACGATCAAACCACTGTTTCCAATTGTTAACACACCGTTGTCTGCTACGTAAGGCTCTAATGTAAGTAAGTACTCGCCAGGTTTAGCCCACTCAGGAGGCACAGGTGAGGAGTATTTGCGCGCAGTGGTAGTCAGTAAAACGTCGGTTTCTTCTTCAATATAAGATTCTAAACGAGTATCGGGCATTAACACATTTCAATTCTAACATTTTATAGTATTTGAATAAGAAGTTGGCAAAACCAAAGGTAAAAACTTAAACTACAAAAACCAAGTCATTAAAAGAAAGGTTGGGGGAAATTGAGCAATTAGGGTACGCAGTTACTATAAAAAAAGGTAGTTGTACCGGATCGACTAACTCTACACTAATTGTTGTTGTAGTATCTAGCTTTAACCCCGTAATAGTATTTACTAAAACACTACTTTCCCCCTTACAACTACTTCGAGGAGCACTTTTTATTTTATTTTTATCTTTTGTAGAAATATTACTTACTAATAAACAATTTATTTTACCCACAGGTAATTTGTAACCAACTGTAAAAGAGGTGGTTTTAAACCCGGTGTTTTGGGCCCAATTTAAACTTCCAGAGTCTTTTAATTTTTTAAACTCAGCTTGGGCTATTTTTAGTAATTTTTTGGGGTTTTCAATACCAACAACATCGCTGTTAAATTTAGTGCCTACTACTTTTAAAGCATTTTTAATATCACACTGTGTAATTTTTGATAAAACAAATTTGCCTTGGCTCTGGTCGTAATAGTAATAAGGCTTGCCGAGTAAGGTTTTTTTGTAATGCTCACTAACAAAATCAAAGTGTCTTAAAATATGAAATTCGTTAGTAGGGTTAATAACAAATTTTTTTAAATTGATCATAATTTTAGGAATACTTTGACTGAAAGTATTCTATTCGCTTGGGGATTATAAATAAACCTTTGTTCGGGAGAAGGGAGGGGATTATTTTATTCCTGATTTAGATCTTCAAAATACTCAACTACACCACCAAGATGTTCTATAGCTTTTTGAACATTTTCAAAGGCCTCTATTTCAGTTGGTTTAACAGTACCTTCAGTGTGATAAGTTTGCCCAGTTTTTTCTTCGTCTGTATGTACAAAACCCTCTGAAGGAAATTTGTAAATAAAAACCGGTTGCTCTAGACGTTGTTTAAACTTAATTGGAACTGTAAACAATACCTTTCCTGCAGAATCTACTGACAACCTAAATCCCTCATTGCTACCCCAAGCAAAAGAATGTGCTGCAGAAAATGCGGGGTTTGGACTTGCATAAACTCGGGGAGGGGCACTAATTTTATCTTTTCCAGGCGTGTATCTTTTTCTCGGTTCTAGGGCAGCGATGTCCGAAGCAGGAGATCCATGATATAAAATTTCGGGCAGTCTTTCCGTTTTTAAGTTAAGGGATGCTTCGTCTGTAGTCATAAAATAGTGTTTATAAAAACTTTATCTATTCAAATAAGTAACTGTTACTTGCAAAATTGTTGCAAAGCAAACCCACAGTAAGTAGGGAACTTGGGCATAAGTAACCCATTTTAAGTGAGGATAAATTGTAATCATTAGCCAAATTAAAGTTGCTAAAACTAACAAAATATCAACTAGAGCTAAAGCATTATTTTTTAACCCAAACTGCAAAGGAGTAAATGCTGCATTAAAAATTAAATTTAAAACAAAGGGTAAAATTACAATTGCAGGAATTTCTTTTTTAATTACTTTTAAAAATACAGCGCCAAAAGAAATAAAAATAGTTACGTACAAAAAAGACCACACAGGGCCAAAAATCCAACTAGGGGGAGCCCAACTAGGTTTAATTAATTTTGAATACCAAACAAACGAGTTCATAAATTAACTATATCAAAAACAAGGGACATTATTAATGCGAATAGAGGTTATTTTATTTCTACTTAACTTGTCATCGGGGTTTCCAGAGAGGAAGTTGCCTTAGCCTTAGAAAGTCCCCCAGCATCTTTAATTCCAAAAAGTTTTTCACTCACCTGGAGCGCTTTTTCATCTGGATAGGATTTAAAAAGTAAGATTCCTATCGACAACGCAACTGTGTTGTTGGCAGAATGGGCTAGTACAGCTTGTGTGTAACCCCTCTCCCTCATTAAATACCAATAAAATAAACCACCCATGAACTGACTTATAGGTATAGATTTAGCAAATTGAATATTCCCAGATTCATCCGGCTCGCGGTTATGGGCTAGTGCAAATAAAACCGTAGAAGATATACCTATTCCCCACCTACTTCGCCTACTCATATTGTTGATTAAACTCGAGGGTAAAGCGCGAAATATTGCCTCCTCTAAAACTGGGCCTAAAATTCCGCCCTCCAATAAACCTTCTATAGGCTTGTCCCTCAGCATTTCAACTAACCGTTCATCTGTCAAAGACTTATTACCGTGTTCAATACCCAATTTTTCAAAAGTACTCTCAGCAATAGATTTTGCAACCATCACCAAACCTTGTTCAAGTAAAGTCTGGGTATACGGATTTTTAGCTTCTTCGGTTTTCTCATCTAGTTTTATGGAAGTAACTGATTCAGTTGCATCTTCCTCAGCGCCTTCATCAGAAACTGGCTCCTGTGCATCTGCGGTTTCTATATTAAGATCCGAAAGAGTAGTAGCTGCTCCAGCTGCAAGAATAAATTTAAGAAAGGATCTCCTAGACCACGTAGGGGCATCGGGCATAATATTTTCGGACACCACAGTCTCAGGAGAAGCAACCTCAGGTGTACTACTGGGTACAAACAAGTTAAAAAGCTCTCTCCGATTTAAAGCAGCCATATTATTTACTAATACTTAACGACCTTACTAACATACAATTTAATTCTATCATTTTCGTGGAAGAGGTGGACTTTTTGTATTTAAGATCCTGTAAACAAAATATATTGAAATAAGAAATAGAAATAATAAGAATAGGCATTTTCAAAAAAAGTTCTGATTGATTTCGTGGGCTGAGGTAAACTAGGGTTTGTTATTTAAACCCCTTGTTTGCATTGGGTCTGCGATGAGGGCAACCAGGCCAACAGCAGGGCCTACGTTTTCCTTTGATAAGGTCAGCACACAAACGATCTATATGTTCTTTTCTTGTTTCTGGTTTTTTAACAATAGTGGTCCAACATATCCACTCATTACGTGCAAGCGGAGTAAGGCTGTTCCATTTTTCAAGCACAGCTGGTTTAGAAGCTAAAGTTTCTCTTAAATCACCGGGCACCCTATGTACTACACCGGTAGCGATTGTTTTTTTAGTTATATTTTTTTCCATTAATTATCAAATAACAAAATACCTTTTTTATTATTTTACCGACTAAATGCTGCGATTTGGTTAACGCTTTTACTAGATATTGAGCCCTTTTTGTAGCACGAAAACCAATCACTGGCATTTGGAATATTTACCATGTCTGATTCTGATTTATCAGCATCTTCTTTTGACTCCCAATAGACAAAGTCGGTATAACCACCCTCTATATTTTTGTTAATTTCCCATTTAATAAACCCTTTCTGCTTACTCATCCAGGTTTTTATAATTTCACTTGCAACATCTAACAAATGTTTTTCTGTAACACCTTCTGCTAATTTGTAGCTTATTATATCTTTGTACACGGTATTATTTTTATAAATTAAATTTCTAAGCTTTGTATGGCGGGCGAAGTGTCCCGTAGGTGGAACACCATTCTTCCCAGTCTTCTAAATACTTTCGAACAACTTAAAACACGAGGCTTTACCTATTATAACGGAAAGGTCTCTGTTATTCGTACAATCAAATTACCAAACGGAAAGGGGGTGAATAATCATGATTGATCATCTAATAACCTTACTTCAAAGGTTTAACATAATCTCACCTGATCTTACTCATTCAAAGCTTTTTGATGATGATTCTTTTTACAAGCAATTTGTCGCGGATCTCAAGCACTGTAAAAAAGAGGTAATTATTGAAAGTCCTTACATCACACATCAAAGAATGAGTACCTTAAAGCGTCATTTTGCATCCTTGGTCGCAAGAAAGGTAAAAGTATACGTAATTACCAGAAATCCTTATGATCACGACCTATCTATGAGACAGCAGGCAGATGTAGAAATCAGAAACTTTGAGATGATAGGTGTTCAGGTATTACTAAACACAAATTATAACCATAGAAAGGTTGCCATTCTTGATCGCAAAATACTTTGGGAAGGAAGCTTAAATATTCTTTCTCAGACGTATAGCAAGGAGCTAATGCGAAGGATAAGTAGCAAATCTTTGTCAAATAATATGTTTCAGTTTCTTAAGCTTGGAAAATATATCTATTAGTCGCAGAAATTTGGAAGTTGTATAATATGGATATGAAAAATTATCAAATAAGCGAAAAAGATATTGAAGCCGTGATAAATTACCTTAAGATCTTTGATCCGGAAAATGCAACGCCTGAAATGGCAATTGAGCTTTTCGAGTATATGCAGGCAACTTATCACAATATAAATCACGAAGATCCAGAGCATCTTAAAAAGATCTATGAGGATTTACAGAAGCAGAAAAAGCTTACAACTAACTAAAAAGGCAGAACATCCGAAGATCTGACTTTAAGCGCAGTCAAAACCTTTTTTAAAGTGATGACTGACAAGCTAGGGTTCTCTCTTTCCATCTTTGCATAATAATTGGTGTTAATTCCTGCTTTTTTGGCAAGCTGCGCTTGTGTTAAACGCTGTTCGAGCCTTAACGCCTTTATTTTGGCAGTAATATTCTGAATGACCTTCGCATCTTGAGGATTAAGCATATGAGGATAGTATAACATTACAAAACTTAGTTGTAATTTATATTGCTTTCTGGCATTTCTACCAAAGTCTCAAACGCTTCTTTATTTCTTTGAACAAATACAACCTTTTTTGCCTTTAGAGAGCTTGTTTTTAAACTCCATTCATCGTAATCCCAAATAAGCCCTGCGGGAAATAGAAAGTGTAAAAGAATCTTCCGTTGAGGTAATGAAGCATTTTGAAAGGTAGTATAAAAATTATCGAGTAGCAATTTGAAAGAATCTCTAAGTTTTTGAATGTTTGATCCGTATAAAGCAATTTTTATTTTTTCTTTTTCCAAATCATCAATTTGCTTTGCAATAAATGCAACTTGTTCCGTTGTAATTTGATTCCAATTATGAAACTGTTTTACTTAGGTCTCGTTTTCTAAAACAGTCACCCTTTTTAGATACTTTTGATCTCTTTTTTGAAAAGCTGGAAGTGTTCCTTCTAGAACATCTAGTATTTTCTTGTTGATCATCGGATTTTCTATGCTACCAGAAGTATATCTAATTTCATAGGTATGCTTGTTCATCTCGGAGCTGATTATTTGTTCCGCATCACAGACAACGGCAAGGTTAGGGTTATGGGTAACAATAATGATCTGTCGTTCTTTCTTGGCTTGTTTTATGTAGGGAACAAGAAGGGTATAGACAGATTCATTATCTAGATTTTCTTCCGGTTGGTCAATTATAAGGGGCACTTTGTTCTTGTCTATTAGTAAGTAAAATATTAGCAACAACGCCCCTATTTCCCCAGGTGAAAATTCATTCTCATTTAGATCTTTACCATTGAAAGTAATATTATATTTGACCTCCAGATATTTTAGTCCATAAAGATAGTTATAAAGTTCTAATTTCTTACCATCACTTTTTATTAGTTGATCATCGAGGAGTTTGGACGGATTTTCCTTTACTGATTTGTCTACCCTTAGACACTCGATAAGTTCCTTTATTAGATTTACAACGCCATCTTTTGTTTTCAGGTCATTGTTTGCGATAGTTTCCTTTACTCTAGTTAGCGCTTCATCTTTCCCTTGAAAACTGCCATCTCTGCTTTGATTAATAAAGGATAAAAAATCTATGGGAAAATTTAGTTTGTCAAAAACTATACCAACATCAAAATTAAGCACACTGCCTGTTTCTCTTTGTTCCTCCTCCTTATTACTTATGACCTTGACTAGGGGAGCATAGATTTCTTCATAAAATGAAATCTTTTTTAAATGTTCATCATAAATTTGCTCAACCGTCTGATCTCTAAGTTTTTCCGATGCTTCAATATTTTCATCTAAGCCCTTCTGGATATACTGTATTTCACTAGTTAGGGATTTTATAGTCGTTAGGCTTGTATCATCATCTGCCCCTTCGATTAACCTTCGTTTTGTCTGGTATACTTTCAACGCTTTTTGATATTCTCGAAAGTTGTTGTTTTCTTGGTCAAGGCCTTCAACGATTGTTTTTAAATTTGCCTGAATCCCTTTCTTCTTTATAACTAGACTTGTTTTTGCGTTTCCTTGTTCTGATAATAAAGCAGTTAATTTACGATTTTCTAAGTTTATAAGAGTTTTCTTTTGTGCGATAAGAGTTTCATTTATTTTGATTCTTAAGAGTTTCTCAGAATCAATACCCAAAAGGGTTAAATCTTCTCTATAGCTAGAAATAAAATCGTTAAATTGCTTTTGGAGACTGCCTAGAGCAATTTCTAGGTTTTGGACCTTTGTGAAGTTTTGGTTAATAACCTTTAATGCTATTTGCTTTTCTCCAATTAGTTTTTCAACATTTTCAAGGGATTTATTAAGAGCTGAGATTTTATCTTCTACCTCTTTCGACGGCTTGCTTTTAGGCTCTGAGACTTTCTTTGGTTTGACTAAATTTTTTAGCTCTCGTTGTTTTTCCTCCAAATTACGCAGGAGCCTTCCGAGATATGTTGGAAGTTTTTTGTCTTCTAGTTTACATATCACATTATTTTGTTCTGATACTTTTTGCTTTAAAGTTTCAACATTGCTGTCAATAAGTCCGGTTTTTAGCCTAATTAAATCATTTAAATTACTAGTGTTATTTCTATTTTCCTCAGGAACATATGAAAAGATTACTTTGTCGATTTCCTGCTGAAAAAGTTGATTGACACCACTATTATCGCAAATCGCTTCAACAAATTTCTGAGGAAGATATTTTACTTGTTCAGGCTCTGTGAGCTTTACTTGATCATCAAGACTCGACTTAATCGATATGCCATCCTCCCAAGTTAGTATCACTTCATATTGTTTCGCTAATCCTTTTTTTCTGAACTTATCATCTCTTAAAAAAGAGTAGGTATTCGAATCGGTGTGACTTTTTCCCGCCAAAGCGAGGGAGTCTGCTTGCGCGCTTTTACCGCTCCCCTTTTTGCCAATAATTGCTACCAAGCCAGGATTGATAGGTATTTCATTATCAAACCAGGGGTTCTCTTTGGTTCTGTCCACTGATTTCAAAGATATAGTCTTAATATAACGGGATTTATTACTCTCAATGTCGAGTAACTTTGGGGGCATTTTACCAATGAAGATTCTATCCTCTGGTTCATTTACAACTTGTCTTAACCCACCAAAAGTTGGATCAGCTTTTATCCAACAACATCTTTCGCCAGCTTGAGAGTTTTCATTTCGCATTGCCCCAATTGGATATGTGTATTCGTGAGAATCACTACCTTTAAGACAGGGTTTTTTATCCTCGAACCACTCTTTAAACTTTTCCTCTTTAATTTTACTATCTTTCCAAAGAAAGAAATCTATTTGTTTTTGATTCGACGAACCAATAAAATGAGAATCATTTATAAGTCCTTGTTTAAACCACTGATCATTTACTGGATCAATATTGTCAATACCACCATACTCGTCATACGGCATCCAAATTAAGTATTTTCCTCTGAAGGTTGGGTTTGCCTCAAGTAATTCCTTTGTTTTGGCGAAGTCAACAGCTACACTCTCATACAGGAACTTGCTATCAGAATATTTACTGGAGATTTGACTCCCGTTAACTATAAGTGACTTTAGGAAGTTTTCTATATCTAAAATGTCGATTTCGTTGCTAAAAATGATATGAAAGTTTATTCGTTGACCATTTTTAGAATTTTTGTTTAACAGTGCGTTGGTCATCCTAAACTCAACCACGGGCAGGGTAATTTTGTTTGAATTTGGTACTTTGGCTATAAACTGCTTATACCCCTCTACAGAGCAGTAATCATTGATACCAATAACATCACAATCCGATTTTTCAATCTGATCAAAAAATTGAGGGTAGGTACCCTTGTAGCTAAATGAGGCAGGACTATGGACATGTAAATCCCATTTCCTCCAAATTGATCCTCTGGGATCATTCTGTATATTCATAAGTAGTTTGACAATTTAACTATAAATTACGTATTTGATTCTCTTGCTCTAACCTATCTGTAAATTTTTACACAGGGAGGCACTGATCTGTACTTTAACCTAATATTACTCTAAAAGTCATACTAGAGTATCCAAATTTCTTATTAATATCTTCCCTTCAAGTGGATCAGCTGAATAGGAGGCTTTATCGATTTCATACACTTTCCCATTTTGTTTCAAAACTAAGCGAGGAGAATCTTTTTTATCGTTGTTCCAGATGTAAGATTTGCCCGTGAATAAATGATAATCAGCACCAACCATGTCTATGGGAGCAAGATTTTCAAGTGGCATTTTCCCTCCTGAATGGATACGAATTATTTTATTTACACCTAGAATACCTGCAAACCCCATTACTTCATCCCAGACACCGTTTGGATATTTAGATGTGTAAGCTATGTGGTCAAGTTTTATATTTTCAAGCACATAACCCTCGCTCCCACTATTTTTGAAATCTACCCATTCGCCGGCAAGCTGAGGCGATGGAATAAAGTTTAAAATACGATCTTTTCCTATTGGGTTTGGCTTAGCCTGTATTATTAATAACTGTTTCATAATAGTTTATCCTTGGATATTTGCACTTGACACTACTGTAAATTTACCATAAAGTTATCATATGACAACACCAAAAGTCAAGCCCATCACTGGTAGGCAAAAAGAGGCTCTAGACTTTATTAACTCTTTTATAAATACAAAAGGATATTCTCCATCACTTCGAGAATTGGCAAGTCTCCTTAAGACTGACAATTTAAGCACCGCCCAATATTTTGTTAAAGAGCTGGAAAGTAAAGGTTATATTAGACGTGCTCATTACAAGAACAGAGGAATTACCCCAGTAACCCAAAAGAGAACAATACCACTTTTGGGCTATATTGCTGCTGGTGAACCAATTGATCCTATTGAAGAATCAGAGCCAATACAAGTTCCATATGATATTAAATTAGACAGAAATCAATCGTACTACGCACTCAAGGTTCAAGGCGATAGTATGATTGACATGGGAATACTTGATAGGGACGTTGTTTTGATAAGACATCAAATGTTTGCTGCTGATGGCGACGTGGTTGTAGCTATTACGGAAAATGGAGCGACATTGAAAATTTTACGCAAAAATAAAAAGAAAATGTATTTGGAAGCACGAAATACAAGTTATCAGCATATTTATCCCGAGCAATTAGAAATTAGAGGAAAATTTATTGGATTAATAAGACATGAATAAAGAACTTCAGCTAGATAGTGATTCACAAATTACTTCCAACAGAATGAACTATAATGTTATTTTGAATAGTAATCTTTCGAACCAAAAATTTGATAAAAAGTTGTTTAATGAGGCTCTTCAATTACGTGATAAATTGGCTATACAATATAGTCAATTTTTTTTGGAAAGCTATGACATTAGCTATGCAAAAAAAGAAATATCTAATTCTTTACTAAAGCAATTACTTAACAGAGAACCTTTTACCAATTGTCTTCAAAAGTTGTCTTTTTCCCAATATTTAACTGACATTGCAGTTAATCACATACTGAGTTCTGATAAACCTCTTTTAAACAAAGTCGGATTAGTAGGTTATGTTACGGAAATAGGAGGAAGGGAATTTATAGACCCTAATTTTCCCCAAAGAAAGGAAAAAAACCTTGCTTCATCCAAAAAACATGGCTACTTCTTTACCCCTGTTTCCTTAGCAAATGAAATGTCACATCTATTGATTAATTCAAAAGATAACTTAAAAGTTATCCTGGATCCTGCATGTGGTACCGGCACCCTATTGGCAATTACTTTAATTAATTATCCGCAAGTCAAGAAAGTTATTGGTGTAGAAATAGATGCATTTACGTCAAAAATAGCTAAAAAACTACTTGAGCATGTTTCTCTAAAACTAGGAGTCAAAACTGAAACTGAAATTTTAAACATGGATTTTCTTGACATAGTTTCCACTAACATCAGTCATTCACTACTTTCCCTGAAAATTGATGGAATCATCATGAACCCTCCATATGGAAGAATTAGATTTACAAGCTCTAATTTATCTAATAGGGAAACAAAAGTCGGATTAGTCGGAAACGATGTCACAAATTTAGCAAAGGGATTAAAAAAAGAGCATGTTGAAAACGCTGAAGGGTATAGAAAGAAGTTCGAAAATGTAGGCTTGGGGAAAGCAACCCCTGAATTTTCAACACTGTTTATAGCAGGATCGACAAAGCTTTTAAAAAAATATGGGTCTTTGGTAGCGATTACACCCACTTCTTGGCTATCAGACAAGAATGGTGCTGGTTTAAGAAAATACCTTCTTTCTAACCATGGGCTTAGTGAAATTTGGAATTTTAAAGAAACTGCAGGAATGTTCCCAGGAGTTAATCAAGCTACAAGCGTAATTCTACTCCAGGCAGAAAATCAATTGGGCAAAATCAAAATTAAAGCAGATATCGAATCTATTCAAGATTTGAATTGTGATAGTCACGAGTTGGATTTAGAAAAAATTTACAAATTCAGCCCAAACTTACTAAGAATACCTAAATACGGTAACTCTAGAAGTGAATTACTAGAAAAAATCCATAATCATAAAACTCTAGGGATGCATAAAGACATCCTTAATTTAAGAGGTGAATTTGATTTAACTTTTAATAAAGATCTAATATCAAAAAATAAGTCTGAAACAAGATTAATTAGAGGAGACCATATTAGGAAATGTTTACTTACTGATCCTGAAAATTCTGAGAAAGATGGATATGTAAATTTAGAGAAATTTTATCAAAGAATGGGAAATAGCTCCAAAAAACAACATATTTCTAGTTGGAGAATTGCTTTACCTCAATGTTCATACATGCAAAAAAAGAAACGAATAGAGGCTTGTATAATCCCTCCCAAAAGTGTAGTAGCGAACTCATGTAATTATATAGTTATAAAAGATGCTCGAGATCAAGACTTTGACACTTTATTACTTTATTGTGCGTTTTTAAATAGTCTTGTTGTAGAATGGAGATTTAGGCTATTTAGTTCTAATAATCACATTGCAAATTACGAAATTGACGAATTACCAGTTGTTGAAGTTTTGGCTCTATCGGACAAACTTAAAAACAATATTATCCTTAATATGAAAAGTTACCTAAAAACAAAGGATACTCAGTATTTATTGCAAACAGATATATTAGTAACAAAATCATATGGTTTGAGCACTGAAGAATTTACTACCGTCCTTAGAGACTTAGACTCGGATCAGTATGATCAAATGATAAAAAATTATGAAAAAATATCACTTTAAAACAAGCAATCAAAATAACCATATCTTCCCCCAACTTTCCCAGTTAGATATGGCCATGATCAAGCATGTCAAACCAGGGGGAAATTGGATGGATATCCCAGAGGAAATTCCGTCCAATAGACTTAAACAGATAAGACAAATGTCCAAAGAGAGAGGGATTGTGAGAACAACTTATTATGGTCGGTTGAGAGCTGATCAACCGGCGTATACAATCTCTACTTACTTTAACAGACCCGGGAATGGGACAAATATTCATCCGTGGGAACATCGCACCTTAAGTTCTAGGGAGGCTGCTCGTTTACAATCCTTTCCAGACTCATTTGAATTTATTGGCTCTGAAGCTTCAGTTAGAAAACAGATAGGTAATGCTGTGCCACCACTGGTTGGTTATGCTGTAGGAAAAACGCTTGGTAAACAAACTTTTGTAGATTTGTTTGCTGGAGCCGGTGGCTTAAGCTTAGGTCTAGAAATGGCTGGCTTAGAGTGTGTAGGTGCACAAGAACTTGACAAAACATTCCTTGAAACCTTCGAAAAAAATCACCCTAAGGTGGCTGGAATTTTGACTGGCGATATTACAGATGAACAAATTCAAAAAAAGTTTGTCGTACTAGTTGAAAAAAGTTTAGGTGGTGAAAGGCTGGGACTACTAGTTGGTGGCCCCCCCTGTCAAGGATTCTCACACGCAGGTTGGAGAAGACAAGATGATAAGAGGAACTCTCTCGTTAGCTACTTTCTTAAAATGATTGAACTACTAAATCCTGAAAATGTATTGATAGAAAACGTCGAAGGATTATTAACTATGGATAAAGGAAAAGTATTGGCCGGAATTTTCAAAGCACTGGAAGAGCTAGGATATGATCATTACGATAAACCCTTTGTTTTGCACGCAGAAGAGTATGGTGTGCCACAAATGCGAAGGAGAGTTATAATTGTTGCCACAAAAAGAGGAAACAAACTTCCTTCCCCACCTATAAAACTATTTGATAAATGCTACGGAAGAAGGGAAAAATCAGAACATAGGAGTAATCCTTTAATTTCTTACCCTGTTGTTGTGGCTGAAGCCTTATGGGACTTACCCAAAATTGGTAAGCCCATTAACAGTTTTCTCCCCAATTTCAATTCAGTAGATAAAACTTATTCAAAATG
>JAACPI010000015.1 GCA_009995545.1 bacterium
TGAATTTGCAATTATACCTGTAGGCAAGGTTAAAATTGCTTGTAGTGAAAAAAAGGCTATCAATACCCCGTATTCAGAAACACTTAAAGCCCTACCCATTACTAACTGAAACAAGTAAGCTAAAAAGTTTGTAAAAATCGAGGACAAGGTAACTATAAAAGAGCCTAAAACTATTTTATTTTTAAAAAGATTTTTTATTTTAAGGAACATCTACTTTATTAAAGTTTAAAAATGCAGAAATAGCTTGATTACTTAATACCCTATCGTATTTAAAGTCTACTTTTTGATTAGTTATATAAATAGAATCTTCGTTTAATTCTGGCAAACCATTTTTTATAACGGCGGTAGGCTCTGTATAAAAACTTATTGGGTCTATAAATTCGGGTTTAAAAGTGTATATTTTAAAGTTGTTTAGTGAGTATTTTTGAGCCAAAGAGTTAGTAATTTTTGAAACATTCGGGTTATACGAATTTACAGCAATGTTTTTATATCCTATGTAAACAGATAAAAAACAGATAGCAGATAAAACTAAAAGGGCTAAATCACTTTTAGGTATAAAGCTTTTAATAGTAAGTTTAGAAAAAATAATTTTAAGCACTGCAAATAAAAGAACTGCAGTATAAATGTAAAACGAATTAATACTAAGCTCAAAAGATTTTGACAGGGCAAATAAAATAGTTATTAGAGTTAATGAAAAATTGAACCCCAAAAATTTATTTTTAAACTTTATTACATAATTTAAAGTCCCTACACTTGCTACTAAAAATGTTAAGGGCGTAAGCCTTGCTACGTAGGGAAAATAACCAAACATATATTGGTACTGCTTGGTAATAAAGTAACTGATTTTGGTAAGGTCTGTGGAAAAAGAAATTGTTTTTGCTAGATTAAAAAAGTTTATTTCATTTAGTGTGGGTGAAAGCCCGATATTAGAAATTAGGTATATAAATGTAACTACCAAAGTTACCGCTGATAAACTTTTAAGGGAAAATAGGTTAAAAATAAATAATTTAAACTGGCTGAATTTAAAATTAACAGTACTAAAAGAGTAAAAGAAAATAAAAGTAACAAATGCCCAATAAAATTCTAAGTTATATGAGTAAAAAATTCCCGCAAATAAAAGAGACACTAAGGAACAAAAAAGTATTAAATCTAAAAATCTTTTATTTAGGTTATAAGACTTTAATAAAAGATATAAACTAAAACTGACCAGTACTAAAAATAAAAGAAATGTAAATACGCCCCCTTCGGTTAAAAAATGCATCCACACGCTGTGTATAGGTATTTTATAATTAAGTGCCCCAGGATCTAGCAATGAGAAGTCTTTGAAAAAAGTAGAACTTTTTAGTGCACCATCAAAATTATTGGCTCCAATGCCCAACCAGGGATGTTCTTTAAAAAGACCAAACCCAATTTTAATAAGGATAAAATGCGTAAAAAATGAATGAATTCTATAAAAAAAGAAATTTCTTACGTATTTACCTATAGCTATAGATGATAAAAAAACTAAAAACGGTAATAGCGAAAATACAAAAACAGAAATTTTAGAAAAAACATTTTTTGAATTACCTTTGGAATTAGTTATTAATATATAAATAAGACACAAAGCACCTATAGCTAAACCCATTATAGAACTTCTAGAGGAGGTTAAATTTAACGCAACTAGGGATAAAACTAAAAAAACTGAGTAGCCAAACACTGCTTTTTTATTTTTAAAATTACTCTGAATTTTATAAATTAAAATCCAAATGTTTATAACAGCAAAAGCTCCAAAATGATTTATATCCCAAAACAAAGCTCCAAATCTAGGAAAATGCCCCGGCACAGGCCATACAGCACCAATTAATTTTTGAGATAAAGTGTAATAGATTATTTGAAAGATTAGAAAAGCTGTAGAGATAGCAAAAGAAAGTAAATAGGTGTTTAAAAAATTTTCAATAAAATTTTTATTTATAGTTAGTATTTTTTTATAAATTATATAAAAAGCCGGAAGAGAAAAATAAAAGAATGAAAACAAAAGAGCATCTAATTTGTTGGCTGCTACCAAAGTACTTAGACCAATCAGTAAGGAAAACAGAAGTAATATAATAAGAATAGAATCTTTAAGTTTGGGATTTTTAACAAAAACCAAAATACCTGTCAGTATAAAAAGGGCAAGAAAAAATCTTACCGGTGTCATTCCCCACATAAAAATAGAAAAAAGCTCTTTATGATTTAGAGGTGCTAATAAAATTAAAATAAATAGAGCTAACTGAATGTAATTTATTTTTTTAATCATTCTCACAGCTTCTAAGAAGAAAAATTTTACCTTTACCATTTTTAAATAAAAGTGATTTATAAGTGGGCTCTTCTATAGTACAGTAACCGCTTAATTCTGAGTATGAGACAATAAAGTCATAGTCAGTATCTAACCAAATGCTTTTATCAAAAAGAATCTTGGGATCAGACTCCCCATACATCTTGTCCAGTTTATGATATAGATTATATTCGAAAGTACTTTTAACTGATTCTCCGGTAAGTACAACACTGTCCGAAATTTCCCAGACTTTTTTATTAAAAGCCAAGTAATCATACTGCCAAACCAGAGAAAAAACGATTAAAGGGACAAGTAAAAATACAAAAATTTTAGGTTTATTTATTTTAATCACTAACGAAAGAAAAATAACGAGCAAGGGTAAAAAAATAAGTAAATACCTATCAAAATAATCTCTAAAAATTAAGCTTAAAGACAAAATAGTCACGGAACTTATTAAATAAGGTAATAAAAGATAATTATTTTTTAAGGCTTTTACAAATTTAGGTATTAAAAAAGCTAGTATAGATAAGGATAAAATAGATATAGAGGTATAAAATGCTCCAGCCCTAACAGGCATATCATAAAAAAAACTTCCCTTAGGACCAGAAACTAAATTTCTAGGGTTAAACCCTATATAACTTATTATGTTAGGTAAATAGAACATTAGCCCTTGATTTCTAAACCAGAAAAAAGCGGCGGTGGCCGAAAAAACAGCAAATAATGATACTAATCTAATGCGTCCTAGAAGGGTAAACTTTTTATAGTTGTCTATTAAATAATAAATACTTACCGGAAAAGACATAATCCCAAAGTAGTAACAAGTTTTAACCACACGGCCCAATATTTTAGGGTAAAAATCTAGGTGAAATAAATTACTAAAGGTAAGAACAATAGATTGTTGTGTATAAGCTACCGGAAGTGGGTAAAAAAGTTGGTAACAAACAAACGCAACAAGAGGTAAGAGGATTAAAAATATATGTAATAATCTCTGTTTTTCTTTTTTCTTTAACAATAAGTAACTAATTAAATAGGCAACAAAAATGATTATACCGGTCTGTCTGCTAAGAAAACTTAAAATTGCAAAAACTGAGCTAAAGCCTAAATCTAAACTTTTGCTACTTTTTAAAAATTTAATAAAGTAATAGTGCGAAACTATAAAAGTACTTAAAAAATAAATATCTGACATAAAGGAAAAACCAGAATACATATACAAAGGGTTAAACATTAATACTAAAGTTAAAAGAAATGCCGTCTTTTCTTTTACTTTAAATAACAAAAACGTTTTATATAAATAAATTAAACCTAAAAGATAAAATAAAGAGCTCATTAGCCTTAACAAAGAAGGGTCCTTTGAAAAGATATAAATAATGGATCCTAAAAAAGTTTGAAGTAACAATGTAGGAGAAGTTAATGGGTGTAAATGGTAGTTATTTGCAAAGAAATTACGAACATCCCATTCGTACACATAGCTGTCGTTAAGCATATAAAACCCACGCCAGGGTAGAATAAATAAGACTATTAGGTAAATTATGATTAGTAGTAATAGGTAATTTTTTCTAATTATATTCATACTTTAAATAGATTCTACAGTCTTATGGTTTACAAGACCAAGCACCTCAAATAGCATTAAAATAATCTTATTAGGATTAAAGGTTGTAATTTAATTTTTACTAGCAGACAATATTATATATGATAGGTGAAAATACCTTAAAAATCGAGAAAATTTCAATTATTATCCCGGTTTATAATGAAAAAAATACACTATTAAAAATAATCGGCTTAGTGCAGGAGGCATCTTTTGGTGCAAAAATTAAAAGAGAACTGATTATTGTAGATGATTTTAGCACGGATGGAACCAGGAGTTTGTACCCCAAACTTACACAAAGATATAAAAATATAAAGGTTATACTACTTAAAAAAAATCAGGGTAAAGGGTTTGCCCTGCAAACTGGATTTAAAGTAGCAAAGGGACAAATCATTTTAATTCAGGATGCAGACTTAGAATATGATCCATCAGAATACCCAATACTTTTAGAGCCAATTCTTAGTAATAAAGCTGATGTTGTTTTTGGATCTAGATTTTTAAGCCCAAAGCCCCACAGGGTATTGTATTTTTATCACTATGTAGCGAATAAACTTCTTACGTATGCCTCAAATATTTGTACAAATCTTAACCTTACAGATATAGAAACCGGCTACAAGGTTTTTAGGTCAGAGATAATAAAAAGTATAAAACTAAAAGAAAAAGGCTTTGGATTTGAACCAGAAGTAACAGCTAAGATATCTAAAATCCCTAAAATTAGAATTTATGAGGTGGGAATTAGCTACTATGGAAGAACTTACGAGGAAGGTAAAAAGATTAAATTAAAGGATGCCCTAAAAACATTTTACTGCATCTTAAAATATAACTTATTATAGTGTACTAAAGATGCCTTTTAAATCCGATTTTTATAAAAAAGTAACTCTAAGAAAAGAACATACAAAATACCTGAGTATCCCCTTTATATTTATTTGCGCTTATTACATTGCGAAGTATTTTTTAATTGCTGCCTACGGTACAACCTTAGGAGATTTTGGTGTTTATTACTACATACCAAAAGCCGTTTTAGAACTAGCAAGACCCGAGCACCCCTACACAAATTTTACACCTATTTACCCCTATTTTTTCCCTCCGGCTTCAATCCCATTATTTAAAATACTTTTATTCTTCCCCTACTATTTAGCTAAATATATATGGACGATTTTAAATTTTAGCTTAATATTAGGCTCTCTGTATTTGATGTTTGATTACTTTAATAAAAAAATTGATTGGACCTACTTTTTTTTGTTAAGTATATCTTTAGCTTTTCACCCTACTCAATTTACCCTAAGAGAAGGTCAATTTAACATAGTTATGTTATTTATTTTTACAATAGTACTTTGGGGAATCAAAAAAAATAAAAGTATCAAACCGGGAATTCTTTTAGGAATAGGTGTTGTAACCAAAATTAGCCCAGCCCTGTTACTAATTTACGCAATGTACAAAAAACATTACAAATTAGCCTTTATAGCAATATTAACTATTTTGTCATTAACTATTTTGGCCGAAATAAAAGTAAAAAAAGGAATAAACTTTTACTACCTAAGTCATGTAATGGCAGATGTATCTACGCAATCCAAAGGTATTAACAACAGGGATCAATCTATTTTAGGCCTAGTTAAAAAAATAGATTTTAAAGACCCAAAAATTCACATAGCCAAAAAAACTTTATCGAAAGATAATATTAGAAGTTTAATATCTTACAGTATTGTAGGAACCTTTCTTGCAATTTATCTTTTAGCAGACTTATACAAAAAAAGTAAGAAAAACACGGAAATTGATTATGCAATATTACTGATTATTGGGGTTATAGGAACCGGTTTAACTTGGTTTCATCAGTATACGATGCTACTACTTGCTCTTTATATATTATTTTTTGTTATTCAAAAGATTGAAAATAAAAATAACAAAATTCTGGCCTGGGGAGTATTTTTTATAAGCTACTTTTTAATGTTTAGAACGTCTAGTT
>JAACPI010000007.1 GCA_009995545.1 bacterium
TTTACACGGGAGTCTCATCAAAAAGATTGTGCATGAAAATACCATTCGGGATATCCGAAAGCATTAATCGTAAGCAAGCTTGAAAAGTTTTATCATCTACAGGTACCCTATTGACATCCCTTTGACTAAAAACAAGGCCATTCTCTCCGGTTAGACTTATCTTCCTGGAGGATCTGTAATATTCTAAAACTAATTGAAAAAAGGGTAGTCTTTGATATCCATAAACTTCTAACATCTTTTCAAAAAAATCTAGTTCATAAGGTACAAAGCTGGATATAACTCTTCTACCCTTTGTGTACAAGGAGTCATACCAGGATACAGGGTTATCTGGAAAATGGAGGTCTAGCCTTTGTGATTTTGGCAACAAAGCATTATCCTGCATAAAATTTTCTACTGTATTAAAAAAGTGTGTTTTTGATAGTACTCCTTGGTTTACTGCGGTTACCCCACTAAACCTAAGTCCCTGCATTAGATTACGGTTAAACTTGGCGGGTGTTCCAACATAGTTCGAGACTTCTTCTATAAAGTTAGTTGATTTATATCGACCTCTTAAGTTTCTAGTTCTGAATTCTATTCCTGTGGAGACCAAAAGATCTAGCATTCTGTTTGTGTTAGGTACCTCTTCCTCTAATAAAGTGTTACAAATAAAGCATAGTGCTAGTGCATCTCCTGGGCGTGTACCTGTCTCCAAATTCCATCTATAGTGGTATTCGGTTTTTCCCTCAAGAGAAGCCTCTTTGGGTAGTTCTGTAGGGAGGTTTTCGGTACTTACTCCATAATAATCCAGTACTCTGGGGGGTTCTATCCCAATCTGTTCGTAAAGTTTAGGTAAAGACATACTATAAGTTATTATACTATACTTACCTTTTAGATAAAGGGTTAATTAAGGATATTAAGGTATCTAGGATTAAGCTTCCTATACTTTTTTATATAATACTTCGTATTTTTTGAATTAGTGTGTGTTCTGTAATTATTTGGTAAAAGGCAATTCCACTTAAAACATAAAACACACCAAATATTGTAAATACAGTTTCTAAGCCTACCCTGTTACCTAAAAACCCACCTACTGCAGCAGTAATAGCCGCTGCAATCGCTGTAAAAAAGTACTGAAGGCTTAGTTCGTATGTTTCTTTTCCTTTATCTAATATTTTGGAAAATATGTCCCATTTTAATGGGTACAAAAGATCGTCTAAAAACCCCAACAATGTTAGTATTAAAGCAATATGAATTATAGTTGTAGAAAACCCCATTAGAGCTATTAAAACACCGTATAAAACGTGCGATCCTGTTACTAAGTGTTTTTGTTTGGTTGTACTTTTAATATCTAATTTTTTAGAAAAATAAATACCAACTGCACCTTTAGTTAACATATAATAGGCAATTAAAAAACCTACTATATCTATTCTTCCGTGAGTGATTTTATCGGATATTAAAAAAGTTAAAAATACACTTATTAGACTGCTAGCAGAATAACTAAGTGTGTCTGAAACTAAAAAAGATTTAACGTTCTTACTTAGCATTTACAGCAATTTACCTACAATGAGAACATGCTTTAATAGCATATTTACATATCCCCATTCGTTGTCATACCAAGCACATACTTTAACCAAGTTTTTATTTACAACTCGGGTTAAATTTAAATCTATTATAGAGCCATGAGGATTTTGTAAAATGTCACTACTTACCAAGGGTTTTTCAGTAAAAGTTATAATCCCTCCCCATTCTGGCTTTTCTTCTAGTGATCTAAAAATATTATTTATTTCTTCTACACTTGTAGGAGTTTTGCTAATAAAAGTAAAATCTAAAATTGATCCTGCTACTACAGGTACTCTCATAGCTAATGCATCAGATTTGCCTTTTAATGAAGGTACAGCCTTTTCGGTAGCTAAAGATGCCCCACTACTTGTAGGTATTATGTTTTGAGCTGCAGATCTCCCCCGTCTAAAATCTTTGTGAGGACCATCTACTAGTGATTGGTCTCCGGTGTAACCATGGATCGTGTTTAAAATCATTGACTCTATGCCTAGCTCGCTATCTAGTATTGCTGCAATAGGGGTTGCAGCGTTAGTTGTACAGCTGGCATTACTAGTAATTTTAGATTTAGCTAGTTCTTCTGTATTATTATTTGGTGTTGCTGTAGGGGTTTCATCGTCTTTTGCCGGGGCGCTAATTACTACCCTTTTTGCACCTGCATCCAAGTGACCTTTAGCCTTTTCACTACTTGTAAAAAAGCCGGTACTTTCTATTACTATATCAACATTTAAATCTTTCCAAGGTAATTTTGCAGGCTCCTTTTCTTGGATAAAAGATATAGATTTACCGTCAACCTCCAAAGAATTATCTACTACAGCAATTTTTTTATCGTATCTTTTGTAAACTGTGTCAAACTCCAGTAAGTAAGCTAAATTTTCTAAATTTCCCAAGTCGTTTATAGCAACAATTTGAATATTTGGGTTGTCGAAGGCAACCTTAAAAAACTGTCTACCTATTCTTCCAAATCCGTTTATAGCAATTTTAATTTTTTCATCGGTGTTAAGCTCCGTTTGTTCTACAATGGGTTGAGCAATAGGGGCAATTTGTGTGGGTTCTGTTTCTATTGTTTCTGTCTGCACCGATACACTACTACTACTACTGTTTACACTATTCGTACTAGATTCAGCTTGTAAGGGCTGAGCTTCACTTTTTATTTCCTCAAGTTCTATATCGTCGTTTAAAGGCATCCTGTCGCTATTAAAACCTAAGGGGGTGTTCTCTGTTTTTACTTCTTCTGTTGTAACTTGAGTTGGAGCTGTATTTAACGTTTGCTCAATTTCAGTTGCCAAAACATCTGCTTGTTTAACGCTATCGTCGGTCAGTGAAGTAATCGTGTTAGTAAAATCCATATGGGCAGTGGTATTTATTAAAACTTACATTTAGATTATAGCTAATTATTTTTGGGGAGTATAGGTGTTTATAACTTGCGTCTTAGAAGGAATAAATGGTGGACCCGGTGGGAATCGAACCCACAACCTACCGGTTAAGAGCCGGTTGCTCTACCGTTGAGCTACAGATCCATTTTGCTTATTAGTATAGCGTATATGAGTTTTTTGGTATAGTCGTAGCCAAGGATGGGTTTATTAGGCTTGCATCGTAACGAAGGGTGTTTGTGGTGCCGGAGGCGGGACTTGAACCCGCACAAGCAAAGCTTACAGCGTTCTGAACACTGCGCGTATACCAATTCCGCCACTCCGGCTCAAATGTAGGCAGTTTTACTCTATTATTCTTTAATTACAGTTGGTTCTAAAATTTTAGCACTGTCTTTTTTACCCTTTACTTCGGTAACAGTATTTTTAGCAAAGTCTTTGTACCTATTAATTAATCCGTTTAAAAGTATTTTTTTAATCCCATTACCTTCAAACTGGGTGTATTGCTTTGGAAACTTATTTTGTAAAAAGTTTAAAAACTTTCCTAGGTAGTAAAAAAAACCTTTATTCATTTAGAAGCTATTATACCCTTAAACTTTTTAAAAAATCCTTTGCTTCTTTTGCATTTTGAGTTTTCATTAACTCCCCTCTTATTGACCCTGCATTTTCAAAACCCTTCAAATAAATCTTAAAGTATTTTTTTAAATGGTAAAAATTTTTACCCTCACCCCAGGTTTTTGTAAAAAGATTAATATGTTCTGTTAACATCTCTAGTTTTTTATTTATTTCTAAATCTGCTATGTTTTGGCCCTCCTTAAAAATTAGTATATTTTCTAAAATACCTCTTGCAACCATTACACCATCTACACCATATGTTTTATGTTTATCCTCAATCTCACTGCGCTCTCTTACGTCACCATTTCCAATAATAATAGTATTAGGGCTAATTTTGTTTTTCAGCTTTACAACTTTTGCAACTTCGCTCCAGTCTGCTGGTTTTTCATCTTGCTTAGAAGTTCTACCGTGGATTGTCAGAGCTTGTAAATTTTGTTGCAGTAAAAAGGTAGCCCACTCTTCAGTTTGTATTGTTCTAAAGCCAATTCTTGTTTTAACACTAACAGGTAATTTGCCCGCTCCTTCTTTAGTTGCTTGTATAATTTCTTTAGCTAAGCCGGGGTTTTCAATTAAGGCAGAGCAAGCGCCTTTTTTAACGATTTTTTTAACAGGGCAGCCCATGTTTATATCTACGCCATCAAAACCTAGGTCCTCCGCCATTTTAGCGCTTTTATAGTGCATTTGGGGGTCTAAACCCCATATTTGTGCAACTAAGGGTCTTTCTTTTTCTGTGTATTTCCATCGGTACATTACTTTACTTTTACCTGCGCTTCCAAGTCCTTCGGCATTAGTAAATTCAGTAAAATAAACGTCGGCAGGAGCCCATTTGGCTATTAACTGCCTAAACACTGTGTCTGTTACATCTTCCATAGGTGCCAGAACTTTAATCGGTTTGTTAAGTTTTTCCCAAAAATTACTCACACACATATTATACAGTAAATGTTTAGTGGGGTTTTATTTTTAACTTTTAGTTTAGGTAGTTTTTGCAGTCTTTTTTTTGTTCTGTAAAATCCTGATTATATTCCTTTTCTAAATCCTCCCAGCTTTTTATACACTGAACATAAACATTCTGCTCCCCATTTATATTTAACTGCTTACTTAATAGAACACCCTCGTTATGAAGTTTAATGTATTCATTATTTAATGAGTCCGCGTCTCCATAAGTAACCTTTCCGTTTGTATAACCATCCCAGAGTTTTTCCGCTATTTCGATTTTACGCTCTAGTATTTTTAATATTTTTTTAACTCCGTCTTTATCTACAAATTGATTTTCTTTAGCACCTTTCCAGCTATCTAATACCTTTTTATCTTCACTTCTGCGGTTTTCCCAATATATTACACTGTCGTAATCGTAGGATACTGCCTGGTTATAATTAAAACTTCCTTGTTCCTCATTAACTACTTCACTTGGAGTTTTTGGTGGGATAATAGGTCCCCCTACCGTACTTTGTACTATCTGTTCTACAACACCTTTAGCGTAATTTGCATCTATTGCATAACCGATACCCTCCGATGGGATATCTTTGCCTACCCAGGCATTTTTACTAGTATTTATTCCTACAACCCCGCACTTATTTACTAAAGGGCCACCCGAATTACCTGGGTTTATAGGGCTGTCTGTTTGAATCATTTTTACACTGCTATCGCTAAATTGAAGCCTACGTGAAAATACTCCTTTAGTAATAGTGCTTTCTCCGTATGGATCCTTTGGCCATCCAAGTGCGTACAAGGTTTCTGCCAAGTCTAAACTAGAAGTGCTTGCCCAATCGCAGTAGTTGTAGCTTTGTTTAGTTTGTAAAACTGCTAAATCGTCTTTTTCGGAATATCCTGCAATAGGAACATCTACATAACCCGAGTCTAACAAAACTTTTACATAACCGTTATCGCTGTAACTAACGACGTGTAAGTTGGTTACAATATAATTTGGATTTATAAAAAAACCAGACCCATGTCCGGTTTTTGCATCTCCAATCAAAACTGTACAAGCTTTGGCTTTGACTAAAGAAGTTTTTTCGTCACAAATTAAAGAATTTTTACTAGTCGTTTGTGTTTGGGGTTTTTTAAATTCTGTATCCTTTTCAACATTTTTTTGTTGATAGCTTAGTAAAATACCTATTAAACCTAAAAAAATCAAAATGCTTATTACTAGCGCTAGGGTTTTATTTACTCTGTTTAAGTAGTAAAAAGTAAGCAAAATTACTCCAATACTAAGAAAAACAAGGCAAACAAGTAATACCAGCCAAATATAACTGGCTAAAAATAGATTAAAAGGTGAATTGATTGTTAAAAAATAGTAAGAAGTTCCCCAGCTAGCAACAGCTATTAAAAGTGTACTTGTAGTTAAAATCCACCCTATTGTTCTAATTTTGTTCATTAGAATCATTTTACTACATATTAAGGTCTCTTATATTTATTTACTAAAGCTTACTATTAGCTGTCCTTGGTCAAACTCGATTTTTTCAAAAGAATCTTTGTATTCTGGGTAGCTATTAAAAGCCAATTTTCTTGCGTTTGCCGCAAATTGTCTAATTGCCAGCATTTCTATTCCACTAAACTTTCTGTCCCCTGTATTTTCTAACTTTTTAACAATTAAATTTTTGCCTGCTTCATCCGGTGTTAACTCTATATAAATACCATAATCATTGTTTACAGTAAGATTTAAAATTCCCTTGCCTTTTTGAAGTGCCGCGGACCCCTTGTTTACTGTATAACCCGCAAAAGTTTGACCTATTAAGTAGCTGTTTATATACCTATTTAACTCTGATTGAGAAATAGCTAAAGACCAAGATTTATCTACTGTTTTATCTCCATCCACTGCTGTTAAATCCTCTGTATTAATTTCTTTTAGGGTAGCCTGGTCGGTAGTTTCTGTTTTTTCCGTGTTAACTTCAGTTTCTTTCGTATCTATTTTAATATTATCCCCTTTATTAGAGTTAGATGGCAAAAATATTTGTTTAACTTCCGTAAAAGAAGTTGGTATAGACATGCCCGCAAAATGCCAATAAGCATAGGCTTTAGAAGGAATGGATAGTAAAAATAGAACAGGTATTATACTAAGAATTATTTTTTTCATGAAGGGATTATACCACTGTTAAAGAAGTACCTATACTTAGGAATTTATGGAGCTGGTAACCGTAATTGGCTCGGACCTATTTAGCCAGGACGAGTATACCAAAGAATATCTACTCGACCCCGACTTGCCACTTATTTTTAAGATAAAAATCGGCCTTCGCTATTGGGTTACTGCTGATATGATTTTACAACTAAACGTATTCGAAGACTATCTTGAGAAAATAAATCCGTTTTTGTTTCTGGAAGTATTTGGTAAACGACGCAAAGATCGAAAAATATGCTAATATTTGCTTACCTAATGGTTTCTGTAGTGAAAGTACCTTTTAAGGGAGCGAATGTTGGCAGCTAATTACTGATCCATCTTGGCTACAGGGACCGAAATCTTAAAAATATTAGAAACTGAATAAAGTATGGAATACTCTCAAAGATTAGGTAACATCACCGATGAGCAATTTCAAAAGGCTCTCGATCGATTCGAGCTCGGACAGCTAATTAAAGCTGAGAGTATACCCTTTGGAAACTTTGGTCAAAATGTTTTTCTAACTACTACAATTGGAGAATATGTTTTTCGAGGTAAACCACATTATGCCTGGCAGTTTAAGAGCGAGCAGTTTATGGCTGACCTCCTTCATAAAAAGACAAAGACTCCAGTGCCTTACCCATATTTAGTTGATGAACAAACCGATATTTTTGGTTGGGGTTACGTAATTATGCCTAGATTGAATGGAAAACAACTAAAAGATAAAAGTGTTAAAGATCAATTAACAATTGAAGACAAAAAAGATATCGCAAGAGCATTTGGTGAAAATCTGGCCGAAATGCAAACTTTAACCTGGGATTTTTCAGGACAGTATGATTTACAAACCGGTTCAATTAAAGCATTCGATAAACCTTTCGACCAGTGGATTATTGACAGAATAAAGGAATTAGCCAATCTTTGCTCTACATACGGCGATAAAACCCCCAAAACAGATATTGAATGGATAGACAAAATCATAGAGGATGGAGTAGAAGCTATGAGAGTGGTTTTCACTCCCACTTTTGTCATGCACGATTATCAAGAAAGCAATATGGTCGTTGATAAAATTGACGGCAAGTGGAAAGTAACAGGCGTTTTTGACTTGATGGAAAACTATTTCGGTGATGGGGAATCTGATTTGCCTCGTATGTTTATTGCATATGCCGAGGAGGATATGAATCTGGCTTATATTTTCCTTAATTCCTACTTGTCCAAACACAAAGTTAGACCTGGTTTTGAAAAACGTTTTCCTATTTATGTGCTTATAGACCGACTTATTGTCTGGGAGTGGGCTCAACGAACCGGAAAATGTTGGTGGAATAGTAAGTTTACCTTTAGAGATTGGTGTGGTGAATTCTCACAGCTAGATGAAAAACTTCTTGTGATCAAATAAAAACTTAGGTCCGACTCCGGTATCCAGTTAAGATTTTTCTAGGCTAAAGACAAAACGTTAAAAATAGGGGCTAGAACTCGGGATAATGTTGGTTTCTTGAGGAAAATTGATGAAAACACAAAACCATTTCGCTATGGAGCGGGTAAGGGGAATTGAACCCCTATCTTTGCCATGGCAAGGCAATATAATAGCCTTTATACGATACCCGCGTTAACAATAAAGATTTTACACTAAAAAAAGTAATAAATGAATAATAGAGGTAAAAATGCTACGCCTGAGCAAGAGTAATTTACCAAATATAATTATGGCGCGCCCGGCAAGATTCGAACTTGCGACCTTCTCCTTAGAAGGGAACTGCTCTAGCCACTGAGCTACGGGCGCCTAAATTCAGTACATTGTGGTCTATCTCTGCTATTTTAGACGTTTTATCCTTAATTTTCTACTAACTTACGTTACTTAGTAGTACTTAGCTTTCTGAGGTATCCGTCAAAAAATAATTTTGGTGAGAGTAAAATGCTATGTTTAGGTCATTACCCGATTGTACAAAGGCACCTGTATAACCATATTCCGCTAATAGATTATTAGCCGTTTGAGCTGTTGTTTGTAAAATATAAGGTTGAGTTGGTTGTAAATAATAAGGGTCCCTGTAAAAAGTTTTATCGGCAAACATTATCTCCACTGCCATTTTTGTAAGTCCATCGCGTTCAAGATCTGCTAAATCTAAACCATTAGAGTCGTAATGATCACGAGCTGCTTGCGTTATAAAAGAACCCTCCAATTGTGACTTTTGTGCTTTGTGTTGCTGTATTTGTACTTCTACCCTTGACCGATCTCCATTTAAATAGGGGCTAGTGCTAACTATGTACAACTTTTCGATTGCTATTTTATGATAAAGTAGAGTGGTATTAATATCATATAGTAATCTAGTAATACCTATAGGATCTAGAGCAAGTATACTACTTATGATAGCCCTTTCTGCCAGTTCATTTGTTCCTTTACTAGGTGTTATATACATTTATATTTAAAATTAAGCCCCGCTATTCTAAGAAATTAAACTCATTGTGTCAACTATAGGTTATACTTGGATTAGGGGTAGCTGTTTGGTTAAAGTTTAAAAAATGTTATTTTGTGGCGCGCCCGGTAGGATTCGAACCCACAACCCCTTGTTCCGAAGACAAGTGCTCTAGCCGTTAAGCTACGGGCGCTATATTTTGTTATTATACTACCCTTTATGCCTATATTAGAAAATTATTTACTTTTTTTGCCATTTTTTAGATCGTGGTATAATAATTAGGTATGAAACAGACTATTACTAGTCTCACTTTAAACGACAAACCTGCACGTACTCAAATAAATTCACTAGCAAAAAAACCTAGTATAATTGAGTCTGCTAGCCTTTATTTAAAAAGAATAAGGTTAGAGTATTTAAACTTTAATCTGAGTAAAAAACACTTAGTTTATACACCTTTTATACTTGCCCCTGTTTTAGTATTAATGATTCTTGGTTATTACACCTTTATATATAGACCCGGAAAGGTTTTAGGAGAATCTACACAAGATAGTTACAGTATTTACGCTAATAATGTTAAAGACACAAAAACCTACGATATAGACGCTAAAACTAAAGACGCTAGAGCCCAAAAAGTTAAATTATTTTTTGAAAAGTATAACGCCCCCTTGGCAGACCATTCAGATTATATAGTAGAAATGGCCGATAAATACGGGGTAGATTGGAAATTAGTAAGCGCCATTGGCTATTGTGAGGGTAATGGTGGTAAAAAAATCCCCGAAAATTCTTACAATACTTGGGGTTGGGCCGCCAGCGAAAAAGATTTAGCAGAAAAAAGCGGAAATTACAGATTAGGATCTTGGGAATCCGCTATTGAAACAGTAACTAGAGGACTTAAAAAAGGCTATATTGATAAAGGCTTAGTTACCCCAGAAGAAATAATGGCAAAGTATGCACCTCCTAGTGTTGATAAAGGTGGTCCTTGGGCAAAGTGTGTTAATCAATATTTAACGGAGATCGATAATATAAATTAAAACGTAGGATTTTGGATTTAGAAAAAATTGGTTATTAACCCCCGACTTCTCTAACTACTGCCTGCTAAATTCCTCAGCCATTTGCTCTGTCAACGTCTATCCTATATTATAAAAAAGTGAATAAATTTACTTTTATCTCATTATTATTAATTGGTTTTTTTCTTGTAGCGGTAAGTTATAACGCTAACGAACAAAAAGACCCTACACAGGATTCTACTTCTAATCCTTTTGCACCTGCTACCCAAGACGCGGGCAACACCCTAGGTTTACAAACATCTAAGGATACGCAACCAGAATTACAAGTAGGTTCTCCCTCAAATAACATGCAAGTTTCTGACACACCTACAGCTGTAAAATTTACTGCAACTCCTCTAAAAGATTATAGTGACGCAGATATAAAGCGTAAGATAAATACGCCCGTACCCGACATTACTTTAAAAAAAGATACAGATTACAAAGCTGTTATATCAACCAGTATGGGAGATATAACCATAGATTTATTTGAAGATTTAGTACCCGAAACTGTTAAAAACTTTGTATATTTAGCTAATAGTGGTTATTACAACGATGTTCCTTTTCACAGAATTAGAAAGGGTTTTATGATCCAGTCTGGTGATCCTACTGGAACCGGAGCTGGTGGGCCCGGCTATAAATTTGATGATGAAAAATTTGATGGTCAGTACACAAAAGGTACTGTTGCAATGGCAAACGCTGGTCCTAATACCAATGGAAGTCAGTTTTTTATAATGCACGAGTCTAATCCCCTACCTTTAAACTACGTAATTTTTGGCCAGGTAACTGAGGGTTTAGATATTGTAGATAAAATTGCAACAGTCGAAACAACAGATAGTGGATCTGGAGAAAAATCTACCCCAGTAGAGCCTGTATCTATGACTTCAGTTAAAATTATTGAAGTTGCTAAAGCTCCAACGCCTGATTCTCAGTAAGGTTTTTTATTGGTGTCATTCCGAGTATACGAGGAATCCCTCTTTTAATTAACAAGTAGTACTGGAAAATGTTTTTCTCTTAATAAATAAGGTCGTCGTGGTCGATGAAATAAGATTGCTTCACTTTGTTCGCAATGACTCTAAAGCACACTGACGATTATTTGCATTTAGGCTTGAGTTTCTTTATATAAATCTTCTACTTTTTTCCAGTTAACAACATTCCACCAGTTTTCTATGTATTCTGGTCTTTTATTTTGGTAGTTTAAGTAATAGGCATGTTCCCAAACGTCTAAACCTAAAATAGGTGTGTCCCCTACCATTAAGGGGCTGTCTTGATTAGCTGTTGAGTAAACTTTTAGTCCACCGTTACTTACCACAAGCCAAGCCCAGCCACTTCCAAATCTGGTAGTTGCTGTATTGGTAAATAAGGTTTTAAATTCTTCAAAACTGTTAAATGTTTTATTTAATGCTTCGTCTAATTCTCCCTCTGGAGTTTCGCCAGCATTGTTGCTCATAATGTTCCAAAATAAATTATGGTTAGCGTGTCCCCCACCATTATTAATAACAGCTGTTTTTATTTCGGCAGGGACATTATTTATATCTTTTAAAAGCTCGTCAATATTTTTTGATCCTAAATCTGGAAAGCTTTCAATAGCTGTATTTAATTTAGCTACATAACCAGCATGGTGCTTGGTATAGTGTATTTCCATTGTTTTAGCATCAATATAAGGTTCTAGTGCAGAAAAATCGTATGGTAGTTGGGCTTGTGTAAACATACTTTAATTTTTGCAAACATATCGATATTAGTCAATGTATCTTAACTAAAAATTTAAAATGCTAAACTATATTTATGCTAAATAATGCTTTTTTACAAAAATCCTACAGCGAAAAAAAGTTTAAAAATATAGATACAAAACATTTAAAAATTACTGACAAAGAGTTTTTAACTTGTAAGTTTGTTAACTGCAAAATTACAGAATCTGTTTTAGAAAACTGTGTTTTTAGCGACTGTACTTTTAAGGAATGTGACTTTTCGTTAACTAAATTTACCCACTCTAGACTTATAAATTGTGAATTTAATAGTTGCGATTTAGTAGGTATAGAGTGGTTTTTAATTCAATGGCCCGAGTGGTCAGAGTTAAAATTTAAAAAGTGCACTTTAAACAGAGGAAGTTTTAATGGTTTAGAGCTTAAAAATTTAGTTATTACAGAATGCTTTTGTAACGAAGTAGACTTTTCGGAGTGTGACTTAAAAGGTGCCAATTTTAGTAAATCTGAATTACTTAAAAGTATTTTTAGGGGTACAAACTTACAAAAGGCAGATTTTAGAGGAAGCAGATATTACGCGATAAACCCTGCTATAAATGATATAAAAGGAGCTAAATTTAACTTACCCGAGGCTTTATCGTTGTTGGATTATATTGGTGTGGAGATTAATGAGGGTCTTTAACTTGTCTTATTTTTTTAAATAGTCTTTATGATCCCAATGCCTGTCTCCATAGTACCCTTCCCAATTACCCCAACCTCTGTAGTAGCTAGTTAAAGTCTTACTACGTGTATTAACTATGTGTAGGTCGCCTTTGTCTATAGCCCTCCCTGGTTTATTATAAGCAGTCTCAATTGCCAATTCCGATCCAGAAGGGTGTGTTATTACACAACCTAAAATATCATATTCTTTGCTCCTTGGTTTGACTCCTAAATTTGAAAGTTCTTTCAAATAAGTTCCTTGTAGAACAGTCGTAGCACAGGAGCTATATTTAGTTCCATATTTGTCAAAATCTCTAAGCTGGTTGTCAGATAGTCTTCTAACTTTAGGTATCATTTAAGAGGTAGAAATTATTGGAGCGGGTAGGGAGAATCGAACTCCCATATTTGGCTTGGAAAGCCAATATAATAACCATTATACGATACCCGCGGTTTGTATATACAAAATTTTACACTAAAACAGCTCATAAATGAATACTAAAAAGTCTTTGTACTGCTCTTTTTCCATAAATAATAATTAACAACGTGTTAATATATTAGTTATCTTATGAAACTAAATACAGACCATATCGAAATACTAGCACCTGCGGGTTCTTTTGAATCGTTAAGCGCTGCTTTAAACGCAGGGTGTAACTCGGTGTTTTTAGGTATAGCCGACTTTAATATGCGCGCTAGTGCAGCCAGTAATTTTACTCTGCAAGATTTACCTACAATTGTAAAAAAGTGCCACAAAAAAGACGTAAAGGTTTATATAACTATAAATACTTTATTGTTTGATAACGAAATTACAAAAATGCAGCAAATTGTTGATGCTGTTAAAAAACATAAGGTAGATGCAATTATAGCTAGTGATACAGCTACACTTATGTATGCCAAAAAAGTTGGGGTAGAGGCACACATTTCTACTCAACTTTCTGTTAGTAATACCGAAAGTGTTAAATTTTATAGTCAGTTTTCTACCAGAATTGTTTTAGCCAGAGAACTTAATTTAGAACAAGTTGCCAAAATTTGTAGCGATATTAAAAAACAAAAAATTAAAGGTCCAACAGGTAAATTAGTTGAAATAGAAGTTTTTGCTCATGGAGCTTTATGTGTAGCTGTAAGTGGAAGATGTGCTATGAGTTTACATTGTTACAACACTTCGGCTAATAAAGGAAAATGCGCTCAAGTTTGTAGACACAGATATAAAGTTACAGATATAGATACCAACCAAGAGTTAGTTGTGGATAACAATTTTATAATGAGTAGCAGTGATTTATGTACAGTTGGAATGCTTCCACAACTTGTGCAAGCAGGGGTAAAAGTTTTAAAGTTTGAAGGTCGAGGAAGGCCTGCCGAATACGTAGATACAGTAATTTCTACTTATAAAGAGGCGTTAAAAAGTATTAGCGAGGGTACTTTTAATGGTAAAAAAGTTGATAAATGGAACAAGGATTTAGGAACAGTTTTTAACAGGGGTTTTACCCAAAACTTTTATATGGGTAGAAAAATGGACGAGTGGGCAAAGGTTTACGGTAGTAAAGCTACAAAGCAAAAAGAACTAGCTGGAGATGTTGAAAAGTATTTTTCTAAAATTAAAGTGGTACAAGTTAAAGCCAATATACCTATCAAATCTGGTGCTGAGTTTTTAATAACAGGGCCAACTACTGGTGCAGTTACAGAAACCCTTAAAGATATTGTGGTAAATGAAAAAGTAGTTAAAACTGTTAAAAAAGGAACTAGTTTTACTTTTGTATTAGATAAAAAAGTTAGACCAAACGATAAGTTTTACATTGTAACAAAGAGATTAGTTTATCAAGATGGTAAAGATATAAGCTAAGATAAGGTTTTTTCTACACAATTTATAATATGGTGCCGGGAAGAGGAGTTGAACCTCCACGCCCTTGCGAGCACTACGACCTCAACGTAGCCTGTCTACCATTCCAGCACCCCGGCTTACTTTAATAATATAATATCATTATTTGGTCAAATTGCCGCCGTAATAACCTTCGTTTGCAAATCTTTACTTTACTCGAATAATACATAAACATCTAAACTGTCAAAGCCTTCTTAAGTGCTAAGCCTATTCCAGCCAAATTACTTGTAGGTTTATAGGCTACAAAACGAGGTTCCATGGTAGGTCTATACTTTTTCTTAAAGGAGTTGAGGCCCTGAAAATTATAACTCCTATTCAACTTAATTATAGTAGACCTAAATAATTTTTTCCTAATAGGGTCATTATCTTTATCTCCCACACCTGACAATGGGCTTAGTCCAAGATTAACCCTTTCTATATTGCAGTCCTTCGCGTATAAGATTACTTGGGTAAACAAGTAGTCCATAATTCCATTGGGAACTTCCTTAGTATGTCTCATTAAATCGACTGCTATTTCAATATCTAATAACTCTATTAGGCTAATGAAGGCTATAATCTGATCTAAAGGGTCTTTCACAACAAGTATTTTCTGATATTGTAATACCTCGCTGTCAAATTTTCCCATAGCAAAGCCCATTTCCGTGGTTCCTTTGCTCTGTAACCATGTGTCGCTGATTCTTTTTAGACTGGAAATTTGAAATTGAGATAACTGACTAAACATACCCCAACTTTCCATATAAAATCCTATTTTCTCGATTTTATTTAAGTTATTTCTAAATTCTTTGCCAGCACTTCCCTCTAATTTAAAATCAGAGCTTTTAACAATAGTTTCTTCGCCAATTCCAATTACACTCAGATGTAGATTTTTATAGATTTTTGTGTACTCACCCTTTATTTGATAAAAACACATTATCCAGTCATTAGTGTTACAAAAAACAGTGTATTTTGTTACTACCTGTCTCTTTTCGTTTTTAGGGCCAATAGGGTCCCCTAGAACTATGCAGTACCTACCATAAAGGGCATATATAATTACAGAATTTTTATAAAAAAAATACCTCTTATTTTTATCAAAAGCAAAAGAACTTATTGGTGAATCGATGTATTTACCTAAGATACCTTTTACTCTTTCTCTATCGGAGTCACTCTGGTTGTTCTCAATAAAAACCGGTGATAGTAAAGAAAAAAGGGTGTAGATATAAAATAAAGACCCCATTAAATATAAGGATTCTATAAACCACCTTGTTTGGTGGAGGTACATAACTAAATTAGGGTTGTAAAACAAAAATGCTGTAAAAAATATATTGGACAGTATCCCTCCTATAGGAATCTGTGTGTGAACAGATTTAGAATATAAAAAGAAACCGGAAATCCCATAAGCAAAAATAACTAAAAAAATGGAAAGCATTCTTACAGGAAGTTTTTTAAGGCTAACTTGATTTGATTTACTACTGAAATGATTTTTTGATTTTAGTAGGGGGATTAATAATAAAAAATTAAATAAGGATTCCTCCCAATCAAAACCTTTAATTAAGTGCACAAGGGCAGAAATTACTAGCGTAAAAACAATTACGAAATAAGCAGTCTTTTTTCCTCGGTGTATTGCAGGGGCCAACATAATTAACACCATCCCGAGAAATAAGGCGGTAAGCCTTCCACCGTATTGGGCTTCTACACTTAAAAATTCAGATAAAAATTGTTTACGTTCCAATACACTTGGATAAAGACTGGAGATTAAATTAACAACACCTGTTGCAAGTACTAAGATGCTTAAAATTGCCCTGGGAGAGGAAGAAATTTTCTTAATTTTCACTAAGTTCGTAAATTATTTAATGGTTATACCTTTGATTAGGGGGAGAACTTGTAAAAGTCTCTCCCCTTCTTAAAGTACTAAGTGTGGGATTTAGACTTTGTGTAATCTGCCACTCCTTCTAAAGCTCGTAATGCCTCAATAGGTATTGCAAATACCACGGTATTACTCTGATCACTAGATAAGTCATTTAAAGTGTTTAAAGTTCTTAAATGAAGTGCTCCCGGATTTTGAGATAATGTTTTAGCAGCTTCTGCCAAATTTTTAGCAGAGATTACTTCCCCTTCACTATTTATAATACTTGCTCTTTTTTCTCTTTCTGCCTCTGCCTGTTTAGCCATGGTTCGTACCATGTTTTCAGGCAAAATTATGTCTTTTAACTCTACACTTATTACTTCTATTCCCCACTCTTCAGCTTGGGGTTTTATAATACTTTCGATTCTTTCTGCAATTTTATCTCGAGCACTTAGTAGATAGTCTAAATCTGCCTCGCCCATTACGTTTCGCATTGTAGTTTGAGCTAGGTTACTTATTGCCCAATAAAAGTTCTCAACTTCTAAAACTGCTTTTGCTGCATCCGCTATTTTGTAGTAAATAACTGCACTAACCTTAATAGAAATGTTGTCTTTGGTCATTGCCTCTTGATCGGATAAATCTACTGCTTTTGTTCTAATATCTACTTTTTGAAACGATTGAAATATTGGAACTACAATTTTCCACCCAGGCCCTAAAATACCTGTAAATCGGCCCATGGTAAAAAGTAATCCTCTTTCGTACTCGTTTATTTGTTTTAAAAACGAGAGTATTAAAATTAGTGGGAATATAAGTAAGAAAAGAAAGAATCCGGCCATTTTTATATAAAAATTACTGTTATGTAAATTCTACATTTAAATATTAGAAAATACCAATCAAAGGGTGTGAATGTGGTGGCCACTGTTGGACTTGAACCAACGACTTCCACAATGTGAATGTGACACTCTACCAGCTGAGTTAAGTGGCCTTAAACACTTTTATTCTAATCTAGGTAATATTCTAAGTCGAGGCTAATTTGAAGAAGTAAGAGTCTATGAATCTAGTAAATGCGACAGAATTATACCTTGGCTAACTGCAACATTTAATGAGTCTATAGATTTAATGCTGATTTTTACGTTATAGTCCATTTTAGCTAACGTACTTGTATTTATTCCAGATCCTTCGTTACCAAAAAACACTATTTTAGTTCCGCCTTTTTTAATATCTTTATAAGACTTAGTAGAGTCAACCGTGGTGCTTATAAATTCAGTATTTTCGGTTTTAAGTTCTATGATATCCTTAATATCGTTCACCTGCATATAAGGCATATTAAAAACACTTCCGGTACTGGCATCAATACTTTTTTGGTTTAAAGGGCTAACACAGCTATCTAGTAAAAAAATACCTTTAACACCAAATGCTACACTTGTTCTAAAAATCATTCCCATGTTTTCCGGGTTTTGGATATTTTCCAAAGCTATATAAACACCTTCTTCTAGTTTAGAAATATCTGTTGTCATTAAATCGCTAGAGTTTATAAGTGCTGCTGCAGTAAATCCATTACGCCTATTAGAAAGTCTGTGTATTCCGCTTTCTTTGATAAGTAGCGTTTTATTAAACTTAAATTTATTTTGTATTTTTGGGCTTATAATTACGTATTCAATTACTTGAGGGGCATTTTTAACTAAGTCTTTTATAACTTTTTCTCCTTCTACTAAAGCTTTTCCCTCTTTTTTTCTAAAATGGGCGTTTTTAGTTAGCCGTATTAAATAGTTGTACTGGTTTTTAGATAAAAAATTCATGTAGCAGTATTTTATACTACAAACGCCCTTATTGCGAGCAAAAGCCTTTATCTGTGGTTATTATTCCTAGTATTTGATGTGCAGTGGTAAAATGGATTTAGTACACAAAGTATATGTCTAAAATAACTAAAACAGCTGGGGTAGTAATATTTAAAGATAATTTGGTTTTGCTTGTTTCGCATACAAAAAAAGCTAAACACAAAACTGGAGTTTACGGTATACCCGCAGGAAGATTAGATCCAGGTGAAAATGAAATCGAAACAGCAATTAGAGAAACCTACGATGAAACCTGTTTAAAAGTAAAAAAAGAAAACTTATTGCCCTTACCCAATCTTTATAAGGCTGTAATAGAAAGAAAAAACGAACCTACTCGCTTATTTTCATTGCAAGCATATTTGTGCTTATCCTATGAAGGTGATCCTAAAAATACCGAAGAAAATATTCCTAAATGGGTAAAAGTTGACAATTTAGATAAATACAATTTACTACCTAATATTAAACAAGTAATCCTAGACGCCTTGGAGTTGTCCAGCAATTTATAGGTTTATTAATATTATTTATTTGATCCTGAAATATTTATATTTTTAATAAATTGTGGTTTGTTTTGCGAAAGATAATCCTTATTAGCTATAAAAAACCCCATTATCAACATTGCTCCAATAAATAAAAGAAGAGTTATTGTTAATTTAATTTGATTATTCATATTTTTAATGGTCGGGGTTACAGGACTTGAACCTGTGACCTCCGCGTCCCAAACGCGGCGCGCTAGCCAACTGCGCTAAACCCCGATTAAAGATAACTACCCAACTCGGTTTTTGTACTTGGCTTGCCCTCCGTATATTTAGTGTGGGTTGGTGCCGAGGGCGGGAATCGAACCCGCATGGAGTTAAGTCCACTGGATTTTAAGTCCAGCGCGTATACCAGTTCCGCCACCTCGGCCTAACTTACTTAAAAAATATGAAGGAATTATAAACTTGTAAACTCATTATGTCACGTTACTTACAGGCTTCATAACGGTGGAATTTGTAATTTAATAATGATATAGTTACTGCATTAATTTGTAGGTAAGGTAGCCAAGTTGGTCACGGCACCGGTCTGAAAAACCGGCCATGTGAGTTCGATTCTCACCCTTACCACCACATCTAGGGTGATTAGCTCAGTTGGTTAGAGCGCTTCGCTTACATCGAAGAGGTCGGGGGTTCGAATCCCTCATCACCCACCATATTTCCGCTATTTAAAAAAGATGAGTACATATGTATCCCGTGCAGGTGAAAAGTTAGATTTTGCACTTAAACAATTTAAAATTACTCCCCTAAACTTAGTTTGTGCAGATTTCGGAAGCAATACAGGGGGTTTTGTAGATTGCTTGCTACAAAACGGTGCTAGTAAAGTTTATACCGTAGAAACAGGATACGGAGTTTTGGATTGGAATTTACGAAATAACCAAAAAGTTGTTGTAATGGAAAGAACAAATGCTCTACATGTTAAATTACCCGAAAAAATTGACTTAATATCTGTAGACGTATCGTGGACTCCCCTATCTAAAATTATTCCAAATATTTTAAACAACTTAAAAAGAAATGGAATTATAATTGTCTTATTAAAACCCCATTATGAGTACACTGCTTTAAACCCCAATGAACATTTAGGAAAGTTAGGTTTAGATCCAGTAAAAGCGGAGGAAACTAAAGACAGAGTTGTAAGTGATATAGAAAATACTTTTAAAATAAAGGTTAAAGAGGTAACTAAATCCCCTATTAAAGGTAACAAGTCTGGCAATATAGAATACTTAGTTCTTCTTGCTAATTTTTAAAGTAACTAAACCAAAGTACAAGGCAACTCCTGCTAAAACTGCGTTAAACACAAAAACATTATTGCTAAATAGTGCAAATGCTGCACCAGATATTAAAGGTATATAGCTACTATTAATCGATGAAAAAGATTCGTCAAACCCCAATACCTCGGCTTGTTCAGATTTTTGTGTACTGTTGACTAAAATAGTTTTGGTGTTTAGTAAATTTAGCGATATCCCAATGTTTATTAAATAAGAAATAGCTAAAAATGGAACTAATGTATTAACAAAGGGCAGCATTAAAAAGCCAATAATTAAAAGTATTTGACCTAAAATAATTGAACTAACAGATCCGATTTTTTGTGAAATTTTAGGTGTTAAAAACCCCTGGTTAATAATTAAAAAAGAACCAATTATAGTGAAAACAATTCCAATTTGTTTAGGATCTAATTGCTGAAAGTTTTTTAAATATAAACTAATTATCGAAGTATAAGCAGTAAAGGCGGCTGCAAAAAAGAACTTAGAGGACAATAAATTAAATATTAAGGGTTCTTTTTTATATTTAAAAAAGTTTTTAAATACGTTGAGTCTAGAGTAAATAGTTTTAAATAATGAAAAATTATCCTTTGTTTCCAAAATAGCAGTATCTTTAAGCTTAAATAAAAGTATTAAGGCTACTGTGGATATTAAAATTGCCAAAATAACTGTTCCCAAATAACCAATATTGCTCGTGCTAGAAAAAGACCCTAAAACAGGCCCAAACATAAAACCCAGGCCAAAAGTCGCACCTATAAGCCCAAAAGCTTTTGTTTTTTCATGCGGTTCTGTTATATCCGATACATAAGCGTTTGCTACTGAAATATTGCCCCCTGTAATTCCATCGGTAACTCTTGATAGTAGAATAATAAAAATACTTAAAGATATTCCAATGACTTTTACATTAGGGTTTATAAAATATGCACTAGCAAAAATAAACCAGCTAAGTAATGTTCCTGCTTGGCTAATTATTAACAGTTTTTTTCGTCCATAAATATTAGATAATTTTCCAAGGGCGGGTGCTGCTAAAAATTGAAATAAAGAATAAGTAGAAATTAGTAGGCCGTAGGTTGTTGCACCTAACCCATATTTTTCTACTACAAAAGGCATAACAGGAATAAGTAACGAAAAACCTATTGTGTTAACAAACGAAAGTAACATAATAGGAAAAAGTCTTTTAAAAAGCATTTGTGGATTATACCAGGTTTAAGATTATAAATGGATTGTGTTTAAATTATCGGGGTGTAGCGCAGTGGTAGCGTGCGTCGTTCGGGACGACGAGGTCGGCGGTTCAAATCCGCCCACCCCGACCAAGGAATAAGTTATTGGTGTGACTTTTAAAGTAATTTTTGATGTTTCTTCTTTTTCTTTAACTCCTCTAAAAGATCTTTAACTTGGTCTACACCTTCTTTATTAGTTATGTAAACTACGTCTTCTGTATTTATTATTATGGTTTCTTTTAAATTTACGCCAATAACCATTTTTTGCTTTTGATCGTTATAAATTAAAGAATCTTTAGAATTTTGTAACAAACCCTCTCCTTTAATATAGTTTTTACTAGAAGGTTCTAAGAACTTTTTAAGGGCAAATAAAGTACCTGGATCTTCCCACCCCATATTACTTGTTATAACCCCTACATCTTTTTTAGGTAAATTATCTAAAACTACCGCATCAAAAGACTTTTTTTCGATATTAGGATAAATTTTATTTATAGTAGATTTTTCTTTTTTTGTGCCTAAATCTTTTTCAATTAATAGTAGGTCATTGTAAATGTTGGGGGAGAATTTTTCGTAGATATTTAGTAAATATTTAACTGTGGAGATTGAGTAACCAGTGTTGATAAACCAATTATTAGAAGAGTAATATTTATCTGCGTCGTTTTGATTAGGTCTATAAACATGACCCTTTAGTTTGTGTACATGTCCTTTACCTTTTTCAAAATTTGTCCAGCCTAAATTACTATTTGCAAAGGTGGGTTTTTCTGCCCACATAATAGCTTTATAATCGCCTTTTATAATGGATTTTTCTGCTTCTATTAGTAATTTTTGGTATTGGTCTTCTTTTTTTATAATGTGGTCTGCCCAGCCAATATATACGGGGCCAACATAACCCTGTTTTCTAAGCCTAATTAAAGCCAAACCTACAGCAGGCCCAACGTCTCTTCGAGCTGGTTCTGTAAAAATATTTTCATCTATAAGTTTTGGAAGTTGTTTTTTGACCTGCTTAACATACTTTTCATTGGTGCTTATGTAAATATCTTTCCACTTATATATCTTTTTAATCCGGTTAGCCGAAAGTTGTAGCGTTGAAGAATATTTTTGAATAGGTACAAACTGCTTGGGCAAATTTTCTCTGCTTAAAGGCCAAAATCTTGTTCCACCACCTCCAGCAAAAATAAGTAGTTTCATATATTGATTATAAACAAATTAAGTAATTTTTCTATTTAATGTATATGCGTCTAAAATGCTATAAAATGTATTGAGTATGATTAATCAAGAAATCGCACAGATATTTAGAAACATTGCCAATTATCTTGATATGGAAGAGGGCCAAAATAATTTTTTTAGAATTAGGGCCTTTAATGCTACCGCAGACGCAGTTGAAAACCACCCAGAAGATATTGCTAGTTTAAATATCTACGATTTAAAGAAAATTAAGGGTGTTGGTGATAGTACTGCAAAAGATATTTTAGAGTATGTAAAAAATGGCGTAATCCCCTACTACGAAGAACTAAAAGCAAAATCCCCTGTAAAGCTAGAAGAACTTATTAAAATACAAGGTATGGGCCCAAAAAGAATTAAAAAACTATACCAAGAGTTAGGTGTTACAGATTTAGTATCTTTAAAATTACACGCGGAGGCAGGTAATATAGCCAAATTAGATGGGTTTGGAGAAAAATCTCAAGCAAGTATTATAGAAAATCTGCAATTTGCAATTGTTAATAAAGAAAGAACAAGAATTGATAATGCGCTCTTAATAGCAGAAAAATATATAGACTATTTAAAAAGTAAGGATACAAATATTGTTCAAATCAATTACGGGGGAAGCTTGCGAAGGCGAAACGAAACAGTAGGAGATATAGATTTACTGGTTTCTTCTAAAGATCCTGTTGCTACTTCTAAAGTGTTTGTAGAATACCCAGAAATAGAAAAAGTTTTAGGAAATGGAGACACAAAAAGTAGTGTGTGGTTAAAGCAAAAAATTCAGGTTGATCTACGAGTTATAAACGACAGTAACTTTGGTGCCGCCTTACAGTATTTTACTGGCAGTAAAGATCACAATGTAAGACTTAGAAAAATTGCCATTAGTAAGGGTTTAAAATTAAGTGAGTACGGATTATTTAGAAAAAGTAACGACACCTTGGTAGCGAGTAAAACTGAAAAAGAAATATACGAGGTTTTAGTTAACAATTATGTTGAACCGGAGCTTAGAGAAGACGGGAATGAGCTAGATTTAGCCATAGATAGTAGATTACCTAAACTTATTGATCTAGCCGATATAAAAGGTGATTTGCAGATGCACAGTACCCACAGTGATGGCAAAAACACAATGGAAGAGATGGTTTTAAAGTGTATAGACTTGGGATATGCCAACATGGGGTTTACTGATCACTTCGGTAATCTTTACGTTGCAAACGCCGTTAAAGAAGACGGCTTTAATGCATATTTTGATGAAATTTTAGCTTTAAAAGAAAAATACAAAGATAAAATTAAGGTTTTAGCCGGGGCAGAAGTAAATGTTAAGCCAAATGGAGACTTAGATTTTACCCAAGCTTACTTAGAAAAATTAGACTTTGTCGTAGCCAGTGTTCACTCTAGTCTTAAAGTTGACTTAAAAGTGGCTACAGATAGATACTTAAACGTTTTAGATAACCCTGTAGTTACTATAATAGGTCACCCTACAGGTCGTATTATTGGCCAAAGGCCCGGATTTGAATTTAATTATGTGTCTGTTTTTCAAAAATCTGCCGAAAAGGGTATTGTAATGGAGATTAATGCGCACCCTGCTCGACAAGACTTGCCTTATCACTTAGTTAAATCTGCAGTAAAGCAAGGTTGTAAAATACAAATAAGCACCGATGCACACAGCGTAAATGACCTGGAATTGATGAAATATGGGGTATTTGTTGGACGAAAGGCCGGATTAGAATCAAAAAACCTATTCAATATTCAAAAACAATTACCCTAAGATAGCTTTTTTCTTACTATAACAGCTTTTAACCTGTATAATAGACTACCAATATGAAATTTTTTAGAGCAATTGAAATTATAATTAGTTTGGGTATTGTGGGGTTGGTTGTTGTCTTTTTTTCTTTAAAAAATAGTCCACCTAAGGTTCTAGGTGAGAATACAACTCTAGACACCCCGACAGACACTACAGTATCAAATGTACTTGGTAAAAGTGATGTTGATTTATGTAAGTCTTTACAAGCGGAAGATACTAAAGATGTTGATCAAGAATCCTTGAACATTCAGAGTAACATTGGTTATCAAAATAATAAGTTTGGCCTGTACATCTACAGAGTGGATGATTTTGCAATAAAAGCCGCGGAAATGGTAAATAGTAATGGAGGAGATTGGGGGTATGTTTTAGTGCCTTATAATGTTACAGAATATGATTCCAAAAAGTGGGACAGTTTCTTTGCCATTTTAAAAGAATATCATTTAATTCCAGTCATACAACTCTGGGATATCAGTAAGGATCCCCAAGATATGCTTAGGGATACTAAAAAATCTGCCCAGTTCTTAAATAGTTTAAATTGGCCAATTAAAAATAGATATATAAGCGTTTACAACGAGGTTAATGACGAAAGATTTTGGAAATCGGGAATTAACCCCGAAGAATACGCCTGGGTTTTAGATAAAACTATAGATATCTATAAAAATGAGAATAGCGACTTTTTTATTTTAAATGGGGCTTTTAATGCAAGCGCCTTTACAGGGCCCGGTTATTTAAGTGAAGATACCTTTTTATTAAGAATGGACAATAGTGTTCCAGGAATCTTTAGTAAATTAGACGGTTGGGCTAGCCACCCTTATCCTCATATAAATGGTTATTTAGGAACCCCAGAGGACACCGGAAGAAACAGTATTCGTGCCTATGAGTGGGAGCTTGAGATACTAGAAAGAAGCTACGGGGTTAAGGATTTGCCAGTATTTATAACAGAAACAGGTTGGCCACACGCAGAAGGTAAAAATATTAATCTAAACTATGAAAAAGAGTCTACTGTTTCACAGTATATAAAACGTTCATTTGAAAACGTTTGGTTAACTGATAACAGGGTTGTTGCTGTTACACCTTTTACTATTAAATATGACCCACCTTTTGATCATTTCAGTTGGATTAAAAGTAATGGAGATACTTACCAAATGTTTGATACGATAAAAGGTATGTCTAAAATAGCGGGAAAACCACCAGTTACAGAGCCTTATAATCCACTAAAAGAAAAATGTTCTAAATTAAAGGAGAATACTAATAATTAGTTTTTAGAAAAAGAAGCCAAATCATGCGGCCTATTTTCGGTAATTCCCGCCCCACTTATTTGCACAAATTGGGCATTTTTTACCAATTCTTTTAAGTTTTTAGCACCACAATAAGATAGTCCTGATTTTATCCCTGCAAGCTGATTATTAAAAATTTCGTCTAATGTCCCTTTATACTTTACTAACCCGGCAACCCCTTCAATATGAATTGTGTATTCTTTAGTTTTTCCTTTTGAATCTTTTTTAACTTGTTTTGTTTTTTCTAAAAAACTAGTAGATCCGTTGTAATGCTTATATTGTGCACCCCTAATTGTAACTAAATCTCCAGGAGTTTCTAGCGCCCCAGCAAACAAGTTACCCCCTCTTACTGCGCAGGCGCCTGTTGCCAAAGATTTTACTGCATCCCCACTGTTTTTAATCCCTGCTAAAGGCATAAAGGTTTTATTATATTTTTTAGCTGCTTTACTTACTTCTAAAAGTGAGGCAAAAGTAGGGAGCCCGCAGCCCGTCTGGGTTCTAGTTGTACAAATTGACCCCCCACCAACACCCACAGTCACACAGTCGGCACCCGCCTTATATAAGTCACAGGCTGCTTCATAGGTAGCGGCAATACCAGCTAAAATTGTAACTTTACTACCGTATTTTTGCTTTAATATTTTTGTTGTATCTAGTACTTTTTGTAGATGTCCGTGAGCTGCATCTATATCTAAAACTGTTACTCCTGCCTTTACTAAAACTTCAGCTCTTTCTAGTTCTATTTCTTTTACACCAACACTTGCTGCTACAACTTTTACCTTCTCGGCTACCGTCTCTACTTTTTTTGCTTGTTCTAGTACTGTTTCAAATCTAGGTATTATTGCCATACTACCTAGTTCCGCAGCTCTTATAGCCATTTTTACACCAGTCACTGTGTCCATATTTGTAGGAATAAGGGGGTTGGTTAGCGTAAGTTTATCGGATATTTTTGTAGTTAAATCTACCTCTGATCTACTACTTAACGGAGAGTACCTTGGTTTTAGTAGTACGTCATCAAACGATAGAGCTAATTCAAAAACTGAGTTCATAACGGAGTTTGTTTTTTTTAAAACAACGTATCCACTATAACCTACAGATTATGTTTTGCTCAATAGGAAATATTTTATTATTGCCTATTCTTTGTTACCAAAGGATATTCTATCGGGAGCAGTTTCTTTATACTGCAAAAGGGTGGCCGGCATAAGTGTAAAGTCACCAAAAGTTTGGTTAATAGTGTCTAAAGCTTTATAAAAATTATTTTTATTATCTACAAAACTAAATAGGTCTTTTTGTTCGTAGTCTTTTTTAGCAAAGTAACTAGTGCTAATTCCAAGTATTCTTACTTTTTTATTTGGATACTGCCTTTGATTAAAAAGTTTAATTAATTCTTTATAAATTTCGGAAGTGGAATCTAGATAATTTACAATTCTGTGGCTCTTGTTCCAACTAGTTCCATCACTGTATAGAATAAAAAAACTAAAACATCGTGCTTTTAGTTTATGTTTTCTAAGTCTACTACATGCCTTTTCTGTTAATTTAAGCGCTATGGCCTTTATTTCAACGTCGCAATTTGTAAATTTGGGTAAATGGTAAGAGTGTCCAATTGTCTTTCTTTTTGTAATGTAATCATCAATTTCATGGCCCCTGAGTCGCAAATACCAATAAGTTCCGAAAGTATCAAATTCAAACTGTAATGTTTGTAAATTAGTCTTATAAAATTCTAGGGGTGTAAATATACCCCTTTTATTTAAACGAGCTTCATTTTTACTAGCTACTCCATGAAGGTCTTGTAGTTTTAGCATGTCGTAAAATGTTTCTATATTTGTATAGTCCACGTAAAAAAATCCGTTAGGTTTATTTACATTACTGGCAACTTTGGCTAAAAAATAATTTGTACCAACACCGATAGAGCATTTTAAGTAGTCCCCTACCTTATCCCGCAAGGCCTTTCTTATATCTTCTGCTAACTCAGACATTTTATCCTTATGCTTTACCCTAGACTCTTCTAAAGGAGTATCCTTGGCCAAGTATCCTCCTTGTAAAAAACGGATATCCCTAGAAAAGTTTAAAACGGCTTCATCTATAGATTTTCCTGTCACATTTGGACAAATTTCACTAAACACCTCCATAAATTTTTTGTTTATATATCTGTATTTAGCAGGATCCGCCTCTTTAAAAATAATATTAGGGCACATTTCTAAAGCATCTCTTACTTTAGTACCAGTTTTAATGCCAAATTTTTTAGCTTCAACTGACGCAGCAACAATAGTAGAACTTTGATGTATACTTGGAACAACTCCCACCGGTTTTTTTCTTAGTAAGGGGTTTTCCTGTTGCTCACAACTGGCAAAAAAACTATTCATATCTACATGCATCATTAGAGGAAGACTTTTGTTGACCCCAAGTCCCCCTTTATTAAGAGTATATTTTGTGTGCACAGTTACGAGAAAAAGTTTATTTCTAACAACTGCCAAGATAGGGCTTGGGTATTAAAGCTTAGTTTTAAAAAGGTATTACCACTTTGAACGCCAAAAATATGGTACCGGGTATCACCAATCTTTTTGTCGTAATTAAACCCTAATTTATCTATTAAGTACTCAGTAGTACCGCATTTTACTTTATAGATATGGGTCTTAATGGCGCGAGCTTTAAATACCACTATTACATCTATTCCTTTGGTGATAGTATTTTTACTGTAGTAGGGCATTGCTGTTTTTAGAAATAGTGATATATTAGGGTGTAGTAATTACATACTTAATATGGAACAAATAAAATTAAACTTAGCTAGCTTACAAATAGTTCTTAAGGGTTTAGTAGCTAAAATTAAAAATAAAATCAACAAGTAAATAGTTATTTTTTATTAAAATAATTTTACCAAATAAAACCCGAAAGTAAAGATGGGTGTTTTAGACCTAAATTTTAGGGCAAAAAAAAATCTTAGTACACCTTCCATAGATACATCTTTGCCTAATTTTATTCCTTCTAGAAGACTTTTTCTTCAGATGTCCGCTTTGTTTTTAACCGGGGGAACAGCCCTGTATCTTCAAGTACTGGAAATTCAAACACGTCTTAATGTAGACTTCGATGAAGCCTCCTGGATATGGTTTCAAGCCTATAAAGATCAGCAAACAATCGATCACCCAGTAATAGATAGGGTAGCTTGGAGAGAACTTTCTATAAAGGAGTCCGGACCCCAGAAATACGCTTTAGATTGTGAATTGGCCGGTTTAAGAATTTTAAGTACTCTAAACAACAAGAATATAGGAACTGAGGATGAGATGATCAATTTTTTAAGAAAGGACATAGATCCTAGTAAAGGTATTCACCCAGACATTAATAAAGTTCTAAATGCTCCTGGCAACCCTGCGTGGGGCCAAATTCCACCCTATGCCTACGGGATATATGCCCAACCGATTTGGGATCAAATGAGTAGTGACGTTCCTTGGCTAAGCTATGCTGACAGTTTCGGTTTCAACGGCGACAATAATAGAGGATTTGGGGGAAATAAAGATTTATATAAAAGCACAGTTAAAGGTTTTCTTAGACAAGGCATGCCTCTATTGGCCTGGACTCACTGTGCAAGTAGAGTAGGTGTTTGGGAAAACCAATATGTACCCAAAGAACACGCTATAGTTTTGTGTGGTGTTGGACATGATGAGGTATCTTTTATAGATCCTCTGAATGCAAGAATGTATAGAACCGGATTAGACAACTTGGCCGATAGAGCTAACGATTTAGGCCAAGGTGCGCAGGGCTTAATGTGGGTAGAGAATGACTATTAAAATTGACTACTCCACCCTTTTAACTTCTATATAATCTGTTTTTAGTAATTTACTTAATGTTTCAGCTATTAAATTGCTGTTTTTTACTTTGCTACAAGTAATTAAATCTATATGAATACTGCCAAATTCTGGCCATGTATGAGCTATTAAATTGCTGTTTTGTAATACATACGTAAAAGTCTCCCCACCTTTTTCATCGAATTTTGTAAACATAAAGTCCTTTATTTTTAAACTATGTGATTTGGCAAACTGTCTAATTAAATGGTCTAGTGCATTTTTATAAAACATTTGCTTTTCAACTTTTAGGATTTTAATTGAATACTGCTCTATATAAGGAAAGTTTTGGTTTTCGATAATTTCATAAGTATAAATATTTTTTACTTTAAACTCTTTTATTTTTGTCTGTGGCGTAGTTTTTAAAATATACAAGGAACTAACACTGCCTATACTTTCGGCCCCAATATAATTATTAAAATTATTTATTTTATCCTCTATTAGCAAAGCGTATTCCCCTATTACCTGTTGAATAGCTAAAGTTTTTTCGGGAGATTTAAAACTGTTTCCATAATTTAAAAAGATGTATTTTCCACTAAAGTCAGTGTGACCTTTTAATAGCTGCAAAGATCTGTCTATAAAAAGTTTTATACCAGTGTAAGTATAGGGTGGGTCAATTAAAACAGAGTCGTACTTACCAAAATGCTGTGGGGGTATTTTATCCCTAGCGTCGTACTTAAGTACCTCTATATTTAGTTTATATTTCTCACTAATTTGTTTTATTTTTAAAACCAAGTTATCGTCTAACTCTAATACCGTAATTTTTAATAATTCGGGATACTTTTTAGCCAAAACTATAGAAACTAAGTCATCATCACCGATTAGTGCGACGGAATGTTTGTTACTAATTAAACCTTTTTTATCCAAAATTACTGCTTTTTGTAAACTAGTTTGAGGCAGTGCAAAAAATTGATCGTATTCTCTTTTGTTAGCTTCAAAGGGCAATTTAAACTCTTTTCTGACACATGTAATGAACTCCTCTAACTCAGGGTCAGAAATACTAAATAAACTCCAGTTATAAGCAGTAAAATCTAAATTTTTAAGATCTTTTATTTGAGGAATTGTTTTAACTAAAGCAGAAACAGTACTAGAGGGTAGTCCTGTCAAATGAACTATTTTAGAAATATCTTTAGTGTTTTCTTTTTTAACTAAGTATAAAACACCTTCAATCTCAGCTACTTTTAAATCTTGATTATTTTTTGCAAGTTGCTCTACTAAGGCGTTCATAGGGCTAATTATAACATAATGCCTTAACAAAGGCACTAATGCTATAATTTAATTAATGGAAACGTTGCTAATACAAAATATTCTCCAAGGGGAGGCTTGCGATTATTTTTTAAAACTTTCTAAGGAAGTAAAAAATAGATTTAATGTCTGCATACCTTCTTCGGCACCTCACTTTACGATTAAATATAAATTTAATACTACAGAATACAACGAGGTAAATAAGTTAGTGGGTAACTTTGTCAAAAGTAGAAAAAAAGAAAAGATATTTATAAAAAACATTAAAACATTTAAAGAAGGTAAAGTGATTTATGTTCAAGTGTCTTTGGGTAAATCTGCCAAAAACTTATATAAAGATTTTTATACAAGTTTAGAAAAATTACCTTATATTACCTGGGGAGATTTTGATAAAGAAAATCTAAATTTTCATATAACCTTGGTAAAAGATAGCGGGGGTAAGTGTGATGAAATTTTAGAATTTTTAAGGGGAAAAGAGAAAATATTCGATGCTTATTTTGACAATATTAGTATCCTAAGTTTAGTTAGAGACGAAATAGGTAATGATGCATGGAAAATTAAAAGCAGAAATTTTTTACAAAATTAAATATCCTCATACCCCTTTTTCTGAAGATCGTAGGCCTCTTTATACATACCACCTTTGGCAATTAATTGAGCATGGCTACCCTCTTCTACAATTTTTCCGTTATCTAAAACTATAATTCTATCTGCATTTCTTACCGTACTAAATCTGTGACTAATTATTATAACCGTTTTGTTTTTAGCAAAATCAAATAATTTTTGAAATATTTCATACTCTGCTTTAGGGTCAATAGCACTCGTTGGTTCATCTAGTATAAGTATCGGACTATCTTTATAGAATGACCTAGCCAGAGCTATTTTTTGCCACTGACCCCAGCTTGGATCAATTCCATTTGGAAAAGATTTTCTAAGTAGCTGTTTGTATTTTTTAGGATACTTATCTACAAATTCGTGTGCACCAGACATTTTAGTACTCTTAACAACTTTTTCAAAGTTTACTTTTTTGTTTAAATCGCTTAATGCAACGTTTGTTTTTACATCATAGTGAAAAGTAGCAAAATTTTGCATTAAGGGAGATAAGTATTTAAACCAGTCTTTTCTGTTTAAAGTTTTAATACTTTTATTGTTTATTAAAATTTCACCCTTATCTATATCGTAAGACCTTAAAAGTAGTTTTATTAAGGTTGTTTTTCCAGCCCCATTTTCTCCGACTATCGCAATATGCTCACCAACGCCCATGGTGAAATTAAAATTCCTAAGAACCCAAGTTTTTGTACCGGGGTACTTAAACCAAACATTTTTAAATTCTATTAGGGGCGAATTTGGAAATGTCCCTACTAATCTTGTGCCGTTTTTAAGGTTAGATTTTAAATTAAGAAACTGTCTGTATTCAGAGATAAACAAGCTATCCTCATACATATTTCCCACAAATCTAAAAATACTCTTTAAAGATCTGGAAACGGTCTCTATCCTACTTGAGTAGAATGTAAATAAACCTATTGTTATTATTCCCCCAACTACCTTGTAAATTAAAAAGGCGTAACTAAATATGTAGAAAACAGAACTTAAAAAACCAAGTAAAACCTCAGAGAATAACCTTCTTTTTTCCAGCTTTAATTGTTTGTTTAAAAACTTATCGTTTAAATATGTAAACTTGTTTAATAAGAAATTTGTAAGATTGTGAACCCTTACCTCCTGAAAATAACTTAATTCCTTTAGATACGCCCTCGTAGACCAAAATTCTCTTCTAGTAGTAGACTCAGCATCCCAGATACCCCATGCTTTATCGCCCAAAGCTATTTGATTTACCAGAGTGGGGATATTACCTAAGAGTAAAAGAATAAGAATTATAGGTGATAGAGAAAATAAAATCACTGTAGAAATTATCAGAGATGTGAAATCGTATATACTCCAAAATAGCTTATCTATGATGCTATTTGCCCTAAAATAATTTTCATCCACTTTTTGAATTAATTTATTTACTTCTGGGTCTTCATAGGCCTGCAGCTCTAATTGCGAAAACTTTTTGGCAAGAATAATTGAATTATTTCTGCTTATTCTTAAATGACTTATTATTTCAAAATAATTCGTAAAAGAATTTATAATTTTGTCCAATACAACTATCATAAAAAAAGCACCAACGTAGAAGTATAAGGAATTAGTGTCTAAAGGATTACTAGCGGCATTGGTTAGTGCGTCAATAATTTTTGCCCAAAAGTAAGAGTAAGTTAACGGTACTAGGGCAGTAAGACTAATAAATAGCAAAAAACCAACATTAAAGTAGGTGTTCTGAAAAAAACCAAGTTTAAATATCCAGACTAAAGAGCTTATCAGTTTTTTCGATTCAGATAACTTTAATAGAATTTTCCTTTTTGTAATCAAAATGTTAAGGAAAGTAGTTATTTTTTAATACTTATCTTCTTGTTAATAAAAAAGGCAACAAGCAGGGCAGTTAAAAATAAAAAACTTCCATAAAAGCAGGGAGTGACAAAGGGATTTAAAACTTTAGCTCCTGAACAGCCTACATATTCTTGACCAGAAGCTTGGTAAAACTTATATAACTCTTTGCCAAAATTACTCCAAGCAAAAATAACACCCCCAATTAAAAACCAAAATAAATATTTAAATTGATAGCCTAACTTTTTAGTACTAATTATTAAAGCCCAAATTAAAGACCCCAAAAATGCAAAAGCACCATAAAAACAGGGGGTTAAAAAAGGATGAACGGCTGTACAATCTTTAAATTTAAACCAAACTCCTTCAAAATCATGAAATCTTAAAAAGTCTTGATAGACTGCAAAAAAAGCAACAAAAGTACCCACTGTTAGCACAATTATTAAAATATTCTCAAGTTTTTTTAATTTCACTAAACTTATTTTATACCTTAGGTATATGCCGGTGCAACTACACCGATTCGTTAAATTTTACCTTAAACTAATTCTTGCGATAGTATGTCTCTGGTATATATTTAGTATATACTACTAAATTTCAAGTATATCTATGGCTCAAAAAGCAAAAAGAAAAATACTACAACTAGGTAAGTACAGCAAAGTAATCGTTATCCCTAGAGATTTTTTAAGGGATCTCAAGTGGAAAGAAAACCAAATGCTGGAGCTTGCCTTAGATAAAAAAAATAAAAGAATAATAGTAAAAGATGCTAAGTAATTATAGATAGTTAAGTAACCTTTTATTTCTTATCTTTAAATAGCTCTTTAATGAAATAGGCTATACCTAAAATTAAAAAAGTAACTACTAGTAAGTAAGCTAAAAACCCTCCAAAAAACCAGTTTTGCATCATACCCTCTCCGTATTCATACATCATTTGTAAACACCCCCTTTAAAACCCTAATATAGGATCAATTATGCCCGCCAAGGTTAAGGCAGATATTAAATTTATTAATGCAAAAAATATAACTAAAAACCCCATTGTTTTAAAGAAAGTTGCTTTATGCTTACCCTCTGAAAATTTTACGGAGGCAAAACTTACACCTGCTAATACGGGCAAGGTACCTAAAGAAAACACAAGCATAGTAGTTGCACCAGTTATAAAGCTTCCAGATGATAAAGCATAAAATTGCATACTTTGAGTAAAACCGCAGGGCAATATAAAGGTTAAAGCACCTAGTATTATGGGAGTTAAAATGTGATCTTCTCTAAGCCTACCTTTTAATCCCTTACTGTGAGGTAATGCTAGTTGTAGTTTTTTAACAAAGGGAAAGGTGTCTAACATATTTAATCCTAAAACTAACATTACAAAAAACAGTACAAATGTTAAAAGCATGTTTCCTGTTTGAGAAACCTTTAAAACCGACCCTAAAAGACCAATTAAACCACCTAATAAAAAAAATGATATTACCCTAGATGCATGAAAAGCTGTAATAGGAATAAAGGGTTTTTTAGTATCATTTTTAGCAAATGTTGCCGACATGGATAAAACTAACCCTCCAACAACGGCCATACAGGAGGATAAACTTGCTATAACACCAATTACAAATACAGCTACAACCGAAATATTGTTAGGGCTGTATAGGGTAAGAATCCCAGATTTTTGAAGTAAAATAAATAATGCAAAAAAAGCTAATGCGGCAGAAAAAGGTATTAGTAAAGATTTGTAGTTAACGTCTTCTGAGAACTTAGTTAACGAAGCGGTATAACCCAAACTTTCTATTTTTTTATTTAGTTGATTTAAAGTTAAGTCTAAATTTGCCCCATTTTTTGTTGTTACATGTAATTCCCCCTTAGCGTTACTGGCCTTTGCACTATTAATAGCTTCTATTTCTTCAGCACTCTCTTTAATAACTATTTCACAAGCCTTACAATGCATTCCTTTTATGTACAGTATTGAGTCCTTCATATGGATTTGATTTTTAACCTTAAGGAATTTGAAACAACGCTAACACTACTTAAGGCCATGGCCATTCCTGCAAAAACCGGATTTAGCGAAATTCCAAAAAATGGATAAAATGCCCCGGCTGCCAAAGGAATTCCAACAGCGTTATAAATGAATGCCCAAAATAGATTTTGCTTAATTGTAGTTATAGTATTTTTAGATAGATTTATAGCCTTTAAAACCTTAGATAGGTCGCCTTTTAGCAGGGTAATTCCAGCAGATTCAATTGCGACATCAGTTCCCGTACTCATAGCTATTCCAACATCAGCCTGGGCCAGGGCGGGAGCATCGTTTACACCATCCCCTACCATGGCAACAATGTGGCCGTCTTTTTGAAGTTGCTTAATAACGTCAGCTTTGTCTTTTGGCAAAACCTGAGCGTATACTTGGTCAATATTTACTTTTTTAGCTATAAAGTTTGCAGTTTCTAACTGATCTCCTGTTAATAAAATTACCTTTATACCCAACTTATGTAAGCTTTTAATAGTTTTTGCGGAGTTTTCTTTTAAGGTATCACTTATCGAAAAGTATGAAATTAAACTTTTACCATCGGATACAAAGACTGGTGTACCTCCCTGATTAGTAATAGTGGTCATAACTGCTTTTTCAATATCTATTTTAAGATCTTTCATTAGGGCAAGGTTTCCTATGTAGTAACTTTTGCCCTCTATAAATCCTTTTAGGCCTTTCCCTTCTATTGTGGTAAACCCAATTACCTTTAATTCTTTAGCTTTTTTGCCTTTTGTAAACTGTACTAATGCCTCGGCTAAAGGATGCTCTGATAGATTTTCTAAAGAATATATTATATTAGTTAGTTCAGAATCTTTTAATTTAGAAACGTTATTAAATGAAACAACTTCTGGTTTACCCTTTGTTATAGTGCCGGTTTTATCAAAAGCAATAGCAGTTACCTTGTTTAGATGCTCTAAGTTTTCAGCATTTTTAATTAGTATTCCGTTTTGAGCTCCCTTTCCTGTTCCTACAATTATTGCTGTAGGTGTGGCAAGGCCTAGTGCACAGGGGCAAGCTATAACTAAAGTTCCAATCAACGATGACAGGGCAAAACCTAATGTCTGATTAAAGGGCATAAAATAAGGGCCAACTATAATCCATAGTAAAAAAGAGACTACTGCTATAACTAAAACTACGGGCACAAAAATGGATGATATTTTATCCACCAAGGCTTGTACAGGTGCTTTACTTTCTTGTGCCTCCTCAACAAGTTTAATTATTTGAGCTAGCATTGTTTGAGCACCTACTTTTGTAGCTTTGTACTTAAAGTGTCCGTTTTTATTTAAAGTTCCACCAATAACCGTATCGTTAATACCTTTTTTTACGGGCATAAACTCGCCTGTAAGCATACTTTCGTTTACAGTAGAAGAACCGCTAATAATTTTTCCATCTAGGGGGATTTTAGACCCAGGTTTTACTATTAGAATATCTCCTATTTTTATATTACTAATACTAAGCTCCACTACCTTTCCATCTTTTTCTACCAAAGCAGTTTTGGCCTGAAGCCCCATTAACTTCTTAATAGCGTCACCTGTTTTAAGTTTTGATTTAATCTCTAAATACTTTCCTAAGGTGATAAAGCCAATAACAACTATGGCGACATCAAAATAAAGAGCGTGAGAAAGATTTAATTTTGTTACCAAGTTTGGAAAAAAGAAAACTACCAGGCTATAGAAGTAGGCTACAGAGGTACCAATACCAACTAAAGTATCCATATTAGCAGCACCATATTTAATAAATCTGTACACACCCTTCAAATAATCTTTTCCTACCCAAAATAAACTAATTGTTGATACAACAATCATTAAAGGATTTAAAAACATCATAGGGATATTTATGAATAAGGGAGTTCCAAATAACTTATGAAAAATTTCAATTAGCATTAAAGCAAAAATACCTATTGTAAAAGGTAAGGTAACTTGCAGTTTGAGCTTTAAGTTAGCTAAATCTAATAAAGCAGAGTCTTTAGATTGGCTAGATTGGCCGAATTTTTCTAAAGTATATCCTATTTTAGAAACTTGTTTATTAAGTTCTTCTATAGATTTCTCAGAGTTTTTAAACGTAATAGATGCTTTGTTTGTAGCGTAACTTACTTCACATTTTTCAACATTTTCATCTTTTTCTAATCTACTTTTAATTAAAAGAGCACAACTAGCACAGTGCATTCCATTTACTTTATAAGAGGTTTTCATTTTGTCCTTTCTCTAATATTTATAACAGTAATTAACTCACTAATTAATTTTTCTTCTAACTCTTTATCTTTTGTTCTAAAACCCTGTGAAAAACAGTGTTTTAAATGATTGTCTAAAATTTTACTTGCTGAACTGTTTAACAACCCTTTTACTGCAAGTATTTGTTGTAGTATGTCTATGCAGTAAACATCGTCATCAATCATTTTTATAATTTTTTCTAAACTTGTTTTGGCCTTTTTTAAGGCGATTCTAGCCTTTTTATTAGTACTATCCATATTGCTTATTGCTTAATTAAATTTAATTTTAAAACCGTACATTCCCATAGAACAATTTCCAGATATTACAGTCCCGGATTTTTGGGGAGGTATTGTATAGCTTTTAATACCATTTTGCGAAAGTGAGTCATTTACGCCTAAATCTTTAATAATAAGTGCTGAGCTGCAGTCATAGGTATTTATAGTTTTCATATTTAAAGTTGTTTTTGTATTAGCTTTCGCATTAACAACACGGGGTGAATAGCCACCTTTTGCGACTATTTCAATAATTTGTGTATCCCCTTGCATTGTGGCACCTTTAACATTTCCAGAATTATTAGAAGTATTATTTTGAGAACTTCCAGACATTAGAAAGAAAATAAAACCAATAAAGGCAATAGGAATTATAAATAATAAAATCTTGGACATATGAATTATATTAGACTTATTTTTGTGTGTGTCAATACCTACCCCCCAGGTATTTTAAGTTGGGATTTTTTTAAAGGTGGGAGTTTCTTTATATCTAATTCTCTACGTAGTGCCTCTTGTTTAGTGTCAAATTCCTCAAAGTAATAAAGCTCTACAGGACGTCTACCTTTTGTATACTTAGCACCTAATTTAGATTCGTTATGTTCTAAAACTCTACGCTTTAAATCAATTGTATAACCACAGTAAAAGGTACCGTCCGAGCATTTTAAAAGGTAGGTGTAGTGTTTCATTTTACATACAAAGAATAGACGAGTTCTAGGCTAGATTCAATAACTGTCCTAAATAGCAGGGAGTATTTTTTCTAAAGTAGGGGTTTCTAAGGGTAGTTTTTCTAAACCCGCGATTGTCATTTCGGGGGTGGGTCTATTTAAAATGTAATTTATAATATCTAAAGCCACATTTTGTGCTCTGCCAATTACGGGAAAATGGTGGATATCTATTCCGGGCTGGTCATTAAGCTCTAAAACATAGGCTTTATTTGTTTTTTTATTATAGATAATATCAACTCCAGTAACGCCCATTCCTAAGGCTTTTGTTGCTGCTAAAGCTGTTGCTCTTACTATTTCTGGGGCCTCAATAGTAGCATCCTTGCCTATCCCCCCAGTACTTATATTAGAATTTTGTCTTAAAAAGAATATTTCGTTTATTTTAGGTATATATTTATAATTAACCCCTTTCTTTTTTAGATTTCTTTTAACCTCACCATTTAGCCTTATTTTACACATTGGTTTTTCGTACTTAACACCTACTAGGGGGTTATTATTAAAAATAGTGATCAAACGACGTAGGGTATTTACCCCGTCTCCGATTACATGAGCAGGTATTCGCTCCATAATTGCAGATATTTTATCTCCTACTACAAAAACTCTATAATCCTTTCCTTGTATAAATTCTTCTATTAGTACGTTTTTAGTTCCAGTTGCAGGGAATATGTGTGGCATTATTTCATCTAGTTCTGCTTCGGTTTCTATATTTGCGTAAACCTTATTACCATGAGCCCCAACTGTTGGTTTTAAAACACAGGGGTAAAGATTTTTAGTATTAATTAATTTTTTAGCCTGAAGAGCAGTTTTAACTAAATATGTTTTTGGAATTCTAACTTTAGCAAGTTTTAGCACTTTTTTAGTTAAGTACTTATTATTAGCTATCATACAGGTTGGCTGTGAGTTAACTGGAAAAGAAGTTCCCCTTATGAAAAAAGTACTGCCCTCGTGAATAATTTTTAAAAGTTTATACTTTGCAGAAACAACAGTAACATTTATGCCTTCTTTAACTAAAGTGTCTAATATTATCTGAGCACTGTGACTGGAAAGTTTAGCAATTTTGTTCATAATTTTTGGTATGACAACATATCAATAAATAAAAAAATTATAGATATCTGTAAATAGATAAATATAGGTACGTAGTTTGTTGTAGAGTAAGCGGGTGTGTAAAAAACGGATTATCGTTTAAAAAACATCTAAGTAATCTTTTTAACTACTGGGTATTTGTCTTAACACAGAGTATTATAGCACAAAGTTTGGTACATATCTAATACTACAGGATAGTCAAGTTCTACGATATTTTAATAAAATTTATTTTTCTTAACATATTTTCAGATTCTAAAGTGACTATAAGTGAAAAACCTTGATCTATAGAGTTAGCGATATCTTCAAAAACTGTTTTGTCTACAAAATAAACCTGTACCCCTAGACTTAACATAGACTTTAAACCGGATTCATATATTTTTTTAGAAAGAGGTTTGACCGGTTCTTTACTAACCCACCCATCTTTAGTGCCACCGTATTTTGTTTCGTGATAAAAAGTTGTTGAGGGTAAAGTGTAGATAGCCCCGCCCTTGTCCTCCTTTAAAAATCTTTCTTTATCACTGTAAAGAGCATAACTAACTCCGTTAAATCTTCCCAAATTTGACCAGGAGTCGTTACATGGAACAATAAATTTGGATGCATATTGTTCGCCCGTAGTCGCAAAAACAACTGGACCCTCTTCTTTATTCCGAACTGAATTCGCTCTTGGTTCAAATATTTCAATATTTTTATTTTGCGAAGCGTGGTAAAGATATTTTGGCTTTTTCATTTTTAAATGGTGGCAAAGCTTTTAGTACTTATTTACGTATATCTAACATTAGTATAGCTTATACAGATAATCACTAAAAATATAACAAAAAGAAACATAGTTTTAGACATACTACGAGGGCATTTTTTGTTAGCGATACTTGTTGACCACCTTAATTACTACACAGGCAACTCCATTTTTACTTTTTACAACGGTAACGGCCGTTTATGGGTTTCGGCGGCAGAAGGGTTTGTGTTTTTATCTGGTTTTTTTGTCAGCTACGTTTATTACCCAAAACTTGCAGGCGGAGCTGTAAAAAATACTTTTAAAATTCTTTTTAAAAAATCACGCAATCTCTACCTATGGAGTATTTTTTTAACACTAGGTTACACAGCGCTTGCATTAAATACAAATAGGTACCCAATGACTTTAAATGTGGACAGTGTATCCATTTTAAAGGACTTAGTACTTAATACTTTAATACTAAGACACGTTTATGGTTGGGCAGATATCTTAGTACTTTATATTCCCCTACTATTATTAGCACCCATAATTTTACTGTTATTTAAAAAAAGATTATCTTGGTTGGTTTTAGCTTTATCTGTACTTATTTGGTCGTTAAATTTTAAAAATACAAACTGTACCCTAGCTTGTGTAAGTTTTTTTGAGCTTACCTCTTGGCAACTAATATTTGTACTAGGAATGTTAGCAGGCTTTTATAAAGATAATCTAGCTAAGTTATACAGATATATTAAAGAATTTAGACTAATCAAATACTCAATTGTTCTGTTATTTATTATTACCGTTTTATTAAGTGTTTTAAATAATATTTCTGATAACTACAAATACCCTTCAGACTTGTTGTTTAATACCGAAACACTAGGAATAGGAAGAATTATTATTTTTGCACTATGGTTTACAGTTTTTTATATGTTTATCGAAAAGTATAAAACTTTTATTACTAAATACTTAGGTTGGTTGTATTTAACCTTGGGACAAAACTCATTACGCACCTATATTGTTCAATCTACAGTTTTATTTGGCTTTTTTTACCTACCACTCCCCTATTCGTTTTGGTTAAATAGTATTTACTACCTTTTTGCTATCTTGGTTACATGGCTAACAGTAACAATATATAATAAGTCTCTAAGTTAGTTGGCTGCAATAAATTTTTCTACTGCGATCTTTCGCATACTGATCAAGTTCTTTTCATCCTGAGACATTTCGCCTAGCGTTTTATTATGGCCGTTAGGTTTAAAAATAGGATCCCACCCGAATCCTGCGCTTACCTGACCTTTGTCCTCTACTATTTCTCCTTTTAATACGCCTTCATAAAAAGAAATATTCTTATTTTCGTCTGAAAATCCAATGATTGACTTTGCCACAGCCTCGGCTCCAAAAGTTTTTGAAAGTTTTACTATTCCAGCATTTCCAATACTTTTAAGAAACCACTTACTTAAGGGTCCTGGAAGGCCACCCATCCCCGTGAGAGTAAAGGAGGTATCTTCAACTATAAAAGGATCGCTTGTGTGATTTTGCGCCTCAAGAAGCTTAGCTTTTAGAACCGTCTGGGAATCTAGATGTTGTATCTCTGAAAGATCTATATCTAGTTGCTCGACACTAGGCAAAAGTTTTTTAATTTCTTGAAACTTTCCAGAGTTTCCGGTTATAAATAGTAGTCCCATAAAAATATACTAACAAAACTATGTTTGAATAGTAAGTAGGTGTTGTATAGGCAGGAAAAATACAATTCTCTAACTACATAGTTCACAAGTTTTTCTAAACTCGTGTAAAAATTTCTCATCTAGCCAAGAAACATATTGGGACAAATTGCCGAAGTCTAGATACGTCGTATGTTTTACATTACCCCCAGGATCCTTTACAAACTCACATACACTTAAGACCTTGCCTGTGTATATTAGTTGGTTCGCGTAAAATACCCACTTACCTTCTTCTTTTTTGTAAGAACTAAAATACCCTAAAAGTTTTATAGTGGCAGGATCAATCTTTATCGATGTCTCTTCATAAACTTCCCTGATAAGTGCTTCTTTCGGGGTTTCACCAGGTTCTATACCCCCTCCGGGTAGTGTCCATGTTTTATTATTATTTGATACTAGAACAAGTTTTTTGCGTTGGTTATATACAAGCCCCTAGGCAGAAACAACTTTTTCTAAAGACTCCGCAGCGTTATCTAAATGGAAATCGAATCTGTAATTGTTCTTATTTAGCAGGGGCTTTTTGTATTTTATAGTAATGCGTAAATTTTAACCTGAGTACTCGGCTTACCTACTTTTCACCTATAAACTGAATTATATTTCCGTCTAGATCAGTAAATGTTGCAAAATACGAATCAAATGTGGGCGCTTTAAAAGGTTTAGCAATAAACTTTACACCTTTTTCTTTTAGCTCCTTATAAGAGTCAGTTACGGAATCTACAGATATATTAAACATTATTCTGTATGGATCTTTATTTTTTCCTTTTACTTTTGGATGTTTACCAACCCAAAGGTATGACTCACCAATAGATAAACCAACTCCCGTGTCATCTGGGTGATTAATTTCTTCAATTACTCCTGCTCCGAGCATATTTTTATACCACTTAGCCAGTTCTATAAAATTTTCTGACCAAATTAGAATTGCACCTATTTTTTTTAATTTTCATACCTCCCAACTTGAAACCACCTGCGTAAGCTGGTGGAGGAAGTAGACCCTAAAATCCTCTGTAATATAATA
>JAACPI010000010.1 GCA_009995545.1 bacterium
CTGGAGCAATAAAATACCCCAAAACATCCAGGTAAATGCTTACTTTACTGACTCTGACAACAAGGTTTCCGCAGCAGATCCTGTTTGTGTTGCTAGTTTTACGTTAAAACCAAAAGTCGTTCCCCCCGTAACTCATCTAGAGTGTGTCAATAGTGCTTGCACACAACGAGACGGTGTTGGTGATAATACCGGTGGTTGTACTACCGCTGGAGCTGCTTGTGCTAGTGTTACTCCCCCTACAATAAACTACGGCGTTGTAAAAGATTTAACGAGTGTTATTAGGCTAGATAAAAGAACTAATCAGGAGGGGATAGTATCTACAATTGGCCATGCTCACCCAAACATTTATGTGGGTCTTTGGAGGCCAAGTACAAACAAAATGTTAACTCAGGCTTTAACTAAAACAGCTGCAGATGGTAACCTTTCCATCCCTAACTTTTTTAGTAAAAATGGGATAAATAATGATGTTGGCTACGTTCTAGAAAAAACAGATTTAATCATAATAAAACCAGAGTCATACTTATCTCAGGCATTTGAAATACAGAAGGGTGTGATGAGTACCGATGGTAAATCTATTCAGGTTAAAGATCTAACTAAACCTTATTTGGGTGGAGATTTGCTTATAGATATTGGTAGTTTTGATGTTGTAAATATTAGAGACTACGTTTTAATGAGAAACTACTATGGATCACCAAGTGGTCAAAAGCAAGATCAATACTATCTAGATTATAATGGTAATGGTTACATTGATGTCCGAGACTTTGCACTTTACAACACTAACCTTGGTAAAAAAGGTACTACAGAAACTTTGAATAGAGGTGTGATTGATATTTTAACTGACTTTGTAAAAACTTCCCTTTACCAAGTTATATTGAGGCCTTAGTAAAATGATTAATCTGTCAAACATTCAAAAATCTAGACCCCTTGTATTTCTATTGGTCATTTTAGTTTCAGTATTTAGCAGTGTTTACATTTATATTAAAAACACTGGGACAAATTCTGCAGCTATTAACCAGGTTAAAGAATCTCTAGTTCAAACTAAAGCAGAAAGTATAAAAGTAGAGCTGAATTATGACTTGGATTCTGGTTTTGTTGATATTTATTTAAGTGCTAATAACAGTAAGGTTTCTTTAATGGAATTTGTATTTAAGACTACAGGAGAAACTAAGCTGCATAGTTTAGAAAAGGCAGACTTATTTAATGATTATTTAAAAACTGCTTCTAAAGATTCTTTTAGAGTTGCCTCTACAGGTGGTCCTGAGGCCAGAGAGGTTACGATAAATGATAGGGTCTTATTTGCTAGGCTAAAAATGGATGGATTAAAAACCAATGAAGATCTAACTTTAGATTTACAAAAATCCCAGGCAATAACTAAAGACGACAAACTAATAAAACTGGTATACTAATATAGTTATGAAATCGAAACTGCCCATATTTTTAATAACTGTCCTTCTATTTTTAGTTGTTTTTCCAAAATATACCTTTGCAGCAACCTTAACTATTAGCCCCGAGACTGTCTCTGTGGCCAAAGGGGGTACTGGGTCATTTAATATTGTTCTTAATACTGAGGGTGCTAATGCCAGTGCTGCAGATGCCTATATTACAATTGAAGGTACAGGAGTTGAATTTACTAGTATACAACCTGCAGGTAACGTAGACATTTCCGAAGTTTTTGAAAACTCTGTTAATACCGGTTACTTACGATTTTCCTTTGTTAAAACCAGCGGTTATATTACTGGTAAAGAAAATATTGCAACTGTGAGTTACAGCGGTAGTTCTGAGGGTATTTCTACATTGGTTTTTAAAGTAGGCGACAATTTTGACTCTTCAACTGTGGCGAATGAATCTGCCGATGAAATTTTAACTGCTACCGGGGGTACAACCATTACTGTGGGCTCCGGCTCGGGTGGTTCAAGTTCGGGTGGTGGCAATTCAGGCTCTAGCGGATCTAGTTCTGGGTCCTCCAGTGGTTCTGGTAGTTCAAGCAATTCAGAATCCGTTGCAGCCCCAGGTATCCCAGATACCGGAGTTTTTGATGTTTTTGCCTACTTAGGTGCCTCATTATCTTTGCTAATTTTAGGTTTGGCCCTAAGAAGATACTATCTTAAAACTTAATTCTTAACATTTAATCTCACACCCTTCCCTGTGTTTATTATTTTACATATTTGTGGTATAAACTTAGCACTATGAAAGGTATTATTTTGGCTGGGGGTAGTGGTTCTAGGCTAATGCCTGTAACTACTGTAATAAACAAAAACCTTCTCCCTGTATACGACAAACCTGCAATATTTTATTCTCTAGAGCTGCTTAAAAATAGCGGTATTTCCGAGGTTTGTATTGTAGCAGAGCATAAATATATCGAGGACTTTAAATCTTTACTCGGAAACGGTACGGATTTTGGGCTTGAAATAGAGTATGAAAATGATAGCCCCTTAAAAAAAGGTCCCGCGTCTGCTTTGCTTCACGCCAAACATTTTGCTGATGATAGCGATATTATGGTAGTTTTTGCGGACGGTATCTATGATGTGGATTTAAAAAAAGAAGTTGAGTATTTTAGAGAGGGTGCAGTTGCTTTTGTAAAAAAGGTGGGTAATCCGAAAGCTTACGGGATTTATGAGTTAGATTCAAAAGGAAATGTTTTATCTATAGAAGAAAAGCCTAAAAATCCAAAATCCAACTACGCCTTTACAGGTTTACTAATGTACGACAAAAACGTATTTAAATATTTAGAAAATTTAAAACCAGGGTTAAATGGGGAATACTATACTGTGGATATAGATAAAATTTATTTACAGAAAGGCTTGCTTAAAAGTGTTGTTTTAAAAGGTTTTTGGCAAGATATGGGTACTTTTGATGGTTTATTTAAAGCCAGTGAATACTGGTATAAAAAGAGTGTATAGGATTAAAAGTAACTTCTGAATTTTCTGACTTCCCTAAGTGGGTCGCTTTATCCCTTTATTTTTCCATTATAGTATAATAGTTACATGTTTTTGTTTCGCAGTAGTATCTATAGTTTTACAAATTTAGACTTGTATGGACTTTAAAGAAATATTTAAGAATCCTGCAAAGTTTATATTTTCTTTTCTGGAGAAGAAAAATAACAATAATGCAATTCCCGACGGTTTAAATTATGAATCGAACCCCGCGAACTCAATAAATCAGTCTGCTAAAAAAATTGACTGGCTGTGGATTTTTAGAGGAAAAACCGGTTTGTTTTTAAAAATTGCCACCCCCACAATTATTGTTTTATCTTTAATTCAGCCTTTTGTTTCTAAAAATAATTCTCCAAGTATTGCCCCCCCTCCAAAAAGTGACACCGGTGACCTACTTAAGACCCCTGATTTTGTTAGCTCTGAATACACCTCAGTCGCCCTGGGAAACGGAAAATTTTTACTCTATACGCCCAAGAGTAACCAAATCCATAGTGTTGGGAATAGAGGGGTTGTTTTAGATACAAAGGAAAGTTTGCTTAAAGAAATCTTATTGCCCTTAGCTATAAACCCTAATTCGTACATTTATCTTGAAAATGCCGAGCTTAAACTTTTTGTTTCTAAAATGGTTTATGACGAAGAGAGCCATGCGGATTTATTGGTAGAAGACCTATACACTCTGTCCAAAGGTATCAACTCTAAAGATGAAATTTTAAACTTGCATTTAACTTCTGATAATAAAGTTACTTACTCTAGAAATAACGAATTTTTTGTATATAACTTACAGGGTGAACTTGTACATGCTTTAAAAGTGTCCGAAGGCTATGCATACACTTATTTTGAAGATAGTACTTTTTACATAAAGCCCGATGGTGATTCTTATAGTTTAATTAGATTAAACTCTTCGGACCAAGAAGTTTACAGTCAAAACCTTAGCACTTTAAAGCCCCACTCTATTTATATTGTGAATAATGATAGATTTTTAGTGGTATATGAAAGCCCTACAGAGAGCTCATTTTTTTTGGTAGAAATGAAAGACTCTGGAACAAGGACAATATTTAAGTTTATACCGAATGAAAAAGAGACCAAACTAACAAAGGTAGAAAGAGTTTTGTTCAATCCAGATGATAATACTGTTTTACTACAAGGTTCCAAACTTGCCAAACTGTTTAACATCTCTGGTAACCAGCTTTGGGTTAGGTAGTTTGCCTTAAAAACTCCATTAAAATCCCTTTACCCTTAAGTTTTAGTAGTAGTTTTTTCGAAGAGTGTCTTGTCTTTAATAAAGTAAATTTTTAAAACTAGTAATAAAAGGGTACTAAAAGTTTTTGCGCCTTGCAAAGTAAGCATTTTTTTAATATGATTACTTGCGTCTTAAGCTGGTTTAACAAAATTAGTTTTAGTCTGAGTTATACTTGAGTAAATTTATTTTTAACTGGTATACTTACTACCACGAACGTTACTTATTAAATAAGAACCTCTTCGGAACCAGCTTTTTCAAAGCTGCTTTTCTTTACTGTTTTTTAGCACCTTTAATTGATGTTGTTTTTAAACCTTTGTATTGTTGGTAATTCTAGCCAGGGAGGTACACCCGTTCCCATACCGAACACGGAAGTTAAGCCCCTTAGCGCCGAAAATATTATACGGGCAACTTTATGAGAAGATAGGTCATTACCAACTATAGAGAGGTTTAAAAACTAAATTGGCCCTGCTCCAATACATCTGGGCCCGTAGCTCAGCTGGTTAGAGCGCCACATTTGCAATGTGGAGGTCACCGGTTCGAAACCGGTCGGGTCCACCAAATAAGACTTAGTAGCTTTAACATTGAGAATTATAATTCTTAAAATTAAGGTTACTAGCTGATGTAGGTTTATCTTAAAATCTTTAATAGATAAGCATTACTACATAAAGATTTATTACTTTTTCAAAAAAGTAATTAAACGTATTTTTTCGATTTATTTCGAAATATTACTGTAGAAGCTCACAGGAGCTCTAAAAGTAGTACTTTTAAAACTGGATAATAAAGAAACAACAAGCCGGTTGACTCTGTTCAACTAAAATTATGCTTTTTGGTTCTGTTAGAACCTTTTAGGTGTCTACAGTCAAATTGTGTAGGCCTTTAGTACGTCGAGTGCTTTAGGTAAAACAGAGAAAAAAAGACTTCCGTTTGTGTTCTTAAAGAAAACTACGGCATATGATGGATGCCTTGGGTGTTTATGCTGATGAAGGACGTGCCAGACTGCGATAAGCCTCGGTTAGCGGTCACGACGCTTTGAGCCGGGGATTTCCGAATGGGGGAACCCACTTGCTATATGCAAGTACTTTATACTGAAATTTAAACATTTATGTTTAATATTAGGTATTTAGAAGAGACCTAGGGAACTGAAACATCTTAGTACCTAGAGGAAAAGAAAATATACTTGTATCGAAAGATACAGGACCATTTCCTGAGTAGTGGCGAGCGAAAGGGAAATAGCCCAAACTCAGTTTTTAACTGAGGGTTGTAGGGTCGACTCACATGGTTTCAAATGTTATAGAAGAACGTCTCTGGAAAGGACGGCCATAGAGGGTGAAAGCCCCGTATTTAAAATTCCATAAGAAATCGAGTTGATACCTGAGTACCACGAGGCACGCTAATCTTGTGGGAATCTGGGAGGACCATCTCCTAAGGCTAAATACATAAACACACCGATAGCGAACAAGTACCGTGAGGGAAAGGTTAAAAGAACCCCTGTTAGGGGAGTGAAATAGATCCTGAAATCGTATGCCAACAATCATGTAAAGCCCCCTTGTGGGGTAATACAGTGCCTATTGAAGAATGAGCCTGCGAGTTTGTTCTACGTTGCAAGATTAAGTCACTTTAAGTGATGTAGTCGTAGCGAAAGCGAGTCTGAAAGGGCGATTTAGTAACGTGGACTAGACCCGAAGCCAAGTGAGCTAACCATGAGCAGGGTGAAGTTTCAAGAAATTGAAATGGAGGCCCGAACCGATATCAGCGGCAAATGATTCGGATGACTTGTGGTTAGGGGTAATACACCTATCGAACTTGGCGATAGCTGGTTCTCCTCGAAATATATTTAGGTATAGCCTCACGTAGTAACTTACAGGGGTAGAGCGACTGGAAGGTATGCGGGGAGAAATCCTACAAGTACCTACCAAACTCCGAATACTGTAAGTGTAATCGTGGGAGTCAGTACATGGGAGCTAAGTTTCATGTACAAAAGGGAAACAGCCCAGAGCATCAGCTAAGGTCCCTAAATGTTGTCTAAGTGGAAAAGGAGGTGGAGTTGTCGTGACACCTAGGAGGTTGGCTTAGAAGCAGCCATCCTTTAAAGAAAGCGTAACAGCTCACTGGTTTAACGACTCTGCGCCGAAAATGTAACGGGGCTCAAGACAACTACCGAAGCTATGTATTTTAGTGCTTGCACTAAAGTGGTAGAGGAGCGTTGTAGCGGCGTTGAAGGTGCATCGACAAGATCAGCACTGGAGCGACTACAAGTGAGAATGCAGGTATGAGTAGCGTAAGGGAGGTGAAAACCCTCCCCGCCGAAAGTCCAAGGTTTCCTCCGCAACGTCAGTCGACGGAGGGTTAGTCGATCCTAAGGCGAGGCCGAAAGGCGTAGTCGATGGGTAACAGGTTAATATTCCTGTACTGACTAATAGTTTTGATGGGGTAACCCAATCTGAACAATGTAACAGCGCAATGGTTTAGCTGTCTAAGCAGAAAGATAGAATTTATTGGCAAATCCGTAAGTTCGTTTAAGTCGATCTGTTATGGGGATCCGCAAGGAGAAGTACATTCGTTTAAGTTGTCTAGAAAAACCTCTAAATTACACTATTAGTCATCCGTACCGCAAACCGACACTGGTGGACGAGATGAGTATTCTAAGGCGAACGGAAGAACCATGTTTGAGGAACTCGGCAAATTGACCCCGTAACTTCGGGATAAGGGGCGCCTGACTAGTATTTATATTAGTTGGGCCGCAGAGAAATGACTGAAGCGACTGTTTAACAAAAACACAGGGCTCTGCTTAACCAGCAATGGGATGTATAGGGCCTGACGCCTGCCCGGTGCCGGTAGGTCAAAAGATTTGGTTAACCTTAGTTTACTAAGGTGAAGCTCGATCTATAAGCCCCGGTGAACGGCAGCAGTAACTATAACTGTTCTAAGGTAGCGAAATTCCTTGTCACATAATTAGTGACCCGCACGAAAGGCGTAACGACTTCGGTGCTCTCTTAAACATGGATCCGGCGAAATTGAATTGGCCGTGAAGATGCGGCCTACCTACTGCGGGACGGAAAGACCCCGTGGAGCTTTACTGTAAGTTGACATTGGCTTACGAATAACACTGTGTAGTATAGGTGGGAGGTGCTTGCACCATCAGTGAAATACCACCCTCTGTTCTTTGTGATCCTCACCATGTGCCATTATCTGGTACGGGGACATTGTCTGCTAGGCAGTTTGACTGGGGCGGTCGCCTGCAAAAGAGTAACGCAGGTGCACAAAGGTTGGCTTAGTCCGGATGGAAATCGGACTGTAAGTGTAAAGGTAAAAGCCAGCTTGACTGCAAGACATACAAGTCGAGCAGGTGCGAAAGCAGGTCTTAGTGATCCTCACGTGGCAAATGGAAGCACGTGAGCTTAACGGATAAAAGTTACCCCGGGGATCGTTTTCATAAAGTCTTTTTTGGCTTTGTGAGAAGGATCTTGGGGTAGCGGATATAACAGGTCTTTTTAGGAAAATTAAAATCGAAGTGCGTAGTAGTTAAAAAATAAAAGAATTGTTGCTTAAGTGCGACTAATAACTTAATTATTTAACACTATAACTAAATAATGTTGTCCCCCGTAACAGCAATGTTACGAAAACAATATGGCTTATAACGGTGAAACCTTTAACCAGGCAATACCGTGGGAAGTCGATGAGTTTAATCAAATTTATTTGGTTATCTTGTTTGACCCCGTAACGACTGAGAGAAATAGGTTTTTAACCTAAAGTATCGAGACTTTTGCTTTTAAGCAAAGGTAACACGCCATCTCTCCAATTTATTGGAGATGAAAATATAGTCTAATCTAATTAATAGATTGAACAGGTTAATCTCCCCCGAGAGTTCACATTGCCGGGGAGGTTTGACACCTCGATGTTGGCTCGTCACATCCTGGGGCTGGAGCAGGTCCCAAGGGTTCGGCTGTCCGCCGATTAAAGTGGCACGTTAGCTGAGTTCAGAGCGTCGTGAGACAGCTCGGTCCATATCTGCAGTGGGCGTTAGGTAATAGAGAGGAGCTTCCCCTAGTACGAGAGGACCGGGGAGGACGAACCTCTAGTGTACCAGTTGTCTGTACCACAGGCATCGCTGGGTAGCTACGTTCGGTCGGGATAAGCGCTGAAAGCATCTAAGCACGAAGCCCACCTCAAGATTAATTACTATATGCCTCCTAGGAGACTACTAGGTTGATAGGCTATAGGTGTAAGTGCAGCAATGTATTTAGCCGAGTAGTACTAATGGCTAAATTCTTTAAGAACACACTGAAGTTTTTATTTAATAAAAACCTCAGTCTTAAAGTAACGAAGTCTTTTTCAACCGATTAAACGCAGTTTAATCGGACTTTCCGAAAGTTGTTCTCAATATTATCCAGTTTTAAGAGTAATAGAGTTAAAAATTAATTCTTGTACAATTTCCTATAGTTATACTTGTAAACTTTAGCTAATTGTAAGTTGCGTGGTGGGTTCTATGTGGTTGTTTTCTGTTAGGCCACTTCGTTTATCCTGCTTCGTATAGCCCTTATATCCCGTGCCATAAATGACCTTTCATCTGGAGTTAATGATCTCCCTAAAGTCTGTGCACGATCATAATATCTCTGTAGAGTAGCCCTGTCTGTTTGTCTAATTGCGGATTCTGGTTTGTCCGCGTGTTCAAGCAACCTCTTTATACTCGAGGTTAAGGGGTCTGCTCCAATTCTTTCGCTGTCGATAACCTTAACTATTGTTTTCTCCCCCACATTTTTAATTCTTCTAAAATCTTCTAAAGATTTAAAACCTCCTCCATTTTGTACTGTTTCAGCGTAATCTGTGTAAATTTGTCTCATTCTTTTGCCGTCCCATTTTTTAATTCCTATCATTAAAGCTAGGTCTTTTTGTGTTAGATTATTTAAATTACCTATCTCTTGATCTCGCGCACTTTCAGTACCTTCAGTTTTTTTGCCTTTTTGTTCACCTAAAACTTCTTCCGCTATTTTTTCTTCAACTGATATTTCTTTTCTAATTAATGCTAAGTCTGCTTTTATTTTATCTAAAGCTCCTTGTATTTCTGTCATTTGTTTTTGTAGTTGTTCTATTAGGGTGTCTCGTTCGTTAGTTTTGGTAGATTCTGTTGTAACAGGTGGAGTTTCTGGGGCTTTGTCTTTTGGTCCAGAACCTTCCTCACCTGAGCTAGTTTTTCCTCCATCTTTAGGTTCCTGCACTTCTTCTGTATTTTGATTTATTGTCGAACTCTCTAAGTTAGGTCTTAGATAACCAATAATCTTTTGTACATCTTCTTTATTATTCAGATCAATTCTAATAATTCTATTGCCCATTTTTATGCCAACACCTAAAACATCTGTAGTATAATTTTTTCCGGGTGCTCCTTCAGAAGTTATTCCCGTTTTAATAATAATTCGTGCGGCATCTTCATTACCAATATAATTGCTGTCAGCTATTTCTAGTTCTCCTGGGTTTCCATTACTTCTAGCAGTAAAGCCCTTTGGTAATGGCATGTTTTCAGTATCCCCCTTATTTATTTTATTGGTAAGGAACCCTAAAGATTTTAAAAAGGCCTCTCTTGGGTTTTCATTTTTTAAATCAAAGTCCATATTTTCTGTGGCCTTAATCTTTGCACTTATTCTGGCTCTTTCCGCCATTTTTTCTAAACCCGTCTTGGTCATTGTTTTATCTTTAAACTCTAGTCTAATAGTTGGTAGGGCACGACTATTTATTAACCCATCTATCTGTTCTGCCGATAAATCTTCCATACCTTTAATCCTGCCAATTTCTGTTTGTGCTTCGTAGGGTCCCCAACCAAGCGCAGTTACGGCTACCCCATCGTGGGTAGATTCAACAACCACCGTTCCAGGTTTATTACCTCTTTTTAAACCTTGTATTCTTCTATTGGTTATTTCTGGGTCCTCTCTATTCCTTGTTTGTTCATTGGTTAAAACTACTAAGGTGGTGTTATCCGGTGCCGCATAATTGGTGCTTTCACTTTCACTTAGTGAAGCTAGTACATTATCTTTAAAGGAACCCCATTCAGCTTGGGATGTTCTGCTAATATCCCCCTTCGCCTCAATCATAACTTGTTCTAGTGCAACATTGCTGACATTTGGACCTGTGAAAAAGTTGGGAACGTCTATCGACTCGACCCTGAGTTTTTCAGAATATGCTTTGGCGGCAGCTTCGCGCTCTAAATCTGGAATTTGTGCTTCGGCTCCTATTAATGGCATTGTTAAAATTATACAATTAATGTGCTTGTGCTATAAAGCACTTAGACAGATTTTTTAACCCCTTGGTATAGCTCTTACCCTTACTTGCCTTTTTTACGTCGCTTATATATAATGTTTTCTGCTTAGTTATAGTATTAAAAGCTTAAAAGCTTTTTATGCTTATTTAAGTACTAAAGTTTCGCCTTAACCCGCAAGGGGAGGTATTAAGATAAACTTCCAAGTAATACTTGGTTAAAAAAGGAGATCGTTTTATTCATTAATGATTTAGTTTTATACCTTTGGCATCTTGTGTTAGTGCCTACAGGTTAATATCCCTCTAAGCTACTGTTGCAACTCTTCGAATTGCAAACTAGTCTAGGACGGTTATATATTAAATCAAACTCTCAAATTTTCAGTTATTGTATTAAGCGTATATATTATGGAAAACAAAACAAAAAAACCAAAAAAAGAAACTAAAAAGCCTGTGGCAAAAAAGGTTATTGTAAAAAAGGCAAAACCAAAAGCAGTTAAAGCCTCTGCAAAAGTTGTTAAGGTTACCAAATCTGTTAAAACAGCAAAGGCTAAAGTTGCCTCTAAAAAACAAGTAGTTAAAGAAAAACCGGTTAAAGCTGTAAAGTCTAAAACTAAGGTAGAAGCACCCAAAGAGGCTAAAACCAAAGTAAAATTAGAACAAAAAGTCGAAGAAGTACCAGTTAAAAGTGAAACAGTTAAGGCTGGAAAATCGGCAGCTAACATGGACGAGCTTTTAGAAATTAACGGTATCGAGGTAAAACATTACCCTGAAGGAACTTTAATAGAAGGAACAGTAGTTTCGATCTCCCCTAATAAAATACTTATTGATGTAGGCTCAAAAGCCGAAGGAATGGTACCAAAAGATCAAATGAGCGACAGCGAAAAGTCGTACAAAATGCTAAAAATCGGTGATTCCATTTTAGTAATGGTCGAAAAAGAAGAAAACCGATTAGGTTACATTGAGCTTTCTATTAAAAAGGCAGAAGCTGAAAGAAAGTGGAGAGATTTCGACAAAATGTTTA
>JAACPI010000011.1 GCA_009995545.1 bacterium
TATAAGGGTTTTTTTATTAAATTTACCAAGAAAAACAACCATCATTAGTAATCCCGAAAAAGGAAATACTAAAAGAGAATTAGATTTGGATAAGACAGCAAGGGCTGCTGCAAGGCTACTTAAAACAACCCAACGCTTGGATATTTTTTTAGGCAATAGTCCGTAGTACAAAAATAAAGAACTTGAAAACAAAAGGGTCGTCACTAAAGCGTCGGTATGTAAAACCCTAGAAAATGCCAAAAACAGAGGTTCAAAAGTTAAAAAAACAAAGAAAATTAAGGTAAATAGATTTCCATATAACCTCCTTAATACATACAATCCTAAAGTTAAAAAGATAGATAAGGTTAAAACTACAAAAAATTTCTCCCAAAAATGTAAAAATGAATACCCCGAGGGGCTTGTCACATCCACGGCACCGTAGAGTATTTTTTGAAATAGGTTGCTAACTTTAACCGCAAAAGTACCTATCCACATGAGAGTTACCCCCGGATGATAAGTAACGTTAGTTCCAGCAAAGTTCCCACTAAAGAGGGCAGAAGAAAACTCATAAATTCTACTTTTCCACCTAGGAGCGTCCGTATTAATTATATCTAAACCCAGTAAAGGCAAACGGTAAATTACAAAAACGAAAAAGAATATAATTTCTACTTTATACAGCTTATAAAAATTTTTTAACTTAGTCATTTTTAAAGTCATTGTTTATTTTAAACACGTAAATATTAGGGCCTAGCCGGCCACTAGACATAAATTTTTTCACAAGTACCCCATGTTCTATAACATCTTGCTCACCCCCATCTATCTCTTCTACATCTTTATCCTGACCTGTAAGGGATTCTTCCTGTAGATCTTTCATACCCAGCACTAAGTAAGAGTAGGGGGAAGAAGTCTCCATAAAACCTATATCCACAAACACTATTTTTTCATACACTATATCCTTTGGAAAAGTAACACTTTCCATGTTCTCACCATAGTAAAAAATCGGGATGGATTTTTCAGATTTATCTATTACCCACTTTCTAAACTCAGTTCTCGTATCGCCATTTATATATCTATAGGTATCCTTTAAAGTAAGGGATAGGGGTGAAAAGATAGCTATTGAATATAGAACGTATAAAAGTACAGACTTTGGTATTCTACCAAAAAACTTGAAACTTTTACGAAGATATGAAGATAGATCAGATAAAAAACTTACTACAGAGATAGTTATTAGGGGGTATAAAAATATAAAATAATGAGACGGGCTCCGATCTTTTGTAGAAATAAAAAAGTAGAAAAATAAAGGAAAAAAGACAGTTAACAAAGTAATTTTATTTCTATAACTAAAAAATAGGAAAAGTATAAATATAATTAACATTATAGCTAGAAGTGTGAAGCCGTAGTCAGTGAAACCCTGCTTTATAAAATTCTCATACAAGGACGCAGGATACTCAAAACCTTGTTTTTCTCCTACGTTTTCAAACTGAAATAAAAACCCCCTACCGTACGTATTGGACCAAAATACCTCAGGCTTAATAAAAATCGAAAAATTAGTAACCAAGTATACTGCTATGGAAGTTATGAAAAAGTAAAGATAATTTAAAATGTTAAACTTAGAAAACATTTTTTTAGCTGCTTTTCGAATAGAATTTAGATTGTAGGTAAGATCAAATCTAAAATCTAACCCGGAAATAACAAGGAGAAGTAAGGTGAAATAGAAAATATAAAGAAAGCAGGTGTACTTAGTAGAAAAGGCCAAACCAAAGAACAAACCTGCCAACACAAAATTTTTTCTTGTATAAGAAAATATAAGATTAGACGAAAAATATAAAGAAATACTTAACCAAAAAGTCATGGCCGTATCAAGCAGAGCTAAATGCGAATCTACAACGTGAACGGGCATTATTGAAAACAAAAAAGCAACCAAGATAGCCTTTTTTTTAGACTGAAGAAGATTTTTAGCAAATAAAAATACTGGAAATATCGTCAAAGCTCCCATTAAAGAGTTTATAATTCGGCTAGTGTAGAAGTAAATAGATAGATCAGTACCAATAATATTACCAACATCAAATATGCCTAAAATACGTGTAATTAAAATTACAATGACATAAAACACAAAATTTAGATAAAAGTGCAGGTGAGGCCAGTCGAATCGGCTTAAAACTAAAGCGGTGTCTTTTAAAGATAATACCCCGCTGACTAAAGAGGGCTCGTCGCTATTTAGCATTAAAGGTAGACCGTATGCCACGGCAGAAACTCTAATAAATAACGCGAAAACAAAAATTACCCACAGGGATTTAGGAAACTTAAGATTTTTAATTTTAGCTAATAGAATCATTTAAGTTCAAAAATCCTATAATAATCCTGATTACCTATTTTCATAATTCTTAAATTTTTCCAGGGTATATTACCCAGTGAATCAAAATCTTTATAATCTTTGAGTATAAAGTAATCACCAGGGTTTCCGGTATTTACCGCACTGTCATCCCAACCCTCACCGTTATAAAATAAGTCTAAAATATGTCCCTTTTGCATAAAGGCCACTCGATCATACGAATCAGCATCCTTATTTAGTAGCTTAGCAAGCTTAGAGTAACCTAAAGGCCATTTAGGGTCGTCAATAAACATCCCCCCCTTTAATCCGCCCACAAGCGGGGTGAAGTAGGCCTGGTAATCAGGGAATATAGTCCAACAAGAAACTAGTAAATTTAAACCTACAATAAAGGTAAAAGTTGGGTAAGTATACCTGGTTTTACACAACTTATTTTTGCACTTAGAAAGAGATGTAAAAAGCTCACTAAGGTAATAGGCAGCAAAAAGTGATAAAAAAGGAATTACAGGTAAAATATATCTTTGAAGTTTTTTATCAGATTGGGACATAATTAACGAGTAAAAAACAACAAAGATCAGAGCAATCCAAAAGAATTTAGATGTTTTAATTTTTTTGTACTGAGAGTAAAAAAACAATGCTAGCCCTGAAAAAGTACTCAAGACAAATATTGGGGTGTACTTAATAAATACTATTACAGGGTAGTATAGTATTCCCGGGTCCCTAGTTAAGTTCCCAAACCACAAATGCTTATGGCCACTTTCGTAACCAATCCCTAAAGCCCCATTAATATAAATTTTTACGATATCGGAGGGAATAACCCACAAAGCAGGCCAAAGAACAAATGTAAAAACAACCACTAAACCCAACCATATTAAAGCAGGAACAGCCACCGAAAATAGTTGTTTTAATGATTGAATTTTTTTGAACATTAAGTAAATTGCTAGGTACTCAAATCCTGAAAAAGCTAAAATAACTAAACCATTGGATTTAGTAAGCAATAATAAAGCCATACTGAATGAGGAAATAAAAGTCCAAAGTATAAACCTTCTTTTTAAATTTTGAAATAAACCAAATACTAGGGAGTAGTATATAGATAATATTGTAAGTAAGGATAAAAACGTTATTAACCCGTCAGTATGTAATACTTTGGTTAAAGCAACAACTGTGGGTTCAAAAGTTAATATTAAAAAGAACAAATACATTATTTTCTTAGAAAAAATTCTTCGGATTACATACAAAGACAAAACCAAAGTAAATGCGATAAATAAATCGATAACTAATATTTGAGTAAAATGCAAACTCAGATATGTGGTGGGGTTGCCAACCTTTTCCGTGCCAAAAAATATATTTGCAAAAACGTTATAAAATTTTAATCCAATAGAACCTAACCACATTAAAGTTACGCCCGGGTGGTAGGTTACATAGGTACCTTTCCAATCGCCAGAAAAAACCGCTGTAGAAAATAAAAATATACGGTACTTCCACGTAGGGGCATCGGTATTAATAAACCCAAAACCTAACATAGGTAGCCTTATTAATACAAACACTAGAGCTAGAAATATTTCAGTTTTTAAATTATGTACAAGAGAATTTATCTTTTTTAAATTAAGGTTTTTTAGCATATTTAAAATATAAATTATTTAAGAAGAACATTATTTACCTTAAACACATATATAGGAGGCCCATACTTATATTTATTGTTTACATATAGCTCAAGTGTAGAGTCTGTTAAAAATTTAGAGGTTCTACCCCTAACTTTTTCATGCCTCATGTTAACAACTAAATCATTGTAACCCACATTAGGTATCCCTATCATTAAATAAAATGGGGTTTTTCTAATCTGTACTTGAGATGCATCTAGTTTGCTTACCCTTTTTTCTTCAATATCGTCAAAGGGAACGGGCTCCAGATTTTCTCCCATGTAGTAGAGAGGTAAAGATTTATCCGCACTAAGATTTAACCATTCATTGGCGACATTTCGGGTATCTGGCTGGACTAGCTTTATAAATACTAGGGATGATGCAACAAAAGAAGGAATAAAAACCAAAAGATACAATGCAAGTATTAAAAATTTTGAGTATATCTTTTTTAATTTAAAATACTCACTACAGTTTTTTAAAAAAGCTTCTGCAAAAATTAAAAATTGAGTAATACTTAAGGCTAATAATGGAAAAATAAAAACAAAGTAATGCGAAGGGCTCCTACTTTTTGAAGATATAAAAAAGTAAACAAAGAGGATAAAAGAAGTAAATAAGACATTATTTTTTGTTCTTAAGGGTGTAAAAAATACAAGAATCGCTAAACTTAAAACAATGGAAAAATAAAATCCATAACCTAAGTCACCTAATGCCTGAGTGATAAGATTACTATATAAGGAATGAGGATATTCCACCCAAGGTATACTTTTAATATTGTCTAGTTGGAATAAAAGTCCCCTACCATAATCATCAGACCAGAACAATTTAAAATTGGTAATATCTTGATAGTTAAATATAAGATAGGTACAAATAAGGCCAATTAAAAACTTTAGGTAATAACCTAGATATTTGCTCGATATAAGACTTTTAATTGCCAAAGTGAACTTTGAGAAATTTGCCGAGTAGAATACTGCCACTATAAAAGGCAAAGTATAGAGCGCCCCATTGTATTTAGTACCAGTTGCTAGACCCAAAAAAACTCCGGCAAGTAAATAATTATTTTTTGAAGGTTTTTGTATTATTTTATAGCAGTAGAAGAAGAACCAGGCGCACCAAAAACCTAACGCGGTGTCTAAAACTGCCTGTGTAGAATCGTAAACATGGTAAGGGATCAATAATAAGATTAAGGCGGAGGTTAGGCCATATTTTTTACTTTTAAAAATCTTTAACGAAGTTAAATAAACTGGAATAGCAGTAAAGGTTCCTAATAAAATTGTTAATAATCTAGATATAGCGTAAAAAACCGCCGGGTCATTCCACAATAGAGGAAAAAAATTCTCCAATAAACCTCTCATTCCTAAAAATTGAACCCCCACTCTAAAGTAATAAAATAAAAAATAAAAAAAGTAGTGAATAAAAAAGTTTGTATGGGGCCAATCAAACCTATTAAGACTAAAAGAAAATCTTAAACCCAAAACAGATCTAACAAATGATTCCTCGTCCATATTAAAATTTAAAGGTAAGCCGTGGGTTACCCCAGGCAATCTAATAGCAAAACCGAATACCAAGATTAAAGTCAAAAGCTTATTATTCCTTATGACTAATAAAAGTTGTTTTTTAACGTTTTGTAATTTTTTCATATACTTTAAAAAGAATACCCTGTTTATAAAAATAAACTAGAAATAGTAGGATAAAAATAAAGGTACAAAATACCCTATTATAGAAACTAAGATTTAAATAGAAAATTCCAGAATAAACGAAGGTTAACAGGAAGTATAAAATTTCTATTTTACCTAATAATATAATACTTAAGGTTTTATACACTACCAGTACCCCAAGGTTAAAGGCTATAAATGCACCAAAGCCAAAAGAAATAGCAAAATTCAAAAGAACAGAGTTTGGATTTAGGTAATTAATAGTAAAAAATAGTAAGTAGGTAGATAAAAGAATGGAGGCATAAACTATAACTAATGAAAAAAGTTTTTTTGCAGGAACAAATATTGACGACTTTAGTAGATTAATTTTTGAGTACGACCAAATACCCAGCATTGTAAAAGGTATTAAATAAGAACTTTGTATAAAGTCGTCATTTCCGGAATATAGTAGCACTATTTCTCGACTCCAAAAAATTGCAAGGCCCGCAAATAGGGATATGGCAACGGAAGTTACTGAAAAATTTAATTTATAGGACTTTTTAAATCCCTCAACATCTTCAAAATATCTTTTAGACATAATAGGAAGTGTTACATCAGTTATAGAGTCCGAAAAAACCATAAGTTTTTTTGCGTATATCAGGGCCAGGGAAAATATAGCTACATATTCTATAGGAACGCCTAAGAAATTTTTAAGTAGAATATTAGGAGAGCTTTCCCAAAAAGAATATATTGTTTTAACCAAATACACGACCATGCTAATTCCAAAAACATCCTTTGCTACTTTTTTAAAATCAATAAGGCTTATGATAATTTTAGGGTTATCAAAATTTCTAAAAGCTAAAATAAACAGAAATATAGCATCCAGTAAATTAAATAAAACAAAAGCATAAAAATAACCTTTGAAGCCTACAAATTTAACTAAAGTCACGTAGATTAAGATTGAAAGAAATGCTCTAATTATTTGATAGGTAAAAAGAGTGGAAAACTTTCTAAAGCCCGATAAAACTGAGTTAAAAATTCCTCGTACACTGTCTATTAACATGGCAATAGAAATCATTTTTAAAGCCCAAGATACTTGTTCTGGAAACTCGGTACTACGAGAAAAATAATCTGCGGATAGATACAAAAAAATAATAAAAGGCAAGGAAATAGCTAACCTTAAAATCAACGAGGTATAAAAAACTTTATAAGCATCAGAATTAGTTTTAGCACCGGATATCTCCCTAGTACTACCGCTGGTAAGCCCTAAAGCTTGTGAAGCACCTATTATGGCTGCAAAGCTTAAAACCAACTGTACGGTCCCCCATTCCTGAGTTGATAACAGACGTAAAATAAGTGCACCTTGTAAAATACCTACGAATTGGGCGGATAATCTAGATACAAAACTTATTGATTGCCACTTAAACATATTTTAAAAGGATATTGATTTATAAATTACTGAACTAACTTTGTTAGAATTGTCGATATAAAATTAGGAATTTGTTAAATTTTAGGGTCTTTTCTATAATGTAACTACAGGTAATTTATTCGCAAAGCATCTTTCCCTCTGGATAAAAAGAAATATCACCCCAAATTTGCATTACTAAAACATCTTTATTGTAAAAAGTTTTAATAGGAACATATTTTTCATCATGAAGTTTGTTTAAAGGTACATAAACCCAACTATGGGGACCTTCTGTAGTAATAATGGTTGGGGCTCCTAATATTAAAGCTTTTGTATCTGCAGTACTTTGATGTCTGTTTAAATAAAAGCTTGTAACGGAATCTTTCTCATTAGCGTTATACCCCTCTACTAAACACCCTCGATCAAATAAATCTCTAACTTGCCTCCAGTGTCTGTAGTTATTAAAGCCAAACACACCCTCAACTTTTTTATGATATTCCCTCGGTGTTAGATAGAGATTTTGTCCGAACAGCGTCTTTTGAAACCAAGGGTACTCAGGATTTTTATTAACAAAAACAGTCCAGTTAAAAACAGAGAGATAGATAAAACCAGAGACAAGTAACAGCAAAATAAATAATCGATACAGCTCTTTATTTATAAGATCCCATACAACCTTTATACCAAAACCGGCCAAAAGAAAAGCAGGGACAGTGGCTATATAAACGTGAGTTCTAGGGTCTTTAATGAAGAAAAAGTAAAAATTGAATGAAAATAAAAACCAAGTCACTAAAGAAATTATTTCCGTTTTAAAGTTTTTATGGAACCACACTAAAATACTTAGAATCATTATTGTAGAAATATAAACTAGTAAAGTTGAAGCCCTAGGTTTAATAGGGTAATTACTAAAAATGACCGAAAAAGTAAGAAGGCTTATAGCAAATACATATAAAGTTACTACAACCTTTTTGCTTAGATTTAAAAATAGCACTCGTGTTGAACCTAGGTTTTTTAACAATGGGATAAAAGCTACATTTACCAATAAAAAGAAAATAAGCCAAAAGACTTTTGGCATATATAAGTGAATTATTATATTAAGAACAAGAGGTACTCGGGGCATAAAGCCATAACCTAAGAGTCTTCTTCCTAGGTAGGCAGAGGTGGTGTTTTCATAAAAATCGCTGTGTAAATAAAAGAAGTAAAAAGGGACTGATATAGCTGCAAAAAGCAGGGTAAAAAGTACAGCGTATTTAATACAAATTTTTATATTTTTCTTATTTTTTAATGACTCTAATAATAAAAAACTGTAGAAAAATGAAAATAAAACGAGGGCATCGTAGTGGGTTAAAAACGCCAAACCAAAAAGTACAGCGGAAACTAAAATTATTTTTAAACTTTTTTTATAGTAACCTACCAAAAATAAATAAATTACTAAGGGCTGTAACAAAAACATTAGAGCCTGATACTGGGTTATGCGAGAAAAGGCAACCTGAAGTCCATTTGAAGCAAAAATTGCTAAGGTTGCTATAGAAATAAAACGGTCATTGTAGATTTTTTTGGATAAAAAATATATTGCTACAAAAGATAAAAGTGAAAATACCAAGTAAGGCAGCCTAATATTAAACTCATTTAAGCGAGGAAAAATTTGCAGATTAAAGAAATTTATCGTGTACTGAACAGGGCCTTTTTTATTTTCAAAAATTGCCTTCGAAAAAAAAGTTTTAAAAGTTGGAGCTGTACCATTTATTTCAGGTACAAATTCTACTGTGTCGATTTCGTCACCTTGGAACTCAGAATACCCTAAGTCCTGAAAACGCATGAAAACCCCTAGTAAAATAATGACCCCAAAGAATATTAGTAGTATCTTCTCCAAGTTAAATTTCTTTAAAAAACTATTCATTAATTCTATATAATTTCAATATATTTTTTTGCAACAGACTTAGCACTAAAATTAAGTATAGCGTAGTTGCGGTTAGTTATGGAGGCCTTTTTGAAGGCCACTTTATTGTATAGCAAAGCCCTCAAATTTTCTTCGGCCGTATACGCACTTTCAACTACTAAGTAACCATTTAATTTTACCATAGCCTTGTCTTTTAATGTTGTAATTACAGCACAACCTGAAGACATTGCTTCTAGGATACTCATAGGCATACCCTCTTTTCTTTTAGTTAAAAACAAAAATAGCTGGGACTTTGACAAGAAAGTTGCTACTTCTTCATTAGTGACAGAACCGTGATATTTTAAGTTAGCTAAATTACTGATTTTTATGAAGGCTTCTTTATCCGGACCATCTCCAAATACGTGAAACTTTGCATTTGGTACATTTTTTGCAACCTCAACAAATTCTTTTAAGCCTTTTTCAAAGTCTATTCTTCCAAAGTAGACCACTGTAAAATCTTTGTTTTTAGTTTTTGGTGAAAATTTTTCAATGTCGATCCAGTTTGGAATAACAACAGTTTTTGAAGAAAACTTAAAATGCTGTTTATCAAAATCTATTTTCAACCTGTCGCTTATTAAAACAATTTTATTAGCTTTTGAAAAAAGTAAATTGTTGTTTATAAAGTATTCGTAAAGCAACACCGGTAGGTCTAAGCCAATAAACCTTACAAAATCTTTAATAAAAGAAGTTGTTTGTTCTCTATTTAAACCAAACCACCTATTTTTGATCTCATTAAGAGTTGTGCCGTGGTTAATAAGAATCAACTTTTCGTCACCTAAATTAAAATTTTGTGCAGAAGAAGACTGACTAATAATGGTATCAAAATGGCCTTTTAAGTTTTTATTAAAATAATTAGAGGCTTTACTTTTAAAATTACTGTTTAAGGCTTTAAAATTTTTTTTAAAAGGCACTTGCCAAAATAAAGATTCGTATAAAGAGTAACCATATTCCCCTGGAACTGTATTCGCTAAAAATACATATGAAACACCCTCTATTTCTTTTTTTTGATCTACCTTAGAAGATTTTTCTAAGGCTGTGGTAAGAACAGTGACTTTATAAGTATCTTTTAAAAAATTAATTAAATTTTTAAGTTGTGTTTCTAGCCCCCCCGATTTATTTTGAAAAACAGTGCTTCTAGAGACAATTAAAAGTTTTTTCATAATATTAAGTTAATTAATTCAAATATTTTTAGACTCTTCAAAAGCCTTTAAATATTCTAAAGATTTACTTCCCCAGTCAAAATTGACAACACCTTCTAGTGCTTTTTTTGCCAAAACTTCTTTAATTTTAGAATTAGCATCAACCTTTAAAAGTAATTTTTCGAGTTGAGCTTTAGAATTCGGTTTAAAATAGATACCCCCTTCTGTTGCATTTATTATCTCTTTAAAACCACCGCTTGAAGCTATAATAGGAGTGCCACTGGCCATAGACTCTAACCCAACTAACCCAAAGGGTTCGTTACGAGAAGGAAAAATACTAAAGTAGGCATTTTTAAAGTAGTAGGGAATTACATTTGGGTCAACCCAACCTTCAAACTTTATTTTTGTACTTGTAGCCCTGTTTTGATATTCCTCAAGCTTTACTCCACCATCTCCAGTGTTGCCGACAGAAGAACCACCAACTATAACTAGGTTATGGCTAAGCTTATGACCTATTTTGTTATAAACGTCAATTAAAATATCTATTCCCTTTTTATAATCTAAACGCCCAACATATAGAAAATAGGAGTCCTTTTCTAGGGAAATTTGTTTATTTTCTAAATTATTAAATTTACCTAAATTTAAACCATTATTAATTATTACTATCTTTGACTCCTCAATAGAAGAAAAGGTTTTTAGAAGTGTCTTTTTCATATATTCAGAGTTAACAATTACTTTTTTAGCTCTTAAAATCACCTTTGCCAGAATTCTTTTATAAAATTTATTTTTACTAAATACGTGTAATTCATTACCGTGAATATTCACTATGTAAGGAAACTTAGCCAATAGTGAGACTGCATAAAAATAATACAAGGAGTCGTCGGGAAAATGGAAATTTACAATAGAGGGTTTGATTTTTTTAATAAATACAGAGATTACAACAACAGAACTCAGAAAACGATATGGAAAAGAAAGATAACCCATAAAAGTACGGGGTAAGGACATAAATACTCTTTTTACCTTTAAATCTTTATAGACGTATAGTGGTTTAGAGACCTTAAAAAAACTAAAAATCTTGGACAACCCAGTTTTGTTCTCTATCAGTTCGCCTAATCGTACTGAGGACAGAACAGTAACATCGTGACCACTACTTTTAAATTGTTGAGCTAAATTGTAAGTAACGTTTTGCACCCCTCCAATATCTGGGGGAAATAGAGAGGAAAAAATAAGAATTTTCATATATTAAACCATTATACTATACACTACCCGCCCACCCAGTCTAAA
>JAACPI010000014.1 GCA_009995545.1 bacterium
AAAACTTACTCCATTTTATGACTTCTTTTTCTTCTTTTGGGTAGTCAAAAAAACTAAACGAAAAAAACTTAGAGTCCACCTTTGGTATGGGGTTAAAAGATTCTTTTTCAATTTTTTCACCGTTTTTAATACTGGCCCACCTGTTTACTAAAGAAGTAAAATATGATCTTTTTTTGTCGTCCCCTACTAGCTTTTCGGTAAACTCTTTTTGGGCTATTAAATTCACATCCACCAAGGGTAAGCAGCCTTCTTTAATTATTTTATGAATTATAGGACTTGTAATACTGTAAGGAATTGCAGCAACTATTTTATTAATTTTGTTTTTTTTAATAATCTCAGCTAAATTACAATCTAAAAAATTTTCGTAAATAACTTGCAGGTTTTCTAGTTGCCACTGAACTGATTTATCTACTAAAGTTTTGTCTATTTCAACACAAACTATTTTGTCTATTTTTATAGAAATTGGTATTGTTAAAGCCCCCTCTCCTAAACCTATTTCTAGTACCTTGTCCGCACTTTTTAGATTACAAAAATCTAAAAAGCTTTCTATGCTTTCTGTATTTACTAAAAAGTTTTGCCCAAGAGCCTTTGTTTTGTTCATTTTAATAGTGTATCTCTATTTTCCCCTATTTTTAAGCCTTTATAAATAAAAAAAATTTAATCATTAGCAGCTATTGACTATTTTTATCACTCTAGGTATTATATTGCCAATACATCTTTTAAGAATTAATTTAAAAATTTACTCCGTTTAAGGACCAACACTACTTATGTCGACATCAGAATTAACCGAGAGACAAAAGGCCTTATTAAAAATGATTATCGAGGAGTATATAGTTTCAGCAGAGCCAATAAGTTCGGGTTATTTAACAGAAAAATTTAATTTAAATATTTCTGCAGCTACTATTAGAAACGAAATGGCAGAGCTTATACGAAAGGGTTATTTAGAACAACCCCATATTAGTGCCGGTAGAGTTCCTTCTCAAGAAGGTTACAGATTATACATTCAGGAACTTATGGAGGCTTATGATCTTCCAGTACTTAAAGAAGTAGCTATGAAACAGAACGTTTATAATAACAGATACGAAATTGATAAATTTTTGCACAGTGCTGCACACGCTTTATCGGATGCCACAGGTTTAATGTCTATAGTTTCAACCACAGATGGGAGAGTGTTTAGTTCCGGGATGGTAAATATTTTGGATCACCGAGAATTCTTTGATATAGATGTTTCTAGAGCAGTTTTAAATTTAATAGACAACTATAGTATTTTAGAAGAACTATTAAACAAACGTAACACTACTAATATTTGCGTTATTTTAGGCGAAGAATTTGAAAGAAAAGCTTTACACCAGGTTTCTGTAGTAACTAAATCTTATACCTCCGGTTCAAAAAAGGGCAATGTTATGGTTTTAGGTCCAAGTAGAATGGAGTATAAAAGAATTATTCCTACAGTAAGTTATATGTCGGGAATTCTACAAGAGCTCGGGGCCGATTGGTAATTTTAATCTCACAATGCAAAAGAAGATAAAAAAACAACCAGATCTGAAGAGTTTTGCGGAAAAAATTCTTAAGTTAGAAGAACAAAACAAAGAATTAGAAGATAACTGGAAGAGGGCTTTAGCCGATTATCAAAACTACAAACGAAGAACTGAGCAAGAAAGATTAGAAATCATTAAATATTCGAACGAAAATTTAATGGCTGAAATTGTTTCTATATTAGGCAACTTTGATCTTTTACTAAAACACAGTGAAGATGCTGGGTTAAAAATCACTGTAAACAATTTTTTAGAGGTATTAAAAAGAAACGGTCTAGAAGAAATAGACTTAACCGGTAAAACCTTTGATGCACATATTTCTGAAGCTGTTGAAACAGAAGATGGTGAAAAGGATATAGTGCTAAAGACTTTAGAAAAAGGCTATACCTACAATGGTAAATTAATTAAGCCTGCAAGAGTTATTGTAGGAAATGGATCTATCTAAATTAAATATATTAAACTTAAGGACTTAAAATTTAAGTCTTTAATTTTATTAGTTTAAATTTATAAACAAATTATGGGAAAAGTAATCGGAATAGACCTAGGAACAACAAATAGTGCAATGGCCGTTATGGAAGGCGGCGAAGCTAAAGTAATACCAAATGCTGAGGGTGCTAATACTACCCCTAGTTACGTTAATGTAATAGACAATGTTGTAGGGGCACCGGCCAAAAGACAGGCCGTGGTAAACCCTAAAAACACTATCTACTCTGTTAAAAGATTAATGGGTAGAAAATATAGTGATTCTGAGGTTACTAAAATAAAAAAGAACGTACCTTACGAGGTTGTAGAAGGTAAAAGTGGTTTGGCTGCAGTCAGTGTTGAAGGAACAACTTACACAGCTCAGGAAATTTCAGCTAAAATTTTGGCTAAGCTTAAAGCCGATGCCGAAGCCTTTTTAGGTGAAGAAGTTACCGAGGCAGTTATCACTGTTCCTGCATACTTTAACGATAGCCAAAGACAAGCAACAAAAGATGCGGGAAAAATAGCAGGTTTAGATGTTAAAAGAATAATAAACGAGCCTACCGCAGCCTCTTTAGCTTATGGATTAGACAAAAAAACAAATGAAAAAATAGCTGTTTACGATTTAGGTGGTGGTACTTTCGATATTTCTATTTTAGAAATAGGAGATGGTGTTTTTGAGGTAAAAAGTACAAATGGAGACACCCACTTAGGTGGAGAAGACTTTGATATTAGGATTATTGAATGGTTAGCAGAAGAATTTAAGAAAGAGAACGGTATTGATTTAACAGCCGATAAGCAAGCTATGCAAAGGCTAAAAGATGCCGCTGAAAGAGCAAAAATAGAATTATCTAGCACTCAAGAGACTGAAATAAATATCCCATTCATTACTGCGGATAAAAATGGTCCTAAACACGTTAATACTAAATTAACTAGATCTAAGTTAGAGCAATTAGTCGCCGACTTAATTGAAAACACTATAGAGCCGGTTAAAAAAGCTTTGGAAGATGCTAAATTAAAAACTACGGATATTGACGAAATAGTTTTGGTAGGTGGTATGACTAGAATGCCAAAAGTACAAGAATCTGTTAAAGCATTTTTTGGTAAAGATCCCCATAAGGGTGTTAATCCCGATGAGGTTGTAGCAATAGGTGCGGCGATTCAGGCTGGTGTTTTATCTGGAGATGTTAAGGATGTTTTGTTACTAGATGTAACGCCTTTAACCTTTGGTATAGAAACATTAGGGGGGGTTATGACTAGCTTAATTGAAAGAAACACTACTATTCCTACCTCGGCAAGTCAGGTATTTAGTACTGCTGCAGATAATCAGACAAGTGTAGAAGTGCACATTTTACAAGGTGAGCGCGAAATGGCCGCAGATAATAAAAGCCTTGGAAGATTCGTACTTGAAGGTATACCTACCGCCCCAAGGGGTGTTCCTCAGGTTGAGGTTAAATTTGATATCGACGCTAATGGAATTTTAAACGTTAGTGCCAAAGATAAGGCAAGTGGTAAAGAGCAAAAAATAACTATACAAAGTGGTACCGGTTTAAGTAGCGAAGAAATAGATCGAATGGTTAAAGAGGCTGAAATACATAAAGATGAGGATAAAAAGAAAAAAGAAACCATAGATGCCAAAAATACTGCTGATAATTTAGTTTATACAGCCGAAAAAACTCTAAAAGATTTTGGTGAAAAAATGGACAAAGCTAAAAAGGAAGACATTGAGGCCAAAATAAAAGAAATTAAAGAAAACGCTACAAACTGGAGCTTAGAGGAATTAAAGAGTAAAACTGAAGAACTTTCTAAAGTTTTACAAGAAGTTGGTGCAGAAATGTACAAAAACCAGCCTCAGCAAGAATCTAGTGCCGAAGATAAAAAAGGAGACGACAAAAAAGACGATAAAAAAACCGAGGGTGAAACTGTAGAAGGGGAAGTTGTTGAAGAAAAATAATGACTAAATGGGTAATTTGCTCTAAAGTACTAGAGCAAATACCCATTTAAAAGTTTATGAATAAAGATTACTACGAAATTCTTGGCGTGGCTAAAGGTGCTAGCGAAGATGAAATAAAAAAAGCATATAAAAAAATGGCCAAGGAACATCACCCCGATGTTGCTAAAAACAAAGAAGAAGCCGAAAAAAAGTTTAAAGAAATAAACGAGGCTTACCAAGTACTAAAAGACCCCAATAAAAAAGCGCAATACGACCGTTTTGGTAGTAGTGCTTTTAATGGTGGGCAACAAGGTGGGGGTAACCCCTTTGGTGGTCAGGGCCCCTTTAATTACAGCTACACAAGTGGGGGTAACGGGCAATCCCCCTTTGGAGATATTGACCCCTTTGATATTTTTGAAGAGGTATTTGGTTTTAGAAATGCACGAAGACCCCAACAGGGAAAGAATTTATATTATTCTTTGAGTGTTAGTTTTGTAGACTCTATAAAAGGAACTACCAAAAAAATTAGGGTAGGAAACGAAGAATTTGATGTAAAAATTCCCTCTGGTGTTGGAAGCGGTACCGAACTTAAGCTTTCTGGTAAGGGTGGCGAGGCCCCAGAAAAAGGTTTACCAAGGGGAGATTTATTTTTAAGTTTAGAAGTTGAAGAAGACCCTAATTTTATAAGACAGGGTTATGATTTATTTAGTGAAAAGCATATTTCAATATCTCAGGCAGTACTTGGGGACACTATAAAAGTTAAGGTGGTTGATCCTAAAAGTAACGACGGTTTTAATGAGGTAACTTTAAAAATCCCTTCTGGTACCCAAAGTGGTACTAATTTTAGGTTAAGCGAAAAAGGTGTGCCAAGGCTTAGAGGCAGTGGTAGAGGCGATATGTATTACAGAGTAAAAGTAGAAATTCCTACAAAAATATCTAAAGAACAAAAGAAATTGTTTGAGGAGTTAAAAAATAGCTAAATATGGTTAGGGTTTATATTTCTAGTTCTTTTTTTGAGCAAATAGCCATTCTTTATCCTTTGCCTTGATTCTTGTCACCTTAAACTCTTCTTCGTGTCTCAAATGGAACACTACAAGACTGCATACCTCTACAAATTTATTTTTGCTGCTCAGGTTGACCTCTTGTCCCTCGGATAAAAAGGGGAATCTGCTCCATAAATCATCCACACTATCTTTGGGACTGTTTTCCCCCATACTAAGTCCACCCTCATCATGCGCAAACTTATTCCTTAACCTGCGTATTTTGTGTAGCGCTGAGCACAGTTGATCACTTATCAGGCCCAATCTGTATGCCAGCTCAATTTTTACGATAAGGTCTCCGAGTGGTGAGTTGATGTCTAAAAGAGTATCATCGTCGTTAATTGCTGGTGCTAACATTCTCTCGATCCTACTCTTTAGGGCGCTTTCTAAATTTGCTGTTGCAATCAGTACTGACCCTCTATCACTCTCGTCTTTCAACTTTTCTCTTAATTTTTGCACATAATCTAGAGCTTTGTCAGTAGCGTTAGGATTGGCAGCGAGACCTTTAGAATTATTAATAGTTTTAGATTCCATCTCTACATTGAAAATTAGCTAGCTTGTATGGTTGCGGGTCCCGGAATTGAACCGGGCTCTGAAGATTATGAGCCTTCCGTGGTACCGATCCACTAACCCGCGGTGTAACCATATTCTATAAGAAATACCTTACTTGTCAAACGCTCGGGAAATTAATAGCTCTACTATTTGCCCAATATTGCTACATTTTAAACTTTCTGTGGGAACTTCGCCTTGCGCGTAAATGTGAAAAGGACTGGGTAGTGAGATAGTGTTTTTTACCCCAACTTGCCTTGCAGAAACTATATCCCCTATTACGTTATCCCCAATTACTAAGGATTTTTCAGGTGTGCCACCCATTTTTAATATTGCGTGCGACCAGATCTCTGGTCCCTTTGGAACTTTTGAATCCGCTATAAATAAATTGTCTTTTTTAAAAAAAGTATTTAGACCTGTGTGCTTCATTTTTCGCTCGGTCCAGCCTAAATCGGCATGCGTAACTGCACCTATAGGTATTTTGGCCTCACTAAAAGTATTAAGTGTTCGCAGGGTGTTTGGAAATATCTTTGGATATTCATCAAAGTATATAAGTTGTATTAACTCTTCTGCAAATTTAGCTAATAATTCATTTTTAACTCCGTAGTTTTTAGCAATAATAGTAGAAACTACTAACCACCTGTGCATCTGTACTTGTGCAATAGCATGCGCTTTTGAATTAAACTTTGGAAACTCTTTTAAAAGATTCTCTGGGGTCGTTCCAATAACCTTGGATACCTTATTTACGTAGCTTCTAACTCCTCGCGTAAAAAGGCTGTGGGTGTCTATTAGCGTGTCATCTATATCAAAAAGAACCAACTCAATTTTTAATCCCTTAAGGGATTTAGCTAATAGCTTAGACTCTGTTGATATCTTTAAATTTTCCACTTTAAATATATGGGTATTTAGTTATATTTTAGAAAATATAGTTCCTATTATAAAGGCTCCTAAAGAGGCGATTGAGCCAATTAACAGTACTTCCATAATAGATTTTAATCTGTCTTTTTTTACTATTATTGCCCTAAAAGACCCCAGTAATACTAAAGCAATAACAGTACCAATTATAGAAAAAATAAAATTATTTGGGTTAGTTGGAAAAACTATAAACGGAATTAAAGGAATAAACCAAAAGTTATAAAAGATAAAGACGTCGTAATTCCTGAAACCTTTGGATTAATGTTTTCAACGCTACGTTCTTTTAATTTGTAATTCATTAAAAAATCTACCCAAAAAGCTTTGTGTTTTCTAAACATTAGCAAAACTGTTTTAGCATGGTCCCCTTTTATGCCGTTTTCTAATAATAATTTTGCAGTCTCTTTTTCAAGTACTACAGAGTGGTCTTTAATTAAAACTATTTGTTCTTGTTTTAAAGATTTGTAATTTTCAACAGCCGATTTTTCTGATAAATAGTTTCCTAAGCCCATTGAAGATCCGTCGGCAAATAAGTTTGCGACACCAAAAAGTAAAACAGATAAAAAGGATAATTGTACTAAAGAGTTTTCGTTTAAAGTTGCACCACTAAACCCCGCTACTACAGCAAAAGTGGTTACAATGCCGTCATTTCCTCCAAATACTATTTCTTTTAAATATCTGGAAAAAAAAGAATTCATTGTGCTAAAAGTATAGCACCTAGTAGGTTTGTATGCTTTTTATTTAAACTATAAAAAGTTCCTCTTGCGCTCTAGTTACGGCGGTATAAAGCCACCTTCTCCACTCTTCATCGGTCATTCTACTAAAGCGTTCTTCAAATAAAACCACTCTTTTAGCCTGGCTTCCTTGTGCTTTGTGCACTGTTAGGGCGTATCCAAAATCAAAAAGATCCCCCTTTAAAGTTTTGTTTCTAAATTTGGTAAAGTTTAAGGGCTCGGTATTGTTAAACTGTGGAATATAAATGTTTCCGTTATACTCTCCCTTTTCGCCATCCATTTTAATATCTGCTTTTAACCAGTCTTTTTCTTTGTTTTCTATAAATAATAGAGTTCCTAGCATTCCGTTAAAAATATCGTTTTTGTGGTTATTTCTAAGGCATATTACCCGGTCCCCTATTTGAGGTTTTTCAAAGTCAATTCCTAACTTTTCTCTAATTCTATTATTTAGTTTTACTCGGGTGTGGTTAAACCCACAAATAACCAAAGTTTTTTTATTGTATTCTCCCAGTAATTTATTTACTGTATCGTTGTAGTAAGGACTTTTTTTAGATATTTTAACAATGTTTTTTGCATACTCTTTTTCGGGTATTATTCCAAATTTTCGAGCCAAAATTGAAATTTTAATTATCGGGTTATCTTGTTCTTGTCTGTGAATTTCTTCTAGTTTTAAATCAGGGTCCTGCATTAAGTTGAAACTACCTTTAACTGGAGGCAGTTGGCCGTGATCTCCTACAGCAATTATTGGAATGTTGTACGAAAGTAAATCGCTCCAAATTTGCCCATCTATCATTGAGGCTTCATCAACAATAATTAAATCTTTTGAAATGTTGTCTTTTTTTTGCCAGCCTGAAATTTCGCCATTTTTATCCTCAATAGGTGAGTACATTAACGAATGAATAGTTCCTACTGAATCTGTTTTATCTATCACCCCCAACTTATGTAATTTTAGTTTTAAAACTCTGGCTGCCTTTCCGGTGTAGGCGGCAAAACCAATTGAACGCTTTTTTTTAGTGTCGTTTAGTTTGTTTTTAAGTTCTGCGATTAAGGTAGTTTTACCTGTACCCGCAAATCCACCAACCGTAATGTATTGGCTAGAATAACCGTCTTTTTGCCACTCTAGCAATTCGCTAATTACGTGTTTTTGGTCTTTAGATAAATCAATAATCGACATGCTTTAAACTATACTACAGAAAATTTGTAAAATAGTTTAATATTTATATATGCCCAAAAAAACAAAACTCAAATTGCCCAAAGAACTTACTAAGGTGACTTTTGTGTCAAAAACATTGGCAGCTATACTTTTCATAGTATTACCTTTTGTTTTTCTTTATATTGGTTATCAATACGGTAAGGTTGAAGTTGAACCTACCGAATGTATGGTGGTAGATAAGTAAAAAACTGCTTTATCTTTCGATCTTAGTAATTACTCACTAAAAATTGCTTGATAGCTTGTATATAGGGGTTAGAACCATTAAGTTTAAAATTCCTGTTAAAATCCCTATTAGTACAGGAGTAGAAGCAACTACAATACACCCAGCCAAAAAATATTTGTTTCTATTTTTCGAACTAGAAAAGCATTTAATACCTATAAAAGTATATAAAGCACCGAGTAAGAAGATTGTTATTAAAACAATGTAAGCGGCAAAGGAAGGTCCTGGATCTATCCCAAATGCCTCATACATTCCTGATAGTTTACTTAACATAACTACAGGTACAATAACAGCGCCTAACATTTGGATAACCCCCAGTAGAATATTTAAACTTCCGATAATTTTATATTTATTCATATATTAAGTCTCGCATTTTAGGCTATTTTATCAATACTTAAGCCCAATTTAGCTTAATATACTATTACTAACGTGTTAAAATGTGTTTGCTTAAATTTAAACAGGGAGAGGTCGCATAGTTGGTCTAGTGCGCTGGTCTTGAAAACCGGTACGTCGCAAGATGTCGAGGG
>JAACPI010000008.1 GCA_009995545.1 bacterium
GGAATTCCCCCCAACCCCCACTTCCGCCCGCCCGCAGAAGCGACTCTTTCGGATTGAAAAACTGCCAAAGAACCTGAAAAAATATCGTCTCGAACTTCATTTTGGGCCAAAAGCGGGCTTCCCTCATTTTTAATTGGACTAAATTCATTTTACTTGTTATCATATTTATGAAGGGTTAGATAAGCACCCATACTAATACTATCATACTTTGGAAACTATGAAAAGTCAAAACAATAGTGAAACAATTGGGGATAAGATAAAACTACTTAGAAATAAGCAGGGTTTAACGCAGGACGAATTGGCGAGAAAATCAGATCTTCCCTATACAACGCTGACCAAAATTGAAACAAATGTTATCACTAAGCCTTCTATTCAGACCGTTATGAAGATAGCCAAGGGTTTGGGGATGACAATTGATGAGTTAATGAACTAAATTGTATGAGGAATTTTCAAAAATTGTGGAATAAAAGTGCTGTAATTTATAACAAGTACGGTTTAACATTTCCACAATATAAAAAAACGAATAAATTTATAACTGAAATCGTCCCCATTAAGCACGGGCAGATTGTGGTCGATTTAGCCTGCGGTACTGGGTTTACAACAAAATATATTTTGGAAAAGTTAGGTATCACTGGCATGATTTATGCTTTGGATTTTTCGTTTGAAATGATAAAACAAGCCAAAAAGAATATAGACGCAAAAAATGTAAAATTTATTTTAGCCCCAGCAGAAAAAATATCCACTATCATCCCCGAAAAAGTCGACCTAGTATTATGTAATTCTTCTTTTTGGCAATTTACCGACTACGAGAAAGTATTAAGGGGCGTTAGCAAAACCTTAAAAGATAACGGAGTTTTTATTTTTAATCTCAATCAGCAGTTTTATGACTTTGGAATAAAAGAGATATCTCACAGAAAAATGATTCTACAAGCTATATTTTCAGAATTAAAGGACAGAGGATATAATCCTGAGAATAAATTAAGAGAAAAACTTAATCAAAATCAAATAAAACAATTGGCTATTAAAAATGGATTGAAACTTATGGAAGCAAAAATCCTTGAATTTCCAGGTTCCACATTAGAGGATAATATTAATTTTTTCAAAATTCCAGCTGTTGCACCATTTTTTGAAAAGGTCCCCGACTCAGTTCGTCAAAGCATTCTAAAAAAAGTTTACAATACATTAAAAACTAAGATAGACAATACCTCGAAAAATAAATGGGTTTATTTTACTTTGAAAAAGAATTTGCCGCCAAACCGAGCGAAGCTCGAGGTTCCGCTAAAAGCGGAACGAAAAACTTAAAATCGTCCAATCCGAAAGAGTCGCTTCTGCGGGCGGGCGGAAGTGGGGGTTGGGGGGAATTCCGCCCGCCCTACAAATTTTGGGCGAAATCTGTTCGAATTTTTTCGAACGCACACCGCCATTAAAATAAGAAATTATTAGAATACAATCCACAGGAAAGTCTGAGTTATTCGAAGTTGCTAAAATTTTATTCGTTACAGATCTTAAAACCTCGACGGGAAATTACCTTTTGGGTTTTTAAGGACGAGTTAGTATTAATAACCGATATAGTCACAAAACGTTTTTGTGTTGTGCTAGAATTAAAGTATATAGATAGCTGAAAATGCCCAAAAGAAAAAAAGTAGTTTTACCACCACATAAAAACCTTTTACTTGTAATTCAACAGGTATTTGATCGACACCCAAAAGTAAAATTTATTTCTGTTGTAGTATTATTATTCTCTTACTTTTTGTTTGTGTCTTTTGCCCACGGAATAAAGCAAGGTTTGCTAATAAGTGTTCTTACTTGGTCTTTTTTTGTGCTTTGTACGCCCGTAGCCGAGGCAGGGATACTTATTGATTTTCCAATGCGTTTAATTACCAAAATTAGAATGGTATATTCCGAAATAATGGTTTGGTTAGTAGCGATAATAATAAACATTGTTGTATTTATTACTAATCCTAAAATTTATGAGCAAACATTACTTTTGTCTCTTTTTAAACATGTATTAGATGCCCCTTATCCTTACTGGATAATTATATTCTTTTCTGCAGTAGGAACTTTTTTATCTATTTATATTGCAGATTCTATAATGGACTCAAAAAAACATAAAAACATACACCCCAGTTTTTTGTTTAAACACAAAACAGTTGTTTTTATTTTTTTAATTATTCTAGTTGTGGTTTTTTATGATTTTCTGCTTAATAAGATGGGTGTATCTATACCTCTAATTTAGCGTCTTTCTTTTCTTTTTAACCATTAATACGCATAATCAGCACATGTCATACCCTATTTTAAAATTAAAGTCCGGTCGAGAAGCAAGTGTTGGATTCAAACACCCCTGGATTTTTTCAGGTGCCCTAGAAGAAATAACTACCTCTGTTGAATTAGGTGCTTTGGTTCATATAGCAGATCGAAACGGTAGAATTATAGCGACTGGTGGGTATGAAGGAGAATCAAATATAGCAGTAAGAGTCTATAGTTTTTCCGAAACTGAAATTGATGAGGCCTGGATAACAAAAACTTTAGAAAATGCCCAAGGCAAGAGAGAAATTTTAGGGTATGGTCCAAAAACAGATACTACTGGTTATAGATTGGTTTTTAGTGAGTCCGATAATCTTCCAGGTTTAGTTATTGATAGATATAGTGATGTTTTAGTGTTTCAAGTTTCCACAGCAAGTATACGTTTGTTACTTCCATTAATCACTAAAGCTTGTGTAGAAGTTTTTAAACCAAAGTCCGTTATTTATAAAAATGTTGAGGTAAATGAAATTTTACATGGAGAAGCAGAAGAAAATGTAGAATTCTTAGAGTATGGAAAAAAGTTCGTATCCAACGTTTTGAAGGGGCAAAAAACAGGTTTCTTTTTAGATCAAAAAGATTTAAGACAGTTAGTTTCTAAATATTCTGATGATAAGAAAGTTTTAAACCTGTTTTCTTACACTGGGGCAACTAGTGTTGCAGCTCTTTTAGGTGGTGCTTTATCAGTACACAATGTTGACGAGTCCGAGGCTGCTCTAGAAGTCAGCTCTACCCTTGCCAAGTTAAATAAGGCAGACCCGAAAAAACTAACAACCGATAGGGCTGATGTTTTTACATGGTTAAACGAAAACACTAAAGATTTATACGATATGGTAATTTTAGATCCACCTGCATTAACCAAGACTAAAAAAGATAAAGAGTCCGCTGGTAAGGCATATCATTTTTTAAATAGAGCTGCAATGCGTCTTGTAAAAGAAGGGGGTATTTTAGTAACTTCCAGCTGCTCACACTTTTTTACTGTTGATGACTTGGCCTTTACACTTAGGCGTGCTTCGGTTCAGGCTGGAGTTAATTTAGAGGTTTTAAACTATACAATTCAGTCACCAGATCACCCACTTTCGGTTTACTGGCCTGAAGGTTTGTATTTAAAATCTTTTATTTGTAGGGTTACAAAAAATAACTAAAGATTCTGCTTAATTGTAACTGCTAAAAAGATTACAAAAAATACTAAGGCGATAAACATTAGCGCTATTCTCCAAAACTTTGGCTGGTAATGCTTTTTTAGGTATTTTTTGTTTAAAATATATACTAAAGGAAAGGCTACCATCATCGCTGCAGCATTAAGTAGGGCACTTAAAGTTAACAAAAGTCTTGGTTCTTTTACTCCAAACATAAGCAAGGCTATTCCTAATATAATTTGAGCCCACAAAGCCATGTAAAAAGCCAAGCTTAGATTAAACTTTTTGCCCTTTTTATAGGTAGTTAGCAAAATATTTTCACTAATAATTCGGCTACTGCTTTCTAAAACACCTATTTGGGTTGAAAACAGCATAAGCAGGGCAGTAAGTAAAAAAGATGTACCTACGAAAACATTGGTTCTTTGGCTTATTACCTCTACTTCTTTATAAATAAAACTTAATCCGTCTTCTACCTGTAAACCGTGCAAAAGGCTTTTACTTAAAACAGCTAAAATGGCGATAGTAATAAAACCTAAACCAAAGAATACTAAAAAATGTTCGGCATTTACTGTTTTCCAAAGTTTTTCCCAGGTTTTCCTATTTTTATCATTATCTTCAAAGGTTTGCCCCTCAATATCTACAACTTCGTTTGATTTGGTAAACAAGGAGGTTATTTTTGCGGCAAATTTACCCATACCCAAACCCTTCTCTTTAATATAGTAACTTTGTGCAAAGTTTAAATTTCCCCCAGCACCACTAAATGCAAAAGCCCCTAAAAAAGCTGCAATACTTACACCTTTTGGAAAAAACCAAAAACCTTCGCCTTTACCTACCAAACCCAGTGTAAAATCTGCCCAGTCTTTAGAGTTTGTTAAATAGATAGTTAAGATTAATATTAAGGGTAGCCCAACCATTATTATGGTTTTTTGTAGCGTTTCCATAGTTTTATAAAGGGATTTTCCTACAGTTAAAATAACCCCCACTACTAGTAAAATTACAATGGCAATTAATGTTTGGCTATTTAGGTTAAAAAGTTTCGAAATTATCTGTGCGCTTGCAGAGGAAAATCCGGGTAAAGCCCAAGGTATAAAAGTAGAAATTACAAACCAATAAGGCAGTGCTGGGTGGAGTTTTTTAAAGCCTAAGAATATGCTCTCACCCCAATATAGGGTGTAGCGCATAATTTCGGTGTTTAAGATAAACTGGAAAGCTATTCCTAGAAGAGCCCCCCAAATTAGCCCTAGGCCGTAATTGGCAGTAATATACGGCCACAAAATAAGTTCCCCACTTCCTAATGCTAAACCTAAAAGTATAAAAGTTGGTCCTAGGGTTTTTTTAAGGCTTAAGGGCTGTGGTAGGTCATTCTTCATCTTTCTATTTTAACATAATTGTTGTTGTAAATTGCCAAGTATTTTGTTGTCATATTTCCTTACTTATGTTATATTTTCCTTACTATGTCTAAGACCGTAAGGATTACAAGTAAACGTCAACTGACCATCCCCGTTGAAATTTTTGAGAAAATGGGCTTAAAAAGAGGTCAAAATCTTTTAGCCGAAGAGAGAGACGGTGCGTTAATATTAACTTCTGCTGAAAGCAAATTACAAAAATTAAGAGGTAGTTTAAAAGTTCCTAAAAAGTATGTAGGTTTAGAGATTAATGATTTAGTTGAGCAAGCTAAAAAAGACTATTTTAAAAAGATTTATGGCACAGGTAAAAAAGAAGAATAAATATTTTGTAGACGCTAATTACTTTATTCGGTTTCTGATAGATGACTCAGCTAAACAAGTAGCTGAGGTCGAAAAGCTATTTTTAGATGCTTCTAGGGATAAAGTAAATTTACATACCTCAGTTTTGGTTATCTTTGAGATAAAATGGGTTTTATCCTCTCTCTATGAGTTTAAAAAGACCCGCATCGTAGATTCTATAGAGGAGTTGCTATCACTGGACTTTATAAAGTTTGAGGAAAAAGATCTTTTAAAAATATCTTTAGGCCTGTACAGGTATTCCAACTTATCTTTAGAGGATTGTTATCACTTAGTTCTTGCAAAGAGCTTAAATGTAGACAGTATTGCTACCTTTGATAAAAAATTATCCCGCTACTTTAAAAAATATGAATGATCTTGTAACTGAGGTAAAAACTAGAATAGATATCATTGATGTAATTGGCAAGTACGTTACTGTAAAAAAAGCCGGAAGTAACTACCAATCACTTTGCCCTTTTCACAGCGAAAAAACCCCAAGTTTTATGATTAATCGGGAGTTGCAGATATATAAATGTTTTGGTTGTGGAAAAGGGGGGGATGTTTTTGATTTTGTTATGGAAATGGAGGGAATAGAGTTTGCCGATGCACTAAATAAACTCGCAGAAGAGCTGAGTATAGACACCTCTTTATACGGTCACACAAAAAAAACCACAAACAACAGTATTTTGTACGAAATAAATGAAGCAGCATTAAAATTTTACGAGTACACCTTGCTTAATTTAAAAGTTGGAAAAATTGCCTTAGAATACCTTAACGAGAGGGGCTTAAATGAGGACCATATTAAAGAATTTAGGTTAGGTTACGCCCCAAACTCTTGGAATTCTTTGTATAACTATTTAATAAAGAAAAAGTATAAAGAGGCAGATATTTTAAAAGCGGGCTTAATAAAGCAGGGTCAGGGGGGCGGTTATTACGACTCTTATCGAGGCAGAATTATATTCCCGCTAGAAAACCAAGGTGGAAAAGTTGTGGGATTTTCCGGTAGAACTATTATTGATGAAGACCCAAAGTACATAAACACCAAGGAAACCCCTATTTTTAATAAAAGTGAGTTCGTATTTAACCTAAATAGAGCCAAAACAGAAATTAGAAGACAAAAGGAGGTTATTGTAACCGAGGGGGAATTTGACGCCATAAAACCCTATATTAAGGGTATTAAAAACATTGTTGCCTTAAAAGGCACCGCGTTTACCGCCCTCCAAGCAAAACTTTTAAAAAGGTATGCCGAAACAGCCTACATATTTTTTGATAGTGATAGTGCCGGAGATTCCGCTGCACTTAGGGGTATAGAGATAGCTACAAAGGTTGGTTTAGATATTAAGGTGGCTAGTTTACCTGGCAAATATAAAGATCCTGACGAAGCAGCAAGCCAGTCTATAGATTTAATATATAAAGCTGTAGAAAATGCTGTTCCTGCGTATGACTATTATTTTAGCTATGCATTAAAGCAAAATGACTATAAAGATGCTCTAGGTAAAAAGAATATTAGTGAGTTTTTAATGCCTAAAATCAATAAAATTGAAGACCCTATTCTTAAAGATCACTACACTAAAAAACTTTCTGAGCTATTAGAAATTTCGGAGGAGGTTTTAAAGAGTACTCCCCGCAGTGAGGATAAAAAAGAAAATCTTAAAATGGAAGAAAAATATGTGGATCCTGTTGAGGATGCTTTATTTGTCTATCTTATTAGGTGTAATGAAGAAATTTTTAAAAAGAATTTTTCTGAGGTTTCTAAAGAAAAATTATTACCTGAAAATCTTCTTAATCTTCTTATTGCGTATGAACAAAAGGTTATCTTAGGCAAAGATAAAAAGCCCGGCTTTATTAAAGAGAACAAGCTAGAATCACTATTATTAAAGCAACTAGGGGATTTTGATGAGTCTGTAGAGTTTCAAGATAGGGTAATTTTAAGCCATATTCGAAATTACAAAGAAAAAAAGATAAAGCTAGAAATTAAAAATTTAACTGCCCAATTAAAAGACGCACAAGAGCTTGGTGACAACGAAAGACTGGACAAATTACAAAAAAAGTTTAGAATGCTAACGAACGTACTAAAAAAGTCTGAAAAGCCTTAATATAAATTTATACTCATAATTTTTAACAAATTAAAATCCCCCTTAAGTAATAATTTTTAAATCGCCTTTTGCGATTTGACATTTACAAATACCCTTATGGCTAAAAAGGTAGAAAAACTAACCAAGGAACAAATATTAGATGAGCTTGTTAAAAAAGGAAAAGCTCAGGGATACCTGTTACAAGATCAAATAATTAAAGAGTTTCCAGAGGCCGAAAAAAACTTGGAACTTTTAGATCAACTATACGAAAAACTTATTGAAGAAGGTTTAGATGTACTTGAAAACGAAGAAGAAGTTAGAGAAATGCAAAAAGCACCTAGTATGGATGATGAAGCTGTTTTAAAAACTGCTTTAGATAAAAGTATAGCTGGGGATCCTGTACGAATGTATTTGCGAGATATAGGAAAAGTTAAACTTTTAAATGCAGCAGAAGAGGTAGATTTAGCCCAAAGAATTGAAAAAAATGACCCAGTAGCGCGTGAAAAACTAATAAATGCCAACCTTAGACTTGTGGTAAGTATTGCCAAAAAGTATATGGGAAGAGGTTTAACTTTTTTAGATTTAATTCAAGAGGGAAACATGGGCCTAATGAAGGCCGTTGAAAAGTTTGACTGGAGACGTGGCTTTAAATTTAGCACTTATGCCACTTGGTGGATAAGACAGGCCATCACAAGAGCTATTGCTGATCAGGCACGTACAATTAGAATTCCTGTGCACATGATCGAAACTATAAACAAGTTTAAAAAGATGCAGAGGGAACTTGAGCAGAAGTTTGAAAGGCCTCCAACCCCAGAGGAAATAGCTGAAAAGATGGAGATTGAACCAGAAAAGGCTAGGGAAATAATGAAAATTTCATTGGAGCCTACATCTTTAGAAAGTTCCATTGGAGAAGATCAAGACACACAGCTTAAAGAATTTATTAGTGATGATGCCAGTCTTAGTCCAGAAGATCAGGCAAGCTACGAGTTACTAAAAGGTCAAATAACAGGTGTGCTAGATACCTTAAGCCCTAGAGAAAAAAAGGTTTTAGAGTTACGTTTTGGTTTAGAAGACCACCAACCTCGAACTTTAGAAGAAGTTGGAAAAGTATTTGGCGTTACAAGAGAACGAATAAGACAAATAGAAGCTAAAGCTTTAAGAAAATTAAGACATCCAAGCCGAAGCAGAAAACTTAAAGATTATTTGAGGTAAATAGACTTAAGAACTGAAGAACAAAATAGTTGAAATCTAGATAGAAGGCTAGTATTTACTCACTGATTGTCTTTAGCGAGATAATTCTGTATTTGGGTGCGAGATTATTTCTAATTTAGCCTAAACTTTTCTTATGCCAAGTAAAAGTGATTTTGATAGCCTATTAGAGTTTTGGAATTCTCGTATTTTAACTACCCCTAGTCTTAAGACCCTGAGTCCTAATATTGAAGATACAGAATCTATTAAAGATTTTTTGTACCAAATAACTTTGGAGGATATCTACAAATTTTTAAGCGATTTTAATTTTAAAGTAGTTAAAAATGAAGATGACTTACAACACTTACATAAAATACTCGTCTCTATACCTCCAATCGATTACGGCTTTTACCCCAAAATTATTAAACAAACCCTTTCTGCCACCTGTGCTGGCAGCACCTTATTAGCAAACGCTGTACTAGCCAAATCAGATATACAATTTGAATATGCTAGGGCTAAGGGACATTCTTATAATTTTGTTTGGTTAGGCGATAATTTATATATTTTAGATGGTGCAGATGCTGTCTTTGTTAAAGTTGGTAAGGATCAATTTTCAGATCAAGTAATTGATGGGGTAAAACTCAGAAGTTTATCACACGATATCAGTAGAATTTCACACGATTTGGTAATGGTACTAAAACCAAAAGGTATATTAGTTAGTGTATTTGGTAATTACAGGGGAGTTTTAGACTCGAGAGCTGCAAAAGAGGATTTAGAAAAAAATTACCCAAAACTTTTGGGGTTGTGGCATGCGTATTTATTTAAAAAGGAGTTATTTATAAGTAGTAATAATACCAGTTTTAAAAACTCGATTTTTAGAGATTAAGTAATACTTTACAAAAAGTATTACTTTTGATAAAGTAATACTATGAACAAAGTAATACAAGCAACCGTTACTCAAAAGGGACAAATAACTATTCCCAAAGAATTTAGAGATGCACTAGGAATTGAAAAGTATGGAAAGGTTTCTATATCTTGCATCGATAAAGCATTAAGGATATCTCCCACCACTGACTTTTTAGAACTTGGGGGTACTCTTAATAAATATGCTAAAAAGAATAAAGGGGTAGACCCCTTAAAAGCTAGAAAATACATGGAATCTCATTACAAAAGAGTATAGATTATGAACTACTTGATCGATACAAATATTTTTTTAAGATATCTAGAGGCTAGTGACGAGAAATCGTATGAGGAATGTTTAGTGTTATTAAGGGCTTTAAAAGAGGGCAAAATAAATGGGGTAACATCCCACTTAATTTTATCTGAAATTTACTGGACTCTAAAAACATACTATAAATTCCCTAAATCTAAGCGTATTGAAGTACTTGAAAATATTTATAATCTTTCTGGATTAAATTTTGTTGATGGTTATAACTTAGTTGTAGCTTTAAAGTCACACAAAGAATCTAAGGCAAAGTTTATAGACTGTATGTTAGCTTCTATTCCAAAAGTTTTATCTAAAGAATGGGTGATTGTTAGTTACGATAAAGACTTTAAAAAACTCCCTATTATTAGCAAAGAACCTGGGGAGGTTATTAAGCTTTTAGTAAAAAGTAGCCCCTAGTAGGGCTTTTACACACAATTCTACTTTTTTAATTTTACTGGCTTGTTTTACTTAAGGTAAATCTTCAATAGAATTATCCCATGCATTTATTAAACTTTTACCAAAGGCATGGTTTATATAAACTCTCTTCACACCCAGATTTAAACCATTTTGAGTTTTCTGTGTGGCTTCACACAATTGCCCGGTCTTTGGTTTCGGTTTTTATACCTATTTTTATGCTTAAAATAGGGTATTCAATTCAAAACGTTCTTTTGTACTACCTTTTATATAACATACTCGATGTACCCTTAAATTTTATAGCCCATTTTTTAGTTAAAAAGTTTGGGGCTAAAAAGATAATGATACTTGGAACGGTATTTACAATAGGCTACTTTTTTATACTAAATGGCCTGGGGCCAAACAATTTTGGTACTTTAATTCTGTTAGCAATCTTTGCTGCTATTTACGACACTAGTTATTGGGTTTCACATATCTATATTTTTTATGAGGCCAACTTAAAAGAGCACCTGGACTCCGGTAGATCAGTAGGTTCTCTACAGGTAATAAGAAGACTTGGGGAGTTACTCGGCCCGGGTGTCGGTGCTTTAATTCTTATATTCTTTGACGAAAGCTTGTTAATTTACGCAAGCATTTTTATATTTTTACTTTCGATTATTCCGCTTTTTAAACTTAAGCACGTGAATGATATCCCAAAAAAATCAAAGCAGTCTTTTTTAAAGTTTTTTTCGACACCTGGGTTTAAAAAGAGCTATTTTTCTAAAGGGTTTTGGGGCATGCAATCTAGTATAGAGTCTATAATTTGGCCCCTGTTTATATATACACTGTATGGAACCGTTGGTTCCGTTGCCCTTATACCCATAATTGCCTCTTTAAGTACATTGTTTTTTGCCAAGTTAATTGGAAATTTTTCGGGTAAGTATGCCGAAAAAATGATTTTAGTAGGTTGTGCTTTTGTTTTTGTTGTTTGGTCGTTAAGGCTAAATATTGCAAACCCAATTTTTTATTACATGTCCACCTTGTTAGTAGGTATTTTCTCCTTATTTGTAGATATACCCTTGGATAATTACATGATAGGTATAAGCAAGAACAGTGATACGCTAACTTCTTCCACATACAGAAATGCTTTTGCTATGGTTGGTAATATACCCTTGTTCTTGGTTTTGTACTTTAGCACCTACGTTTTTGAAACGGGTTACTACATAGCTATTTTTAGCGTTTTAGTGGTATTTATGCTGGGTAAATTGCTTAAATATAAGTTTTAAATTGTATTTAGCACCCTAGCTTCAGACCTTTCTCCAATATCGTATTTTACCGAGGAAGTTAAAAGTTTATCGTGTTAGTGTATTTTAGGTATAGTCCAACCTTCTGAAGCTTAGATTATTTATTGTATTAGAACTTTTTGTGTTTTATCTACTTCAATTGGTCTTTTCGTACTAACTATTAAGTGGGGCACTCCACAGGCATACATCGCATTCGTTTTTGTAAAACTGCTCGAGTTGGTCCAATCTTTAAAAAAAGAGGGGTAAGTGCCTTTGTACTTTAGAATTTGTTTTTCCAGTGCCTCAAGGTTAGAACCTTTCTCTTTGAACAATACTTTTAGTATATTGTGAATTATTTTGTAGATGACTTTGCAGTATCTTTGGTGGGACCAAAAATTATTTCTTAAAAATACGTCCAAGGGTGACTCTGCAATTCTCCACCTATGAATATTTTCTAGGTTCTTTAAATCAACCGTGTGGCAGTATAGGTATCTGCTATTGTACGCGTGTTTTTCTGGCCAATTAGACTTGGAAATAACTTCTGTGGGGATTTTATCAATCATGAAAGAAATCTCGTCTAACCTATTAAAATCTTGGCCACCGTCACTTCTCTGAAGCTTTATTGTTAGTATTTCTTTCCTTGGTTTCGAGGAGTAGTGATATATCCGCATCAGAATAATTATATCATTACGAACAGTTCATTCGCCTTGTTGTTTTGCCAATTTATTTTTTACCCCCAATTTTTATTTGTCTTTACCTTTTTTTATTTTAGTTTATTAGAAAGTTACTATTCATAGTCAGTTGTATTATTGTCCCGTGTCAAGTTGTATAAGGAATATTATTAGACCGGTAGACAGTTTATTTTTTCTTTCCTTATTTATAAGGAATAAAGAGTACAAATTTTTTTTAAGTTTTGCTGTTGTGGAGGCCAATACTCTGTTTTAATTGTGTTAGCTGCTGACACAATTTATGCTTAACTTTATAGGTATATTTTTAAGTACCCTTCTCCTTATCCCCCCTATATTTATAGTGAGGAATTTTATTCTTTTCTTATTTATAAGAATAAAGAAACTAATATTAAAAATTATATTGCCTTTGTAGTAATCTTAATTAATTTTTGACGGCCATAGGTAGGTGTGGTGTTCTCATTTGTTGCTTTATCCTTGAATTTGTACTTAGTGGGGTACTTGTAGATTAAAAAAAGTTCTCTTCGAAAGTTTTTAAATAGTACTGAAGGGTTCTACAAAAGTGTATTCTGTTTATATTGTAATTTAGGAATTCCGTTGGGCCAGCAGTGTCTTTGGTAATCGCAATTGCCGCAAATTAAGTAGTCTGTAGTTCTTTCAAATTTTAATTCCCTAATGTCTTTCATTGTTTGTATAATTACTTCCTTTAACTCTTTTACCTCTTCTTCGGTTATTATAAAAACTTCTTTTTTATACTTTCCCGTGTCGTTAGGTTCTACAAAATCTAGTTCAAATTGTTCTGCTTTGTATTTAAAAGTTTTGTCTAAATCACAAAGTAGTTTGTAAAAAACTAGTTGTCTTTTGTACCCCCCGTCGCTGTATTTAGTTTTCCCTTCTATTTCATTTTTACTTTTTGGTTTACCTGTTTTGTAATCTATTACTTTTACATAGGTTTGTCCGTCTTCTTTTTTTAATTGTTCTATTCGGTCCACTTTTCCAACAATAGGGGTGTCTCCGACATAAATTTTTGCAAATCCGTATCCGAATAATCTTTCTAAGTATTCTGGGTTTTTAAACTCCTTTGAATAGTGCTTATGGTAATTCGCTAAAACACTTTTACCTTTTTTAATTAATGCTTCTCGTTCTGATTCTGTTAAAACCTCTTTTTCTAAGGCCTTTAGGTAACTGCTGACTAACATTTGACTATCTGGCAGTGTGTCTTCCTCTAAATACTCATTGTAAAATTCCTCAAGCGCCTTGTGTACTGCTGTTCCAAAGCTTAAATAAATAGTTTTAGCACGTGGGGTTCTAAGTAAGTTATTTAATTTAAATTTATACCCACATTCTAAGTACGTGTTTAATGCCGTTACCGATAAATTTATGTCTTTAACAATTTCATCTAAATATTCTTTTTCATCGTTTTGCATTTGGTGATCTTTTACAAACGATAACTGAGTTTTTAGAGATGTGTTTACAAATTCTTTAGTTTCAATTTTTGCAGTATCTATCCCAGTAACAAATTCTTTAGGTAGCTCCAATAAAAACATACTTGCTTCCATTTGCCTTACACCCCAAGGGGTTTGGTATTCATTTGATCTTGAAATATAAACACTTTGCTTGGCTCTCGTTAAGGCTACATAAAATAATCTACGTTCGTCCTCGTTAGGGTCAGAATCTGTTTCTTCGCCTACCTTAGTTTTGGAATTACTCGCAATTAAATCTGGTAGTTTTATAAGTTCCCGTGTGGGGTTATTACCCCACTTTTTATCATTAAAGGCGTAAATAAATACGTGCTTAAATTCTAATCCCTTACTTTTATGCGCAGTAGAAAGGGTGACGGTGTTTTTTGCTATATCTAAATCTTTTTCGTATATACCAATATTGTTTTGCTCCATTAAAGTTAACCCCTCTAGTAAATCTTTTATTTGGGCTTTGTTGTTAGCTATAACTAACCTTTGAACTTCGTTATATAAAGTATTTATTTTATTTATTTCTTCTACGCTATCTTTTTGCGATAACATATACTGCAGGTAACCGCTTTCTTCTAATACTTTTTCAAAGGTTCTGGTAATGGGGTTTTCGGCGTCAAAATTTTGCCACTCTACAATTGTTTGTTTTATAAAAGTTGAATATTTAGTTGGGTTTGTTAGCCCACTCTTTTTTTCAAAATCATCTTCTAAAATTACTTGTTCTATAGATTTTCTCTTTGTAGAAGCATATTTTGCTAGTTTTAAATTTTCTAAATAATCAAAACCCAAATAGTTGTAACTTAAAATAGTAAATAGGTCTAAATTTTCTGTATTACTTTTTGAATATTCAATAACTTTTAGTAAATCCAAAAACTTTGCTATGTGTGGGCTTTTTAAAATGTTTTGTCCGCCCTCTAAATTGTAAAAAATACCAAGTTTACTGAATATTTCTGCTAACTCGTTACTATCAGAATTGTGCCTAAAAAGTACGGCTATTTCACTTGGGTCTTCGCCGTTATCAATAAGTTTTTTTACTTGTGTTGCAATGTAATAATTTTCTATAAGGCCATTGCTAAAGGTGGAAGTTTGGATTTTGCTTGCCTGCACAGGCAGGGATGTTGAAGTTTGAGTTTGAGATACTAATGCCTTATCAATACCTTTAACAAATTTTTCAATAGATTGTTGGTTATTACTTATAACATTTCTACTGGCATCTAAAATTAACTGAGTTGAACGATAATTGTTTTTTAAAGTTATTAACGTAGAGCCTACAAAGTCTTTTTGAAAATCTAGCATGTTAGCAACACTCGCACCCTGAAATCTGTAAATGGATTGATCGTCGTCTCCTACTACAAACACGTCGGCATCTTGGCCCCAGAAACTAGTTAAGTTTTTAATTATTGAATACTGTGCATTATTTGTATCTTGAAACTCATCTACTAAAATATATTGAAACTTTTCTTGATATTTTTGAGCGAGTTCTTCTTCATTTTCTAACTTTTCGTTCACGTAGTTAATCATATCTTCAAAGTCGTACAGCCCCAGTTCTTTTATTTTTACCTCGTAATGTTCATATAAAATTGATAGTTCTATTTGTTTTTTAAAATCTTTTATCTGCTTTTTTTCCTCATATGTTGTTTTTTCTTTATTTTCTAAATCGGTTGTTAACTGCTCGTTATTAACTATTAATTTTTCAAACTTGTTTAATGTAACGCCTTCTCTTTTTAAATCTTTTATTGCGCTAATAATTGAATTTACGTAAAAGTATTTGCTATTAGTTGGTTTTAAAAGTTCAATTTGTTTTTGTTCGTCTAAAATTTGCTCAAAAATTTGTAATCGTTCTAAATCTCCAATAACTCTGGCATTTTCGTTAAAGTAAAAAAAGTCGGGATTATCGTTAATTACTGAACTTGCAAATGAATGGAAGGTAGTAATGTTTACATAGTAGGCTTGCTTACCAATAATACTGGCTAGCCTTTCCCTCATTGCTTTTGCACCTGTTTCGGTAAAAGTAATAGCTAAAATACTTCCTGGGTCGGCATCGGTTTTTTGTAAAATGTTGGCAATACGCAGGGTTAAAATTTGAGTTTTTCCAGTTCCCGGACCTGCAACCACCATTACTGGGCCGTTAAGGGTATCTACTGCCGCCTTTTGTGCTTGGTTTAATTGTTTGTAAAGTTTGTTAAATGTTTTTGAAGTATCAACCATTGTTTATATAGTATAACGTTTTTTGGGTTTTTGTTTGAGTGGGTAAGGGATTTTAAGGGTCGAGCGCTGGGCACAGATATGGTGGCTTTTTGCCAACTCACATACTGTGCCCAGCTCTCATTCAGTGCTTACTGCGTTTCTTCAACTTCCGTCTCTGTCTCCGGTTCAGGTTCGGGTTCGAGTTCGGGAGTGGGTTGTACTTGTCCACCAAACTCAAACATCGGCTCGCCGATGATATAAATTTTGATGGAGTAGAGCCAATTCTCTTGAGACCCCTTGTTAACGGTCACAGAAACCTCTTGACCAACTTGGACGTAGGAACCTGCATCATCCGAGGTGGGTGTAAGGATATACCATGCACCGCCTGACGTATCGTCAACACGGATCTGGAATCGATCTTCCCATACAGATTTGTGTGTGACAGTACCCTCGATCTGCAATGTGTTGGTCTGACCAGACAGTGTTGGGTCGTCCGAACGATCGTTGCTGATTGCCTGCTGCAGCTGCCGGTAGGCATCCTCTAGGTTGGAGGCAACGATAACCGCACTTTCGTTGTTTGCATCTTTGACGCGGACAAAGGATACTCCCGAGTAAGCCCCTGAGGACTCCCCATTGTTGCCACCACGCCCATTCAGGATGCCGTAGTATACGGGCTCCCCGAAGATGTTTTGGATTTCGACCTGTTCCGGCTCAAAACCTTCCGTGGATAGGCGCTTGCTGGCGGTGTCCATCAGATCGTCAATCGCGGAGATGTTCTTCAGGCCCGATTCACTGACGTCATACCGTAGCGATTCACCCGTTTTGGGGTTGACATATACGATCTCTGTGACCGTACTATCGTTTCCCTTGCTTGTGAAGGTTACTTGCCACCACAGTTCATCATCTCCTGCGAAGACGTCATTTACTTTGTCAACGTCGCGACGGCCGGCCGAATTCCACAGGCTGCAGATTGCTTCTGCGGCGTGAAATTCTCCCCACCAATTCGCATAGTCGCGGATGATATCACGGGTCCAGATGATGTCGATCCACTCTGGTACCTCTTCAAGTTCGTAGTAGGTTATGTCACCAGTTTGCGGGTCTATAACGGCTGTTCCGACAACTTCGTTTCCTGTGTAGCCAACCACGTGCTTTAGTCCTGTGGCGGTGTAGAAAGGCTGCCAGTTGTCATCGACTTCCAGCGTGCCCAGGTCCTCCCAAATCATCCCACTGTTTACTACCCAGTTGAGATAAAAGTACCTGTCTAGCTCGAACTCGTAGAACATACGCGGGCTGTCCACATATTTCATGGCATAGCCTCCACGGAACTCAGCCTCAGCATCTTTGTTTAGAGCGTCTACGACCAAGTATCCCGGTACGACACCACCTCGGTTCAGGAATCCCCTCCATTGACCATCTCGGATCTTCAGGTCGACGATGTAATAGGGATGTTTGTTAACCAGTTGAAGGTGTGCTGTCCCAATCTCCAAGTAGCTTCCCATGTCGCTAGGCATCTTGTCTTTTGCCTTTGCCACAGCGTTTTCTGGGGTAACTCTTAGAAGACTGTCCAGATCTGTGTCATGGAACTCTTGTGAGGCACCCACAACTTTCCAAATGTCGGCTTTGCCGCGAATTTGGGAGTCTACACACATGACCGGAGGTACGATGGCCAAGTTGCCCACCAGAAGTACTGCACCAAAAGCAAGGGTAATTCCCCAAGCCTTGGCATTAGCACCAGAATCCGACCCGTAGGCGGTGACTGCTGATGCAACAACTAGTGCTGTTGCTCCTAGTAGTACATAACCTCCCGTTGTGTCTGCCCAGTGAGTGAAGTAAGGCTGTCCTATGAATATTATCAACAGACTTACCACGAATGTTATCAGCCCAGAGAATATTGCAGCCGGGGCCGCAAAATTTTCACGCGCGGATAGGTTACAAACCGCACCGAATATGGCTGAAACTGCTCCTGCTACTACCGCATAGATAAACATTTTTCCTCCTAGTAACTGAGTGAAAGGTTGGGATTGGGTAAGATAATAGTGTTCAACTCTTGTTGTACTACTGACACTTCCCTGAACTGAACCTCAGAAAGCATTGCCTCCCAAAGTCGACCGGAAGTGTCGAACAAAAAGACCTTCTCGGGTCTGGATTCAACGGTGAATGGCTGTAGTAAATTGAGATTGTAGATTTTACCCTCAACCTCGAACGTTACGGCCGTCCCTTCTGGTGACGCTGCTTCAATTATAAAGGGTTTTGATCTCGCCCAGGTTGACCCTTCGATGTTGAAGGTTATCCCTAAGGAAGAGTACTTAGACCCCCCATTTTTGAGCACTGCCCAGTTTACAACACTTTCTTTCTCTCTTAACTCCCTTGCCTCCTCTTGGCTAAGCCAATCAAAAACGTCAATTGCGCGAATCTTCTTGGGTTCTGGAGTTGATGTTGGTGCTATTGTGGGGACTGCGTCTTGCAAAGCTGGGTTTGCCAGCTCTGGCCGACCTCCCACATAAAACAGGGCCCCAATCAGCATGGTAATAATCATGAGGAAAATCCCCGCGTTTACAGCCACAAAGAATGGGACAAAGAGTTTTTTAACACCTTCAAATCCTACCGGTACGCTTACCTGAGTTTTCGGTCTGTCTGGGGTTTTTAATCCCTCAAAGCCCTTTTTTCTCAGGTCTCGTAGATCGTTTTTGCTCCTCAACCACCAGTACTTTACCAGTAGTCTTAAAGCAATGACGATCTTTTGTCGTAAGTTCAACATTAGGCTCTCCTCTCTATTCGAATAGACTTGCATTTTGCACTGAATTTTAAATGTTCAACTTTCAACCAGGTGGTTAAAAGTCCATATAGATTTTTAAAGTGATTAAAAACCTATATAAATACATATCAATTATACCATTTTACCGTATAAGTAACAATACTATAGGGTTAAGGTATATTTAACCTTAGGGTAATTAAACCATGCAACAAAAATAAGTATTTAATACTTCAAATACTATAGAATACGCATGAAATGGTATGTCATGTGTGTACTATAAGACTTAATATAAATATTATTTTTTTGATATAATACTTCTAAGGGGGTTTGTAGACTTGTGATTTTGCGGTCAGCTAAGTTTTCTACAAACCCCCTCGTTTTTGCCGGTGCTACTGATCAACTTCGACCAGTATTTTTGGGACGCATACATGAATTTCACCCTCGCTTTCACAGTAAAAGGTGACATCATTAAATGGCCCAATTCCAACCGCAGATACCAGTTTTTCTCCTTTTTCAAAAAAGAGTTCCTCGCTAGTACCTTCTTTACTACACTCGTAGTACTTGTTTTCTACTTGGCAGTAGAAGTGTAGTACGGTAGAGTATCTTCCTGTAGCTGCAACTGCAACCACGTTTCCTGTAGGCGGGTTTGTGTCCACTAAACTTGTAGATACAGCTCCTCCAAACAGGAACAGGAGTTTTAGAAACATATACAGTGTAAAGATACCCAGGAATGTACTGATCCCGCTATTCTTGTGAGACATTGTTTTTTCCTTTACTTAGAACGGGGGCCGTTGGAGTGAAGAACTCCCCAGCACTTGGAACACGAATACGTTACAAAGTATGTGAAACCTCCTCCGTACATGGTTTTCACCACCGAGGTGAGTTCCTCTTTGCAATGAGGGCACTTGGGATGTGGTCCCTGGCCCTTCGGTCGTAGTAGGTTTGTCATCTTTCTCCCCTTTACTTGCACCAAACACCCGAAAATCCGTAGAACTCTCCGCCAAAGGCTTTAGTTATAAAATACCCATAACAGGGGCCTTCTACTCCTGGTGGAGAGTTTACCGGTACCCATTTCAACTGAGTTTGTTCCTCTACAGTGCTTGTAGTCGGGCCAAACTTTTGTGAATCTAGAGTTTGGGCTGGTGCAGGTGCACAAGCTCCAAACAAAAACAAAGCCAGTACTAGTGCACCAATTAAGCTTTTCACTCTATGTCTCCTTTTAGTTGGGTTGGATTTAAACGATTGCCTTTCGACACAGTAAATACAGTGTCTGTATTCACAATGCCAAAAGGCAAAAAACACCAGCAAATTTTAAATGTACTTTGCCGGTAATTAGTGTTTTAAACACAAAAAAACCGGCCAGTACAGCCGGTTAAGAGTTTTAAACCTTATGAACGGCCATACAGTATGGCCGGTTGTAAATGATTTTAGATCACGGTTTTTGCAAAGTTTACCAAAGGTAAAACCAGTCTTTGCATAACTCCCTAAAATCCAAGGCGTTATTTAATGATTAAAATATACACAAATAACTATAAGATGTCAAGTAAATTTAGTAAAATTAAGCGGAGTTTTATGGGTTACTATTAGCCTTATAACAACAACAAATAAGATTGATAGTATATACTGAGTATATACTTAGTATATACTATTTTACTTCACATTTTTCTAAAAACTAGCCTATTCAACAAGCTTAATTTCCTCTTCGGCAAGTTCCTTTGTTGCTTTTGCTTCTTTTAACTTTGGTTTGTTATCTTTGCTCTTTTCCGATTCTTCGATATTTTTAAAGCTCCTACCCATTTGTTTTACCCTAGTTTCTGAAATTTGTTGGTAATCTTTATATGCTGTGTCAAAGCTCCTACCTAACTTTTCAAACTCACCTGTAAATTTTGTAAAGTTGTCTTTAAAAACTGCAATGTGTTTTATAACATCTTTAAGGTTTTGTTCGTAATAAAAGTTTCTGTATCCTTGCATTATTGTTCTGGCTATAGCATAAATGCTAAAGGGGGAGGCAATAATTATTTTTTTAGCAAAAGCTTCTTCTACAAGGGCTGGGAATTCTTTATTTATATAAGTAAAAACAACCTCGTTTGGAACAAACATTATGGCAAAATCTAAAGTTCCTTCTTCACTATTTATATATTCTCTTTTGGTAATATCTCTTAATTTAGTTCGTACATCTAACTCAAATTGCTTTTTTAAATTGGTTAAGTGAGTTTTATCTTCGGCATCGGTCATTTTTAATATTGCAGCTAAAGGAAATTTTGCATCTACACTAATAGTGCGCTTTTCGGGAAGCATTATTATTACATCGGGTCTAACTCCACTGTCCATAACTTCTTGGGTTTTATAATGTACTCCTTTTTCAAGTCCGCTACTTATTAGAATATCTTCTAATATTTTTTCTCCCCACTCTCCACGTACCTGGTTGTTGCTCATTACTCTGGCAAGTTTTGCAGCACTTGTTTCTAAATCTTTAGTAGCTTTTTGATGTTCTTCGATTTGCCTCTTTATATCACCAAAATACTTCATATTTTCTGTTCGGCTTTCTATTAGTTCTTTATGTCGTTTTTCTAGATCTTCTTCAATTTTTTTAACCATTCCTTCCATAGCCTCTTTTTTATTTTTTAAATCAGTTGAAATCACTTCTTTATCTGCTTTTAAAGCATCCTTAGAAATTTGAGTTAATTTTCCCATTCCCTCGTTCATTAGTTCATTAAACACATTTTTAAAATCTTCTTTTTGTTTTTTCTCCATATCTCTCTTAAACCAAAGTAAAAAGAGTAAGATTATAATTGTTACAGTAGTAAGGGCAATTATTATTTGCATGAAGTCAGTATACAGTAGATAGTAGCCAGTAGTCAGTTATCTTTTAATTTTCTAGGTCTACTCTAATAATTTTAGAACTTTAAATTTTAGCGTATACTTTATTTATGAAACGAGCATTTCACCCGCCTGTTTTTTTGTTTAAACATATTAGTCTTAGTGCTATAACTTTTACTGCTTTGCTTTATATATTTACCACTGTTGAGCCCACAAATGCTTTAATGGTTTTACTTTTTTTATTTTTATTGTTTATTTTTTTATCTTCATTTTTGAGTTTGGTTACCTTTGTAATTAAGCACCGAGAAGATAGAAGAGTTTGGTATTTAAAAGAAAAAAACTTTGTTTCTCTTTATAGTTTGTTTATTTTTTTATCTTTGGGAGCAGTTTTAATGATTTTTTTAAGCTATATAAAACAAATAAATTATGTGTCTGTTGGCTTAGTTGTAGCCTCTACCCTTGGAGGATATATTTTAAATAAAAAAAGCTCTGCAGAAATTTAACTGTTTGAAACCTCTGTTTTTGTCTTTATTCCCTGTTATAATGCTTATAAATTATGGACCAGACTAAAAACTTTTATTTAACGACAACCCTGCCTTACGTAAACAGTAGCCCGCATATTGGCTTTGCTTTAGAAATTATTCAGGCGGATGCAATTTGTAGATATATGTCTAAGCAGGGCTATAGCGTTATCTTTAATACAGGTACGGATGAGCATGGTTTAAAGATATATCAAAAAGCTTTAGAAGAGGGAAAAGACCCACAAGTTTATACAGACGAATACGCTAAACATTTTAAAGATTTAAAGGAAAAACTAAATTTATCTTTTAACAGGTTTATTAGAACTACTGATAAAAATCATAAGGAGGCAGCTAAACATTTTTGGAACCTAAGCCTTAAAAATGGTGATATTTACAAGGATAAATACGCAGTTAAGTACTGTGTTGGCTGTGAATTAGAAAAACAAGATAGTGAGCTTGAAAATGGAAAATGCCCAATTCATCCTAATATGAATATTGAACTTGTCGAAGAAGAAAATTATTATTTTAAATTTTCTAAGTATCAAGAGCCCCTTCTTAAAATTTATAATGAAAACCCCAGTTTTGTAGTACCCGCTTTTAGGTTAGAGGAAATTAAAAAATTTGTAAGTGAGGGGTTAAAAGATTTTAGTATAAGTAGATTAAAAGAAAAAATGCCTTGGGGTGTTGAGGTGCCGGGAGACAGCGATCATGTTATGTATGTTTGGTTTGATGCTTTAATAAACTACATTTCCACCTTAGGGTGGCCAAACAAAGATAGTGATTTTAAAGATTTTTGGCCTGGGGTACAAGTTGCAGGAAAAGATAATTTAAGGCAACAAAGTGCTATGTGGCAGGCAATGTTACTTTCTGCCGGTTTAAAACCCAGCAAACAAATTTTAATTCACGGGTTTATTAACAGTGACGGGCAAAAAATGAGCAAAAGCCTTGGAAATGTTATTGACCCTCTTAAAATTGTAGACAACTACGGAATAGATGCCCTTAGATATTACCTTTTATCTGACGCCCCAACTTTTGGTGAAGATATGGACTATGCTGATGATAAATTTAAAAACAGGGTTAATGGAGACTTAGCCAATGGGATAGGTAACCTTGTTGCTAGGGTAACTAAAATGTGTGAAACAAGTGGTTTTGAATACATTTTAAACTTTAAAAAAGCCGAAATTGAAGGTGTTATTGATAAAACAGCTCAATTAATGAGTGAGTATAAAATAGATGAGGTTTGCGCTGTTTTAACCTATGAAGTTTCCGTTTTAGATAAACATTTGCAAGAGACTAAACCCTGGGAAAATATTGCCGAAAATAAAGAACTTTTAGAATTGGTTTTAAATAAAATTTTATTCTTGTTAGACAATTTTGAATTTATTCTCCCTACTACTAAACAGCGGGTCTTTGACCATCTAGGTGTTAGTGAGGATATAGAAACTGTTAAAAAAGTAACACATTTGACTGGGCTTTTTCCTAGAATCCAATGAATTCAATGCCCAAGCGTAAAAAATTTTTATGGGGCGCAAGTAGTGCTGCTCATCAGGTAGAGGGAAACAACTATAATGATTGGACAGTTTGGGAGCAGGAAAACGCTTTTCGTTTAGCAAAAGAACCAAAAAAGTATTATTTAAAGTACTCTAAAATGTTTCTTAGTATTGAACCTCCTTGGGAGTTAATGAACCCTCACTTTGAAAACCCCAAAAACTATATATCTGGTGATGCTGTGGATCACTACAACAGGTACTCCGAAGATTTTAAACTGGCCCAGGATTTGGGCCACAACGCACATAGATTTTCTATTGAGTGGTCTAGGATAGAACCTAAGCAGGGAGAATTTGATTCCAGGGAGATTGAACACTATAGAAATGTTTTAAAGGAGCTAAAAAGCCGTGGTTTGGAGCCCGTTGCTACTTTGTGGCATTTTACTCTTCCGGTTTGGGCATATGAGATGGGTGGGTTTTCTAATAAAAAAGTAGCTAATTACTTTTTGAGGTTTGTAGACCTTGTGTCGAAAGAGTATGCCGATCTGGTTACTTACTGGATAGTACTAAATGAGCCCGTGATCTATACTTTTGCAACTTATTTTATTGGTGTTTTTCCTAACGGAAACAAAGGTTTTTTCTCCGGATTAAAGGCTATTAAAAATTTTATATACGTAACAAATCGTGCGGGTAGCTATATTAAAAAATATAATAATAAAGCCTTAGTAGGTGTTTCTAAGCAGGATTTAGATGCCAGATTCACTACCTCGTGGAACCACTTTTTAGCCTATTCCGTTGATTTCTTTTGGAATTTACTTTTTATAGTTTTAACGAAAAAGAACTTAGATTTCATAGGTTTAAATTACTATATTTCTAAAATTTTTGGTAAGAAGAAAGCCGGACTAAAGTATTCTGATATGGGTTGGGGACTATACCCCAAAGGTTTATATAACTTGCTTAAAAAGCTACAAAGATTTGGTAAGCCGATTTTAATCACAGAATGCGGTCTTGCAGATTCTAAAGACATTAAAAGAGGTTGGTACATTAAAGAGGTAATTGAAAATATTAAAAAAGCTAAGGCCGAGGGTGTTGTTGTCACCGGCTTTATCTACTGGTCTCTAACAGATAATTTTGAATGGGATAAAGGCTTTTGGCCCAAATTTGGATTAGTAGAGATTGACTATAATAACCGGTTATCAAGAAAAATACGCAGAAGCGGTTACATCTATAAAAAACTTATAGAGGAAAATTTTAATATCTGAAGATTGTAAGATGCACTATATTGATACCCACTGCCATCTATTTTTAAATGACGAAGGTTTTAGCTTTGACCCAGAAATAGTTGTTAAAAATAGTATTAAGGCGGGTGTAAAACAAATATGGCTTAGCTCAACGAATGTCTGGGATATTAAAAGAAATTTAGCTTTAACAAGTAAATACCCTGAAAACCTTAAAACTTTTGTGGGTTTTCACCCAGAAGATTATTTGGAATATGACTCCTCTGAGCTAGAAAATATCCTCAAAGTATATTGCCGACCTACGACTTTAAACCCCGGCTCCCTAAACCCTAAATCCTCTAGTCCAAATCCTATTGCGGGTATTGGTGAGGTGGGTGTAGATCTGCATTGGAATGACATATCTACAAAAGACATACAAATGCAGGTTTTTAAAGATCAAATCGAGCTGGCTTTAAAGTATGATCTACCCGTGGCAGTACATTCTAGGGATGCTTACGAACTAACTATAGAAGTGCTAGAAAAATATAAAAACCTTAAATTTATTTGGCATAGCTACAATTTAGATAGTGATACGACCAAAAAGCTACTAGGCGTATTTCCCAATATTTACTTTGGTTTTAATGCAGTAATTACTTATAAATCGGGGATATACATACAAGAAAGTATTAAAGTTATTCCGGATGATAAAATAGTGTTAGAAACAGATGCTCCTTTTTTATCTCCAAGGACTAAAGAAAGTTCAAATAGGGGGTATAATACTTCTGAAGGCGTTATCGACGTGTATCAGGCAGTGTCTAAAATAAGGGGCCTATCGGTGGAAAAACTACAGAGGCTAGTTATCAAAAATTGTTCTAAATATATAAATAACTGATTTATTGTGTTAAAAAAATACAAATTTAAAATTTCTTCGCAAAGGATACTAGAAATAATTCCTGGGGCGTTAACTTGGTCTACGCTTTTATCCCCCTTGGTGTTAGGGTACTTTTACCCCGACTTTGTAGTTTTTATGTTAAGTTTTTTAACTATTTATTGGACTTTTAAAGTTACAAACGGTATGGCTGGTCTAGTAAATGGTTATAGAAAATATAAAGCGGAGACTTCTGTATCTTGGTTTGAAGAATCAAAAAAACTAGATTTTTCTAAACTCAACGATCCCCAGACACTTCCAGAATCTTTTGAAAAAATAAAACATTTTGTTTTGGTTCCAGTGTATTCGGAACCTTACACTATTTTGTCAGACAGCTTTAAAAGCTATTTGGCAACTTCTATTCCAAATAAAAGCCTAACTATAGTTTACGGGATTGAGCAAAAATATAGCGATAGGGTAATTGCTGATATTAAGAAGATTCAAAAAGAGTTTGATCCTAAAAATGAGATTGAAATAATGTATTTTGTCCACCCTCAGAATATAGAAGGGGAGGTTTTAGGTGTTGCAGGGCCAAATAGGGATTGGGCTGCTAGAAGAGCTGTAGAAGAGCTACAAAAAAGAAATGAAAACTTGAATAATTATATTTTTACTACAATGGACTCCGATACAAAGCCCCACCCAGAGTTTTTCGCTCGAATTACCTATCTTTATTTAACTACCGATGAGCGTAAAAAGAGGTTTTATGAAACAGCCGTGCACATATTTGATAATAATACTTACGAGGTTCCTGTAATTAACAGGGTAGCTGCCGATGGTATTATGGTGGCTCTTTTAGCTACTTGGTCTACATTAAACTGGCCTACGACAACTGAACAGATGGACACTTTTTCTTGTTACAGCTGTGCTTTGACCACCTTAGTTAAGGCGGATTATTGGGACCCTTCTTTAGGAATTGACGACTCGATATTTTTTTGGAGGGCGTTTAAGGCTTTTGAGGGAAACTTTGAAGGTGTACCTTTTTTTATACCTATTCATTTGGATGCAGCTGAGGGTAGCGGTTATTTAGACTCGCATTTATCCTTGTACAAACAACAGTTACGCTGGGGATGGGGAGTAATAACTTTTCCAATCTCTGTAAAATTAATTCCTTTTGCGAAAGATGCTAATATTGTGGATAAAATATCTCATATCTGGACCAAGATAGAGCATTTTGTTCTACTTCGTGCGACCCCTTTTCTACTTACTTTTGGCTTTTTAATGCTTACTTTTGTAAATGAAAATGTTAAACAAGCAAATTATGCTTATGCTATCCCTAAGATAAATAGCCTACTTCTTTCCATTGCTCTTTTAGGCCTGTTACCTTTATTTTTCGTACGATTAAAACTTAAAAAACCTATGCCAAAATCTTGGCCTTGGTATAAAAAATTCTTTATCTCGTTAATAAGCTTACCAGCTCTTTATCTTACATACTTAACTTTTGCATTTATTCCTTGGTTAGAGGCTCAAACAAAGATGATGTTAGGAAAAAAATACAAAAGTTTATATTACACGCCTAAGTTTAGATAATGAATAAAATTAGTATTATTAAAAATCTTTTAATAAAGAATGTGTCACTTTTGGTTGGAGATAGGTTTGGCTTTTTTACTGATTTGAAGACTAATTACTTTTACCTACTGTCTCTAGTGGTTGTGATACTCCAATTTGTGTATGTTTTAATATATTATAAATATCTTTCTTCTATAATCCCGCTTTGGAACTTTTTAAACTGGGGAGCTGATATTTTAGCCTCAAAGCAGTATATTTTTATACTTCCCACCTTGTCTTTAGTTGTAATGCTCTCCTGTGTTTCTGTGTCAGTATATTTTATGAAATACAACCTTTGGTCTGTTTCTAGGTTTATAGCCTATTTTAATTTGTTCAATGTTCTTGCTTTCGGGGTAGCTATTTTTACACTAATCGAAAGATCTAAAATTACAACTTTGAGTTTTGGTCCTTGGTTTAATCTATACTTTTTTCCTTTTTTAATTGCCTTTGCTGGAACCTTTATCACTTCGAGGGTTTTAATCAAAAATGCAGATAAACTGGGGATTATAGAGTTTCCTGACCTGCGTGATGAGCCTGCAAAGGTTTTACAACGCCCTACTCCAAGAGCTGGTGGTGTAGCTTTTTGGGTAGGTTTTACAATAGCTTGCTCCGCCTTTCTTTGGTACTCTCAAAGGGTTTGGGGTCTTATAATTGGTACTTTTTTAATTTCTTTGGTTGGGTTTTTAGATGATAGATACAAACTTGGGTACCTTTCTAGGCTACTTTTAGTATTGCCTGTTTCCATCGTTATTATTGTTTTATCTGGTTTTATAATGATCTACATTCCAAACCCTTTTGGCCAGCCTCTAAAATTGGACTCGTGGGTATTTAATTTTCAACTGTTTGGCAATCACTCCATAATCGTATTTGCTGCTATCTTTGCTTTTTTGTGGCTTCTTTGGTTAAGTCAGATGCTTTCCTTTAATAATGGTATAGACGGTCAATTTGTAGCCATCAGCTCAGTAACAGCTTTGGTAATTGGTTTGCTGTCCTTTAGATTTGGAAATCTAACTTATGAACAGCAGATTAGTGCTAAAATTAGTTTTATCACTCTCGGAGCTTTACTTGGATTGTTTATAGATACTTTTCCACCACAAAAAATAATCTGGGGGTGGGGGGCCACTGCTGTTGGCTTAATTTTTGCCTCTTTATCTCTTTTGTCTGGTACAAGAGTCGCCTCCGCCTTTTTGGTACTACTATTACCCTCGATAGATGTTGCTTACGTACTATTTGTACGTTTAAAAGAAGGTAAATCCCCCTTTAAAGGTGATAGAAACCACCTACATCACAAACTTATTGATTTAGGTTGGTCAAAAAGAAAAATAGCTAGTTTTTATTGGCTTATCTCTGCAGTTTTTGGTGTGTTAACGTATTATACTTCTGGAAGATCTAAAGCCTTAACTACACTAATGCTAACTGGTGTATTACTTTTTGCACTTATTGTCTTTAGAAGATACGTAGGTAAGCTTACAGCACTGAAAAGCTAAAGCGTTAGTGTAAAAAAGCTATATATACAAGTACAGATATAAATACTACCTGCAGGGTATAACCTATATATCCCTTAACGTGGTTTTGAATTAGTCCTTGAAACTTGGCAATACTTTCGGAATAAAACCAGTTTTTTCTAAACATCGCGTAAGGACCAGTTAATATATCCGGAAGGTTTGCAGTGATCCCGCATATTATCATTATTGTCATGGCGTAATTGCTGTTAACAAACTTTCCGCTTAACAAATAGCTGTAAGCCGCCAATACGACTGTCCCTATTACTATTTCTCCTAAAATTATTAAGTTTCCTACCCCCTTTGACTTTATGGGGTTAGGGTTTGAGTGAGGAAATACGTCGAAAAATAGATGGCTAACTAAAGACAGAATTATCGCAATGAAGGGGTTTGGTATAAAGTAAGCTATTGTCGCTCCCGTGATAGCGTGGGGTGTATAAAGCATAATAATGTTAAATTGTTATTTTCCATCTTTACCTTTTTCTTATTGGTATTTAAGGTAGAATAGATTTTGTAATATTATAGTCGATATGCTCAAAAGATTCAAAAATAGCAATAATATGTTTTATCAATTAGTTAGAGAAGTTAGGCCTCGTCAGTGGATAAAAAATGCTATTATTTTTGGCCCTCTAGTTTTGGGTAACAAGCTTTTTGTTTTTGAGTCTCTTTTTAACTGTTTTGTAGCTTTTATTGTTTTTTCTTTTGCTGCCTCATTTGTGTACATAGTAAATGATGTAGTGGATATCGAAAAAGACAGAAAGCACCCCATTAAAAGTAACAGACCTTTAGCCAGTGGTAAGTTAAAGATTAGTACTGCTTTAAAGGCGGCAATAGTTTTTTTAACTTTTGCTTTGGTTCTATCTTTAAAGGTAAACGATTTTTTGTTTTTTTTAACCCTAGCTTACGTATTGCTCCAACTTTCGTACTCTTTTTATCTTAAAAACTTTATTATTATCGACGCTTTAATAGTATCCTTGGGTTTTATAATAAGGGTTTTTGCGGGTGGTGTTGCTGCTTCTGCCTCGATTTCTAGTTGGTTAATTTTATCAGTGATTGGACTATCTTTACTTTTGGCTTTTGGTAAAAGAAGAGGGGAAAGAACCATACTCTCTAGTAAACAACTTAGCTTAGATACTAGAGATACTTTAAAAAACTACCCCGATACTTTACTAGACTCTATGATCTCAATGTCTGCAGCTTACGCAATTATTAGCTATTCTTTATTTGCCTTTCAAACTTCTCCCGACAGGCCAACACCCGAGCTTTTTAAAGACTTTTTGCCTTATACACTCTCGTCTCCAAAGTGGATGATGTTAACCATACCTTTGGTTATCTACGGTGTTGCAAGGTACTTATATGTAATATATGAAAGCAAAAATGCGGAATCTCCTGAAAGGGCCTTATTACAAGACAAATTTCTATTAGGAGCTATTGGTATTTGGGGATTGATGATATTGTTTTTTTACTACGTTCTAGGTACAGTTAATATATAATCATAATTAATTTTTCATAGCTATGGATACAAAAAAACTTGCTTCAAGACCCATATCTATAACAATAATTTGTATTTTAGGTTTTTTGGGTATTCTTCCAAGTGTGTTCTTGGTCTTTAGCGAAGCTGCCAAATCAATCGGCTCTTGGTACCCCCCTTATTTGGGATTATCTATAGTTTTTGGTCTTATAAGTTTTACAGGGATGTGGTTAATGAAAAAGTGGGGTGCTTATCTTTACTCAGGATTTTTTTTATTAAATCAAATACTAATGATTTACATGGGGGTTTGGAATATTTTTGCTTTAGTTCTGCCTGGGGTAGTTGTAGGAGTTGCTTTGTATAATTTAAAGAAAATGTCAGATTAAATGGTTTTTTAATTAAGTTAAAAAACCATTCCTTTTACCCATACAGCACTGTCACTTAGGTTTATAATTTCAATTTCCCCATCTTTATTTGTGGCATAAGATTCTTTATTCCCTTCTGTTAGAACTATTTGTGAGGTGCCTGATGCCCCTTTTAAAGTTTTGGTAAAGTATTCCTTAGGTTCTAATATTATCTCAAAACTAATTATCTTGGCTCGAGATTCTGTATATTTAACTCTTCCGTCTATTACACTGGTGCTTTTTATCGAAGTACCCAGAACCTTTGAATTATCTGCATTCGGGCCTTTAAACGAGTTAAAAGATATAATTGGAAGAGCCAGAAGTCCTAGCATTACAGCAAACAAAGCCAAGGAGCTCATTAATTTTTTAAAATAGTAATTTATATTCATGAGACTGACACAAAAATTGCGTGCTCCTTTTCAATATCAATCACTGAAAGCACTGTTAGTACTGAGGACATAATAAGTGACCCGTATAGGACCCAGTCACTCGTTAACCCTAAAAAATATTGGGTGATTATTAAAATTGCAATAATCCACATGAAAATTACCCAAGCTGCTAGTTTTACAAATAAGCCCATATTTTTAACTAGCAAACCTTCTAAATTTTGGCTATACAACCAGGAGCTTAGAGAGGGTTTTATATGTGAGTGGTGTAAAAAGTATCCTTTAAAAACCAACCATGAGGTAAAGCTGAATGCTACTAAAAAGGTAAGTGCACTGGAGTAATCATTAGCCATCTTAAAGTTTGTAAAACTGCTAAAAATTATCCCATTAGAAGTAGCTTCGTACGAAAGACCGTAAAGTGTTGAAAAAAATATCATTGTTAAGGCCTTTGTAAAAACCAAAACTATTGAAGGCATTACACACATTCTTACAAAATGAGCGAATATTGGGCTATGGTGAGTACTCTGGGCAGAATTCATCTATGTATATAATAACTCTAAAGTTGATGCTATTGCAATGGATTTTGCCTTTAAATAGGTTTGGTTTTAGCAATCAATACTTTTTCTTGGTTTTGATTTACTATAGTCATATAACTATGAGATTTTATTTTAACAAAACAATTACAATACTTGAGTTTGTGCTAATCATTAGCCCTTCCTTGGTAATACCTTTTATGGTCGAGGCTTACGAACTTCCAAAAACATTGTTTATACTCCTTTTACTTTCTTTCTCACTAATTACTTATAAGTTTAGAACGGGTACTGAAAAAAGTAATAAGATCCCTGGCCATAATTTGTCTTACTTAAATCTTGTGCTATTTGGGTATTTAACTTTGTATGTATTATCTAGTTTATTTTCGTCTAACCTTAGTACCTCTTTATTGGGATATTATGGTAGATTTGCAGGGTCCCTACTCTTTTTAGGTGTAACTATATTTTTTTTAAACGAAAATGAGAAAAAACTAGCCAATTGGTCTGATTCTAGAATATCTTTTATTCTATCTTTGGGTTCTGTTGTTCCTGTTTTATTTTCTTATGCCCAGATACTTAACCCTTCTGTGTTGTTTCAAACTTTTGGTAGAGTTTACTCAACTTTTGGTCAGCCAAATTGGTTTGGAGGTTATTTGGTAATTGTATTGTTAATTCATACTATTTCATACGTGGTTGATAGGAGAAACCTTTCCCTCTTTTACTTTGTATTTACCTTAATTCCCATTTTTTATACTTTATCTCTCTCAGCTCTTCTCACTCTAATTTTGGCACTTTGTATTTTTTGGTTTGTACCCTTTACAAATAAAAGCAGTTTTAGGTTAAATATTATTCTGTTGTTTTTTATACTGACTACCGTTTTGCATGGCGGAAGTTTAGTATTAAGACTTAATCATCAAGTTTTTGCAAGCGATAATAATGAGAACAGTATCCTAACTAATGACACAGGTTATATTCGAGGTATCCTTGCAAAATCAGCTTTTTTGCAGGTGGTAAAATCCCCAAAACTGTTACTGATTGGGGCTGGACCCGAGAACTTCGCCTATGATTTTAAAAGGCCTAGTAGTTTAAACCAAACATCCGAGTGGTCTTACTTGTACGATAAGCCACATAATTTTTTTGTCGAAGAATTTTTTGAAACAGGTATCCTGGGTTTATTGTTTTTTACGGCCCTTTTTATTTTTTTAGCTTTTAATCTTAAAAAGAATATTTATTATATTTTACCTTTAGCCCTATTATTTAATTCTCTTTTTGGTTGGCTCACTGCTTACACGTATCTTTTATTATTTATCTTTTTAGTTAAATTTCTGATAAAACAAGGTTTTGACAGAAGATATGTAAGTTTTACTTTTAGAGTGAAAAACTTTTTGATATACGATTTTATATTTGTGTTTACCTTGATATATGTTTTTAGCTTTTCGATAATTAAAGTCAATCCTTGTCTTTCCTTTAAACTATTCCCCTATTATCAAAATTTCTCTTGGTTTTGTTTGTCGGGTAATTTAAATGATGAAAATACTAAAACTATTCTAAATTTAAACCCTAAAAACAGGCTTTTAAAAGAGAGTTTGGCTTTAAAGATAATGAATAAGAACCCTGCCAAGTCTAAAGAACTTTTAGTAAGCTTATTAACTCGGGACTACACAAACCCGATATACTTTTATTACTTGGGTCAGTTGTATGAAAAACAGGGGGATACTGCGGAGGCTGTAAAGCAGTATACTCTTGCTCTAGAGCTGAAGCCAAGATTCCTACAGGCTCAATCTAGAATGCTATATTTAAATACTAAATAGTTAGGTTTACTTTATGGTGTCTCTGGCTCGGATTTTTTAAGATAACTAGAAAATGCATATGCTTCTTTTTCTTCTTCACCCTCTTTATACTGTACTTTAAACCAATCTCCTTCTTGTCCTAAAACCTTTACTGTATCTCCAACGTTGAGTTGGTGGACTATCTCTCCTGTTAACTCAGGCTTATCTCTAACATTAAGGTATCCTAAACCTGTTTCTGTAACTTCGTAGAGTAGATTCTGCGTTGCTGCTACGGGGGAGTTAGTTATAGCACTTAAGGTGTCACTTGCCTGAGTAGACATTTCTTTAGCATTGTCATCCAAACTTAAATACCCAATTAAAATTAAGGTACCTTCCTTTGACTCCGTTAAGGTTACCGCATCCTTGTTTAAAACTTTACCATCTCCCGAGTAAAGTGTGCCTCCACTATCTATAAAGTAGTCAAAACCCTTTATGCTGTCTGTATCTATAATTGCCTCGCCTCTGGTTTTTAGCCAGTAATCTATGGCCTGAGCCCAGTCACCCTGTTGGTTACTTTTAATTAAGGGATCTATAAAGTTATATATTTTGTAGAAACTGTTAGATTCTAGTCCCATAGTATTTTTAGAAATAGGTTTTAAAAAAAGCTGTGATGAAACGTTTAAGGTAAAACCATTTTCTAGTTTTACGTTAAGTTTTTGGGCTTCGTAACCATCTTTTTCTATTACAATGGTGTATTCTCCATTATCACTTTCTAATAGATCTTTTTTTGAGATAGTAATTGGGGTAGAACCTAAAGACTTATTGTTAATTTTAACGGTAGCATCCTTTGGGGTTGAAGAAACAAAAAGGTCTGAGGTATTACTGTTGGCTTTGTCGTACCATAAAATTTGATTAGCTGAAAATTTGTCAGATACACCAACATCTATAGATATAGTTGTATAAGCGGCCTCGGTTAAAATTATGTCTTTGGTAAAGGAGTTATTGTCGGTTGAAATTTTTATTTGGTTAACCCCTGGTTTTAAATCTATCAGGTCCAAGGGGGCCTTACCCAACTCTTTGTTTTTAAGACTGACGGTAGCGTCTCGATACTTCGATGTTATGGATAACGCAGCGGGTTTACTCGATACATTCTTATAATATGTAAAACCTAAAAATATTACTCCAGTTAAAAAAAGTACTACAGGGGTTATGATGGGCAAGTAACTTTTGTTCATAACAATATGTTAGCATAGAAGTATTCTGTTTGGCTTTAACAAAAATACACAGGTACCTGTATATTTATTATGTTAAGAAGTTTATAATTTGTATAATGCCTAATAAGAAAGTAGTTTTTTTTGAAACAAACGAGTTTCAAAAAAAATATTTAACTGCCAAATTAAAAAACGATTTCGACACTGTATTTGTTTCGGATACTTTAAATGATAAAAATATTGGGTTAGCTGGTGAAGCTGAGTATCTTGGAGTGTTTATTAACAGTAGGGTTGATTCAAAGGTATTACAAAAACTTCCTAAACTTAAGTCCATAGTAACCCTATCCACTGGGTTTGATCATATTGACTTACAAGAATGTAAAAAAAGAGGTATTACTGTAAGCAATGTTCCCCATTATGGAGAAAACACCGTTGCAGAGCACACTCTTGCCTTAATATTAGCAATCTCAAGAAAAATAATACCCGCAAATAATAGAGTAAAAGAGGGCCATTTTAGTCCTAAAGGTTTAGTCGGTTTTGATTTAAAGGGTAAAACTTTAGGAATTGTGGGGTGTGGTAGTATAGGAAAACACGTTGCTAAAATGGCTTTTGGTTTTGATATGAAGCTTTTGGCTATGGATTTATACGAAGATATCGAAATGAAACAAAAGTATGGTTTAAAATATTTACCTTTAGATAAACTTTTAGAACAGTCGGACATTGTTACCTTCCATGCCCCTTATAATAAAAGCACCCATCACCTTTTAAATAAAAGCAATATTAATAAAACTAAAAAAGGGGTGGTGATTATAAATACTTCAAGGGGGGCTTTAATAGAAACTGATGCGTTGTACGATGCCTTAGTAGAAGGTCAGGTTAAAGCTGCCGGCTTAGATGTTTTAGAAGAAGAAAAGTTTTTAAGTGAAGAAGCGGAGCTTTTGTACAGTGATGAAAGTTTAGTAAAAGATTTAAAAACAGTTGTTACAAACCATGTTTTAATTAACCACCCTAATGTATTAATTACACCCCATAGTGCTTTTAATAGCAAAGAAGCAATACAGCGAATCCTAGATACTACTTGTGATAACCTAAGGGGGTTTTTCCAGGGAGAAGAAATTAATACTGTTGCATTTTAACCTCCTTTTGTATACTATAAGATATCTATGCCAAAAATAATTGAGATAACCCCCTACCAATTAGAGGTAACCCGTGCAACCTACGATGCCTGTGCTTCTGTATATGCAGAAAAGGTTGAGTGGGCCGACCTTATATCCGATCAGGTAAAAAAAAGATTGGTACAGCCTTTAAACAATGAGATACCTCGGAATTCTTGCGTTGCAGTTCTGGGGTGTGGTACCGGGCGAGATGTTAAGGAATTCAAAAAATATGGTCATAACGTCATAGGATTTGATCTATCTAAGGGTATGTTGGAAGTTGCAAAACAAAAAGTACCTAATGTGGAATTCAGAAAAATTGATCTGTCGAAGGACCCTCTTCCAGAGATCTTATTTGATGCCTTATATGCAGATAGTGTTCTATCTTATATACCCCATAACAGACTTTGTTTTACTTTAAATTCTTTTTACAGTAGTTTGAAGCCTGGTGGTAAGGGGTTGTTGGGTTTTAAGATTAATGGGTATGGTGTTCTTCAAGACAATATTTTGAATATTGGAGGCGAGGTTAGTTCCAGATTTTATCAAACTTACCCCCGCGACTACGTTGAAGCTCAAGTTTTGGCGGCTAATTTTAAAATTATCAAAAGCAAAGTATACAAAGACAGTTTGGAGCGGCCTACAAAATGGTATGATATATTCGTTGTTAAACCTGATTAGTACTGTTATCATTGAACAATGAAGGTATATTACATTGCAGCCATATACGCAGCTGAAAAGTACAAGACTAGTTATGAGGGGATAAATAAAGTTCTACAAAAGCATGACCCTGCTTTAGTGAACGAAAATTTTTTTGGCCTTAGTCTAGAGAAACTAAAAAACCCCCGTACTGGTGATTCTAGAGAGCAGCACTACAAAAAGGTTTTAGCGAGTATAAAAAAAGCAGATTTGATAGTAGCGGAGGTTTCTTATCCTTCTTCAATTAATGTTGGTCATGAAATAACATTGGCGTTGGAGTTCGAAAAGCCCGTTTTGGCATTATACAGTGAGGGTAATAGCCCTATGTTTTTAGAGGGCTACCAATCTGATAAATTCATTTTAGCTCCTTACAGTCTAACAAAAATTTCAGATCTTGATAGAATTATAAATTCAAGCATAAAAAAACTGATGAAGGCTATTGATATACGTTTTAACTTTTTTGTTTCTCCAAAAATATCTACTTATTTAGATTGGGTAAGTAAAGAAAAACGTATCCCAAGATCTGTTTATTTAAGAAAACTAATTGAGGAGGATATGAGAAAAGAAAAAGATTATTCTGAGGGCAATTAGTTTATATCTTACGTTTAGGATTTTAAAATAATTTTTTTTACTTTTATGCAACAAGCACCAAACCCCCAAATGGCAGGTTTTTTAGAAAGATTTTTAGCTTCTTTTATAGATGGAATAATAGTAATGGTAGGTTTCTATATCGTAATGATACCCTTGGCGCTTATAGGCGGAGGTATGTCCACATTAATGCTTCCTGCAGATAATTCTGGCACAGACGCTTTGGGTATATTTATGATGTTGGTTATCTACCTTATTGCTATGGTAATGCCCCTTTTGTATTACATTTATTTTTATACTAAAAATGGTCAAACCCTGGGTAAAAAGATTTTAAATATAAAGGTTGTTAGACCCGCCGATAATTCCTACTTAAGTTGGGGAAGAGTTTTACTGAGAGAAACTGTAGGTAAATTATTAAGTAGCTTCTTTTTTGGGCTTGGTTATTTCTGGTATTTTTCTAGTGCAGAAAGACAAGCCTGGCATGATAGCATTTCTGACAGTATAGTAGTAAAAACTGATTCCACGGGCAAAATTTTGCTTGACGGGCCAGATCTTTACCCTCAGGAATATGTTAAAACCTTTTTACCCTGTGGGTGTATTACTCTTTTTTATGCAGCACTTATTTTTGCAATAGTTATGTTTGGCATTGCCGCGTCTGGGTCAGAGTCTGCTACTAAAAAAGCAATACAAAAAAGTAACACTACAGAATACGTCGATAAATATGATATCGCGCCTAAAACTCCCAGTGTTCTTGATCCAACAGAAACTAAATAACTTTTTCTTTGTAAATGAATTTAGCTGAGGGTTTAGATGCTGATATTTCCACCTCTGAATAACAATTACCAGAAACTGAATCTGTAAAAAGAGCGGTTAGTGAAGAAACAGTCCCAGTTATATCCCAAGTTATAGTTTCTAAAACTGTACCACAAACACCCACAACCGTGCCTACCGCAAGCTTAGACTCTTCTAGAAAAAAGAGAATTATAGTCATTTCTGCTGTTTTAGTTTTACTTTTCCTCAGACTTACTTTGGTGTTCTTAATTCTTTCCACACTGACCCTTATGAAACTTAATCCTGCTAAAACTTTAGCTACAGCAAAAGAAAGTTCCTGGATGAATATGTGTTTTAAACTGAGTTCTTCGATAGAAATAAATAAATTAGATAATGGTGTCTATGCTTGGGAAAAGGCACAAGACCCTAAAGTTAAGGATTCAGTAATTCTGCCTTTAAGTAAAGATACTAACTACACTTTTAAGTGGTTTAGTCCAGAAGGCAAAACCGATTTAGAGGAGTTAATCACTCTTTCCGCTGGTTCCGGTTTAACATTTGAAGGCATATATTTTGTCACAACTAAAGACTCTTATGGTTTCTGCTATATACCTGCAGATTTATCTATAACACTTAGTAAGAATACGAACCTTTCACAGTATGGGGATAAATATGCCTTTGTCATGAGTAAACTGAGTTTACCAGATTCAAAACCACCAAAAAGCGTTTTTGAAAAGTTTAACTAATTGGGTTAGGTAGCTGGATTTATTTATAAATATTCTGTAGAATCCCCTTTGTTATGCACATAGACGATACCTATCAACAATTGCTAGACTCTGCAAATACCTATGATAGACAAAAAATCACCATATTTGTTGCTATGAGTGGTGGGGTTGATAGTAGTGTTGCAGCTTTCTTATTAAAGAAAGAAAATTTTAATGTTAAGGGTATCTATATGCAGTGCCACGGTAAAAACGATCCTAAATGTAAGGCGCATAAGGATAGATCCGATGCTGTTAAAGTGGCTTCGTACTTAAATATTCCTATAGAAATATGGGATTTAGAGGAAGAGTACAAAAATCTTGTAATTGAATATTTTTATGAAGAGTATTCTAAAGGAAGAACTCCTAACCCGGATATTCTATGTAACAGTGAAATTAAGTTTGACCTATTTTTAAAGAAAGCTCTTAAAAGAGGGGCTGATTATGTAGCAACGGGGCACTACGCAAAAATTGTAAACTTTGACAAATTAACGACTAATCCCACACAATTTATAACTAATGATAAGTCTACTATGAGTAGATTGATTGGTGATAAATTGATTAATAATTATTATCAAAAAACCAAATTTCTAAATCCAAAACCCAAAATCTCCAAGTCTCTTTTTATTGCATCTGGTTTTGATATGTGGAAAGATCAAAGTTACTTTTTATCAAGGGTAAAAATAGGTTCATTGAACAATATTATTTTCCCACTGGGCTCTGTTGAAAAAAAGGCAGAAAAATCAATAAACTCCACTAGAGAGATAGCTGTTAAAGTGGGTATACCTGTTGCAAATAAAAAGGATAGTACAGGTATATGTTTTTTAGAGGGAGTGGTTACCCAGGACTTCTTAAAAGAACGTTTTAGTGAAAAAAATGGAAATGTGCTGAACAAAAAAGGTGAAATAATAGGTGATCATAAGGGAGCGTATTTTTACACTGTGGGACAAAGAAAGGATTTTCAAATTAATGCTTACCACAAAAGTCCTCTGTATGTTTTATCGAAAGATGTTAGTAAAAATACCATAACCGTAGGAATTAAATCTGATTTATTAAAAAATGAGATTAACGTAACGGACTTTGATCTTGCTATTACAGAAGCGACTCTTAACGAGTTCTGTGGTGATGGAAATATATTTGTAAGAATTAGAAATCTTGGTGACTTCGTAAAAGTTTCTAAAGTAGTATTAGGTAGTAAAGTTAAATTTTATTTGTCTAAGCCTTTAGATTCTATTGCTCCGGGCCAGTTTGCAGTTTTATATTTTTTTGACCCCTTAAGTGGTGAAAGAATTTTAGTTGGCTCCGGTGTTATAATTTAGCTTGACAATGAACCTCAATTTATCTGACCCTATAGGTAGTTTACGAGAAAAATTTATTTACGAGCTCTCCCTAGTCAGTTATAAATACGATTATCCCTTAAATGGCAAAGATATAGTCACGAAACTAGATGACTATATAAAGGAGGAGTCTTACTATAATTATTTTTTACTACAGCGAATACAAATAGAATACCCTGATGGGTGCTTGATCCTTGGAACGGGGGAGTTTGGGAGGATTTTTAAACAGTACCTACACACTGCAAATTACGGGGGTAAATATGATATGTTGGTTTTGGACATAAGCAACTACAGTGATAAAACTTGTCCCAGTTATCCTTATACGCTTGATGAGCTACCCAAAGAAACCTCAAGTAAGGGTATTATTTTTATAGATGATAGCTATTCTACGGGGACTACTTTTTCTCAAACTACCGACTTTTTATCTGGTGTAGGTAGGAAGTTTAGTTCTGGTTTTGTCTTTAATTTTACGGGATATCAGAGTGCTAATATTTCCAAGCCTTTAAAATATTTCATAAATTTGAAGCATACTCTCGAAAGTTATTTGCACAACGCTGGATTGTCTAACATAGAAGTTATTTCTGAGAAAGGTTATGTATACTACAGAACCAAAACTGAAAATTTGTGATAGAGTGGGTATCGGTTTTATCTTGTACCACACAATTGTTTAGTGTAATTATAATACTTTATAAACCTTTATTATCTATACGGTATTTACTGAGCGGCAAGAAACAATTTCGGCTCGTGCCTTAATGCGTTTTACCTTATAATAAACATATATGAGACTGTCTATTTTTGGATTTGACCCTTTAGCTAAAAAAAGCAACCCAGTAATATCTAAAGATACTAAGGTTGTGGTTCCAAATGAAATAAAAAAGCCAGTTAAAAAATCATTTTTTAAATTTGCTTTATTAAAAAATAAATTAGTTGTTTTGTTTATAGCTTGTCTATTAACTTTTGTATCCCTAATTATTTATGTGTCTGTAAATAAAGGTTTTGGAGGGGATAAAGTAGTCTTAGAAAGTTATGATGGCCTTCCTTTTAATAAATCTAAGTTTGAACAAGGAGTTTTTGTGGGTAACGTTACTGTACATTGGGAAGACTTACTTCGAAGATACGAGATACTTTATGATAATTCCCCTGAAAATTGGTCAAATTTGGCTAACTGGAAAAATGTCCTTAATCAGGTTAACAGTGAGGCTATATTACAAAATGAAGGTGCCAGAAAGGGCCTGTTTGAAAGCAAAGATAATTCAACGTTAGACCCTATTAAAGTAAATAGGGCAAGGAATTATTTTGACTCTAAAGGCAAAGAGTATATAAGTGGTGAAGCTATAACTGTGTGGTTTTATAACGAACAGGTCCCTTCAATTGGTTTAGTTCCCGCCAAAGAAACGGCCTTAAAGTTTATTTCAGATGTACGTTCTAAAATATTGTCTAATGAAATTACTATGAAATCCGCTGGGGATCTTATATCTTCGAATTTTAGTTTATCTTCTATCGACCCCGCTTACCAGTCGAATGCCTATATGAAATTCACCTACATTTCACCTGATCAATCTGTTTTTCATGATGATTATTTAGATAAAACGATGTGGGACTTAAAAGCCGGAGAGACTAGTGAAATACTTACCGGTCATGATTATAGTGGGGATGCTAAATTTGAAGCTTTTTTTATAGTTTTAAAGATAAGTGAAAAAACTTCCTCAAAAGAATTTCCTTTTAAGTCTTCTGATCAGATAATAAGAAAAAGAATTCTAGAAGGTTACAAACTCGAGCTTTAAAAATAAAAAGAATATTAACTTGAAAGCATAATGAACAATTTGATTTTAAAATTATTTCGGTCGGATCTGGTTAAAAATCCTGCATTTAGATCTATAAACTTAGTCTTTGTTTTTAGAGTATTCTTTTTTATATTAGTTGCCACCTTTTTACTAATTTCAGTTAGTATAAATAATGTTTATGCCGGTCTGCCGTCCTCTGTTTCTGGAAAAGTGTACATTCAACTACCTACGGGAGAACAACTCCCTTTAAGTGGTATTCCTATTGTACGCACTGACTACGATTCTTTTGAATATTGTGAGGATGGTAAGGTGTGTTTTGGCACAAAGCATACCGTAAGTGTTTTAACTGATTCTGTAGGAAGCTATTTAATGGGAAATAGTAAAGACTCTCGGGGTGTTAGTTGTTTTCAAAAAGTTCCAGCTGGATCAAAATATGCCTGTTCTACCTCAGGTACCTCTTCAACAGAGACTGTCGAAAGTTTACCCGAGTGTTCTAGGGACTTACTGAAAAATTACTCAGGTATCTATAGTCAGGGATTAAACTGGTGTGGATTTTATGGGTTTTCCACCCCTCATAGATACCAACCTGTGTTTTCCCCGGAATATAGACTTCCCGGAAACTTGTCGAACTTGGGCTATAGTGTTGGTGGGGGGTCCTGGAAAACAGTGGATGCCAACGACCCAAATAAGTTACTAGAGTCTCCCTACTACGAAGACTCCTTGGGATCTTACGCTGATTTTTATCGACGTGACTTTATATTTGTTTTAGATCCTCTTAAGGAATTGGAAATTAATGTAGTTGAATCCTTTGATAGGGGGTCTGATGATTTTGTAGGGTGCAAAAGTTTGGTGGGAATAGCCTCCAAAGATGGGATCGAGTACCTCATGTCTGAGTTACCTGAAGAATTCAGTGGGACTTTATTACTTACCTGTATTGCTGAAACAAAAGGATCTCCGCTTTCTAGAATTGATTTTACCTTTGAAAAAAGCGTGGGTGGTGAGCAGACTCTGCAAAGTAAATCCGTGCAAAAGCCCGATTTGGTTTCTTTATCAGTATGTACTGAAGGTTATAGTTGTTACTCCGCAACCGCAGACTTTGACTTAGATGGTGTAGGTAATTACAAAGTAACATCCAGGGTTTGCAATGAAAATAATTTGTGTAGCAAATGAGGGATCTATTTAAAGCAAACTTAATCATTTTAATTCTACTTATTTTGGCATTACTAGTAAGTTCTGCCTTTTTAGTTTTCAAGTATATTTTCCCCTTAGGCAAAAATGTAAGTGATAATTCTGGTCCTGGTAACTCCTGTATTATGCTATTTACTGTAAAAAAAAGAGATCTTAAAAATATGAGTGTTTCTTGTAGTAATTCTTTTTTGAACAATGAGGATAATGAAAAGCTGACTGAAAATTCTAGAGTAGCTCCCGACAATATTATTAAGGTAAGAATACTTCTTAATAATACCGGTGAGATAGCTTTAAATGACGTTTCTGTTGAAAGCCCTTTAGAGGGTACTTACGCAAGCAAAGGGGCAAGTAATCTTACTTGGTTACAGTTTGTAGATATATCTCCTACTTCTAGTCCTGGAATAAAAGACAAGTGTACGTATTCCACGGACTTTAATTCTATACAGTGTAGAAACCTCAGTATCCCTTATACTGAAGAACTTTATATAGATTATATCGTTAAGGTTAAGAATACAATTGAAAGTGACTCCCAGATGGTAAATGTTACAAAAGTTTTTGTTGAGGGTACCGGCATAGATTACTACTGTAATTCTAGTATTAAGACTTCTCAAATAAGTAATGTTTGTAATAACTCAACCCAAAGTTGTGAAAAAGTTTACAGGGCTCCATTAGAGGGAGAAGTTTCTTGCAGTAGCAGCAGTGAATGTGGGGCTATCGAAAACTCTACACACTTAGAGTGCTTTGAAAACTCCTGTGTGACTGTAGATGGAGTAGCTCCCTCTACCTGTACGGATAACAACGATTGTTTAAGCCCCTCCCATTTGGTTTGTGACGGTTCAGCTTGCATTTTAGTTGACGGTCCTGGGTCTAATACCTGTTCTAGTGATCTAGACTGTGGGGTTAAGTCTCATTTAGAATGTAGAAGTAATGCCTGTACTAGTGTTAGCGGTTCCGGCTCTAGCACGTGTGCAAATGATGATGACTGTGTATCTGAAAATCATTTGGAGTGCGTGGATAGTAGCTGTTCTTCTGTAGAGGGTGCTGGTAAAAACCTTTGTTCTACCGAAGCTGAGTGTTCCCTATCCAGTCATTTAGAGTGTGTTTTAGAGTCCTGCAAAGAGGTTAGCGGTGGCGGTTCTAATCAATGTGCCTCTGATTCTGACTGTGCCTCTGGAGTTATAGTACCTGCACCTGATCCAAGCATAGACCCCGAACAAGATCTGCCTGCTACAGGTATTTCGGGTTTATTATCTAGCTCACTTGTTTCGTTACTTGGTGTAACCATAGCCTTTCTACTTTTTAGGTATAGTCGGTCAAGAAGGTAGTTCATTTTGTTCCAATATAGCTATAAGATTATATAAATGAAAAAAATTAAACCACTTCTGATAATAATTTTGGTATATATTACTTTTTTCTCCTTATTTGTTCGCCCAAAGTTTGGTCCACAAGCAGAAAAAATTCCTAGTCAGTTTGAAAGCGGCCCTCCTCTTGAATTAAATTTGAATAAAACTAGTACGGGGATCAAAAAAGAGGATCTGACCCCAGAGCAATTAACCGCTTTTGAACGAGTAACTGCGGAATATTTTAGGGATACCCCAATTAGTATAAATGCCGTGAATGAGGAAGATTTTGGAAATACTTCTTTGGGTTGTCCTGTTGAGGGTACAATGTACGCCGAGGTCATTACCCCGAGTTTTAAATTTGATCTGGAAGATGAGAGTGGAAAAAAACTAGATTACAGGATTTCAAAGGATTTAAAAATTATTAAAGAATGTTCTAGAGGTGGGGAAATACCCACAAAATAAGGTTAGTACGTTTATTAGTTTGCCCTATTAAAGTTTTTCCAATAATCTAAAAAGTGCCTTTAAATACCTTTAATAAACCACATTTAACGATTCCTCACGATTTTTTAAGTAGTGAATCTTCTGCCATTTATTTAAGTTCTATGCTTAGAACTTTTGGTTTGTCCCTTATTGGGATTTTTTTACCTATATACTTGTTTAACCTTTATTTACCTTATACTTTTAATCCAGACTCCTTTATAAATTCTGTGTTTATTATTTCTATATTTTTTCTTTTAGAATCTTTATCTACCCTTTTAACCCTGTTTATTTTCTCCAGATGGATTTATAAAAATGTACCTTTCCAAAAAATTCTTTTATTTAGCAACCTTGTTTTGGTAATAGCATTAGTTTGCTTATACAACTTAGAAAAATTACCAATACTCTATTTTATTACCCCTGGGTTTTTAGGATTAGTGATAACCTGCTATTGGGTTCCTTATCACTTATTTTTTATAGAAAAAAATGGTGATAAAGAAGGGCATTACGGTAAAAAATTAGGTATGTCTGCCTTTTTAAGTAGGTCTGTAGATGCTCTAGGACCTCTTTTTGGTGGTGCTATTCTTTTTACCCTGGGTTTTAAAAGTTTGTTTTTAATATCGTCAATACTTATTGTAATAAGTAGTTTACCTATACTTTATGACATTAAAGATGTTCGTCACCATATAGACAGCCCCAAAAAAATTATTCTTAGGTACTTACTAAATAAAAAGTATATCCGGGTTAGTCTGGGGCTTTTTGGTGCTACAGCAGTTTTTGTGGTTTTTAATCTTTTTTGGCCTATTGTATTACTAATTACCTTAAAGGATTTTTCTACCATAGGTATTTTAACTTTTTTTTCATTATTTTTATCTTCCGCTTTCGGGTTGATCGTGGGTAGAATCATTAATCCAAACAACAGCAAAAAGATACATGCCGTAGGTATAAGCTTGGCCAGCCTGTTACATTTACTGAGAATTTTCGTCTTATTGCCTCTACATGTATACTCGTTAGACCTGTTTTCAAGAACAAACTTTGTTTTATATGAATTACCCTTTGTGTCCAAAACCTACGAAATAGGTCGTGGAAACGATGCTGCGGATTTTGTAATCTATCGAGAAGTTGCTATCCACCTTTTTAGAATCCCTGTAATTATTCTGGTCATGCTGTCATTTTTAGCATTCTCTAATTGGAGATACATTTTCGTTTTTGCAGCGCTTGGAAGTGCCATCAGTTTTTTTATTAGCTTGCAAAAAAAGTAAGTTATTTTTTTATTTACCTATATAAGGTAACGGGTTGTTGTAAACCCACTTTCCATTTTTATCTTTAATTTGTATAGCATAGTGCAGGTGGTTGCCTGTGGCATTACCCGTGTGTCCTATTAAACCTATGGGTTGACCAACCTCGATATTTTGCCCCGTTCTAATATAAGAGGCCTGCATATGTACATAGTGAGTTCTGATAGTATCGGCTGCATTCGTTATTTGTAAATAGTTACCTCCAAACTGATCTACAAAATATTCCGCCCTTCCTGAGTGTGTGGCAAAAAATACCATTTTATCGATATTAAGGTATACCCAGCTGTTTTTATAGTAGTTATCACTCGGAATTAAATCTACACCCCAGTGGTCTGCGCCAAAATTTTGTTTATAATCGCTTGCTAAGTAATAGGCTGTTATTGTTGTATTTTCTAGGCCCTTACCTCCCAAGGGGCTTCCAAAAGGGGTGTTTCTATTTATTAGACTTGGTTCTCGGTAAGTTTGTAGCAAAACAGGGTAGTTTTCCATTTCTAAAACGTTTATTTCAAAATCCGTTGAATTTCGATTTTCTAAATAAAGGCCTAGAGATATAACTGAAGGTATAAGCAATACTAAAAATAATAATACTCTATTCTTTTGAGGCAGGTTCATTATAGGTAGTATATATTTGAGTTCATCAAGTTACTAGAGTTAAATTTGTGCCTTAATTTACCTTTTACTACCTTATTTAATCCCTTGCTTTATGCTTTCATTTGTATATAATTACTTCTGCTTAAACTATAGCTTTTTCCTGCAAGGGCTTACTTAAAGACAGTATTATATTGTTTTTAGTATTTGTACTTGTATTTGGAATCAAAATTAATAGCTCATTTACAATTTAATACTATGTTCTTTTTAAACTTTTAGTGAGAAAAGAAACGTCAATTTTAAGAGTTTGATCCTAGCTCAGGACAAACGCTGGCGGCGTGCCTAATCTATGCAAGTCGAATGAAATTAGATTCATGGCAGACGAGTGAGTAACGCGTAGGAATGTACCCTAAAGTGGAGCATAACCCAGAGAAATTTGGGATAATTCTCCATAATGTCTTCGGACCAAAGATTTATCGCTTTAGGATCAGCCTGCGTCCCATCAGCTAGTTGGTAAGGTAAAGGCTTACCAAGGCTATGACGGGTAGGGGATGTGAAAGCATGTACCCCCACGGTGGCACTGAGACACGGGCCACACACCTACGGGTGGCAGCAAGTAGGAATCGTGCGCAATGGGCGAAAGCCTGACGCCGCGACGCCGCGTGAAGGATGAAGGCCCTCGGGTCGTAAACTTACATTAAAAAGTCACGGCAAACTTCGTGCCAGCAGCAGCGGTAATACGAAGGTGGCAAGCGTTGTCCGATGTTATTTGGCGTAAAGAGTTCTGTAGGCGGAATTGTTAGTCATAAGTTAAATCCTCTGGCTCAACCAGAGACTCGCTTGTGATACTGCAATTCTAGAGCAATTTAGAGGTTAGCGGAACGTACGGTGTAGTAGTGAAATGCGTTGATATCGTACGGAACACCAAAGGCGTAGGCAGCTAACTGGGAATTTGCTGACGCTGAGAGACGAAAGCGTGGGTAGCCAAAGGGATTAGATACCCCTGTAGTCCACGCCGTAAACTATGTCGACTAGGAAGTGGTTTTTATAATCACTTTCGCAGCTAACGCGTTAAGTCGACCGCCTGGGAAGTACGGCCGCAAGGCTAAAACTCAAAGGAATTGGCGGGGACCCGCACAAGCGGTGGAGCGCCTGGTTTAATTCGATGATTAGCGAAGAACCTTACCTGGATTTGACATGCTACTGCAAACCCCAAGAAATTGGGAAGTCCTTCGAGGGTGTAGCACAGGTGTTGCACGGCTGTCGTCAGCTCGAGTCGTGAGATGTTCGGTTAAGTCCGTTATCGAGCGCAACCCCTATCGTTAGTTGTATCACTCTAGCGAAACTGCCCGGGCAACCGGGAGGAGGGTGGGGATGACGTCAAGTCAGCGTGGCCCTTATATCCAGGGCGACACAGGCGCTACAATGGTCGGTACAAAGGGTATTGCAACTTAGCGATAAGAAGCTAATCCCAAAAAGCCGGCCTCAGTTCGGATTGGAGTCTGCAACTCGACTCCATGAAGTTGGAATCGCTAGTAATCGCTGGTCAGCCATACAGCGGTGAATACGTTCTCGGGTCTTGCACACACCGCCCGTCAATTGGGGGAAGTTGGAAATACCCGAAGTCTCTCTTTACTGAGGGCCTAAGGTAGAGTCAATGACCAACAATAAGTCGTAACAAGGTAGCCCTAGGGGAATCTGGGGCTGGATCACCTCCTTTCTAAGGAGTAATAAGGTATTATCAGAGGATTATTTTACGTTCAATAAGAGGCGTAATGTAGTCGATAATATTTTCATACCGAATCTTAAGCTTGGTAACATGATGCGTAACGTTACAACCTCTAAGAGAGTAAAATTTATTTTGCAATCTTAGTTGTAGATGTTTCTTTTCTCACCAAGAGCTTAAAATTATCAGCATAGTATTAGATTGTTATTTAGCTTTGCCCCTTTCTACTCACTATCATAATTTCACATATCTGTCTGATATATTGTCTATTGAGAGAATATATAAGTTATTTAGGGTAAATAGATAAATCTTTAAGCTCGTTTCTTACCCTAAGTTCTATAGTTACATAACACCCTAACTCTTTGCTAAAGCCACATCTAAGTGTAAAATGTCTGCAGCCAATTTAAGGGCGTGTAGCTCAGGGGTTAGAGCGCTTATCTGATAAGTAAGAGGTCCCTAGTTCGATTCTAGGCACGCCCACCATTTCAAATTATTTTCCTGCTTATTAATTAAATGTTATTTTAATTTCTTATTTTTCCTGTTAATCTGGTATTAACATGCCCAATAAAAAAAGAATTAATAAGAGTTTTTCAAATAGTAGTGCTTTAGGAATATTACTTGTTTTTTCTATACTTCTAGGGGTTTTTTACTTTAATCGCTTTCTTAATCCCAACTTTTTAAACAAAAATACAGACAAAGAGATGGATGTATTTTTAGTTGCTCCCGAGGAAGTAGACTACACAGCTCACTTTTATATGGAGTCTAGCGATCCCGCACCCCAAGTAGGTAAACCTTTTACTATAACTGTTAAGTTAGCTGGAGAAAAACATACTATTAATTCAGTTGTTATAGGCGGTTACAATCTTTCTTTGTTTGTTCCCTCTCCCTTAAAAGTAGTCAAGGATTCTTTAAAAATTCGGGATGATATTGGAGGTTTTGCTGATAATAATATAACAGAAAGCGCTGCCAATACTGAGGTATCATCTCTTTGGACCTCCTCTGGGTCAGAAGGGAATACAGAGTATCTTACTATAAAAGACCTTGCTGATAGTTCAAAATATATTATGCAATTTGATGTAGTTTCTACGGAGGAGACAACAAAAAAGAATATAAACTTTAAAGTAAGTACTCGAAGTCCCAAACTGATAATTACAGATATTACAAAACCCGATCCTTTAGATATCCTTGATAGATCTAAACTAGTTTCACTACCTGTACAAATTAACCATGTTACAGTTCCTACCGTTACTAGTTATTCAGGTATAAAGTTTGAAAGGCCCTTAAATGGCGATAAATACCTTATGTATACTTCGGATCTGTTCTCTATTAGCTTTACCGATGGCACAAAGCCAGAGCCAGGAAAAATTATATTTACTACATTTACACCCAACGGTACCGTTTTAGACACGAAGCAGTATTTAGCGGGTGTGGATGATTATATATTTAGAACGGGCGACACTGAAGGTGACTTTACAATTAGGGCACAGGCTTTTGCCCAAGCAGAGGATGCCACACCAATTAGTGTAGTCAGCTCCAAGATTAAAATTAGAACAGGGGATTTAACCGGAGACGGTGAGTATGACTATAAAGATTTATTAGTTGTTGTTAATTGGATTTACTCAGATAAACCCTATTTGGGGGCATACGATATAAATGCTGATGGCAAAATATCCCCCAGTGAAGACCCCGACTTTAATAATGATAAGGAGGTTGATATAAACGACCTTATTAAATTATCTAAATGGACATACTCTTCCCTTGTAATCGGCGGTGGTGAATTGATCCCTCCTCCATAGTTCAAAAATGGTTTTAATGTCTATCTTTTATAGCTGTCTTTTGATATAAATTACACAATGCCAATTAAAAAAAAGTTAGGGTTAACAATATCAATATTTTTTGGATTTGTTGCCCTTTTTTCTCTTATTATTCCATCTGTTTCACAGTTTAAATCCTTACAATTTTCTAATTTAAATCAACTTGCAGGCTATTTTTTACCCCAAAATGACGTAGATATCGCTGTAATCAATTTGTCGGACTATGACTATGTTGTCTGTCCAGAGGGCGACACGGACTCTCTGTGTGGATATTTTGGCAATACGGGACTAGTAGATATGGTAAGTACTGCGCCGAAAATGGGTTCTCCTAATAATAAGACCAAAATCTTTATCAAAAATGGCACTTATGGGACCGCGGAACCTACTTTCAGGCGCCCCCTATATTGGGATATATCTGGGGAATCTCGTGAAGATACTGTGATTAGTGGGAGGGTAATTATTCAAGATTTGGCGGACATAAGTTTTAATAATCTGACTATGATCTACGTACAGAATAATGGTATGTCTCCTAGTTTGGGCGGTCCTAAACAAGCGTCGTTTAAAAATGTAAGAATTAAAGGGGCGTTAAATATTTTTACTGGTATGAATATTAATATCTTAGACTCAACTTTTTCTAGGGGAAATGTTCTGATGTCTGTCCCTTGTATAAATCTTCATGAGACAGAGCCTGTTAATCCTTACTCTAAGGTATCTAAACTTAAAATATCCGTTGTAAATACTACTTTCAGTTGTAATTGGGGTATTTACATCCCGAATGCCGAATATGTTCCGATGGAAGTTTCTGTAGATGGGGTTATTTTCAATCGAGTGACAAACAACAGCTCTAGTATTTTTCCTTACCACGATGTTAAACTAGATCCTTCATTTATAAACCCCCCTAAGATTACCCTTTTAAACTATACGTCGGCCTATGGAATAGAAAATCCAGGTAATATAAATATAATCCAAGGAGTTAGTACACCACTGGGTTCCATCGATCTCATTGATTCTGAGGTAGTAGCGGCTGGCTGGACATGTGATGCTGATAAATTTGATAAATCTATAGATATACATTTATATGCCGATGGACCTGCTGGTTCTGGTATATTTTTAGGTGGTTATAAAGCAAACGGCGAGAGAGCGGATGTCTCAGGATCCTGTGGCGGTACCACCAACCATGGTTACCATGTTACTTTAGATCAAATTAATACTAATAAAGATAAGATAGATGATGCTCGGAGGCATAAAATATACGTCTACGCTATAAATATAAAAAATGACGGTACTGGGGATGGTAATCTAAACAACCCTTCTTTGACTCATTCGGGAGGGCCTAGTGCTAATTTAAATTTTGGTCCAGAGGATAGCACTCTTCCCATTTGTGGTGATCTAACATTTACCCGACTTGAGGGCAATGGCAAAATAAAAATAACAGCCCGCGCCTCGGATTCTGGTAGTGGTTTAGTAAGAGGAGGTCTTTACATTAGCTCTAAACCAAACACTAATTCTGCAGATTTTGGGGCAATTCCTAACGATTATACCTTTGGTCCTCAAAAAGAGGGTATTCAAAACTATACTTGGGATACTAGTAATTTAGCACCGGGTAAATACGCCGTTGCCTCAAATTGGTGGGATAACTCGGGTAAACCTAATTCTTCGACCAACGATAAGCCAGGTGGGCACCTTGGTAACTTTGTACAGTGCAGAACGGAGTATACTGTGGAAGCAGTACCCCCCGTTGTTGATCGACCTGATTATTGTAAATCCATCTCATTAAGTACTGCCGAAACTGATAAGGAACTTAAAGAAGGAGAAACACTTACTCTTAAGTCTGTACCAAAAACAGATAAAATTAAAAAATTTAGCTTTGCCTTTTATAACAAAGACAATTTGACTACAGGACAAAACCCTACACCCAAAGGCATTATGTACGAGGCTGGAAAACAGTTTTACTCTTCTTTTGTCCCTATGCCCAATGAACCTGTTTATATAGGTAGTACACAAGTTTCTTATGCAGATCTATACAAACCAGATACCAACTGGAGCAATAAAATACCCCAAAACATCCAGGTAAATGCTTACTTTACTGACTCTGACAACAAGGTTTCCGCAGCAGATCCTGTTTGTGTTGCTTTCTTCTCCCTGCAACCCGCTGTTTTAGATTGCCCAAAGGGTGCTATAACTGAGGGGGATTGTGATATTGACATGTCCGATTTATTACTGCTTTTATCTCATATAATGGATGAAAAACCCTACAATGCTAAATACGATTTAGTTGAGGATGGTGCAATCGGAATGTCTGATCTTTTATTTATTATAAATGTAATATTTAGTTCGTCGCATTAGAGATATATAAATAACCGTGCTTTTATGTTATTTTTAAATAGAAATAAAACTGTCTAAATGAAACTAAAAACAAAAGACCTTCTATACTATTTAACACTTACTTTTTTTGTACTCTTGCCCTTTTTAGTAAATTTATTTACATCTTCGGGTACAAATAAAAAGAACGATATTGAGGTTTTTGTGGGTGAACCAGTTACCGTCACCCCTGCAATAGTTATTTCTAACGAGGCTACAGTTGGTTCTGTGGTTGAGGGTAGGGTCACGCTTAATGCCTCTGATGCAGTTAAAATAAACGGGGCTATTTTGGGTATTTTAATTCCTAAAAATTTAGAAGTTAGTGAGGTTAAAATTGGAGAAAAATTGGATAACTATATAAGTGAAACTGCCGCTTTAAAATTTACTAAAGATTATAATCCCTCTTATCACTTAATTCAGTACGTGTACTTAAATAATCCAGGAGTGGTAATTCCGAATACTCCAGTTACTATTTTTACCTTTAAGTTAAAGGGTACTACCAAAGGAGTGTATGAATTAACCTTTAACACCAGTATAAAACCAGAAATAAAGGGTCTAACCTCTGCTGCGAGGTATTCCGAGTACTACGTTGCAGGTATTAAGCAGAATATTGAGTTCAAAGATGCTACTGTGGTGCCTCCTGACACCACTTCTCCAACCTGCGGAGATTGGACTATCGAATCAACTAATGAGCCTAAAAAAATAAAAATAACAGCCCGCGCCTCGGATTCTGGTAGTGGTTTAGTAAGAGGAGGTCTTTACATTAGCTCTAAACCAAACACTAAT
>JAACPI010000009.1 GCA_009995545.1 bacterium
GCTTAAAATCGGCTGGCGAGCCCTCGCAGAGGGCGAGCCAACAAAGACATTTCCCAACTGGCGGAGGGGGTGGGATTCGAACCCACGCTAGCTTTCGCAATACACGCGTTCCAGGCGTGCTCCTTAAACCGCTCGGACACCCCTCCTTTAAATCACAAACATTTTAGCATAATAAAGTCTTTAAACCATAGATTTAGTGGTATAATTTGATTAATTAATTTCAATTTTTAAATATGGAAACACCCATCAAAGAAGATTCACCAAAAACATTCAAAGAAGAGTTTGCTAATGAAAAACTATGGGCAGCTAGTGCCTACGTGCTTTTCTTTTTACCAATGCTTGCACCTAAAAAAACCGATTTTTTAAGGTTTCATACCCGACAGGGATTTAATCTATTTTTATCAGCTCTAGCTCTAGTAGTTGTTGGAGGAGTTCTTACTGTACTAACATTTGGCATATTTGGACTAGTTATGATGATATTACAACTAGGTTTAGTAGCTCTAGTTATCTATGGAATAGTCAACTCATTAAATGGGGAAAAAAAGGAACTACCTTTAATCGGAAAATACGAATTCGTAAAGTTCTAAGATTACCCTAAAACTAAGATTTTTAGTAAGAGCTTCTGGCATAAACCAGAAGCTCTTTTTGTTTCTACTTAATAAAAATCTTTACAGTTTAACTTAAACCAACTCTGGAGTTTGTTTTAGCAAAGTGTTGTAAACATAAGCTCTGCTAAGTGTAGCAACTATTGCAACAACGTAAATCCCAATAAATAGAGCAAAAACTCCTAATACTCCTAACATCAAAAATAACAATCCCAAGACAAAAAGTGGTAATTTTACACCTTTGGTAAGTGCAGCACTTCCACTAAATGCTTCACCTATACTAGCGTTTTTATCGACAATTAAGTAACCAACAAACATGTACCTAATAGCAAAATAGATACCAGGAACTATAAAAAATACTAGTCCAAAACCAACAAGTAGGCCTGCCAAGATCGAAGCGCCCAAAAAACGAAACGCCTTTTTAATACTTACGTGATTTAGCAATGTTTTATAGTCTAACTTGTTCCCCCTTGCTGCATCAATTGTTAAATTAATGTAACCCATCGAAAAAATTAATTGTACCGCTGCTAAAATTAAACTAACTGTTGCAAGTAAGGCAATAACCAACAAAGCTACTAAGAATACTAAAAGAACAGTTGCTACCGTTAAACCAATATTGTCATCTTCCGAAGAGACACTGAAGACTTCAGGTATATATTGATTAATTCCTGTCGGAGTCGTTTCTACATTATTTATCCCCAAAGTTACATCCTCTCCACCATAGGTATCTTTATCTAAAACCTTTCCCTGATTTACTGAATCTTTAGTCGAACTGTTTGCCAGGCCCTGAATGTTTCCGGACATACTGTATATCTGAGCTATGGAGGCTAAAAGCCAGGCTAAAACCCAAAATTTCCAATTAGATTTAAAAGTATTCCACCCAAACGAAAGTGCGTCTGAAATATCAAGATTTTTTGTGCTTGCCATAAAATTAGAAAAGATTTAATACTAACTAAAATATACCAAAGTGGGTCCCTAATTCATATAGTAAACTAATGTTTATACTTTTAGTTTTTACAACTATAATTTAAAACACACATAAAAATGGACTACAAAAAAACAAACATCGAAGAAATTCAAAACCTAACAACGAAGGAAGTAAAAAAGCTAACTTTTGAAGAGCAAATTACCGTTTTAGAAAGGCTTATTAAACACCACAATGAGCTGTACTTTTTAAAAAACACTACTGTAATTTCTGATCCCGATTTCGATGATCTGGTTGAGATGTTAAAAATTTTAAAACCTAATTCGACTGTTTTATACGAAATAGTTGGAGATATAGGAAATGTGGAACACCCTTACCCCCTACTTTCTATCGATAAAAAATATAATCACACAGACGTGATCAAGTGGTTAAATGATACAGGTGATACTCAATATTTAATTGAGCCTAAGTATGATGGAATGCGCGCTATTTATGATAAAAAGAACAACGTTTTAGCGACCAGGGGAAATGGGAAAGTAGGGGAAGATATATCGGAAAGGTTTAAACACTTAAATGTTATAGGTAACTTAGAAAAAACAGGCGACTTTGCCGAAGGAGAAATTGTAATACCCAATAATTATTTTGATAAAAACTTAGCGAAAACATATAAAAACAGCCGGAATGCTGTAGTGGGTATTATTAAAGCTAAACAAATTACTAAAGAGGGTATAAAGTCCCTAATTGAAGGCGGGGTACACTTTGTTTTATATGATCAAAAGTTTTCTAATATTTATACAAAAAAACAAATTGAAGACGAAGAAAGTTGGGAGGGTTTATTAGAAGAAGTTTTTCATACTAACTACCCAATAGACGGATTAGTAATTAAGGCAACAGATAAGGACCTAAAACAAAACCTAGGATCTACCGCACACCATGAAAGGTGGCAAATAGCCTACAAAGTACCCGGGGAGCGAAAATGGAGCAAAGTAGTAGGAATAACAGACCAGGTTGGAAGAACTGGCAGAATAACAAGTGTAGCGCACATTAATGCCATACATTTAAGTGGGGCTAAAGTGCAAAATATCACCCTGCACAATTTCGATTACATAACAAAAAGTAAGATTGGGGTAGGCAGTAAAGTAGAGGTTATAAGGTCTGGGGAGGTCATCCCCTATATAACTAACGTAGAACCCAGTAAAAAACCACACCAAGCCCCAAAAACCTGCCCTGTGTGTAAAGGCGAGGTTGCGGAAAGTGGAAAGTACTTAGAATGCACAAATACAAAGTGCCCTGCTAAAGTTAGTCAAAGTATAGAGCATTACTTTAAATCTCTAGGGGTCGAGGAGTTAGGTGCAAAAACTATAGAAAAATTTATAAAGGAATTTGGGTTTGAAAAGATTGAGGATTTTTACCACTTAGATGAAGAAAAAATAGCCAATTTAGAAGGTTTTGGGCAAAAAAGTGCCACTAAAATAATTAACAATATACAAAATACACTTAATAAATCTGTTACCCCTACGCAACTTTTAAAGGCATTAGGAATTAAAGAAGTCGGTGGATCCGTATCAAACTGGATAATAAATGAATTTGGATTTGAAAACTTGAATAAAATTAATAACGAAGATCTACAAAACGTAAAGGGTGTGGGTCCAAATATTGCTGAAAGTTTTATTAAAGGAATACACCAAAAATGGCCAGTTGTGGAGCATTTAAAAACACTTGGGCTAGAGTTTAAGCAAATCCGAAAAACAGGTAAATTAAAAGGTTTAAGCTTTTGTGTAACTGGAAAAAAAGAGCAGTACAGTAGAGAAGACTTAATTAAAATGTTACAAGAAAACAGTGGTGAGTATAAAAGTAGCGTAACTAAAGATTTAAGTTACCTAGTAGCAGGCGAGGATGCCGGCAGTAAGCTTAAAAAAGCAAACGATCTTGGAATAAAGGTGATCACAGAAAAAGAATTTTTGTCACTTATTTCTTCGAAAGAGGGTAATCTCCTGTAGGACTACTCTAATCAGTATTACCCCATACTTAATAATACACACCTTTCTTATAACTCCTTGTAATTATAGATTGATAATATTACAATTTATTACATGCTAACCATTAAACAAGCAGCCAAAAAATTAGGGGTCCACTGGCAAACTGTAAGAAACTACATAGACCGCAAAGAACTAAAGGCTCATAAAATTGGGAAGCTGATCAAAATTAAAGAGGAAGACTTAGAAAGTTTTATTAACAGCACACAGGAGTCTGATAAAGAAAACATAAACCTAGAAATTGAGTTAAGATACAAAATTAAGAGTTCTAGTGAGTTAGAAAAAAGACTATTAGATATTGGGGCAAAAGTAGCATATCAAAGCCATATAATAGACCACTGGTTTATTCCCATTAAAATAAAAAATAGAGAACAACACGACATTTGGTTTGATCAAAAGCGCGGTTGCGGAATAAGAATTAGAGAACAAGACAATGGTTACACAGGAAAAATAATCACCACCCTAGAAACTAAAAGGCTTAGTAAAGAAATGAACCACAATACTTTTTTAGAGGCAGAAGTCACCATTGATAATTACAAAAAGGGGGAAACACTTTTACAAATGATGGATAAAAAGAAATTTTTAACCATAGATAAAAATCGCATTATGTATAAGTATAAAAATTTTAAAATTAGCATAGACGAAATCAAAGGCTACGGGGCAGGGGTAGAATTAGAATTAGTGACTAATAAAAGCAGAAAATCAGCATTAAAAACAATTGAATCTTTAGCTACAAAATTAAAGCTTTATAAAAAAGATATGTTTGAAAAAAGCACTACGGTAGATGCAATGAAGGTTCTTGCAAAATTCAACAGCTAGAGTTTAATTTTTTGAAACGTGAACAACTCGCTGAGGAAAAGGAATTTTTATACCTTCTTTTTGGAATTCAGAATGAATCTTATACCTTAAAATACTTTTAATATTCTCAATTTCAAAAAAAGAAGTAGTTGAAAAAAATAATTGAAAAACTAACGCAGACTCTCCAAAATTAGAAAAGCGTACAAAAGGCTTTGGGTTAAGTAAAATTTTATATGTACTCTTTGCAATTTTAAGTAGTAATTTTGTAACTAAAACAGGGTTAGAGGAGTAATCAACCCCAACCTCAACAAAAAATAACGAGGGCTTATTATTATAAGAAACGTTTTCAATAACCTCAGAAACAATTTTAGAGTTAGGGGCTATAATGGAAACCCCTTCTTTGGTTTCAAATACGGATACTCGCAAACCTACTTTTACCACCTTAGCGGTTACATTATTGTAGTTTATTATTTCTCCAACTTTTATAGTCCCATCTAACAAAACTGTTATACCTGCCATAAAATTTTGCACGTTTTGCTGTAAACCTATCCCAATACCGAGCATTAAGGCAGTTGAACCTGCAAGTAAAACAGTAATATTTATACCGAGTTTATTTAGGATTAAAAGAGTAAAAAGAAAAAATATAATATAAGAAACGATTTGAAATAGGGAATCTAAACGAGCTGAATCGTGTAAAGATTTGGAGCTTAAGTATTTATGTAACCACTTCTTAGAAATCCTGTTTAGAAAGTGTGCTAAAACGATTAGAAACAATACATAGACTAAGGTAGATAGAGAAACTTCTATTTCTCCAAAGTTGGCAACTTTTGTGGACAAAAAGTAATTTAACGTAGGCATTAACTTAAATTATACACTTAATTCAATTAAGAATTTAAAACTAAAAGTTCTTTCGTTTAACATGCAAAAACAGTAATCTTACTAACACGGAGTAACAATGTACTTAAAAAAATACTCAAAACTAAACGAGCAAGAAACCAGACAACATCAATATAAAGAGTTATTTAAAAATGATCACCATAAATGGGACGATTCTATGGTTTTACTTACTAAATGGTTTAAAAAATACTCGCGTAAAAACGGCAAAATTTTGGACATTGGTTGTGGGAACGGCAACTGGGTAATTGATGAGCTTAAAGAAACTTTTAAAAGTAAAGTTGGCGTGGATATAGATAAAAAAAGTACACAAAAAAACAATTGCTTAGATAAAATCTTTTATAGCGACATTAACCATACAAAATTTAGTGATAAAGAGTTTGACCTAGCAGTATCCCTTTGGACTTTAGAGCATTTACCTAGGCCCATGGAAACTTTTATAGAAGTTAATCGAATATTAATAGCAGGAGGGTTATTTGGTTTTTGTACACCTAATAAAAACTACCTCCCATTAAGGGTAAAAAGTTTGATTCCCCAAAAAATTAACAAATACATTTTAAAAAAACTCTACGGAAGAAATGAAGAGGATGTATTTACTACTTTTTACCTGGCAAATACGTTAAAACAAATTAAAAAACTTTGTGATGCAACAGGATTTACTATTATAGAGCTAAAAGAAAACTTTGATCCGGCGTATACTTCTTTTAACAAAACAACCTATACACTATCTAAATTTCTTTATAAATTACGCTTTTCAATTTTTAATGCTCACATTGTTGGTATTATAAAAAAGATATGAAAAAACTTTTGGTAATCGACTTTTTTAACCTAATGCATAGGGCTTTTCATGCCTACCCTAAAGACTTTGCTACAACTGACGGTCGACCTACCAACGCGGTTTACGGTCTTACCAACCTACTTTTAACTTACATAAAAAAAGTTAATCCAACACATATTGTTGTGGCATTTGAAGACGATGAGCAACCAACTTTTAGAAGCACAGAATACACAGGTTACAAAGCAAACAGAACCTGGGCAGAAGATAACAAAGAAGAATCCGAAATGTTCTACAAACAAGTACCCTATATTTTAGAAGTTTTACAAGCTTTTAATATTCCTTATATAAAATGTAATGGTTACGAAGCAGATGATGTTGTAGGAACCTTAGCTAAAAAAGTATCAAAAGATACAGAGATAATTATTTTAAGTAACGATCAAGATATGCTTCAACTTGTAGACTCACCAAATGTAAAAGTTTTAAGACCTGCTAGACCACCCTTTGTTAAAGAAAAAGAATTTGGGGCAAAAGAAGTAAAAGAAAAGTTTGGTTTTGGGCCAAAAAAAATTCCGGACTACAAAGGTTTACGAGGAGATCCAAGTGATAATATTCCTGGTGTAAAAGGAATAGGAGAAAAAACTGCTACAGAGCTTTTAATGCAGTTTGAAAGCTTAGAAGATATTTACACCAACATAAGTAAAATAGAAAAAAAGCGCACTCAAACATTATTGGCAGAAAGTGCAGAGCAAGCTGTAATGAGTAAAAGGCTTGCAACCATAATTACAGGCTGCCCAATTGAAATAGATATGGAAAAATACAAAGTGAAAGATTTTAATTTGTCTGAGGTTAAAAAAGTTTTTGAAAAATATCAGTTTTCAGGTTTAATGAAAAAGGTAAATTTACTTTTTGAGGAAAAACCTATACAAGAAAAATCAAACCAACCAAGTCTTTTTTCCTAGTTCTTAATCTACCCCTTGCACCCCGTCCCCTACTGTACAGAGCGAGATTTACCCTTTAAACTAACTATATATGAAAGTTGCAATAGTTCACGACTACTTAAACGAATATGGCGGAGCCGAAAAGGTGGTAATGGCGATTCACGAACTGTACCCAAAAGCCCCAATTTACACTGCAGTTAAAAATGAAAAAAAACTGCATAGCGCTGGCGCATTTTTAAATACAGATATAAGGGCACCAAGAATAAATGGTTTAATTTCTCCAATAAAAAAGTTTTTTATATTTAGTTACCCCATATATTTTGAAAATTTAGACTTGCAAGAATATGACCTTGTAATAAGTAGCACATCCCATTTTGCCAAGGGGGTAAGGGTAAGACCGGATACTCTACATATTAGTTATATCCACACACCGCCAAGATTTTTATGGGGGTATAAAACCGAAACCAGTATAAGAGATAGGTGGTGGGCAAAACCTATATTAATGTTTGCAGATGTTTATTTAAGAATGTGGGACTATGCCGCTGCCCAAAGACCCGATTTTTTACTAACAAATAGTAAAAATACAAATGAAAGAATTAAAAAATTTTACAAACGGGAGGCAAAAGTTATTTACCCCTTTTATGACAGTAACTTAAAACAATCCGAGGTAGCTAAAATTAAAGCTAAAAAAGGCAATTATTACTTTACTATTTCAAGAAAAGGAAAATTTAAAAACCTAGAAATAATTGCCAAAACATTTAGTAAACTTAAAAAAACAATTTATATTGCCGGGTCAGGGTCTTTAGACAAAGAGCTAAAACAGTACGAAGGAAAATACGTTAAACTTTTGGGATTTTTATCTGAAGAAGAAAAGGTAGCTTACTTAAAAGGCTGTAAGGCTTTTGTACTTGCAACCCAAGATGAAGATTTCGGAATAACACCGTTAGAAGCTATGAGTTTTGGAAAGCCTGTAATAGCTCTAAACAGCGGAGGGTTTAAAGAAACCGTAACTAAAGAAAATGGAATTTTATTTGAAAAGCCAACAGTCAAAGATTTAAGTGGTGCAATTAAAGAATTTGAAATTCTGTATCCTAAATTCAAAATCTCAGCAATAATAAAACACGCCTCAACATTTAGCAAAGCAAACTTTAAAAAAGAGTTTAAAGATTTTGTTGATCAAAAACTTAAAGAAAACAAAATTTAATAACTCTCCTCCCATAACTATCAATTTTGCATTTTTAACTGTAAATTAAGCACATGCCTGAACTACCAGAAGTTTTAACCATTTCAAGAGACCTAAAAAAAGAAGCTTTAGGTAAAAAAATTTCTAAAGTAGCAACTTTTGCAAATTATAAATTAGACCCCTCTAATGAATATTTTAATAACTACGTAGTGGGAAGTACTGTAAAAGACGTTAGCAATGTAGCAAAGCTAATTACTATAAAACTCTCATCCGAAAAATATATAGCCACACATTTAAATATGACTGGCAGACTTTTATACAACACCGAAGATCCCTACATAAAAATAAGGCTAGATTTTGATAGTGGTGATTATTTAAACTACTCAAGTGTTCGAATGTTTGGGTATTTTGAAGTTTGGGACAAAGAAAAATTAGAAAAATATAAAGGTGGCTATGCAAAAACTGCAATAGATAAAGACTTAACTTTAGAAGATTTTATACAAGGCTTAAAAAAGAGAAATTCATTAATTAAACAAAACTTGCTAGATCAAAAATTAGTAAGTGGTATCGGAAACATTTACGCTAATGACGCCCTGTATATGAGCAAAATTAATCCAAAAAGAAAAACCCACACTATTTCAAATTCAGAATATAAAAGTTTATTTGAAAATGTACAAAAAATAATTAACGAAGGAATAGAGCATCGAGGAAGCACTATAGATAGATATGCTGATTTATATGGCAAACCTGGATCACACCAAAACTATTTTAGGATTTATGGAAAAAAGAACCACAAATGTAAAGATTGTGGTACCCAAATTACCTTTGAAAAAGTTCAGGGGCGAGGGACTTTTTACTGCCCAACCTGCCAAAAAGAGAATATTACACCTTCTTTATTTTAGCTTTTTCAGAGAAAGAATGCTCTTGAATTTCAAACCATACTGCAAAAATCACACTAAGCACAGATACATAGATAAACCAGATAGTTAAGTTATTTATATCCTTCATGTCGGAATTTTTAAATATAAAGTAGGTAGCTCCCACAGGTACTAAAGAAGAAAAAGAGTATAGTAAAAAAAACTTTTTAAAACTCATTTTTGTTAGCCCTATTAGGTATGCTAAAAGATCTATAAATGAAAAACCGATTATTACACCGATTATCAAAAACAGGGTAGCTCGACTATTAATATATTTGTAAAACTTAGCGGAGTATTTTTTCCTTAAAACTTTTTCCACCAATGTTTTACCTAGTTTATTCGCTAAAAAAAAGTTAAAACTTGCACCTCCTAAACTACCTAAATATATAATCACACAGGTAGTTCTAACCCCGTAAGTAGTCATTCCTAAAATTACCCCGGGGGCACCGGATATCGGGGGGATTATCCTGGATAAAAATTCAAAAATAACCAATAAGATGGGGCCAAATACCCCAACCTCAGAAACGTAAGTAGACACTCTATCTGAAAGCAATACTGGAAATAATAGGTATAAAGCTAGGTAAAAAAATACTACGGCTAGCAAACTTAACATTGCCTTTTTAATACCTATTTTTAGAGCTTTTACGTGCATACTTTATTGAACAGTATTTATAAAATTAACCATATCCGCAATTTTATTTTCCTTAACTAATTTTCGTAAATCATCCCCCACCCACCTAGAAAGATCGTTTTTTAAAATAAAGTTTATATGTTTTTTGGTCTCTAAGTAACCAATCCCAGTACCCTTTTGAAAAACCACGCAGTCTGCATCGTTTTTCCAAATTACATTATTTAAAAAACTTCTATTAGCGCATATCTTTAAATTACGATTATACATTTTTTTATTTATCAAATTAGAAAAATAGCCTTTGTGGTAGAACAAAGGTGCTGTGGAATCAGACCCCACTCTTGCAGAATTAACAACCCCAACTAGCGGAGAAAGGTGAGATATTCCAGATAAAAGTAAGGTTTCATTACCAACCCCTTGCCTAACAGCTTGGTAAGCCCTTCTAACTATTTGGGCCCTAGTGTACTTGTTGTTGTAATAGTTATTTTTTAAATGAATGGGATATGTAAAATCAATTTTAAGCATATCAAAGCCAAAATCTTTAAATTTTTTAGCTACAAATTGGATATAGTCTAAAACCTGATCATTAGTAACGTCTAAAACTTTAAAAGACAAAAACCCCATTCCGTCAAAAGGTGAGCACCCCCTGCCTTCAATGTATTTTTCGTTTAAATCTTTTAAAAACCAATGTGGGTTATTTTTAAAAATATCACTTGTAGGGCTTGCAATAAATGGTGCTACCCAGATACCGGCCTTAAAACCAGATTGATGTATCTTGCCCACAATTGATTTTAACCCACCCGGAAACTTACTTTCGGTTTTAAACCAATCTCCCCAGGGATCGCTATATCCCGCATCCAACTGGATATAATTAAATTTAGGTTTTACCTTAAGGCTGTTGATAACATTTAATTGTGCTAAAACGTACTCTTCGTCAACATCGTTTCCTCTATCATAGTAGGCGCAGTTTAAACCATTTATTTCTTTAGGAACCAACATACTACTTTTAGCAAAAAGAGAAACTAGACGGGAAAAGCCACTCAACGCACTTTGTCTCCTATCTAAAATTAGGGCAATTTTTTCCGAGGCAATTTTTTGTTTTGATCCCACAATCACGTCATCCAATTGGCAGGTAACTCTAATCCTAAGTCCAGATTTTTTTTGCTTTACAAAAACCTGTGAAAAATAATCTTTTGTTGTAATTGCCCCGATAACTAGAGACTCTTTTCCCAAAACAATTTCTGTATACCACTCACTTACAATTGAGTTTTTTAAATAACCGTATCTTTTATCGAATGAATGGAAATTATAATCTCTTTGCATTAACAGATTGTTTGTTCTGCTTTTAAAATTAAGCGAAACATACTCGGATCTACTAGTATTTAGCCACCCATTTGTTAAAACCTTTTCTGCTTTCAAACCGGGAATAAATAAATCCATTACCACTATAGCGGCAAATTTATGCGATTTACTAGAGGTATTAACAAAGTTAGTCTGGACTATTCTATAGTTACCTTTGTCACCAAAAATTCTATTTTTTAAGTCAGATTCTATGATGTGCTCAGATGCTAATCTTTTTAAGGGAGAAGATTTAATTATTTTTGACTCAAGCTTTTTTATATCTACCAAGGACTCTAAAGACATTAAAAAAATTATAGTTCATAATTGACTCAGCAAACAGCAGTATATGAAAATAGATTTACAAATACATTCGGTGTACTCCTCTCAGGCACTATATAAAAATACCTTTCACAAATACCAGTACCTTTTAGACAGTACAATGGAAATTAAAAAAATCTTTAAGGTTGCGAAAGCAGCAGGTTTAGGCGCAATATCTATTACCGACCACGGAGAGACAAGGGCTGTCGACTTTATTAATAAAAACAAAATTAACGCCCCAATAAGCGTAAGCGGGGTGGAAATAAAAACTAATTTGGGAGAAATACTAGTCTATGGCGATATAAAAAAAATAGATTTATCAGATTCGAATTACTTTAAAATTGTAAGACAGGCCAAGAAGGAGGGGTGTTTTATCATTATCCCCCACCCTTTTTTAGAAAACCCCTTTGGGTATAACGGGCTATTTTGTAAAAAAAACTTGGAAAATAAAAAAGTGTTAGAGGAGGCATTGTCATTTGCTAATGCAATGGAAGTGTATTATTTAAGAACAGGAATAGAGGACAAGCTAATTGACCTTGCCAAAAAGCACAGCTTAGTACCAATTGCCACCTCTGACTCACATTATTACTCACAAATAGGAAAGGTTTACACCGAAATACCCGATTCTAATTCCGAAGAAGAAGTGTTACAAAACTTAAAACAAGGAAAAATACTAAGTTTAAGAGGAACCCCAACCTTATTCGAACTAAAAACTTTATTAAATGCATTTAAAGGCCAAACTATAGATAGATTTAAAAAGTACCAGGAATTTGAAATGTTATGAAAATAAAAAGCTTAAGTATAAAAAACTTTAGAAACTACCAAGACAACAGCTTTAACTTTGACCCAAAAATAAATGTAATTTTAGGGCCAAATGGAATTGGGAAAACCAATATTTTAGAGGCGATTTATGTTTTAACGCATGGAAAAAGTTGGAAAAGCCAGTACGACTTAGATTTAATTAATCACGACGCAGAAGTTGCTAATATTAAAGCAAATATAAGTAGAGAAAATAAAGAACAAGACGAACTATTTGTAGGCATTCAAAAGGGAATGGGAAACAGAAGCCAAAAAACCTACAAAGTTAATAATGTAAGCAAAAGCTTATCAACTTTTTCTAGATCTTTAAATTCGGTACTTTTTAGCCCCCAAGACTTAGAAATAATAATAGGATCACCCAGTAAAAGAAGACATTTTTTAAACGAAAGTTTGTCACAAACAGATGAGAAATATGCCAAGGAAATTTTAAAACTTAAAAAAATAGTAACTGCCCGAAATAGACTATTAAAAAGAATTAACGAGGGGATATCGGGATACAACGAACTAGAATACTGGAACCAACAATTAATAGAATCTTCTAACTATATACACGAAAAAAGAAAAATATTCATAACTCAAATTAATGAGTTTATAGGCGAAAAATTTAGCCTAATATCTAACAGTAACGCAGTAGCTAAAATTACATATGACCACTCAATAGCAAGTGAGCAAAGATTACAGGAGTATAAAATTGCAGAAATAGCCAGTAAAAGAACCCTAGTAGGAGCACAAAAAGATGACTTACTTATTGAGCTTAAAAAAATTGACAGGTTTACCGATGCAAGATACTTTGCCAGCAGAGGAGAGCAAAGAACTTTGGTTTTAGTTTTAAAACTAGCCAGTTTAAAATATATACAACAAAAATTAAAAATTAAAATAATATTACTTTTAGATGATATCTATAGTGAATTAGACGAAACACACCGAAGCGCCATTGCAGAATACTTTAACGAAAACCAGGTAATTATAACCACCGCAGAAAAAGATTTAATTCCTCAAAATATTCTTAGTAACTCTAGAATGCTTAATTTGGAAAAAAAGAGGGTAATTTAGAAATTAATTGTAGTATAGCCACTGATTTCATCCAGGCCGGGTTTACTTTTTGTTTTAATTCTAATTTTGTCGCCGGATTTTAAGGGTATAGTTGCATTGGTCTCTGGCCTACTAGGTAGATAAACCCGGCCTACCCAGTTTTTACTACCTTCTTTTCTGTCAAAGATAAATTTAGCACCCGGGTAAATATCCATAATTTCTTGATACCGGGGGGAACTCTTAAGTCGATCTTGTACACCACCCAATCCATCAAAGGAACTGCGTTCTAAATCGTAAGACAAGCTAACATCAGGTGCAGATGCGCCAAAATTCGGATCATACTCTCTGGCTGTAGCATTCATACCGAGGTTAACGATATAGGCATCGCCCCTGGACCCCGCTTTAGATCTGGCGGCATACAAGGTGAAGGGTGATCCGTGACCCTTAGAATTATTGAAAAGCCCCACATCCCCGCCCTTAGCAACTGGAACATTTATCTGTATCTTTCCATCCTCCTTGGGATAACTTCTACCAAGATGAGTTACACGAAGAGGTTTATTCACTGCTAAACTGCCGTCTCCCTGCGTCTCAGCTAAATGGATTCTGACAAACCCATCGTCCTCGAAGGGCAGCTTAGAGATTTCTCTCTGATCTATAATCTCGAACCTCTTACCATCGTGATCCTGACCAACTAAAGACTCAGTAAATAAATTTTCAGTAATCAAGGACTCAGGTAGATTTGGCATGAATAAAATATAACCAAAGGCACAATTAAACACAATGGTATAATTTAACCACCATGAACCTATTTAACTTTCTTAAGAAACCTAAAGTAGAACCAACCGCGCAGGATGTTATGAAAAAGACAGACTTAAGCAAATACAAAGTTCACGAATACGTAGTTTTTTATAGTAAAGGTATTTATGGACACGGTGAAAAATTACCAGGTATTATTGACGAATTTAGAAAAGACCACCCAGAAGAGACCCCCTTAGTAGTAAAAGTTCCTCCAAAAAAATTTGCCCTTCACTAGTGTATGAATTGGTTTAAAAGACTATTTGGAATACAGAGGGAAGGGGTAACATACAAGTACGATAAAATTATAGATGGCGAAGTAAACAAACACCCAGTTTGTATTGTTACTTTTAAAAATAGCGGGGGAAATGTTGATTTAAAAATGTTAGTAGATAGTGGCGCAGACATTACATTGTTACCAAAGTGGGCGGGCGAAATGCTCAATTTAAAAAGAACAGACTTAAAATATATTGGGGGCATTGCAGGCAGGATAGGCTACTACATAAATTACACTAATGCAGTAGTAGCAGGTGAAACACTCACCATTCCAGTTGCTTGGGCTACCCAAGACACCGTCCCACTTTTGCTAGGCAGGCAGGGAGTTTTTGATAAATTTGTAATCACCTTTAACGAAAAAAAGGGAGAAATAAACTTTAAGTAAAAAACAATTATCTATTTACACTATAAAATAATATATTTATCTATTGACAAGTAATTTAATTCGTGGTAACTTTAGGTCACTATGAAAAATATAAGATCTGATTATAACTTTAAAAGAAACAACACAATAATTGAAGATTACTTAAGCAATAATCTTTCTTATTCGGAACTCGCAAAAAAATATAAGCTAACTAAACAAAGGGTAGCCGCTATTATTAAAGATATGTCGAAAAAGGGCTTTACTAAAAGACTAGACATAAAATCAACTAAAAAAGAACGAGATAGTTATTTAAACAGAGCAATTGAAATTAGAGAAAGTGGCGTTCTTAAAATGTCAGAACAAATGTTTGGCGAAATTCTTAAAAGAGACAAGCAGGCAAAAAATTACAAAGGTGCTGTTCAAGTATTAGGGCATTTAAGAATAGTTTATACCCGAATAGCCGAAGAAACAGAAAGTCTACAAGAAAAAATTAAACTAGTAGAAAAAGCAGAAGAATCGTTAAAAGAAGTACAAAGCATATTAAAACAAAACAAAAAGGTATTTGATTTAGGAAATAAAAATATAAAAGGCGACTACGCTATAAATAATGTTCACCTAGCTAGTGTGGTCCTTTTCAAAGCAAATCTAATAAACACCAAAGACAAAAAAACAGCTTTAAAAGAGGCTTTAAGTTTAATTAATTTAGCTATAAAAGATCTCCCAGGGACGCAGGCTCATAAGGCTTGGCCCTTAAGATTAAAAGGCGAAATTTTGTTTAATTTAGGAGAGCTAGAAAGTGCCGTTAAAACTTTGTTACTTGGTGAACAACTAATATTTACAGCATACGAACAAGAGTTTAAGGATGACGATCAGAGTGAAATTAGACTTAATGTTTGGTTAAGCGGAATACACTTAACTATGGCAAAGATTGCTTCTGAAACTAACAGAAAAATATTAGCAAATCACTATGCTTCCTCTGTAATATCTGTTAAAGACCCACAAAATGTTTTAGGGGAGCGAAAAAAAGAGGCAAAAAGAATCCTAGCAAAATTGGATATTTAAAATGGATAAAAATCTCAAGCTTAATTTAGTTATAGAGGCTCAAAAAAGGCTCATAGAAAACCCCCGAAATTGGGCTCACGAAATCACCCATCATTTTAGAGTTTTACAGTTAGCAAATAGACTGGTTAAAAAAGAAAAGCTAAACGTTAACAAAGATATATTAGAAATACTTTGCATGTGGCACGATGTGGCCATAAAAGAAGATTTATCAAAGAGAAGAGATTGCGAAACAACAGCAGAGTACTTAGCAAAGTCTTTTAAGGGAGAAGAAAAAGAAATTATCTACGACTCTATATTAAATCACGAATTTGGAAGTACCCCAAAATATATTGAGGGTAAGGTTTTACAAGATGCAGATAAATTAGACATTCTTTCGCTTGATAGGCTAAATTTAGATATAGAAGCCAACGAGGCAGGTTTTAGTAATGCGGGTATAAGTAAAAAAGTTGTAGAAAGTATCCTTAACGAGTGGCTGCCAATAATGCCTGAGAGATACCATTTTAATTATTCTAAAAAACTACATAGGCAAAGACTAAAAATAGTTTTACCCGAATTTAAAAAATACGTAGCCAGTAGTAAATAAACAAAATCGTTCCCAAACTTTTCGTTCTATATCCAAAATCCCAAATCCTATATACTATCTCTAATGCCACAATTTGATGTTATTTCCATAGGAGCCGCCACCATAGATACCATTGTAAAATCTAAAGATTTTAAATTAGTAAAAAATGCTGAATTTAATACAGGCATGGCCATATGTGAAATGTATGGCAGTAAAACAGAACTCGATGATTTTTTTGTATCAAGTGGAGGGGGAGCTACAAACTCAGCCTGCTCCTTATCCCATTTTGGTTTAAAAACGAACTGCATTTCAGCAATTGGAAACGATGTATTTTCAGAATTTATTTACGATGATCTAACTAAATTTGGGGTAGATACCCAAAATTTAATAATTAAAAAAGGTGAAAAAACGGCATTTTCGGTAATTTTAACCGCACCAGATGGTGGAAGAACCGTTTTAGTTTATAGAGGTGTTAGTAAAGGTTTAAATCTAGAGCAAATTAAAAACTTAAATATAGACACTACTTGGGTATACCTTACAAATTTAGGGTTAACAAGTAAAAATGCTTTTGAAGTTATAGATTATTTAACTAATAAAGGTATTAAAATATTTTGGAACCCCGGAATTAACGAGCTTAACACTAAAGACTTAGCAAATTTTAAAAATATTGAAATTTTAAGTTTAAATATTGAAGAAGCAGCACACTTAAGCGGCATAAAAATGGATGATACGAAACAAATAATAAAATTTTTAGCAGAAAAAGTTACAGCAAAAACCATACTCTTAACCCTAGGGGAAAAAGGGGCATTCTACATAAATAAAAAAAATGTAGTTCACTGCTCTTCTTTAAAGGTAAAAGTAGAAAATACCGTAGGAGCGGGAGATGCTTTTGGCAGTGGGTTTTTGTATGCAAGAATTAAAAACCAAACTCCAGAAGAATCCTTAAAATGGGGCATTAAAAACAGCCTATCTGTAATTCAAAAACCAGGCGCTAAAGAAGGTTTTGCTACTAACTTTGAAGGTACTGAAAAGTTGTTAACTAAATCTCTTTAAGCACACTTGCAACTAATAATAACCAAAAAACATAACCTTTATGTATGGATTACTAATCGCAACTACTTCGATAGTCTGTTTACTCTTAATAGAAAAAATAATTAAAAAAAATAAGGTAGTACCAGTTAACGATTTTTGGAATTTAGCACTTATTCTAATCCCTTCAGCAATAATTGGAGGAAGAATTTATCATATATTAGATTATTGGGATTATTATAGTAAATTTCCAAATGAAATTTTAAATTTTAAAAATGGAGGAATGGGGATTTTTGGAGCAATTATTTTTTGTGCAATAACGGTGTATTTTTTTGCTAAATCAAAAAAACAAAACCCCCTAATTTATTTAGACTTAATAGTTTTATTTGCCCCAATAGTTCAAATAGGGGGCCGCATTGGAAACTTCTTTAACAAAGAGTTGTTTGGTTTTCCAACCAATAAACCTTGGGGTATTTACATTCCAACAGAACTTAGACCTGAACAGTTTTTAAATTCTTTAAAATTTCACCCACTATTTGCATATGAAAGTATCTTACTGTTTATACTTTTTTCTTTTTTAGCAGACATGTATTTAAACAAAAAAATTCTGTTTGGAACAGGAAAAATACTGGGGGTCTACTTAATAGGTTATGGCTTAATAAGAACCTTATTAGAGCCTTTAAGAATAGGCAATGCCTTGGTTGTTTTGAATTTCGACCTAATTTATCTTTTTGCAGTAACAATGATTGTGGTAGGATTATTGATAGTCACTAAAAATTTTAAAAAATAACAAAATGAATTCAGACAAAGTTTTTTACGTAATAGTCACAGTAATAACCATAGTTTTATTTGGTGGAATAATTTTAGTTGCCTCTAAACCTAAAACTACAACACAAAGTAATGAAACTGCCAACCAAGTAATACCTCTAGAAGAAATAATAGGAACCAGCCCAAACACCAACTTACCAACGGACAAAGCAAAAGTCGTAGTTGTAGAATTTTCAGACTTTGAGTGCCCCGCCTGTAAATCTATGTGGGCAACGGTTAACAAAATAATTGCAGACTACGGTACCGAGGTTTCTGTAGTGTACAGACAGTTCCCTTTAACCAGTATACATAATTATGCCTATAATGCCGCTAAAGCTAGCGAGGCTGCAGGAATACAAGGTAAGTTTTTTGATTACCAAGACATTTTATTTAGAAATCAAACGGATAACTCCAACCCCCTTAAAGAAGAAGATTTTATATCTTTTGCAACAGAGCTTAACTTAGATATCGAAAAATTTAAACAAGACTACAGTAGTGATGCTGTTAAAGCACAAGTAGATGAAGACATAAAGTACGCAAACAGTTTAGGAGTAAACTCAACACCAACCTTTTACATTGATGGTAAAAAAATCGACCATTCTAAAATCAGTCTATATGACGAAGTTAAAAGGTTAGTAATGGAAAAGAATATACAAGTAGAGGTTAACGGAGAACCAGCTCAGGTTGACGTAGAATCAGGAGAAAGTAAATAAGAATAAGCAAAAAACAGCCTGTCTCCGCATTCTTTACTTTTATCTAATTAGTAAAAAATACCCCAAGCCTAACAGAAGTATGTCAAAAATAGGTTTCGAACCACCAATTAACATATTTATAGCTGTTCCAATTAAAAAGAATACACCTAAAAATAGCATCTTTTTATAATTTTGTGCCAAGGTATCCTCACTTTTTAGTAGTAATTTGTTAACCACAAAACTCATTGAGCCAAACATAATAACCATTAAAAACAAGTTTATTATTGCTAATAAAAAATTCCCAATCAACGTACTTACCGCTAATACAAAAAGAACATAGCCTGTGGGTACCGAATTAAACTCATCCTTTAAATAACTAGAGGTTAAATTAAAGTCCATAAATTCAGGCAAATTGTAGGATAATTGGCTAGTTAAATCCCCGTTTTGGTAAGTCATGTATCCTTTTTTTCTAAATATCACCTCAGTATTTCCCATACCCTTTGATTTATAATTTGCATTAGGATCAACAATCATGTAATTGTTTTTCTCGATCTCTAAGATAATGGGGCTTTCAACATTCGTAGATAAACCTTGGTTAGAGCTGTAATTTATTTCCAACAAAGATGGCAACTCTAAAACCTGCTCCTTTAAGTTAAAAAAGCTTTTATAGGATTTAGCGGTACTTGTAGGTGAGGTAAACAGGGCAAATAATAAGCAAATTAAAAAAACGTATAATATAGTTTTTAATCTAGACACCGATTTAAAACCCTTACTATAAAATGCCTTGTCCGTTAAAGATTTTTTTATTAGCTGATACATATTATAAATTAAATGCGCTGGGGCAAATTTTATTAAGTTCGCATTCTGGGCACATTGGTTTTTGGGCTTTGCAAGTATACCTTCCGTGTAAAACTATAGATCTACTAAAATCAGTGTAACTCTTTTTATCTACAATCTTCCCAAGTTCTACTTCGATTTTTTCTGCATCTTTTTGATTAGAGTAAGGTTGCAGTTTTAGTCTGTGAGTAACCCTTGTCATGTGGGTGTCTACAACAACCCCCTCACCTATACCGTATATTTCTTGCAAAATAACATTGGCACTCTTTCTGCCCACACCCGCCAATTTTATTAAATCTTTAATTTCTTTAGGAATTTGACCATTAAACATCTCAAGTAACTGTCCTGCATTTTTTAAAATTCTTTCTGTTTTTGTTTTGTAATAATTTATACTCTTGGTGTATTCAATTAAATCTTTATAGTTAGAATTAGCAAAGTCTTGGGGAGTTTTATACTTTTTAAATAGCCCTGCAGTTACTTTATTAACGCCTTTATCTGTAGCCTGAGCACTAAGCATTACAGCCACAACTAACTGATAAGGAAATTCTTTATCCCAGTTTAGTTCGGCTTTTGCGTTTGGGTATTTTGCTTTAAGAATCTTTACAACCTCTGCTGCCAGATTTTTCTTGTTCATAATTAGTTTAATGTTACCATTTAGTTACATATGAAAAAATTAATAGCCTGGATAAAAATGAATTTTCAATTTGTAACTATTTTATTATTAGTTTTATTTGTTTTTACAAATCGCTCCTTGGTACCCTCACCCCTTTTACAAAAGTCTGCTATGTATAACGAAAGCTTTAGTGGGGCAGACATGATGGGAGCCCCGATTACATCTTTAAGCAGAAGCTACAACTCTAAAGAAAGCGCAAATTTAGGCGTGGCACAGGATCAAAGAATGACTGTAGATGATAACTATATTTCTTTAAAGGTTGAAAATGTAAACAAATCTTTGGGAGACATTAAACAAAAAACAGCAGAACTTAAAGGATTTGTAGTAAACATGAACGTATCAAAACCAGCGGAGTCTACTACAGCTAACCTAGCTATTAGAGTACCCAAAGAAAGCGCGGATGATTTACAATCTTTCATTAAAGGTACAGGTGTAAAGGTAGTAACAGAAAGTATGAGTAGTAACGATGTTACAGATCAATACAGAGATTTAGAAGAAGAACTAGGACTATACACCAAAAACAAAATCAGATTTGAAGAAATAATGACCAAAGCTGTAGAAGTACAAGATATTTTGCAGGTTCAGAATGAAATCTTAAATTTGCAAAGACAGATTGACAGTATAAAAGGCCAAAAACAATATTTGGAACAGACAGCAAATTCCGTTAAATTCACAGTGTACCTTTCGACAGATGAATACTCACTACCCTATGTTCCAGACACTAGTTGGAGACCCAGCTCTGTCTTTAAAGAAGCGGTACGATCTTTAGTAGTAACTTTTAGGGGAATAGGAAACAAAGTTATCTGGTTAGCCGTTTACAGTGTAATTTGGGCACCAATTTTATTGATAATTCTTTATTTTAAAAGACGAAACAAGAATAAATAATTATTCAATAAAGAGGTACCGATTTATATTTACCATCTCCTAAAATTCCTTGAGCTAGTTTTTTGATAGGTACTTGGTTTCCATTTTTATCTACACCAAAAAATACTGTTTTATTTCCTTTTATGCCTGTTAAAACTTTGACTTTACTACCTTTAATGGGCAAACAGTGTACCTGTGAAAACCCTTTAGATAACCACCCAACATACCAAAAAGTATCTTTGCACTCCAAAATTACATAATTTTTCCAGCCTCCAAAAATTGGCATATGAAAAACCCCCAAGTGATCTATAATTCGACCAAAGTTATTAAACTTACTGGCATCAGAGCCTATTACCGTTAACGATTTTTTTAAATCAACCACATTTGGATCTACATCTAAGGTATGCCAACCGTGAGTCTGTTGAATGCTGTCCATTTTTAAACCCCCAAGAAGGAACATAAAAGGAGATAAGATACAGTCGAACACTCTGTAAATGGGCGCTATGCTTTTAGGCTTTAATTGTTTCTTCATATGGATAATATAGCTAAATTAAAACCAAATGACTAGTTATACTAAAAGTGTTTATAATAACAAATATGGATAAAAATACTGACGTGTTCGATAAAATAATAAATCTATTGGACTCAAACAATATAGTTTATAAACTCGAAATTCATAAAGAAGTTAAAACCAGTGAAGAGGCCGCCAAAATTAGAGGGGTCGATATTTCTACAGGAGCCAAAGCTCTGGTCATAAAAGTTGATAAACAAAACTTTGCCCTATTTGTAATGCCTGCAAACAAACAGTTAAGCTGGAAAAAACTAAAAGAAGAATTAGGTTTTAAAAAACCAAGAATGGCTACTATAGAAGAAGTGGAAAATTTAACTAAGTGTAAAGTGGGCGGTGTACCCCCTTTTGGTAATTTGATGGGTCTAACAACCTACTTTGATAAAGGTATAGAAGATATAAAAAGCGTTAATTTTAATGCAGGCCTTAGAACACACTCGGTTAACTTAAAATCTAACGATCTGATTTCTCTAGTAAAGCCTTTTATAGCCAATTTGTGTTAATATTAAATAATGAATAAAGTAGTTTTATCTGGAATACGAGCAACAAGTAGATTACATATTGGAAATTATTTAGGTGCAGTAAAGGGTATGCTTGAACTACAAGAAAACCCAAACACGGAAACTTTTTACATGGTTGCAGATTTGCATGCCATCACCACCCCTTACAATAAAGAAAAGTTAGCGGAGCAAGTAAAAGACGTTGTAAAAGACTATTTAGCCTCTGGTTTAAACCCTGAAAAATCTACACTTTTCATACAATCTGCTGTAGAAGAACACACAGTATTATCCAATCTGCTTTCTTCAGTAGTTACTGTAGCTAGAATGCAACACCTTCCTACCTTTAAAGAAAAATTAAAAGAGTCCTCAAATGGTGCAACTATGGCACTCTTAAACTACCCAATATTGATGGCGGCAGATATTTTAGCCTATAAGGCTACCCATGTGCCAGTTGGAATTGATCAAGAACCTCATTTAGAAATATCCAGAGAAATTGCCCGTAAAATTAACCAAGAATACGGCACAGACTTTCCAGAACCAGCTAGATATAAAACCTCGGGTGAATACGTACCCTCTTTAACAGGTATAGGTAAAATGAGCAAAAGCATTGAGGGAAGTGCCATTTATTTAACTGACGATTTAAAACAGATACAAAAGTCTTTATCAAAAGTACCTACAGATATTGGAAAAGGAGACCAAATACCTTCCAAAGGAGGGGTAGCCACCCTTTTATATTTGGTAGAATTTTATGAGAGTAAACAAAAAAAAGAACAATACATTAAAGCATATTTAGATGAAGGAATAAGGTATGGAGACTTAAAAAAAGATCTAGCCTTAGCCCTTTATAATAAACTAAAACCTATTCAACAAAGTAGAAAAGAGTACGAGGCAAAACCAGAACTGTTAAAAAAGATAATTACACAGGGTAATATTAAAGCCAAAGAAAGGGCTAGAAAATCCGTAGACGAACTTAAGGAAAAAATGGGATTTTAACCCCAAACAACAACATAACCCATTTGATAACCTATAAAGTATATTATATACTTCCTTCGTGGTAAAAAAGACCCCTAAACAAAAACTATCTAAGAAACAAAAAGATTTAAATAACCTTTTTGTAAACTTTGAAATAAACGGAAAAAAACCTAATATATTTGTTATATTGCTGTTTATTTTGGCAGGATGGTTAATTATTTCTAGTTTTTTTCTTACCTCTGCAGACTCTAAAAAGGTTTCTTTAAGCGAAATAACTAACGACATAGAGCAGGGTAAAATAGAAAAACTGGAATTTAGTACAACAGAGGTTAAAGCTTACCCTATAGACGGAAGCACCTTATTAAAATCTAAAATACCTGCAAACACAGACTTTTTAAACTATCTAAGTGCTAAGCAACTTGACACTAAAGTTCAAACAGTAACACCCATTGATGACTCTAAATTAATGGACAATATTTCATTAATTATAAACATTCTGTTCTTCGGGCTCTTTGCATTTTTTATTTTTAGTATGTTTAAGCAATCTCGCGGAGGTGCGGGCGGTCCTGGTGATATTTTTAACTTTGCAAAAAGTAAAGCTAAAATGTTTCAAAAAGGAACTGGTAAAAACACTACCTTTAAAGACTTGGCGGTAAGCGAAGAAGTAAGAGAAGAAATGTACGAGCTTGTAGACTTTTTAAAACACCAAGCCAAATACAAAAAGGTTGGGGCTAGAATTCCTAAGGGAGTGCTTTTAGTTGGCCCCGCAGGAGTTGGAAAAACCCTTTTAGCAAGAGCGATAGCCGGCGAGGCTAATGTACCTTTTTATAACGCCGCTGGAAGTGAATTTATGGAAATGCTTGTGGGTGTTGGAAGTGCGAGGGTAAGAGATATGTTTAAAAACGCAAAGGCTAGCCCTTCTGCGTTAATTTTTATAGACGAAATAGATGCAATTGGAAGACAACGAGGAATGGGAATTGGGGGAGGCCACGATGAAAGGGAACAAACACTTAATCAAATATTAGTCGAAATGGATGGTTTTGATCAAAATACTAATGTAATTGTAATAGCAGCAACCAATAGACCAGATATGTTAGACCCAGCGTTAGTAAGAGCCGGAAGATTCGATCGAAAAATTTCTTTAACTTTGCCTGCGGTAGAAGAAAGAGAAAAAATAATAGCAATACACCTAAAAGGAAAACCATTAACAAAAGGTATTAAGTTAGATCAAATTGCAAAAAGAACAGTAGGTTTTAGTGGGGCAGATATAGAAAACATGATTAACGAGGCGGCAATACTAGCTGCTAGAAAAAATAAATCTATTATCACCTTTAAAGATATTAGCGAGGCTGCAACAAAAGTTAAACTTGGCCCTGAAAGAAAAATGCTTTCAAGTGAGGAAGAAAAAAAGATGACTGCGTACCATGAGGCGGGACATGCCATTGTAGCCCACTATCTAGACAAAGCGGATCCCGTTAGAAGAATAAGTATTGTTGCCAGAACACAAAGCCTGGGGCATACCGATATGTCTAGCGACAGAGAAGAATACAACTACAGTAAACAAAAGTTGATGCAAACTATTAGTGTAATGCTAGGGGGAAGAGCAGCAGAAGAAGTCTTTTTTAAAGAACAAAGTGTTGGAGCAAGCAACGATATTGAAAGGGCAACAGATATAGCCAAGCGCATGGTAACAGAATGGGGAATGAGCCCACTTGGCCCTATAAATTACGTACAAAATGAAGATAGAAAATGGCTAGCAATGCAGCTTGGAACCCACAACGAAATTAGCGAAAATAAAAAAGATCAAATAGACAAAGAAATTGAAAAAATTATATTAGCCGGCAAAAAGGTAGCAGAAGAGATTATTAAAAAGCATAAAAAACAAATGATATTAGTAAGTGAGGAATTAATTAAGGTGGAAACATTAGAACAAGACGATTTTGAAAAACTGGTAGGAGCCAAAAAGTAAAAGTGGACTCACAATTTTACAATTTAAAAGAGTTTAGAACAGAGTTCAACTCATTTGTAAAAACCCACACACAGAGAATAGTTATTACCTCCCATGTAAGCCCTGATGATGATGCTATTGCATCCGTTCTTGCAACCTTTTACTACATAAACAATTATTTAGAGATTTCAGAAGATAGAATAAAAATTATAATATCTGGACCTAAAGAACCAAGGTGGTCATATTTTAAAAACTTTGAAAAAATCGAGTTTGTAGAGGATATATACAAATCTCTAGTAGCTGATGATTTAATAATAGTTTTAGACACAAAAGAATTAGACAGAATTACAAACTTTCCTGAAAAAATACAAGGGCTAAGACTTAAAAGTATCTGTATAGACCATCACAAATCAGACTTAAAAGAAGGCACGACCTATTATAAGATACTAAGCTACCCAGAAATTACATATACTTCAAATGCAGAAGCACTATACTGGTTATTTTTTCACAGCTTTAGAACAAAACTCTCTAAGGAAATATGCGAAATATTACTATTGGGTATTTATGGAGACACGGGAAGTTTTACTTACATTACGGGAAAAGGAGGCACTTCTTCATTTATAGCAGCAAAAAACTTAATCGAGGCAGGAAACATAGAAGTAGAATCGCTAAAGTCAGAATACTCAAAATTAAAACTAGGAAGTCTAAAAGTTTTAGGAATACTCTTAAAAAATCTGGCAGAACAAAAGATTGAAGGGTGGCCACCCTTTGTAGTTTCATTTATCGAAAAAACTGAAAGCAATAAATTCACAGACGAAGAGTACAGTAACGGGGTTGGAATATTTAAAAGGTACTTAAATACTATTGAAGATTTAGATTGGGGATTTTACCTTAGATACAATAGACAAGAAAAGGCCTGGGGAATATCCTTTAGGGCCAAAAAAGGCAGTGTAAATGTAAGGGAAATTGCAGAGCATTTTGGAGGTGGCGGTCACGACCAAGCAGCAGGGGGAAAGTTAGAAGCCATTAAGAGTAAAAAATCAGACTTTTATGTTGAACAAATACTGGAATATTTAAAAAATAATAAACCCACCCTTACTAAGTAATAGGCATTATCTCCGTAAGTAGGTGAGTTACACACGTACTACTCCTTTGGATCTATTTTAAATAGATTACTATATTTTCCCTTAAACTCTACAAAAGCCCGTCTTCAAATACCCAAAAAATACACAAAACTAAATCTACCTTTACCTAAAATAAAAACCCCTAGTCTAACTAACTCATCCTTGAATACCACTACAAGTTGTGTTCAAATATAACTCACACCACAAAATGCGGTGTTTTGGAGCTAAGTTAAAAACTACAGATTTAAAAAATATGTTTTGTCCTTATTGCAGTAATTCAGATACCAAAGTAATTGATAAAAGAGATTTAGATGATGAGGCCACCAGCAGAAGAAGACGCGAATGTTTAAAATGCGGTAAAAGATTCACCACCTACGAAAGAATAGAGTCTATAGATTTAAAAGTTGTAAAAAAAGACGGAGGCGTTCAAAAATATAATAGAGACAAACTAAGAAAAGGAATTTTAATTACAGTACAAAAAAGATTATCTGAAGACGAAGTAGATGAAATAGTCGATGACATTGAAGCAAGGCTTTTAAAGCGCAAAAGCACCCAGACATCAACCGGAGATATTGGCAGAATGGTTTTAACAAGATTAAAACACAGAGACACCGTTAGTTATTTAAGATTTGCCAGTGTATTTTTAGATTTTACCGATGTAGAAGAATTTAGAGAGGAAATTAAAAAAATAGAGGGTTAAAACATTATTAATTTTAAATATCTGCCATGCAAAAAGAAGATTTAAAGACAAAGATAAAGTCTAAAGAATATAAAACACTTTTAAATATCGAAAAACCAGATATTGAAGGTAACGCTTTAGAGATTTTTAAACGCAGATATTCCCTAAAAGACGAAAAGGGGGATCCTAAGGAAACTGTAGCCGAGGCTATGATGCGGGTTGCATCTAATGTAGCACTTGGTGAAGAAGAAGAGACGCTGATAAAGACTTACACTAAACATTTTTACAACTTACTGGCTACAAAACGATTTATCCCCAATACACCTACGTGGAGTGGCGCGGGTACACCCCTAGGACAATTGGCTGCTTGCTTTGTTTTACCTATAAAAGATGAGATGGGTAAAGAAGAAGGGGGTATTTTTAGTACATTACGAGACGCAGTCTTGATTCAACAAACTGGAGGGGGAAACGGATTTTCATTTAGCAAAATTCGACCTAAGGGAGATAGAGTTAAAACGAGTAATGGAATAGCAAGCGGCCCTATTAGTTTTTTAGAGGCCTACGATGCCGCTTTTGGTCAAATAGCCCAAGGAGGAACTAGAAGAGGCGCTAACATGGCAGTTTTAAGAGTGGATCATCCGGATATTAGATCTTTTATCACCTGTAAATCCAGTGAGGGTAAAGTTGCTAACTTTAATATCTCAGTTGCTATAACGGATAAGTTTATGAAAGCAGTAAAAGAGGAGGGCGATTTTGACTTAATTAACCCCAGAAACGGTGAAGTGTGGGAAACAGTAAAAGCAAAAGAGTTGTTTGACGAAATAATAAAGTACGCCCACCACAACGGAGAACCCGGATGTTTATACATAGATGAAGCTAATAGATATAACCCAGTTCCAAATCAGTACCTATTAGAGGCTACTAACCCCTGTGGGGAGCAGTGGCTTGGCCCCTACGAAAATTGCTGCTTAGGACATGTAAATATTCTTGAGTCAGTAGTAGACAAAAAAATAGACTGGGATCATTTAAAAGACACCGTTGTTTTAGGAACTAGATTTTTAGATGATGTAGTAAATCAAAATTCCTATGTTCCTTCAGTTCCAAAGCTAAAAGAAGCCGCACACAAAAACAGAAGAATTGGATTAGGATTTTTAGGCCTTGCCGATACTATGTACAAAATGGGAATTAGATATGGAAGTGAAGAAAGTTTAGATCTAGCTTCTCAACTTACAGAGTTTATACGTTTTCACTCCATGAAAACAAGCATAGAGTTAGCAGAAGAAAGAGGAGCTTTTCCAGGTATAAGTGGGAGTATTTACGATCCCGAGAACGTAACTTGGAAAGAACCTAGGTCTTTAATGGACAATAAGTTGGACCTAAACAGACCTAGTATAAACTGGAGTGAAATAACTAGGGGTATAAAAGAGCATGGAATTAGAAACAGCACACAGTTAACTGTAGCTCCAACAGGAACCACTTCAACTGTTTTAGGGGTAGAAGGTTACGGATGTGAACCTGTTTTTGCTTTGGCTTACTACAGAAACGTTTATCAATCGGCAGGTACCGGAGAAGATAAGTTACAACTAACATATGTTAGCCCACTATTTCAACAGGCATTAGATAAAGCAGATTTAAGTGAAGAAAAGAAAAAGGAGATAGTAGAGTATTCTATAAACAAAGGTACTATTCAGGATTTAACAGATATACCTGAGGATATTAAAAAAGCATTTGTTGTTTCAGCTGACATTAAGCCTACAGAGCACGTAATGATGCAAGCTGCTATACAAAGGTTTGTAGATAATTCAATATCTAAAACTTGTAACTTTCCAGAGGGAGCAACCGAAGATGATGTAGCTAAGGTATATATAATGGCTTGGGAACTAGGGTGCAAGGGGCTAACAGTATATGTAACAGGTTCTAGACAAGAGGTAGTACTTGAAACTAAAGAAACTAAAGATAAAAAAGACGGTAGTACCCCAGAAAACAAAGTTGATGTAGACGAAGGGCATATGAAACCTAGACCCTCGGTTTTACACGGACGAACACACCAAATAGATACACCTTTTGGTAAAGCTTTTGTAACAGTAAATAGAAACGGTGAAAGTGGCACAGACCCCTTTGAGGTTTTTGTAACAATCGGAAAAGCAGGAAGCGACTTAAGTGCGGTTGCAGAAGGTTTTGGTAGAGTAATTAGTGGCTGGCTAAGAAGCTCCAACGACCCTTACAGTGCTATGGAAGAAATTGTAGAACACCTTAAAAATATCGGAGGAGCAACAAGTACAGGGTTTGGCCCAAACAGAGTTAGAAGTTTGCCAGATGCTGTAGCAAAGGTGTTAATAAAAGAGCTGGAACTTTCAAACGGAGTTAAAGAAGAAGGTATTAAAGAGGAATTGCTTTTAACAACCACAACTTCAACTACTAAGTTCTCAGAAAGCCAAGAAGAATCAGATTCAAGCGCATCCCTTAAAAATGCAGGTATGTGCCCCGAATGCGGAAACATGGCTCTAATAGAAGTAGAGGGCTGTCAAAAATGTCTGGGTTGTAGTTATAGTCGCTGTTAAAAATTACGGGGATGGGGGGGGGCTTTCGACGAAAAATGCCTCCCCCATTTTTTTTCGCTACTCAATCCCATCTATTTCAAGCAATTGCGTTTCAATTAATCTATCTGTAACTTCGTTAATACCCAGTCGTTTGGTTATATATTCTTTAGTTCTTCTACGCTGCCCCAAATCTTTCAAGGGAGCTATCTCCTCTATTACGTGCATATTACTTTCATAATTGTCTAAGGTTTTGGTGATTAAGGCTTCTCCCGAGGAAGTGTCTAGAACTTCTTTTACTAAAGAGAGAACTTCCTCCCCAAACCCAGTCCCTAAATATTTTTTAAAGAGTTTTTTCGCATTTCTTCTTTCGATTTGGGATTTTTTCTCCCGGTCTCTATAACCTAAAGCTCTGACTTCACTATTTCCTAACTCTACTAAATCATGAACCAAGATTAAGGAGATTAACTTAACAAAATCAATGCCTAATTCTTCTAGTTCTTTACGAATAGTAAGTGCAAGAATAGCAACTCTCCAAGTATGGGAAGCTACGGTATCCTTATTCGTAACTAAGGGATTATTACTATACCTTTTTAAGTATTTTAGCTCAGAGACTTTGTGGCAAAACTCTACTTGTTTTTTAAACATTTTTCGAAAAATCAAATTATAATTGCGTCAAGCCAAAATTTTGAATAACTTACACAAACCTTAAATACACTTATCGCTACTCGGGATCTTCAAAATACCCACAATTTGGGCATTTTGAATGTCTAACTTTTCCACTTAAATCTTTTACTTTAGTAAAAAAATAACCACTAATCTTAAAACCACATTTTGGACAGAGTATTATTTTTGTGAAATCAGATAATTTTTTACTAACCTCTTTCTTATAACTACTTGAGTTTTTTCTCTTAATCATTTATGTTTGATTAAAGCAGTTTTTTGCTTTTGTTGCTTGAATAGTAGTTTGAAG